>NZ_JBDIVF010000011.1:0-93982 GCF_039631355.1 Uliginosibacterium paludis | reverse complement strand
CACTTTCTTGTAGGGGCACGTTTGAGATTCGCTCATATACGAATCAACAACTTACGCGACGAACTGTCGAACTCGGGTGGACGAAGTGCGCGCCGAGCTGTTCTTCAGGGCCCGCGCTTCTCGCCACTGCGAGGATGACGACTATCTGGACGCGTTCAGGGAGCTCCTGCCGCTCCTGAAAAAATTCGGTGAAGGGCGCAGCCAGTCGCCTGAATGAACGCGAAGGGGGAATGCGGGGCATGTTCTTGCGGCAAGGCCCTCACCCGGAATGCGTGCCCGAATCGTACCTCGTACAGCGGGGTCGCCGAGACATGCCTGAAGCGTAGGGTGCGGTGCCAACCGCACCGGATGTTTCCCCCGTACGTAACTGCGTGCGTTATTCCGGGTGGCGGAGTTGGCACTCCGCCCTACGACTGAACGCCCGCTTTTCAACTTCACGAACGTCCGCAACGGGTTGGCAGGAGCCATTGGCGTTAAGCCCTGCTCCAAAACCTGCCCCCATACGCCTCTCGCGGCAGCATGCCAGCCGAAAATGCTCCCCCGACACCGTCTTTTCGACCGCCGCGGCACAAAGACCGAAACCCCTGCCGCACAAGGCTTTCAGCCCCTTGTTTTTGACTTTGGGCGCTCGATCCGGCAAAACAGGCCTTCAATCCTGAAAACCGCCAAAAGCAAGGCCCCGCAAGCCTTTGAGGGGCGTTTGCGGGGCCTTCGCTTGTTTTCGACTTTAATGACCTGTTTTCGACTTTAATTGTCTGGAACAACAACTATTCCAGACAATTAAAGTCAAAAACAGCGGGTTCGTCATAATGCGGCTTCAGAGTGAGTGTTGTTTAACTTCACTTCTTTTAAAGTCGAAAACAAGACGGCAGCTACGTTTCGAGACATATTAGCAAGAGAACAACGCTCATGCACACTGCGCGGATCATTAAAACTCAACGACTCGAGCTATCTCTAGCTGGACTTTAGCTGCGTCATCTCCAACTCCATCAAAGCGCTCGCCACGCACCCACCTTTGACGATCCAGTT
This sequence comes from Uliginosibacterium paludis, assembly GCF_039631355.1. NCBI lineage: Bacteria > Pseudomonadati > Pseudomonadota > Betaproteobacteria > Rhodocyclales > Zoogloeaceae > Uliginosibacterium > Uliginosibacterium paludis. Next base: position 92,953 of record NZ_JBDIVF010000011.1, on the reverse strand, counting down.
CCGATACCTCGGGTCCCAGTACCCTCTCCCTCGGCAAATAGACTCAACAACGCTTCGCACCACAGAACCTGCAGGGTGCCATACCACCATATCCCCCGAAGGCAGCATCCTCGTTGTAACCTCGACACCATTGATTAAATATACGTTAGACATCGTACAAGCCTCTTTGCTGAAAACGAGGCCAGACTAAGCCCTGAACAACGGGCAGCATCACTATCAAACGCTCGCACTACCCTAAACACAGGGAAAAATATGGCTAGCAATCAAAAGCTTACCGAAGAACAAACAGACACCGACAGCTCCTCGCTTCGTAGCGCTGCGGCTTGCCTGCAACGTTATCTGATCGCCCACAGGAAAAACAATCAGCTATATGACGTTCTGCAGCATTTAGCAGACGAGACCCTTGACCGGCTTGAAGAAGGCAAAGATCCGCGCTTCAACTACCGTTCTTTACAGCTTGCTGTCTCAGGGGAGGCGGAACAGGATCCCAGCGCTTGGTTCAGCAGACACTGGAAGACGCTCAGGGCGTTCAAGAGCAAATACGGCCCCGGCCTAAACCAGTTCGCAGCCAACCACGGGTTTAGTCACTATCCTGACATCATCAAACATGAAAGTGACGGCGGCGCAGGCAATCAAGCCCTGATTGCGTTGATAGCTTGTCCTGTCGAGATCGCGAAGGGAGTCCCAGCCCGAACGCTCGGCATCCACCACCAGGACATTGCGTATATCCCTGCAGAGACCATTGCAATCGCTGGCTGGGCAAAGCTTTTGTTTGACCGGGAATACACCGCCGAAGGGTGGCGAAAATGGTTTCTAATCTGGCCCACGCTCCTCTGGATTTTCGCTTTAGGACTGATTACAGCAGGATCGCTGCTCCTGCTTGTACTTAGTCCGAGACCGCTCACGACAATTGATCTGGCTTTGATCATCTTCGCAGGCTTGGCAGTGTGGTGTTGTAAACGAGAGATTGAGCATGTCACAAGATGGGCTGATGACCAGATCGTCATGACACCGGAGAGCATGCTTGGCTTCAGAGAGCGCAGCGTATGTCTGGAACTTTATCGACCGAATACCGATGCTCCGAAGCGCGCCCGTATGGCCAAATATGTAGCGCAATGCCCAACCTGCGGCGGCCAGATTCTGCTCGACTATGGCGAGCCTGACTTTCCACGGCGTATCGTTGGACGATGCGAAAGCAGCCCGCGAGAACATGTCTTCAGTTTCGACAAAGCAACTTTGAGCGGCTACCGACTGCGCTGCCCACCCCAATTATCAGGTGATTTCACGCCCGATCGGGATTAAATTTTCCCACTCATCGATAATCTGGAATTGCTCGTCCTCGCTCTGCGCAGCCCATAGCCCCTCAGCAGATAGCGGCGTCGCGGCAGCTTTCGTTCCCACACATAAAACTTACGTTTTCGGTTAATGGCTCGCCGTCGACTCATACGCGCGGATCCACAACATCACCGAAAGAAAAATCTGCTGACTTTGCCCCCATCCAGCCAGCTCGATGTGCACGCGCATCGTGGAGCGCATGATGCCAAGGGCTACCCGGAATATCGTGATACCGAGCGGCCTCACGATGAAATACAGCCTTCATATCTTCGGGCAAAGCATTGAGATTGATCCAGCCCCTAAATTTGGCAACGGGTTTGTAATTCAGTGCGTCGGCAAATAGATCCCGATCATGATGTGAGTCGCAAGCGATCATGAAATCCGGCAACGAAGCCAGCCAATCATGCAAGCGCTGACTCAGCGTCTCTCGAGACATCCTTATTGATGGGTCCGACTCAAGGAGCGGCAGCACAGCCGCTCTCACAAAATCCGAGCAATCCTGCTCCAGAAAATCTGAACGCACGGCATAAAACTCCCTCCCATCTTCACTGACCAGCGCAATGCTGATCAGGTCGATTTGGATGAAATCCGTGAACTCACAATCCAAAAACACCTTGAGCAGCCCACAAGCCCCTTGTCTCACCGGAGGTACGGACATTTCGCCCCTCACATCAAAAACCTAAATGTATTACAAAAAAAACGGCCGCTATCAAATAAAGACGCACAACACACAAACAACCAGCTCTGCTACAAAAAAAGTACTTCTCAAAACATTTCCAACGTTGGAAATATAAAAAAAGCACACAGATACGCCAATCAAAACCAAATAAAAGACTTTGAATAATTAAAAACTAGCGTTAGTCTGAATATGCGGATTCACATCCGAAGCCGCGATTTTCAGGAGGAGATCTCAAGCGAGATAGCATTTCACTTCAGAAAAAAGAAAAGCCCGCGAGGCGTTGGAGCGCCAAGCGGGCAGTTTTCTTTACATCTTGTCGGGGATTGACGCCCCAACTGAACTTTCGCTGAGTCCAGTCTAGGACTGCATCCGCAGTCCGTCAATCCCCTGTTTTCGTTTTTTCGCAAGCCGTTCGGTGAGCGAGGACCTCCCTCACCCCGGCGGCAGGAGATTGAGCATGAGAACCACCAAACGATTTACACCCACCGTACTCGCTCGCTTCGTCCGGCAAGGCCGAGGGCAAGGCATTCACGCAGATTATTCTGCCTGGCATCAAGTCACTCGGGGAGACCCGAGCAGCCGGGGACGTTCGCACATTGTGACCCTGCACGGCCGGTCCCATGACTTCCTGTCCGATCTGGAGCGCAACACAGCACTGCAAGCCTGGATGCATCCCGATCATCACGACCTGAGGGAGCAGCACCCCCTGTCCCTGACCACCGCGCCCCATGAGCTCGTGGCCTATCGCGCAGCACCGCCCTACAGGCTCTACCCTGGCACGCTGGATTTGGCACGAAAGCTCGGCATCCGTCACCCCATCCTCCGCTTCCAGGGAGAACAAGCACCATGGGTGATGACGACGGATCAGCTCGTTACGCTCAAAAGTGCTGACGGAAAACTTCGGCTGATGGCGCTGAGCTGCAAGTACGCAAGCGACACCAACACGCCGAGGCGCCGTCAGTTATTGGCCCTCGAGCGCGAGTACTGGCGAGTACGCGGCGTCCCCTGTCGCCTCATCACCGAGAAGCTCCTGCTGTCTCGAGTGACCGAGACCCTCGTGCGCACCTGGCACTGGGGATTGATCTCCTCACCTCCTCCCGATCACCTCGAAGCCGCGATGTGGTTTGCGCGCCATCTTCAGGGCATGCCACTGCATTCCATCCTGGCGCCCTTGCGCGAGCGTTTCAACTCCATGACTGCGGCACAAGAAGCGTTCTGGAGAGCCGTTTGGCTGGGCCGCATTCCCATGCGACTCACCGTGGGGTGGCGTCCGACCGAGCGTGTGGATCTCCTGCCGAAGGAAGTTTTCTGGGCGCAGAACTCGGTGGTCTCGGGAGGTGACGCATGGACCAACTGAGACACAACAGCGTGATCAAGCTCGTTACGGATTCCGGGGAGCACTTTTATCGCGTGATCCTCGATGAGCCCGCACGAAAAAAGACGGCATTGGTTGAAATCGTTTCGCCGTCAGATGACGATCAGCGCACCGCGCGCGGAGGACGCCGTCGTCTCGAACACACGGCTCGTCGGCGTGCTAAACCCGCCCTCCCCAACACAACAGCCATCATCTGGTTTCACCGCCCAGAGTTGGAATCCCTCGCGTCGGAGCATCTGTTGCTACCGATTGAATTTGAGCTTGAGCGCCCGTATTTCGTGCCACCGCAAAGTGAGAGAGGACAGCAAGAGTTTGACCGGCGGCGTCAGCTCGCGCGTCTCCTCCTAGATTCCAAGTACCTTCGAGAATCCCTGCTCATCCATGGAACATTTGGCCCTCTGATCAAGGAAACAATGGCCTTGGGGTGCAGTCGCGCACAGGCCAACAAAATACTCTCGCTGCTGATCCGTTTCGGGTTCCATGAAAAATCCCTGCGTGACCGGCGCTTCAGATGCGGTGCCCCAGGCCAACCGCGTCCCTGCGATCCGGGCGGACGCCGCAAAGCAGGCCGAAAGACCAACGCAGAACGACTCGCACGCAAGGTCCAGACCGAAGCACCGCCGCAACAACCCGGTGTGTCGACCGAATGGATCATCAAGATCCTTGGAGCCGACAAGAAAAATTCAAAGCTGCGCATGAAGATGCCGGAGCGCATTGACCGCATTCTCAAACATGCATTTGTCCAGGCCTACACCTTCGTCAATGGCGTGCCCGTTGCGGTGGATCTTCGCCAGGGTCAGTACCCAAACCGACGGCAGATCATTCGAGTGCTCACCAGCACGATCCCGAAAATGGAGGAGCTGCAAAATAAGACAACAGCCGGTCATTTCCAGCGCAACCACCGCAGTCTCAAAGAAAAAGCATGGAAGGGCATCCCCGGTCCCGGGCACACCTGGTGCATCGACTCGACCGTGGGCGATATTTATCTGCGTTCGATCCTCAACCGCACGTGGATCGTTGGACGCCCAGTCGTCTATGTCATCGTGGATGTGTGGTCGACTGCCGTCATGGGCTTTCATGTCTGTCTGCAGCACCCCTCTTGGCCTACAGCCAAGATCGCGCTGTTCAACTGCGTGGCGCCCCCGGAGTTGATGTCTGCACTGTATGGCTTTTCCTTCAGCCTGGCCTTGAATCCCTTGCCGACGCTCCCCGCCTCACTGTGGATGGACAACGGCGAGTACAAATCCCAGGGGGGACGGTTTTTCGGGATGTATGTGCCGGACGAATCCTTCACACCGCCCCGGCGCCCGGACTGGCACGGCATGACGGAAGTTCTCCACCGCATTGGCAAGGATCGCATCCAGGCCATCCCGGGAGCGATTGATGCGCGCCGCAAAGAACTGGAAATCCGGCAGTACCGCCCTGGCTTGTCCGTCATGACCTTGCCGGAATTTGTCGAGTATCTCTACACGGTGTTCTGGCGCTACAACCTCACCGCCAATCGGGCGCATCGGCTGGACGCCACCATGAAGGCTTGCGGCGTCGTACCCAGCCCTGCGGGGCTCTGGCGCTTCGGCCATGACATGGGGATTGGCACACAACGGGAGTTTACAAGAACGACACTGATCACGGACATGCTGCCTGCCAGCCCGGCACATGTCACCAGGAACGGGGTATTCAAGGGCCAACTCGACTATGGATGGCCCCCGGGCCTGGAAGATGAGTGGGGATTTCTCGCGCGAAATCGCCATGGCTGGAAGCTGCCCGGCAACTACCACCCTGCCTCGCTCTCGAAAACCTGGATCCTTCCAAGCTCCGGCCTCATTGAACTGGATCTCGCCGATACCGCAATTGCCCCGCCGCACACTCCATTGTTCGATTTCGTTGATCAGATGGAGCATCACACACAAAGCAACGCGAAGCGTGAACACGAGACCAATCTGATCCGCCTTCAGGCGCTTGAACGCGAGACTCAGCTTATCCGCAATGCTAAAAGCCGTACGCGCGAAGCAGACGCGCTCTCAAAAGGAGGGCGGCCTGATATCACCACGGCGCGGCAGATGGAGCTCGAAAGCAGCCTCCCGCCACAAGATCTGTCCGATTCAGGACGCCCCTTCAACGCACGCCCCCCTCGCGAAGCGATGAACGACGCGGGGCAAGACCACCTCGCCTGGATGGCGCAATTGCTAGACGAGCAATCTCCGGAGAACGATCATGAATGATCTTTCCCCTTACGGCGACAATCCCTTCATCAATGCCCTGGGGCCCATCCGGGATCGTCGCGAGATGAGCCGGGCATTACTCCAAACGCCGGCTAGACCGCCAGATATCGCAAACCTGCCTTATGCCGTGAGACTGCACTGGTTGATGCAGTTGCGCGAGATGCACCTGCCACGTATCGAGGAACTGCGTCTGGCAGAAAGTCTGGACCTGGCCACGCGACACAGTTATGCACAGCGCTCCCCCCATTCACCGGAAGTGTGGTCTGCCTTAATGAAGGAGCCGGTGATCCAGCCGGCCCTAAACATGCCGGCGGGCGTCGTGTCTCTGGTTGGCCATTCCGGAACAGGAAAAACCGAAGCGGTCACGCGCCTCCTCAAGCGCTATCCGCAGATCATTGCGCACGACCGACTCCCTAACTTCGCCGGCAAGCATCTCCAGGTCGCATGGGTTTCTGTGTGCGTCCCTCCCAGCGGCCGAACCGTGGATCTGGCAGAGGTACTGATGAAGGCTTGGGATCGCGCTATGCTGCCCTTCCACAAGGGCGAGCCGCGCTTCGCGCACACCCTGGCACAACAACGAAGATACGGTCCGCGCATGCTGGAAGAGTGGCGACAAATCGCCAGCAGCCACTTCCTTGGACTCCTGCACCTGGACGAAATCCAGAACCTGTTCAAACTCGCCACACTGAGCCAGCGCAAGTCCAGAACAAACGGCAAGAAGGGGGCAGGTCACCATATCGACGACTACTGGGCTGGTCTTCCTATCGTTGAAGACCAGATGCTCAAGTGGATCCTTTCTATCGCAAACGAATGGGGCATGGCCCTATGCATATCAGGCACACCTGACGGATTGAACGCGCTCAGAAGCCGGTTTTCGGTGTCGCAGCGCATATCTTCCCTTGGGCATCACCGATTCCAGCCATTTCAGGTCGATGACGCAGAGTTTGTAGGCGTCTTCCTGCCGGCATTGCTACGTCACCAGTACGTTTCAACCCCGCTACAGATGAGTGACGAACTCGCACACCTTCTGATTGAACTGACAGCGGGAATCCCGCGTCTTCTGGTGGGGCTGTGGATCGCAGCACATCGAATCGCATTCGAGCGCAACGAAGATCGGTTGCGGCTGGAGGACTTGATGGCTGGAGCCAAAACCACGCTGGCTCCGGTCATGCCTGCCGTTCAGGCACTGAACTCGGGCAATCCGCAGTTGATGGAGCGCTTCGAGGATCTCATGCCAGATGATTTCGATCTCTGGGAGGCGCTCGGACACCCCCTGTAGCACTGCGTAAAACTAGCGTTTCCAAACAAGGCTCCGCCCGCGGAGCCTTATCCACTTATGGGCCACGTCCGCTGACATTTGACATCAAAAGAACGACGCGATTATCGCCGGCAGGTTCTCGGCCCAAGCGGTCATCCGACCAAATAACAACTATGGTCTGCAATGTTGCTGAAGCAGGCATTCGTCGCCGCAAGCCTGAATGGCAATAAGCTGAAAAATTGACCGCTCGCTGCGAAAGCTTATCCATGAGAAGTCACGTGTGGCAGATAAAGCGTTAACATCAATAAAAGGCTGAAGCCCACAACAAGATTCGGGGACGGAAATTGGAGCAGCGGCAACTTGATCTGCTAGGGTTTATGGCCGGGGCTGACGACGGCGAAGCGCAAACGCACGTGCATGACCGGGGAGAGCTTCACGTGCACATGAACGGCGCCATCCCCGTCTCCACCATTCAGGAGATCATGGCTGACGAAGCAACGTCACTTCCAGCAGGCTTTGATTTCGAGCGGGACATGACCCGTCTGGCAGCATGCAAATCGCTGGCGGAATACCTCACGCCGTGGCAGGTGCTGCGCCTCTTCCCCAAGAAGCGCACGAACCTCGATCGCCTCGCACATGCGGTTCTTGCGAGCTTAGCAGAGAACGCCGTGCGTTTCGTTGAGCTTCGCAGCAGCGTTCTGTACCTGACCGGACTTCAGAGCTGCACGCCGGCACAGGCGTTGGAACGCCTCATCGAATCGACTGGCAGCGCGGCGCAGCACCACGGCGTCCGGCGGGGCTTGATCCTTACCGTAACGCGGGGCGACTACGGCGCTACCAATCTCGCCACACTCTTGCAGGCCTACGAGGACCTCGGACGGCCGAAGGATGTCGTGGGGCTCGACCTTGCTGGAGATGAAGAGATGCCATATCCGGCAGAGCTGCCAGCGATGATCCGTGAGGCCAAGGATCGGTACGGCTTTGGCATCACGATCCATGCAGGAGAAACGGGCCGCGTGGAGAATGTGCGTGCGGCCGTGGATCTCTTCGATGCAGATCGAATCGGCCACGGTACGGCGGCCGGCAAAGACCCGGAGCTGCTGGACCTGCTGTCCGCCAAGGGGGTTTGCGTCGAAGTCTGCCCGATCAGCAACCGGCTCACGGGTGCGGTTCCCAGCGATGAGGCCCACCCTTTACAGGAGTTCCGGCGCCATGGCGTGCCGTTCGTGATTTGCTCTGACAACCCTGCGATCCATCAGCGCGGATTGGCCGACGACCAAGGGGCAGCCATGGCCGAAGGCCTGTCCATCTGCGATATGCAGCAGCAGTACGAAGTCGCCAAACGCTTTTCATTCATGGAGGGTTTGAGTTGAAGATTCGATTCATGTCTGGCAACAAGCACAAGATCGAGGAGGTGCAACGCATCCTCACCCCGGTCGGCGTGGACATCGTGCCGGTGTCCAGAAAGATCGAGGAGCTGCAGACACAGGATGTTGGTGCGCTCGTGCGAGACAAATTGATTAAAGCGTTCCGCGAGATCGGCCGCCCATTGTTTGTCGAGCATACGGGACTGTACCTCAGGGGGCTGAACGATCTTCCCGCAGGCCTGACTCAGATCTTCTGGGATCGGTTGGAAGCCAAACGCTTCGCAGACCTCGTGGCTGCCCTAGGTGACAACAAGGTAACTGCAAAAACGGTGCTTGGGTACTGCGACGGACGCAAGATGCATCTGTTCGAGGGATCCATCGAAGGCACTGTTCCCCGTGCACCTGCTGGTCCTGAGGACTTCCAGTGGGACTGCGTCTTCATCCCTGACGGCAGCACAAAGACGTTTGCCGAGATGGGCACCGACAAGGACGACATCTCCATGCGCCGCATCGCGCTCGATAATTTTGCTGCCTACCTCAAAGCCAAGAGGCCATGAAATGACCGCTGAACTTTTTGAAGCCCACCGCAATGGCAAGCTGATGCTGTTTGTCGGTGCCGGCGTTTCCGCGAACCTTGGTTTGCCGAGTTGGAGTCAGCTGATCGCGCACATCGCGACGGAACTGGGCTATGACCCGGAGGTGTTTGCCACCTACGGGAACTACCAGACCCTTGCTGAGTTCTACAGAAGAAAGAGAGGTGGACTCGGTGAACTGCGGAGCTGGATGGACAGGGAGTGGCACAAGTCGTCGACAGACATCAAGGCCTCCGACATTCACCGGTTGATTACACAAGGCAACTTCTCCCGGATCTACACCACCAATTACGACCGTTGGCTTGAGATCGCCCACACCGAGTTCGGCGTGAATTACGACAGGATTGCCAGCGTGGCGGACATGGTCGCGGTCAGGGACGGTCATCGCCAGATAATCAAATTCCATGGTGACTTCTCAGCCGATGAATCGATCGTTCTAGACGAAACGAGCTACTACCAAAGACTAAACTTCGACACCCCGCTGGACATCAAGCTGCGCAACGACGTGCTGAACAATTCCGTTCTCTTCATCGGCTACAGCCTGACGGATTTCAACATCCGACTCCTGTTCTATCGACTGACTGAGATGTGGGGGCGTTCGCCGCTGGCGTCCGTGAGACCAAAATCCTACGTCTTCACACACCGCCCGAACCCAGCAGCAGAAGAAGTATTGAGGCACTGGGGCATTGAGATGATCGTGTCCGACGAGGATGATCCGAAAAAGGCGCTTACAGACCTTCTACAAGAGCTCGTGACTTGATTAGGTGGTTAACGAAGCAAAATGCACGATATGGCAAGCCGTTCTACGTTTTGGAAGAATTACGGTCAATATGGTGAGATCGCCGAAGTGGCGCGCTTGGACAAGAGGATTGATCAGTTAATATTTTGTTTTTCAGGAAATGACAAATGACAATTATTGATACAACACCCATTAAGACCCTTGGGGATCTGAAAAGTGAACTTGCTCGCTATCCGGACGATTGTTCTTTTGAGATTGTTTTCAAGACCAAGGAGGGTGGCACTGCCTTGTACGGTGTCGTCGATATGAACTGCGCGATTCATCAAGTGACAAGACTGAACGACGTGGTGCTGGAAATTGTTGCGCAAGAAATCTAGGTCAAATAACTGAAGCGTTCGTGAAAAGGCCCGGAGCTGTCCAACGGAAGCCTGGGTGTTTGACGAGAAATACGCGTTCAAACAAGGCGGCCTGCCTTTCGACCGTGCCGGGGATCGTGCGACAAGTGTGCTACGCATTGCCGCCGCTCATTGACGCAGGCCAGCCGGCAGCTTTGGCCGATTTACACGCAAAGTGCCAATGCCTAGTTTTAAGTTTAAGTAGTCTTCCAAACGGGGGGGAGTTGGCGCACTGGCGCCGCAAGACGATAGAGCGCACCCTGAACAACTGGTGAGCAAGCAAACGCTTCTTCGTGCCCCCCCCCGCTGCAGAGACTGATGCGGGCGCGATGCCGCCCACGCCACTAGCTAAGAAATGCAGCCACACTCCGGCCTGGGAGGTAGGCTAGTAAAGTGCATCTCGCTCGTTAAAAAGTTGAATTCCCCTCGGCGGTTAACCATTGCTGGCGGGATGCGGCTGTCCGACAACGCAACGCGAATCACCTCGTTAGCAGCGAATGACGCCGTGATAGCTGCCAATGGAGCGAGGTTGCCAATGTTGCGCCAAGGGCGTGCGAGCTTGCGCAGACCGACAAGTTCGTCTCCCTGAAGATTTTCTAGTGTGAGGCGGCCGCAGTGATAGCAGGCCGATTTCCCAGGCAGAACTGTCATGCCGATCAGGCTCAAGTGCAGGTTGTAGCCTCCGGCGATGACGTAGGCGGTATGTGCCCTCTGGCATGCAGCGTCAACCATCGCTGAGGTGGCATCGACACTCGGCGAGTCGGCACAATTGATCACGATGGATGCCGGCCCTGCGTCCTGTAACAACTTGGCTAGGTCGTCCGAGTCGCTCATCATCTGCCGGAGAGGGCGCACTACGAGTTGGGGATTGATGCGTTGGAGTCGCTGCGCCAATGCATCGACTTTGTATTGGCCGACATTAGACTGTGTGTACAGTGAACGGTTGAGATTAGATGTCTCCACCGTGTCCTTATCGACAAGTACCAAGCGCCCCACCCCAGACTGACAGAGCTCCGTTGCAGCCCAACTGCCGACCGCGCCGACGCCCAAAACGATTACCTCTGTGTCAGATAAGCGCGCGAATGCATCCTGGACATCGTTGCTTGGTATGTAGTCACCGAGGAAGTTGAGCACCCGTCGCCATGGCGACTGGGCCGCCCACTGCGCAAAGCTATCATCTTCAAGTATGCAGGAGGCATGCAACGCATGGACGAGAGCTTGAAAGTGCTCAAGATCGGCGCCAGTGCGGTTCGATACCTCCATAAGTGTCAATTGACCATCCAACTGCTGCAGGGCTAGGGCAAATTCTTGACGCAATCTGTACTGGCGGCTCCTTCGGGTGTTTCCGAGGAAAAATTGCCATTGTTCTCCACCCATAGGCACCATGGCCACGGACGGCCTTAGCCGTAGTCGCGATGAAGGATTAATCATATACGTGAGCAAACCGGACATTCGGGACGGCGCGTCACCGTGAAGGAATCAAGCTTATAGCTGTCATACAGCAATTCGCCGCGCCCTCCCTCTGGCATCCCTTCGCCTGTAAACAGGCGAAGAACCTGCATTGCCGCTGCGCCGGCTGAAAATACTGACATGGAGCAAAGACCTCCTGCTGCCTCTCGCCGATCTGCGACGGGATGCTCCACCGGCACCCAATCTTTAAGAGCTTCGCTAAAGTGATCTGCATAGCAGTCGGCGCAAGGCGTGATCCCGGGGATGATCATTTCACCGAGGCTGCCGAGATGCGCATCAAACCCGCCAGCAACGAGGAGGGGAAGTCGTCGTTGAACGCAAAAACGTGACAGCAACACGCTTGTGTAGCCGATATAAGGCTGGTCGGCTGCATTGATAACGATACTGGTATCACGGGGAATGATTTCGTCCAGTTTCGTTTGCGTCGTAAGGGCCGCGGTCTCAGCCACGACCTCGGCCTGAGGGAACTGTTCGCGAATCCATGTAGCTGCGGCGACCGTTTTGAAGGCCCCGACTGCCGCATCGGTAGCATCGAAGAACGCATGTCGGGCTACGTCGGCCTGGCTAACAATGTCGTGATCCACAAGAACGAATCGCCGGAAACCAAGCCCTAGGAGTTGCCTTACCAGCCAGCCCCCTACCGCGCCAAGTCCGAAACAAATTACGTGAGCTTCCGTGATTCGTTGCTGCGCCGCGATTGCCCTCTCTGGCGTACCAAGCACGTCTAGCATAAAAGATAGCTGTCGCTGCTGGGTGGCGATCGTTTGGTGATCTAGCCCGGAGCGCTCAAGCCAATCTGGCTCGACGACGATGCCTTTTTTCTCCAGATAGTCCAGAAGAACTCGATACTGCTCACCTGCTGCCGTTCCGTGTGCATTAGCCATGCGGCTAACCAATATGTCGCAGGCGTTTTCACCGTCCAGCCACGTGAGGGCAGGGACCAAGCACGCACGAACCTTCAAGACGATCCGCGCGCGCGTAGCCAAGAATACGAAATGAACCTCGTCTTCGCCGCGAACGTATACGTCTATACCGTCCCGTAGATACGGGAATGTAATAGCCACGACTCAGTATTGAATCTCGCCACCCCGAACGGATAGAAAGGCTTCCCAGTCAGCTGAGCTACCGACAAATGTCGGATCCGCGCTGCATGTCCGTGTACAGCAAGCAGATCGATCACCCGAACAACCGGCCGTATACTTGGTCGCATTGGTCATGCCAGCCTCAACAGAGATCTCGACAAAACCCATCGTCTCAAATTGATCGTCATTGACAAGTTTTGCATCAGCCATTGGAACTCCCGCTATTCATGTTTGTGATTGATCTTTACGAATCCTATTTGAATACTCGCGAGGCATTCTGTCAAGAATGCGCTGTTGCCAGCACGGCTGATGAGGCAGGTCAAGACATCAAGCAATCCACCTGAAAACAAAGCCCGATTCTGAGTGCATTATGCACCTAGCCCGGGCTTTTTGACGTCTACAGGGTGGCACTCTTTCTCCAATAGTCACAATGCTGTACGTATGGTAAAAAAGCCTTTCCCGATGCTAAATCTGATCGCCAATCGCAACCATGACTGATGCAATAACGCGGACTGTCCGTGAGTTTGCCGCCGAGATAAAGATGCCTGTCGGCGCGCTGCTCCCAATGCTCATCGACGCCAATATAGCTCACTGCAACCCTGATGATGTTTTTACCGAGCAGGACAGCACGCAGCTTTTGGCATTTCTTCGCCTCAAGTACCAAGTCAATAAGCCTGTGCTATTAAAGCAATCCGAATCGATAACCGCTTCGGATGGAGGGAAGATTCAGATCGTGGTCCGGCGCAAAGGTGGCGCTGGTGCGCCTGCTCATAAGGCCGCGGAAGCCCCATCCGCTGAGCAAGCCCTTCCAGCTGAGCAAGCGCCAAGCAAATCCGAAGTGCCGGACGTTGCGTTCGCCGGCACATTGAGCGGACGCGAATTCTTTGTCGACGGCATGAACGTCGCGCACTGGTCAAAGACTCTCAGCGTCACAAACGTCATTGCGCTGGCATTGGCTCTGGTCTCACAAGGCGGCAAGGTAGTTGTGATCTTTGATGCCAGCGCTTCCGGCAAATTTAAGGGCCGCGACAACGCTCTCTACCAGCAGTACCTCAAGGAAGACTCCTTCGAGTTCTTTGAAGTGCCCGGGAAAATGCGCGCTGATGACTTCCTGCTTCTTAGGGCCAACAACACTGGCGGCTTCATTGTCTCGAATGACCAGTTCAGAGACTACGGCGAAAAATACCCATGGGTCAGCGATCAGTCCCGTCTCATCAAGGGAATGGTAATTGCCGGCCATCTGGCCATCCCCAGCCTGGACATCGATATCGATCTGAACGCTTGAGGCAGGCAGGGGCGCCGGCCTCATGAGTGCGCGCCTAGTGGATCGGCATGGCATTTCAGCTCAAGCTAGACCGATTCTCCTCCGTAACCAGCTAGGGTCTGTCAGTGGCCGCTAAGCGCTACAGAGGGGACCGAGCCTGCCTACAAATTGAATGGCCGTTTAGGCCGAGAAGCACACATTCGCCGGCGACCTATTCCCGACGCGGTGCACGCGGGGTGAAATAAGCACAAGAGTTTTTCAGGGGCGGATACTCAGGCCAATCGAAGACGCTCATCAAGCCGCCTCTTGTTGCGAGCTTGTCCCCTCCTGCCCCATTGCCTTGAGTGCGCGCACAAGCAACGGTCCTCCCGACCGGATGAGATCTCCCAACTCCGCGAGGCTGATACCTCCCACCGCCGCCGATTCGATCAAGCCCAGGTTCTCGACGTAGAACGCCCAGGCCGCCTTGTGAATGCCAACGGCATTTTTACGGTGCAGCGTAGGAAGGCCGAGTTCGGTGAGTCGCTTCGAGACCATGAAAACACTGCTCTCGCATAGTCTCGCCACCTCTGAGAGATTTCCTCGTGACTCGACGTAAGCGCTCACCAGCGCATCCAGCGAGGGGCCCTCTCCTCGCGTACGAGCCTTTGCAGGTTGCGGTTTCATTTCCGCCTGCTGCAATGCCTGAAGGGCTTCGTCTGCCGAATCGAAGAGCACGGCCAGCGCCAGAAAATACGGCTCAACCGACGAAGCGCCTTTCGCAAAATAGAACACGCCATCAACTCGGTTCATCAACTTGCGCTCGGGCTTGCTGACCAGCGCCGGATAGACCTCGCGCAACCACTGCTCCGGAAAGGCGCGCTTGATCACATCACTCAACAAGGCATGCCGGACCTCGCCACCATGTGTTTGCAGCCCACACGCCTGCCCGCGCCGTTTCAAGACCTCGCGCATCACGGCAATCGGCACCGGCAGTCGCCTGGCCATCAGCGCATCGGCGATGGCATGAAAACGGCGCACCAGGAGTTGCTCCTGTGCGTTGCTTTCCTCCAATGAAACGGCCTGCCCCGTCTTGATGAAGTTCGCGGGCGACTTCACAAAGGCCCACTCATCCTCTACACGCGCCAGCATCGTTCCATGCTCAGCGCATATCTCGCGTCCCGGCAACTGGTGATCTCGCCGCCAGTAACTGAAGCCCAGAGCGGCTTGGTCCGAAGCCACGCACGCCGGGCACAGATAGGCAGCATTTCTCGCTAGACGCAGACCGCTGATGGAAATAATGGAGTCACTGTCTTCCCCACCGTGCTCGACATCTGTCTTCAACCACGCAATCGCACGGCGCCAGGGCAAGGTCGTGTGGGCGGCAACAAACTCGTCGAGTGGCGTCGCCGATAGCGACGCCAGCAGTGCGACGGTGCCGGTTCTGAGCCCTTCCCCTCCATCGGCCGGCTCTCCCCCGGTGACCCGTAGTGCTCGCAACGCGCCCTGATGTTCTCGCACACCATTAAAGCGCATCACCCGTCCAAGATACCCGCGATCAATTTCATCCGGCAAAACCTTCAGACGGCTCAGCATGCGGCTATTCCTTTCGATTCTTTGGAGGGAGGACAGAAGAAGATGACGACGGAAGGGGAGAAGACAGGGCAGACAGGGAGCGGATGACTGTTGCCAGAGCACGTGCATGGACGGCTGTGCCATCCCAGGTTTCGCGAAGCGCCTCGATCAACTCTTCGTTCTGGCAAACCGCCTCGGCCGTCACGCCCAGGCTCTGGCGTTCAGCGAGCAGGCAGACTTCTTCAAACAGTCGGGAAGGACGCAGGTTGTGCCCGCGCAGAATGCGTGAGATCTGTGCCTGGCTCGCCCCCAGGCAGGCTGCGATCTGCGTCTGGCTCATGCCCAGATGCCGAAAGATGGAATCAGCGCGTTGCGCACGCGCCTGGAGAGAAGCCACGATCATCCGTTAAGTATAGTTTTGTGCATTTCTGCATACAAGCAGGCGTAAGACATGGTCACGCTTCATCAGCCGGCTAGCGGCCAAACAGATCGCCCGAAGTTGAAACGGGGTGAATCGCGAGATCGATGGCGCGTCGCGTGAGGGGGAGACGATCCAGAACGCTCAACTTGGCCTTGAGCTCTGGCACCCGCTGATAGAGTTGCCAGAGATGAACACGACGCCCGGGGTGCTCTTGCAACACACGCAGTGCCGCGTCCTTCACTTGCTTGCTGAGTACTTCGTCCCGCACGTCCCATCGCACGGAAGAGGTCCGGAGACGGGGCGGTGCATTGGCCGCCGCATTGGCCCGCTGCAACCAGTCCCGGTCGTTACGGTAAAGCCAGGCATACACGGCCGGAGCCAGGCTACGCAGATATTTGACGCCCAGCGCACCATGCTCGGCGAGATGGGCGAGCCAGCACTCACGTGCGTCATGCTGCGCGCGCGATGTACGTGTCTCATGCCACGCCTGTTGCAAGCCTGGCACCGTCCGAAGGATCCGCGTCACGCTAACAACCGAGATCCCGAAACGCTCAGCCGCTTCCTGCTTGTCGATGCCTAACCGCAAGGCATTGATCAGCGAGGCTCTGAGCTCATCCCTGATCAGCTTGGGCCTACGTTCGAAAGGAATGCCACACCGGGTAGCCCAGGCCATCACGGTTGCAATATCGACGCCAAGCTGTTGTGCTGTCTGGCGCAAGCTGAGTTGCTCATCAACCAGACAGCGCCGCAGCCCGGATTCTGGTAGGGAGCGATCCATCCTCAGCCCCCCGGGAGCCGGCTTTGCATCGGCTAGCTTTAGCGCGACTTGAAACTCACGCCCTCCGACATCACGCGCGCGGCGCGCTTCCATAAAAGATGCGGCGCTGCCGAACAGCCAATCCACCAGCAGACAATGCCGCAAGGGGTGCGTCCCGGATCGCTCCGGCTTCGAGGGACGCAACAAGCGCCCGAGTTGCGCCTCCGCGTCGTCCAGTGAGGCGGGCAAACCTGACAGTTCCGGCACAACCCGAAGCGGCGCCACATACGCAAGATAAGACTCGGCCACGCATGACAATCGCACGTTGCCCGAACTGCTCAGCCATCCACGCGAACGAAGTGCGGCGCGATAAGCCTGGTTCAGCTCAAGCGGACTCAGCGCCGAACACTGCCCCGCATCGACCAGCCCGACAGTCGTATGCGCTAGCCGCGTCAGCGCCACCATGGACGAATCAGCCATCCCCTGCCCGGCCTCCCCGTGAATGCCCGGCCAGTCATGAAATGCTGTCGGATCGGGCCTCACCCATTGAAATCGGCCCGCTCCACTCGCTTTCAGGTTTGACTCCCGCAGCAACACACCATGCTGTGGGCATATCCATACACCAGGATACTGATGCGTCAGGCGCCACCAGGAATAGCCTTTCGACATCTGCGCTTCGAGCATGCAGGCCGGGCAGGCTTTGAGCGGATGGTGGGCGCGGAACCGGCTTGTCAGAATACCCAGCCGTAGCTTCACATGCGCGAGAGAGTCTCCGCAGAGCGTGGCGGTAAGGTGCTCACGGCTCTCTTGCCCGAGAAAACTTCGGTAGTAGCGCGCCAGCGTTCGCGTCTCGGCAAGTTCGGCGGCTGTTCCCAGCACGCCCTCGGTAGCCGTCTCGAACGCGGAGAGATGGGTCGAGAGATCATGCAGCGTGCCGGCATGGCTCGCACCGAACAGGATCTGCGCCGTCTGCAACGCCAGCGGGTAGCCCCAGAGTTGATGCAAGCGAGACGCGAGGCTGAAAACAGTCTCGTCCTCTTGCCAATGCACGAGGAACGAGGGCCGATGCTGTTTTCGGCTGGAAGAGTCGCGAGCGCTTGTCACTTCCTCAGGATGGAACAACACTCGAGTGGAATCCAGCCAGCGAAATGAATACAGCAAAAAGGGTGTTTTTGAATCAGTCTCGCTCGTTCGTGATTTTGGTCATATGTGCCGACCTGAACGAGGGCGTAGCGTAATCCGAGACGGGAAAGCGGCGACCGGTTCCGGCCATGAGCGGACTGTCATTCATACGAGCCGAAAGCGGGCATTCGTAGCGCCGGATTGGGTGGATTCGTCGCACATGTTCATACGGTGCAATTCGCCTCGCTCATTGACACCCTACGTGTCGTGCCGGATTGTTCAGAGTGCGCCGAACGCGGTGCGCCGGTCACCTTTACGTTATGCCTCTTCAACGAAAACTGAGATCCATGGAATATGTCAAACCCAAAAATCACAAAACTAATCATTAAAAATTTTGGCTGCATTGGCCCGCAAGGGGTGTCCATCGATATCGACAAAATTGTTGTATTGGTGGGCGCAAACAACGCAGGAAAAAGCACAATCTTAAGAGCGTTCGAGGTTGTGGCGGATTGCCTGAAGCTCGAGCAAGATGACTTTCACAACCGACAGGTACTTGCAGATAATTTTCCTGATATCGAAATTCACTCGGTCGTCACTCAAGACAATAAACCAGGCGATGAGTGGTGCCAGTTGCTGCCTGACGGAACATGGCTTATCAAGGAAAAGTGGACATGGAATGGAATTGGGACCGAGCCCAAGAGGGTAGGTTTCAATGTCAAGATCGATAGATGGGCTCAAACCGGCGACAAAGAGCTCATGCCGTGGGGGACAAACAATGTTGCAAAATCCAGAAGACCTAAACCCCATCGAGTAAATACATTTGACAATCCTGAGGTTCAAGCAAAAGCCATCACAAGCTTGCTTAAAAGCCTTTTAGAAAACGACATTAAAAATATAAAAACGAATGAGGCTGATGAACTATCCAGGTATGACGCAATCGTCAGCAGCCTAAAAGAGCTAAGGGCCGATTCCAAGAAAATTCAGCAAGCAGGCATTGCAGACATCCAAACTCAGGCCAATCTAATACTTGAGCAAATATTCCCAAACTATACAATGAAGGTCATCGCGCCAGAAAGCACCGCCCCAATTACAATTGATCTGCTTGGAGATGAGTTCGGATTGGAGGTCGGCGCCACTGGGGGGCCTTCCTTTCCCCTAGAGAAGCAAGGCAGCGGAACGCAGCGGACTGCACTCTGGACAATTCTAAAATTGCTAGCAGACAAAGGCATTAAAGCAAAGCCTGCGGCAAAAACAGCCAAAACATTCCACGAATCTGTAGGCCCCAACACCGCTCACATACTGCTTATTGATGAGCCAGAGGTCAGCCTTCACCCAAGGGCTATTCAAGCAGCCCGGGATGTGCTTTATTCGCTACCTGATAATGAAAACTGGCAGGTGATGATCACTACTCACTCGCCAAGCTTCATTGATCTTAGCAAAGACCACACAACAATCATTAGAGCCGAGAAAGATGCCGGAAATAATATTGGCGCAACCACCCTTTACAGACCAGATCAAGCGCAACTGGACAGTGATGACAAGGAGAATCTTAAGCTAGTAAACCTATTTGACTCGCACATTTCAGAAGCGTTTTTTGGCGGTCAAGTTCTGGTTGTCGAGGGTGACACTGAATATACGGCATTCAACCACATCAAAAGCAGGGAAGCATTGGCTGGAAACAATGATTACCACAGCCTGAATGTAATTAGAGCGAGAGGCAAAGTTACTGTCGCATCCATGATGAAGGTGCTAAATCACTTCAAGAGTAAATATTACGTTCTTCATGACACCGACCGTCAGACCGTTCAATCAAGAATCAAGGACAAATCCGCCAGTAAAAACGATCACGTTGTCTATAGACTGACCACCATCGCAAACCCCGCATGGACAAATAATAATAAAATCGAAGCGCAAATGTCTGACTTTTCAAGGGTAGTGGCTTCAGTTGTGAACTTTGAAGAAGCTTACTTCTCCGAGGTGATAGACATCGACAAGCCGGAGAATTGCATAAATCGGTTGAAATCAGACCCCGATTCATATGCCGTAGTCAAGCAACTTCTTGATGGAATCCTTGAAATCAATGGTGCTCAATTACCTCTTGGCGCTATTAATTGGTCCAATGTTCAAGAATTGGATGCTGCCGTAACATCGTGGGACAGCAAGATTACTGTTTTGCAAGAGGCATAACTGTTGGTTCAACGCGGACGCCAACACTGGCCATGGCTTCGCCATTTTTATGGCCAGTGTTGCTGCCCTACGCGCTTCGCGTTCCGGCGCCGGATAACCTGCACGTTGAACGTCCGCTTTCACAAACAACCAAATTCCGCTTTGGGTCGGGAAGTGTCTCTCGAAGTCGCGCAAAGCGGCCGTCTGCCGGAGCGGCTGCTATGCGGATATCATGGATGGCAAGTGTCGGCCAGGAGCAGACAGACAACTGCCGAACGCAAAGCAGCCACTCAGATCTTTTGTACCATGCAGGTCAGCTGCTGCTTTTCGTCGGCGTTTACTCGGGTAGAAAACCGCTCCTACTCGCCGGAAAGATAGGCAAGAAGCGGCTTTACGTGGTTTCCTAGCCGGCACGTTATCCAGCAGCGCCCGGAGTTATACAGCAAAATTGCTGTCCAAATTTATAGTTAAACGGCACCCCATAAATGCTTGATGAGCGTGTTCCACCTCCGGATCTTTGTCCCGCTGAGCCGTTGTCTCAGGTGGTGTTCATCCATGACTATTTGCAATTGGTGTTTCAGTCTCAATGCTTGAGCGTTTACAACCTTGCTCAAGTTGAGCACATGGGAGTTACACTCACTCAGGGCTCATCCGGGTTTTGTGATGCGCTGGTTAGTTTGATAGGAAGTGCTGTCCTGCGTGCGCATCACAACGAGAGATACAAGCTCATCCTCGAATTTCCAAATGGGAATAGATTTTTTGTTCCGGCGGCCGCCGAGTACGTTCGTGGGCCAGAAGCGTTTCAGTTCGCTGGCACTGATGAATACCTAGTGGTTGAGCAAAATGGTTAAACCTGGTTTGCTTTGCCATCAGCCGTCTAACCCTGCAATCGAGAGGGACGTCCGCAAGCTGGCGCTTGCGGTTCCCTCCGCCTTCGGCTCCGGCCGCCCCTCATCTCCACGTTAGATTTCCTAGGCCCGTACGAATATGAGCGCTATTGCCGTCAACGACATTCGTGGAGTAATTCGAGAGGCAGCCAAAGCTGCCGAAGGCTATTTTGCTCAAACTGGTATTCATGCGAAATTGCTGGAGGACGGCGTTCCATTCCTTTCGTACAGGAAGCACTGGGAGCCGAATCACTTCTGGGACCAGCTACCTCAAGAAGTTCAAGAAACCGCCAACGCTCTCATTGCGCAACTCTTACCCGCATGCGCAGCGTTAGCCGAAGCCACTCGAACATCGCCCCTTACAGGCAGCGAAGACGTTCATGATGTCAAGGTCGCGACCAAGGCAATCCGAGCTGCGCTTCGGTTGCGTCGCTACAGCTACCGCGAACCCGACGTGATACATGACGAGGGCACCGTTCTTGGTTTTCGGGCGGCGGAGCAATTTGAATCGTCGGGCTTATCACCTGATGAAGCCGAAGACGAGTTCTTCAGTCAGCTATCAAAGCTAAACGCCGTTCTGAAACTTGTCGAAGCGGCGCCGCCGGCATCTGGTCATGAATCAATCAGTCCTGGCAGCGAAGCAGCCAAGTACCGTGCAAGCACAGCTTTTATCATGATGTGGATGGATCCCGCGCACCCCGAACTTACCGATGTTGCGGATGCTGTTCGCACGGCATTTCGCTCGTTCGGTATCCGCGCCGTCCGCGCTGACGACATCGAACATGAAGGGCTCATCAGCGAACGCGTTCTGAATGAAATACGAACTGCGGAGTTCTTGTTTGCTGATTTAACAGGAACCCGGCCGAACGTCTATTACGAAGTCGGCTTCGCTCACGCGCTAGGAAAGCGCGTCATTCTCTTCCGGAAGGCTGGAACGGGCATCCACTTTGATCTCGCAGGCTACAACTGCCCAGAGTATGACAATCTTCGCGATCTTAAAGAGAAGTTAAGCAAACGACTCGTGAGCCTGACTAATAGAAATCCAAATGACCCGACGGAAATCTAACCCTACGCTCAACGCGGACCGCCCAACAGCTGCGCTGTTCGGTTCGCTGCGCGCTCCGGCGGCCGGTTAGCTTCACGCTGGGCATCTTCAAAATCAATATCTAAGGAGTAATCAAATGGCAGCTAGTGACGAATGGGAAGAAGTACACCTCACTCCGAATGGATGGGTAGATGGAAGCTACAAACACGATTTTGGAAATCGAGTTGAAGAGCCAATGCCTACTGACGCAGTACTAACAATACGTCGCCATGTCTACGTTGGTGCTATAGGTGCAGAAGCGAAAGTCACAGAGACCGAAACACCTCGGATTGAGGACAAGGCAAAGATTGCGGAGCTACGTTTGAAGTTTGGCAGGCCTACTTTCAGTTGCTAACCCCCGTCAATCAACCACACTTAAGAGAAAAAGCATGGCCAAATTCAGAATATAAACTGTCTTTGATAGCAATACAGGCCGCTACTTTGTAGAGGTCTACCAAGACGGAGAAACAGTTCCGCTTGTAGTTGGAAAGCCAATCTATATGTCTCACGAGCACGCGATGGCTGACTCAGTTGAGTTATTTAAAAAAAGCCCTGCCAGACCAACCCATTACCGCTTGGCGCGAACAATAGGCGTGCCCAACCCATCATTCCACCGGATCTTGCGCATAAAGCCGCGCAAGACCGGTGAATTCAAACTTTAGGCCTCGTCACTGCCATGCCGCTGCACGGACACGTCCTGTTCTTACCTGGCGCATCCGGGAACATTGAGTTCTGGAAACCAGTCGCAGCGCTGCTAGAGATCCCTTCTGAGCAGGCAAACCACGTTGGCTGGCCAGGCTTCGGGCCAACACCACCCGACGCCTCAGTTACTTCGCTGCCGAGCTTGGCTCAGCAGGTGTCAGCGCGCATCACGCGCCCGACCGCTGTCGTAGCCCAGTCCATGGGTGGCGTAGTCGCGTTACTTGTCGCGCTGGAGAAGCCGTCGCTGGTCACGCATCTTGTTCTGGCAGCCTTATCCGGTGGCATCGACATGAAGCACCATGGCGCACATGATTGGCGACCTCCTCGCGAGGAGATCAATCCCAACGACCCGGCGCATCTGTTCGCCGCATACGATCGAGATATCTCTCACTTGCTGCCCTCCCTGTCTATTCCCACCTTACTTCTGTGGGGCGACCAAGATCCAATTAGCCCCGTACCAGTTGGACAGTGGCTATCCAAGGTATTGCCTCGTTCGCATCTGCACGTCGTCAGTGGCGGCACCCACACCTTCTGCAATGCCCAAGCCAATGATGTTGCGCCACTCATCAAGCAGCACTTGCTCAGCGACGCCTCTCAAGTCAATCCTCGTAACCCTATGATTCTTAAGGACGGTAAAGATTGACTTCAGGGCGATTTGCGGCGCCTTCGGCCGATTACTTCGCTAACCCATCGCTCGAGCGGACCTCCACCAGCTCCAACGTTGATGGTCTGCTTTCCAAGAATCTGACCGACCGCAACGGGTCGGCAGGAGCCATTGGCGTTAAGCCCTGCTCCAAAACCTGACCGCCATACGCCTCTCACGGCAGCCCCCCAGCCGAAAACGCTCCCCCGACACCGTTTTTTTCGACCGCCACGTCACGAAGGCCGAAACGCCCTCCACACAAGGCTTTCAGTCCCTTGTTTTCGACTTTAGACGCTCGATCCGGCGAAACAGCCCTTCAATCCCGCAAAACCGCCAAAAGCAAGGCCCCGCAAGCCTTTTAGGGGCGTTTGCGGGGCCTTCGCTTGTTTTCGACTTTAATGACCTGTTTTCGACTTTAATTGTCTGGAACAACAACGTCAGAATGCTTTTGGCATTACTCCACCGTGACGGACTTCGCGAGGTTGCGGGGCTTGTCGACGTCGGTGCCGCGGGCGCAGGCGGTGTGGTAGGCGAGGAGTTGCAGGGGCACGACGTGGAGGATGGGCGAGAGTGCGCCGTAGTGCTCCGGCATGCGGATGACATGGATGCCGGGCGCGCTTTCGATGGCGGAGTCGGCATCGGCAAAGACGTAGAGCTCGCCGCCGCGGGCGCGCACTTCCTGCATGTTGCTCTTGAGCTTTTCGATGAGTTCGTCATGCGGGGCAACGGTCACGACCGGCATGTTGGCGTCTACCAGCGCGAGCGGGCCGTGCTTGAGCTCACCGGCCGGATAGGCTTCGGCGTGGATGTAGGAAATTTCCTTGAGCTTGAGCGCGCCTTCCAGCGCGATGGGGTAGTGCTTGCCGCGGCCGAGGAAGAGTGCGTTCTGCTTGCGGGCGAATTCCTCGCTCCAGGCCATGATCTGCGGTTCGAGCGCGAGCACGCCCTGCAGGGCGACAGGCAGGTGGCGCATCTGGCGCAGGTGTTCGGCTTCCTGCTCATCACTGAGCCGGCCGCGAGTCTGGGCGATGGCGAGGGTGAGCAGGAAGAGGCCGGCGAGCTGGGTGGTAAAGGCCTTGGTGGAGGCCACGCCGATCTCGACGCCGGCGCGGGTGATGTAGGCGAGCTTGCACTCGCGCACCATGGCGCTGGTGGAGACGTTGCAGACAGTGAGCGTGTGGGTCATGCCCAGGCTCTTGGCATGCTTCAGGGCCGCGATGGTGTCGGCCGTTTCGCCGGACTGCGAGATCGTGACGACCAGGCTCTTCGGGTTCGGCACGCTGTGGCGGTAGCGGTATTCGCTGGCGATCTCGACATTGGTGGCGATGCCGGCGATGGATTCGAGCCAGTATTTGGCGGTGCAGCCGGCGTAGTAGCTGGTGCCGCAGGCGAGGATCAGTACCGAGTCGATGTCCTTGAAAACCTTCCAGGCCTCGTCGCCGAAGAGCTCGGGCGTGATGCTGGCGACGCCTTCGAGCGTGTCGCCGATTGCGCGCGGCTGTTCGAAGATTTCCTTCTGCATGAAGTGACGATAGGGGCCCAACTCTGCCGCACCGGAATGCGCATGCACGGTGCGCACTTCGCGCTCGACGCGGGTGAATTCATTGCCTTCGCGCGCCTCGACCCAGTATTTGCCGACCTGCAGGTCGACCATGTCGCCCTCTTCCAGATAGACGATCTGGTTGGTCACGCCGGCGAGCGCCATGGCATCCGAGGCGAGGAAGTTTTCACTCATCTGCGTGTCCTGGCCCACGCCGAGAATCAGCGGCGAGCCCGCGCGGGCGCCGACCACGCGGTGCGGCTCGTCACGGCAGAACACCGCAATCGCGTAGGCGCCACGCAGGCGAACGATGGCGGCTTTCACCGCGGCGAAGAGGTCGCCGTCGTAATGGTGATCGACCAGATGGGCGATGACTTCGGTGTCGGTCTGGCTGGTGAATTCGTAGCCCTTGCCGCGCAACTCGGCGCGGAGCTCTTCGTGGTTTTCGATGATGCCGTTGTGCACCAGTGCAATGCGCTCACGCGAGAAATGCGGGTGGGCGTTATGCACGGCGGGCGCACCGTGAGTCGCCCAGCGGGTGTGGGCAATGCCGGTGAAACCTTCGACGCGGTCTTCGGCGATCAGCGCATCGAGTTCGGCCACGCGGGAGGTGGAGCGGGCGCGGCGCAGCGCGCCGTCCTGATGCACGGCCACGCCGCAGGAGTCATAGCCCCGGTATTCAAGGCGCTTGAGGCCTTCAACGAGGATGGGGACGATGTTGCGACGGGAGACGGCTGCGACGATTCCACACATGGCGGGCCTCGATGGGTCAGGACAGGATGCTGCGCATGCTAGCGCCGCCAGAATGAAATATGTTCGCTTTGAATCTTCTTTTATGAAACATTATTTTTCACATCGAACTACGTGAAATTTAATTTCACAACTGAATCAGGAAAACCCTGCCCTGCCCTCTTGTCAGCTGCGGCACGCATCAAGCCGCCCGGGCCTTCGCCGATAAACCGGAAGCCGAGTCGGCAAACGTTCAGGAGGTCATGTGCTCACCAAACTGAGGGGAAAAATCCTTGTCGTGGATGACGACGAGACCATACGCCTCGTCGTGAGTGCCATCCTGGAGCAGGAGGGGCATATGGTCAGCCATGTGCAGAACGGCCAGGAAGCCATCATGGTGGCGCGCCTGGGCTGGCCCGACGTGATCCTCACAGACGTGATCATGCCGGTCATGGACGGCTTCGAACTGGTGAGCCGCCTGAAGGCCGACCCGACCACCGCGCACATTCCCACGATCGTGATGACCTCGCTGGGCGACAGTTCGGCACGGCACCGTGCGCTCTCGGCAGGCGCCGAGGACTTCGTGACCAAGCCGGCCGACGAAGCCGAGTTGCTGACACGCGTGAGCAATCACCTGCGCCTGCGTGACTACTACAACCGCATCGTGGAGACCAATCACGGTCTGGAACGCGAAATCCGCCAGCGCACTGACTCGCTGGTGGGCGCGAATCTGGAGACGATCTTCACCCTGTGCCGGGCGATGGAATACAAGGATGCCGACACCGGCACCCACCTGCAGCGCATCAGCCAGTATTCCCGCCTGCTGGCCGAAGCCACCGGCATGGATGCGGCGTTCATCGACTGCCTTACCCAGGCGACCCCGATGCATGACATCGGCAAGATCGGCGTGCCCGATGCGATCCTGACCAAGCCGGGGCCGCTGAATCCGGCAGAGTGGGAAGTGATGCGCGCGCATTGCGAGATGGGCGAGCGCCTGCTCGCCGGAAGCAGTTCGCCCTACCTGCGCATGGGCGCCCTGATCGCGCGCAACCACCATGAGAACTGGGACGGCAGCGGATATCCGGATGGCATTTCCGGCGAAGACATCCCCCTGCCGGCGCGCATCATGTCGATCTGCGACCGCTACGATGCGCTGCGCTCGGCACGGCCGTACAAGCCGGCGCTGGAGCATGCGCAGGTGATGCACATCCTGCTCAGCGGCGATGGGCGATCCGACCCGGCGCATCTTGATCCGGACCTGCTGGCCGCCTTTTCACGCCACGCGCTGCGTTTCGACGAAGTCTTCCGGCATTACCGGCAGCTCGACGAATGCTCGGCCCCCTGAGCCACGATTGCCGCCTCTGAAACCCTGCGCAGGCGGCGCAAGACCGGCGTCTGAAGGCGGGAGCAATTCCGCCTTCGCGCTACCCTGAGCGCTGCGCCGTCACGGCAATGGCCCTCGTATCTGCGGAGGCCCGGAAAGGAGGGGCTACCGGCTCAGCGCTCCCTTTGCAGGCGGCGCCAGAGCGTTGTGCGGCTGACACCGAGCGTTTTCGCCGCTTCGCCCAGATGACCGCCCGCTGCATCGAGTGCGGCACGCAGCGCCGCGAGTTCGGCATCGTCACGCTGCCGGCGCAGCGAAGCCGGCCCGGCAGCGGTCGGGGCAGCGGCCGAAAACTCGGGGAAGAGCCGGCCGAAAAGATCCTCGCCGGCATCCGGCAGCGTCGAGAAGGCGACCAGACGCTCGAGCAGGTTTTCCAGTTCGCGCACATTGCCGGGCCAGGCATGTCGCACTGCGCGTCCCAGAAAGCGCTCCAGCAGCGCCGGCTCGGGCAGCCGCGTGCCCGAGTGCCGAGCAATGCCCGCCAGCAGGCTGCGTGCGATCGCCGGCAGGTCGGACAGGCGCTCGCGCAGCGGCGGAATGCGCAGGCACAAGCCATTGAGCCGGTAGAAGAGATCCTCGCGAAAGCTGCCGGCCCGCACTGCCGCGGGCAGATCGCGATGAGTGGCCGCCATCACGCGAACGTCCACCGGCGTCGGCTCGCGTCCGCCCACGCGCCACACCTCGCGCTCCTGCAGCACACGCAAGAGGCGCGCCTGCAATGCCAGAGGCATGTCGCCGACTTCATCCAGAAAGATCGTGCCCCGGTGCGCCAGCTCGAAGAGCCCCGGCCGGCCGCCCTTGCTCGCACCGGTGAAAGCCCCTTCCTCGTAGCCGAAGAGTTCGGACTCCAGCAGGCTCTCGGGCAGCGCCGCGCAGTTGATGGCCACGAAGGCTTCTTCGCTGCGAGCGCTCGCCGCGTGCATGCCCTGTGCCACCAGCTCCTTGCCGGTACCGGATTCGCCCGAGATCAGTACCGAGAGATCCAGCACCGCAAAACGCTCGGCCAGGCTGCGCAGGCTCTCGATGGCCGGGCTGCTGCCGATGATGTCGGCCAGCGTATGACGTGCGCGTACATGGCTGCGCCGCGCATGCATGCGCAGCTCACGCCCGGCGCGCTCGACGGCGCTTGCGTCCTGCAGACTCAGCACGGCGCCGCTGCGCTCGCCGGCCTCGTCCAGCGCGACCAGGCTGCCGGCCATGCGCCGCTCGCCCAGGAAGAAAACCTGGCGCAACACCGTGCCGTCCGCCGCTTCGAGCACCGCGGCCGCGTCTGCCCCGGGCAGGATTTCCGTCAGGAGCCGGCCCTGCAGGCTCTGCGCCGGCTGGCCGAGCAGCTCGCCGATGGCGGGGTTGGCGAGCCACACGCGCTCGTCCCGCCCCACCGCCAGCACGCCTTCGCGCAAGGTGCCGAGCAAGGCCGCGAGCTGGCGTCGGCCAGCCTGCGCGGCCTGCGCCACCCGCGCCGCCGCAATGGCCTCTTCCAGTGCCTGGCGGGCGGAGGCTTCGGAGTAGATCAGCACGCCGCGCAGCCCCAAGCGCTCGGCGGTTTCGACCACCAGGCTCGGCCCGATCACCGTATCGGCGCCCGCATCGCGCAGCGCGCTGACCTGCTCGACCACATCCCGCTCGCCCACATAGCGGCGCAATGACACCGGAATGCTCATCAGGCTGCTGAATTCGCGCAGCCCGTCGCTGATGAAGTCATAGGTCACCACGCCGATGTGCCGGCTGGTACGGGCCGCGGTGACGAGCGCCGCCATGATGTCGAAGCCGCTCACATTGACCAGCACGACCGGGTGATCGAGCTGACGCCGCAGTTGCGCGCCATTGGCGCCGGCGCTGATGAACACATCCACCGCGCCCTGCTCCATGAGCGCGCGGGCGTGCGCCACCGCATCACCGAAGCGGCGACGCTCGACGAAGACGCGGGCCTCGGCCGTATAGGCGGGCGCCACCGATTCGATGAGCCGGGCCAGATGCTCGAAGCTGAAAACACACAGCCGCGCGGGCTGCGGAAGGATGGGGTCGGGGTGCGGATTCATGTTTCATCCTAGAACACAAGGTTTCACGAACGAAACAAGGATTACCCCGACAAGGTGCCGGCTGCATCGCTGAAAGCCTTGCCGAACAAGGGTTTCACAAAGCGCTCGTCGCCTGGCACGCCGGTTGCGCCATGCAGCTCACCTTCCACCGCCAGACGAGACCAGGATGAGCACACAGACCCCCGGCCAGGCATTCCGCGCGGCACTGGCCGCCGAGAAGCCGCTCCAGATTCCCGGCGCGATCAACGCCAACCATGCCCTGCTCGGCCAGCGGGCGGGTTATCGCGCGCTCTACCTTTCGGGCGGCGGTGTGGCGGCCGGCTCGCTGGGCCTGCCCGATCTGGGCATCTCCACGCTTGAAGACGTGCTGATCGATGTTCGCCGCATCACCGATGTATGCGGACTGCCGCTGCTGGTCGACGCCGACACCGGCTTCGGCGCCTCGGCCTTCAATGTGGCGCGCACCACCCGCAGCCTGATCAAGGCCGGCGCGGCAGCGATGCACATCGAGGACCAGGTGGGTGCGAAGCGCTGCGGCCACCGGCCGAACAAGGAAATCGTCACCCGGCAGGAAATGGTAGACCGCGTGAAGGCAGCCGTCGATGCGCGCACCGACGAGAGTTTCTTCATCATGGCCCGCACCGATGCGCTGGCCGTGGAAGGGCTGGAGCGCGCGCTGGAACGCGCCCAGGCCTGCGTGGAGGCCGGCGCGGACGGCATCTTTCCCGAAGCCGTGACCGACATCGCGATCTACCGCCGCTTCTGCCAGGCCCTGCCGGTACCGGTGCTCGCCAACATCACCGAATTCGGCGCCACACCGCTCTACACCACCACCGAGCTCGGCGAGGCCGGCGTGGCCATCGCGCTCTATCCGCTCTCGGCCTTCCGCGCCATGAATCGCGCCGCTCAAACGGTGTACGAAACCCTGCGCAAGGACGGCACACAGCACCGCGTCGTACCGATGATGCAGACACGCAAGGAGCTCTACGACGCGATCGGCTACTGGGATTACGAGGAGCGGCTCGACGCGCTGTTTGCGCGCTCGCGCGAGCAGGTTCCGGCCTCCACCGATGCCTGAACCCGCACCGGCCCTGCGGACAACCCTTGTTTCGCAGTGCAGCAAGCCCTGCCTACGATGAACCACCCCGGGACGCTGCGACCCACAAAGCCGCGCCCGGATCCACACGGAGAGAGACATGAGTGAAGTTGCAGAAGCCATTGCACCCGCAGTGAAGGTGAAGAAGTCGGTTGCGCTGTCCGGCGTGGCGGCCGGCAACACCGCGCTGTGCACGGTCGGCCGCACCGGCAACGATCTGCACTACCGCGGCTATGACATCCTGGACGTGGCCGAGGCCACCGAGTTCGAGGAAGTCGCGCATCTGCTGATCCACGGCAAGCTGCCCACGGTGGCCGAGCTCGCGGCCTACAAGACGCGCCTGATGGCCATGCGCGGCCTGCCGCAGGCGGTGCGCACGGTGCTTGAAACCCTGCCCGCCGCCACCCATCCGATGGATGTGCTGCGCACGGGGGTCTCCACCATGGGCTGCCTGCTGCCGGAGAAGGATGACCACCATGCGAGTGGCGCGCGGGACATCGCCGACCACCTGATCGCCTGCCTCGGCTCGATGCTGCTCTACTGGCACCATTTCAGCCACGCCGGCCGGCGCATCGACACCGAGACCGATGACGACACCATCGCCGGCCACTTCCTGCATCTGCTGCACGGCAGGGAGCCGAGCGGGCTGTGGAAGCGCTCGATGCATACGTCATTGAACCTCTATGCCGAGCATGAGTTCAACGCCTCGACCTTTGCCGCCCGCGTGATCGCCGGCACCGGCTCTGACATGTATTCCTGCGTGGCCGGCGCGATCGGCGCGCTGCGCGGCCCCAAGCATGGCGGCGCCAACGAGGAGGCACTGGAGATCCAGAAGCGCTTCGATACACCGGACGAAGCGGAAGCCGCGATCCGCGCCCGCATCGAGCGCAAGGAAGTGGTGATCGGCTTCGGCCACCCGGTCTACACGATTGCCGACCCGCGCAACAAGGTCATCAAGGAAGTGGCGCGGCGCCTGTCGATCGCCGCACATGACATGAAGATGTTCAACATCGCCGAGCGCGTCGAATCCACGATGTGGGACGCGAAGAAGATGTTCCCCAACCTCGACTGGTTCAGCGCGGTGAGCTACCACATGATGGGCGTGCCCACCGCGATGTTCACCCCGCTCTTCGTGATTGCGCGCACCACCGGCTGGGCCGCGCATGTGATCGAGCAGCGCCTGGACAACAAGATCATCCGCCCCGGCGCCAACTACACCGGCCCGGAGAACCTGCGCTTCATACCGATCGAGGAACGACGCTGAAACCCGGGGAGTCGGGAGTGGGGAGTCGAAACCCTCGCCCTGCCCACCGACTCCCGACTCCCGACTCCCGACTCCCGACTTCAGAGGAACCCATGTCCGCCGCCCTGCCCAATATCCGCCCCGAAGCCGACCGCGAGCTCGTCGACATCGTCGACTATGTGCTGTCATTCCGCATCGACAGCAGCCTCGCCTATGAAACCGCGCGCAACTGCCTGATCGACACCCTTGGCTGCGGTCTGGAAGCGCTCGAATATCCGGCCTGCACCAAGCTCATGGGCCCCATCGTGCCGGGCACCGTGGTGCCCAATGGCGCGAAGGTGCCGGGTACGCAGTTCCAGCTCGACCCGGTCCAGGCCGCCTTCAACATCGGCGCGATGATCCGCTGGCTCGATTTCAATGACACCTGGCTGGCCGCGGAATGGGGCCATCCTTCCGACAATCTGGGTGGCATCCTCGCCACTGCGGACTGGCTCTCGCGCAATGCGGTGGCGGCCGGCAGGAAGCCGCTCACGATGAAGGAGGTCCTCACCGCGATGATCAAGGCCCACGAGATCCAGGGCTGCATTGCGCTGGAGAACAGCTTCAACAAGGTCGGGCTCGATCATGTGCTGCTGGTGAAGGTGGCCTCGACCGCGGTGGTAGCGCAGATGCTGGGGCTCACGCGTGAGGAGATCATCAATGCGGTGTCGCTCGCCTGGGTGGACGGCCAGAGCCTGCGCACCTACCGCCATGCGCCGAACACCGGCAGCCGCAAGAGCTGGGCGGCAGGCGACGCCACCAGCCGCGCGGTTCGCCTGGCCCTCATGGCGAAGACCGGTGAAATGGGCTACCCCTCGGTGCTGACAGCGAAGACCTGGGGCTTCTATGACGTCTCTTTCCGCGGCCAGCCCTTCCGCTTCCAGCGCCCTTACGGCAGCTATGTGATGGAAAACGTGCTGTTCAAGATCAGCTACCCGGCCGAGTTTCACAGCCAGACCGCGGTGGAATGCGCGATGAAGCTGCACGCCCAGCTCAAGGCCAGCGGTCGCAGCGCGGAAGACATCGCGCGCATCCGCATCCGCACCCATGAGGCCTGCATCCGCATCATCGACAAGAAGGGGCCACTCAACAATCCGGCCGACCGCGATCACTGCGTGCAGTACATGGTCGCGGTGCCGATTCTCTTCGGTCGCCTCACCGCCGCCGATTATGAAGATGACATTGCACGCGACCCGCGCATCGATGCGCTGCGCGACCGGATCAGCTGCGTGGAAGATCCGCAATTCACCGCCGATTATCACGACCCGGAAAAGCGCAGCATCGCCAACGCGCTGACGGTGGAATTCCATGACGGCACCAAGCTCGACGAGATCATCTGCGAGTATCCGATCGGCCACCGCCGCCGCCGTGCCGATGGCATTCCGCTGCTCGAAGCGAAGTTCCGCACCAACCTCGCCCGCCGCTTTCCGAAGAAGCAGCAGGACGCGATCCTGGCCGTGTCCCTCGACCAGGCGAAGCTCGAAGCCATGCCGGTGCACGAGTATGTGGATCTCTATGTGATCTGACACGCCACCACAGCGCTTCACGCAGCAGGACACAAGGCCCGCAACGACGGGCCATCCACACCCACAGGAGACACAGGTGAATCTGCATGACTTCCATGAGTGGTCGATCAGCGACCGCGAAAGCTTCTGGCGCGAGCAGGCCTATCTGATCCACTGGCACAAGCCCTTCACGAAGGTACTGGACTACAGCAAGCCGCCCTTCGCGCGATGGTTCGTCGGCGGCGAAACCAACCTCTGCTACAACGCGA
This sequence comes from Uliginosibacterium paludis, assembly GCF_039631355.1. Taxonomy (NCBI): domain Bacteria; kingdom Pseudomonadati; phylum Pseudomonadota; class Betaproteobacteria; order Rhodocyclales; family Zoogloeaceae; genus Uliginosibacterium; species Uliginosibacterium paludis. The sequence goes on along the minus strand of NZ_JBDIVF010000011.1, from coordinate 59,991 downwards.
TCGACCGCCACCTCAGCACCCGCGCCGACAAGCCGGCGCTGATCTGGGAATCGACCGAGACCGGGCAATCGCGCAGCTACACCTTCCGCGAGCTGCAGCGCGAAGTGATGCGCATGGCGGCGATCATGCAGAGCCTGGGCGTCGAGCGCGGCGACCGGGTGGTGATCTACATGCCGATGATTCCGGAAGCCGTATTCGCGATGCATGCCTGCGCCCGCATCGGCGCGATCCACTCGGTGGTCTTCGGCGGCTTCGCGGCCCACAGCCTGGCTTCGCGCATCGATGATGCCGCACCGCGCCTGATCATCTCGGCCGATGCCGGCTCGCGCGGCGGCAAGGTGGTGCCCTACAAGGGCGCGCTGGATGAGGCCATCGAACGCGCCGCGCACAAGCCGGAGCATGTGCTGCTGGTCGACCGCGGTCTCGCTGCGATGCCGCGCATGCCCGGCCGCGATCTGGACTACGCGCCGCTGCGCGAACGCTTCCTCGATGCCGAAGTGCCGGTCGTGTGGCTCGAATCAAACGAAATCAGCTACACGCTCTACACCTCGGGCACCACCGGCCGGCCCAAGGGCGTGCAGCGCGACGTGGGCGGTTATGCCGTGGCACTCGCCGCCTCGATGAAATACATCTACTGCGGCAATCCGGGTGAAACCTTCTTCTCCAGCAGCGACATCGGCTGGGTGGTGGGCCACAGCTACATCGTCTACGGCCCGCTGCTCGCCGGCATGGCAACCCTGCTCTTCGAAGGCACGCCGGTGCATCCGGATGCCGGCATCCTGTGGCGTCTGGTGGAGCGTCATCGCGTCAGCGTGATGTTCTCCGCCCCCACCGCGATCCGCGTACTCAAGAAGCATGACCATGCGCTGCTCACGCAGTACGACACCTCCTCGCTGCGCACGCTCTTTCTGGCCGGCGAACCGCTGGATGAACCCACCGCGCGCTGGATTTCGGAAGGCCTGGGCAAGCCGGTGATCGACAATTACTGGCAGACCGAAACCGGCTGGCCGATCCTGACCGTGGCGCGCGGCGTCGAGGACACGCCGACGCGGCTCGGCAGCCCCGGCATGCCGATGTACGGTTATGACGTGCGCCTGCTCGATATCGAAACCGGGCGCGAAGTCGGCCCCGGCGAGAAAGGTGTCGTGAGCATCATGCCGCCGCTGCCGCCCGGCTGCATGCAGACGGTGTGGGGAGACGACGCCCGCTTCGTGAACACCTATTTCGGCAGCCTGCCGGACAAGCTGGTCTATTCCACCTTCGACTGGGGCATTCGCGACGCCGACGGCTACACCTTCATCCTCGGCCGCACCGACGACGTGATCAACGTGGCCGGCCACCGTCTCGGCACGCGTGAGATCGAGGAGGAACTGGTGGCCCACCCGGCGGTGGCCGAATGCACGGTGGTGGGCATGGCGGACGCGCTCAAGGGCCAGGTCGCCATTGCCTTTGTAGTGCTGCGTGACGCGCGTCTGGCGGATGACCCGAAACAGCGCCTCGCGCTGGAGCAGGATCTGCTCGCCAGCGTGGATCGCAGCCTCGGCGCAGTGGCCCGCCCGGCCCGCATCGTGCCGATTCCGGCCCTGCCCAAGACGCGCTCGGGCAAGATCCTGCGCCGCACGATCCAGGCGCTGTGCGAGGGCCGCGACCCCGGCGACCTCTCGACCATCGAGGATCCGGCCGTGCTCGAAATGATCCTTGCCGCGGTGCGTCCGCAGGGCAGCCGCGAAGCAGCCTGAGGCCGCGGCACACCGCGAGGCTTGCGCGGAAGGCGTGGCCGCGGCCACACTTCCGCCTTGCTCCCCGCCTTTGCCGCCCGATGGACGCCACCGATCTCCGCATCCTCACCCTGCTCCAGCAGGACGCCTCGCTGACCAACCAGGATCTGGCGGCGCGGGTGCATGTGTCGCCCGCCACCTGCCTGCGGCGCGTGCGCAAACTGGAGGAGGACGGCATCATCGAGCGCCGGGTGGCGATCCTCTCGCCCGAGAAGCTCGGTGCCGGACTGACCGCCATCGTGGAAGTGACGCTGGACCAGCAGGCCAGCGAGCGCCTGTCGGCTTTCGAACAGCGCGCCAGTGCGGATCCCGCCGTACAGCAGTGCTACCAGGTGACCAGCGGCCCGGACTTCGTGCTGATCCTGCAGGTGGCAGACATGGATGCCTACCATGCCACGGCTCACCGTCTTTTCGCAGCGGACGCGAACGTGCGTAATGTGCGTGCGTTTTTCTCCGTACGTCGGGCAAAATTCTCGCCGCATATCCACATCCCGACGAACGGTTAAGCTGACGACCGTTCGTACCCGATGATCGGCTTGCGTCTTGCTTGGCTACATCCGGCAGACCCGTACAAAAATCCCGGCACACGGCGATGCCGGCCTCGACAGACTGAAAACACGCGAACCACCAGCATGGAAAACCTCTTCCGCATCACCTTCAGCGGGCAGATCAGCCCTGGCGCGCACCCCGATCTGGTGCGCACCTTGATCGCCAACCGGATGAAACTCACCCCGGCGCAGGTCGAGCGCATGTTCTGCGGCAAGAAGGTCATCCTCAAGAACAACCTGCCCGAGGAAGAAGCGGTGGCTTTCTCGGCCCGCCTGAGCCGGCTGGGCATGCTGGTCGACATCCTGCCCATGCCGCCGGCCGATCTGGCCGCCGACGCCGGCACTCCCGCAGCAGCGGAGGCCGTGGCCGCCGGGTCCGCAAGCAGCCCCATGCCTGCAGTGGCAACGCCCGCCGAGCCCGCGCCGGGCGAAATCGCGGCAGCAGCCCAGGCCGCAGCGAGCGAGGCTGGGGAACCGGCCCCGGAAGCAGACGCCACGCCGCAAGCGGAAGCCGCACCCCCTGCGGCAGCCGAAGTCACCCTGACCGTCTCCGCCGCCCTGCCAACCGCGCAGATCACCCAGCTGACGCCCCGCCCGGATCCCGCAAGCGCCGCGCAGGCAAGCAATCCGCGCTTTGACGAGAGCTGGCTGACGCAATCGAGTTTTGCCAATCTGGCCCGCACCCACCTGAATCTGGACCGCGCCGAGGCCCTGCTCAATGTGGCCAGCCCCGCCCTGCCGCGCAGCATCGATCTGGATGTCAGCCCGCAAACGCTTGCGCCGGCCGAACCCGGTCCGGTGCTGCGCATGTTCGACCCGGAAAGTCTGGCCGAGCCGATTGCGCCCCCTCATCAGCCCATCCACATCAGTACCGAGTTCAGCTGCACGCACTGCGGCACGATGCACCGCATCGAGCTGAACATCACCCAGATGGAAGCCCCGGCGCAGATCCGCACCCGTCAGGATCGCGCATCGGCCTGAGCGCTGCGTGGCAGGCTAGAATCGGCGCACCCTGACTGACCGGGCGCCGAGCCCCCTGCCATGCCCGTTTCCGTTTCACCCGAAGCGCTCTCCCTGCGTGTGCTGGCCGTCATCCCGCCGATGACGCAGCTCAATACGCCCTACCCCTCGACGGCCTATCTCACCGGCTTCCTGCGCGCGCAGGGCTTCCAGGCCGTGCAGGAGGACCTTGCGATCGCCCTGGTGCTGCGACTGTTTTCAGGCGAGGGGCTGGCCCGGATCCGCACGGTCGCGCAGAGGCTGCCGGCGAAGCAGCGCAGCGAACCGGTGCGCTTCTTTCTGGAGCACTTCGACCGCTATGCGGCAACGATCAATCCGGTCATCGCTTTTCTGCAGGGGCGCGACTCGACCCTGGCCTTCCGCATCTGCGGCCGCATGTATCTGCCCGAGGGCACGCGCTTTGCCGCCCTGGACGGCTATCTGGCCGGCGACGACGATGATCCTCTGGGCTGGGCCTTCGGCTCGCTGGGCCTGCAGGATCGCGCCCGCCACCTCGCCACGCTCTACCTCAATGACCTTGCTGATGTGCTGCGCGACGCGGTGGATGAGCGCTTCGAGTTCGTACGCTATGCCGAGTCCATCGCGCAATCGGCTGCGAGCTTCGATCCGCTCGCCGAGGCCCTCGCTGCAGACCCCAACCTGATCGACGACACGCTGGCCACGCTGACACGGGAAGCCATCGACCGCCACCGGCCCGACGTCGTGCTGGTTTCGACGCCGTTTCCCGGCTCGGTCTATGGCGCATTCCGTATCGCACAGACGATCCGCGCTCACGCTCCAGAGGTGCGCCTGGCGCTGGGCGGCGGTTATGTGAATACCGAGCTGCGTTCACTGAAGGAAGCACGCGTCTTCGACTTCTTCGACTTCATCACGCTGGACGACGGCGAGCGCCCCACCCTCGCGCTGCTCGACCACATCGCCGGCCGGCGCTCGAAGGAGCGGCTGGTGCGCACCTTCCTGCGCGACGAAGGCCAGGTCCGCCATGTGAATTTCCCCGAGCCCGACGTGCCTTTCGAGCAGGTTGGCACGCCGACCTGGGATGGCCTGCCGATCGACCGCTACCTCTCGGTGCTCGACATGCTCAATCCGATGCACCGCCTGTGGAGCGACGGCCGCTGGAACAAGCTCACCGTGGCGCACGGCTGCTACTGGAAGAAATGCAGCTTCTGCGACGTGAGCCTGGACTACATCTCGCGCTACGAAACGGCGAACGCCAGCACCCTGGTCGACCGCATCGAGGCCATCATCCACGAGACCGGCCAGACCGGCTTCCACTTCGTCGACGAAGCCGCGCCGCCCAAGGCCCTGCGGGCGATGGCCGAAGAGCTGCTGCGGCGCAATCTCGCGATCACCTGGTGGGGCAACATCCGCTTCGAGAAATCCTTCACCCCCGAGCTCTGCGAGCTGCTCGCGCAAAGCGGCTGCATCGCGATCTCCGGCGGGCTGGAAGTCGCCTCGGACCGGCTGCTCAAGCTGATGAAGAAGGGCGTGTCGGTCGAGCAGGTGGCGCGCGTGACGCACGGCTTCTCGCAGGCCGGCATCCTGGTGCATGCGTATCTGATGTACGGCTTCCCGACCCAGACCGTGCAGGACACAGTGGATGCGCTCGAATACGTGCGCCAGCTCTTCGCCGAGGGCTGCATCCAGTCCGGCTTCTTCCACCGCTTTGCCTGCACGGTGCATTCGCCGGTCGGCATGCATCCAGAGGAATACGGCATCCGCCTGGTGTCCCGTGCTCCGGGCAGTTTTGCCAACAACGATGTGGCCTTCATCGACCCGAGCGGCGTCGACCACGCCATGCTGGGCCGCGCCCTAACCCGCGCCATCTACAACTACATGCACGGCATCGGCCTGGACCAGGATGTGCGCAACTGGTTCGAAGAGTGCCGCGTGCCGCGCACGCAGGTCCCCCGGCACTTCGTTTCGCGGGCCCTTCAGGGCAGCTGAGGGGCGCTTCGGGGCGCCGCGCATGCCGTTTTGCCGGGGCTTGCAGGCTGTGCGGATGGCCGCCGCAATGCACCGATAAGCCTCATGCCTGACAAGCGTCGCCCGAGGCGGGAAAAGTGTGCGATCCTCTGCCGCCCAAAAAACCCTCCCATTCGTAGCAGCCCTGGCCTCATGCGTCCCGAAGACCTCGAAAAACTCCTTACTCGCGAAATGCCCTATGGCAAGTACAAGGGCCACAAGATGGCGGATCTGCCGGGGCATTACCTCGGCTGGTTTGCCCGCGAAGGTTTTCCGGCAGGTGAAATCGGTCAGCTGCTGGCGCTGATGTACGAACTCGATCACAACAATCTGCGCGGCCTGCTCGATCCGCTGCGCGGTCGCGTCAGCACATCAGGGAATATCCGGTCAGGGAAAAGCTGACTGCCTCATCGGGCCAGTCGCTTTCATTTCTGTCAGAAATTTCCGAATACTGATGCAAACAAACAGAATACGGTAAGCCCAAATGACCCGACAGACCGTAACTGAAACTCGCCAGCGCAAGTTCCTTCGCCATCCCACCGAGATCCCGATCCGGATTCATTGCGAGGAAACCTCGCGACGCACCGTGCGCAATCTCTCCAACATCAGCGCAGGCGGTCTCGCCTGCCGCTCGGACGAGGCCATGCCCATCGGCTGCGAAGTGATGATCGAAATTCCGGTCAGCACGCCACCATTCCAGACGCGCGGAGCGGTGTGCTGGTGCCGTGCACTCACCAAGGGTTTCGAGCTGGGTATCCGCTTCACCTCGCAGGAGGAGGTATTCGCCCTCCGCATGGTCGAGCAGCTCTGCCAGATCGAGCGTTACCGCAAGCATGTGAAGGAACACCAGGGGCGCGAGATCGACAGCGCCGAAGCCGCGATCGAGTGGATCAACATCTACGCGGAGCGCTTCCCCACCTTTGCTGCCTGAGCGGCAGCGTCAATCAGTCCTGCTGAAGCAAGCCAGTCATCGCTGGCGGCGATGAACTGTCGTCTTCATCCGGACTGAGCAGGCGCTGCAGGCCGCGCGCCAGTCCGGCGCCGGAGGGATTGGCCACGAAGGCGCAGCGCTTGCCGGTGCGCTTGCAGTGGTCCTTCACGCGCCAGTAGGCGTTGTGACTGATGCAGCCGGTCTGGCAGATCACCAGGTCGGCCGCCCCCAGCGCGGAATCCAGCCGGCCGAAACGGTCTTCCACGCCACCGTCATGATGCAGGAACTCTCCGCCGGCCTCTTCGACCAGCTTGCGATACACCTGCACTGCGGACTCCCGCCCGCCCACGCAGAGAATGCGATGGCCTTCGAGCGAGCCGTCGCTGCAGGCATGCGCGCAGTCCGCGTCGTCGGCCGACACCTCCGCCACCGGGACGATTTCGATGATGCGGCCTTCATGCCGTTCGAGTTCGCGGTTCAGACGCGCATTCTCGAGACACAGGTGAGCGTTGCGCTCTTCCTGGTATTGCAACTGCTGCTCGAGGCGGCGCCGGGCGCCGCCATCAGCCAGCTTCGCTTCCAGCTCGGCGAGCATCGCCTTCAGGCCGGCGAGCTCGGTTTCGCGGGCGATCAGCTCGCCGCGCTGCCGGATGAAGCGCTCCTGCAGGGCTTCGAGCGCCGCGGTTTTTTCCTGCGTCGTGCGCTCGCAGCGTTGCTGGGCGCCGGCCAGTGTACGGGCCAGCGAGGCGTTTTCTTCCTGCAGCGCGTGATAGTGCGCGATGTCCAGGCGCAGCGAAGCGCCGGCCTGATGCTGCAGCATGTGCATCTGCTGGCTGATCGACTCGGCGAGCAGCGGATCGCAGGCCGGATGCGTCAGCACGGCCCACAGGCCCGGCGCAACATCGCCCTCCGCCATGGCGGCATGCCAGGCGGCTTCAAGTTCGGCCCGTGAGCGCAGCTTGCGGTACTGGCGGACCTTGCCGGCGTGGCGTTGCTCCAGCTCCTCCTGGATGGCTTCGGAAAGTTTGTTGCGACTGCGCGAGGCCTGGACCGACGACGAATGCAGCGCGTAGTCGTCAAAACCTGCCGTCTCCGGCGCCACCCGCGCAGCCAGCCTGCGCAGCGCCTGGAAGGACAGGCACACGCCCACCACCGGACAATGCGCATGCCCCGCCAGCTCCCAGAGCTTGCGCCGCCGCACTGGCCTGGCTGCCGGCGAACCCGGCCCGGGAACGAAAGCTTGCTTGATCAGGCCAGTGGGAAACATGGGCACCTCCGGAAACTGGGGCTGGCTGGGTGAAACTCAGATCCGTTGCGAGTAGTACTCGACGACGAGCTGCATTTCGATCGGGAAGGGAATCTCGGCCACATCCGGCAGATGACTCACCGTGGCGGAGAACGCGGCCTCATCCACGGCCAGCCATTCCGGACGGCTCAGCGCGGGCGCGGCGAAGCTCGCCTTCACGACCAGCATCTCGCGGCCCTTGGCGCTCAGCGTGATCACGTCGCCCACGCGAACGCGGAAGGACGGAATGTTCACCTTGCGGCCATTGACCAGCACATGGCTGTGATTGACGAGCTGGCGCGCCGCGACGGTGGACGCCGCGAAGCCCGCACGGAACACGGCGTTGTCGAGACGGCGTTCGAGCAGCTCGCCGAGCTTGGCACCGGTCGAGCCCTTGTCACGCCGGGCATCGAGCACCAGGCGGCGCATCTGGCGCTCGGACAGGCCGTAGTTGAAGCGCAGTTTCTGCTTTTCCTGCAGTTGCAGCCCGAAGCCCGACTTGCGCTGTTGCCGCTGGCCATGCTGACCCGGCGGATAGGGACGGTCGGCGATGCTCTTGCGCGACAGGCCGGGCAGATCAACGCCCAGTGCGCGCATGACCTTGAGACGGGGACCGGTATAACGGGACATTCGGTATCACTCCAGAACAGTTTTCAGCAGACGGATTTCCGCCTGCGAGGCCCGGGGCCCCGCTGCGGAAGGGACAAACGGAAAGCAGGCAACCGGGCCGAAGCCCCGCGACCTACTTCGTCAGGATCAGTTTCCCGTTGCGCGTGGCGCGCAGCGTGTAATGCATGCCCATGTGCTCGATGATCAGGGTGCTCGCACTGCCGAGCAGGGCCCGGCTCGAAACGAGCGCCTCGCTGATGGCGAGCGGTGCAGAGGCTGGACGGGACAGGGTCGGTGCGGCCTGAACGGGCGAAGACAATGCGGTGCTCATGACGATCTCCTTCAAGGGTTCGGGATGGCTCAGTGCAGCATGGCGCCTTGCGCCGGAAACGCGGCCGCCGCACGCGCCTGCGCTGCTTCTTCCTGGCGCCGCATCTCGAGCTCTTCGCCCAGCCGGGTCCATACCTCGGCGAGCTCATCGCAGCTGCGTGCGAGCAGGGGATCGGTATCCGGCCGGCCGGCGAGGGTCGAGAGGTGCTGGACCAGCGCACGCGCCTTGGCGCTGCTGAGTCCGTGTGCAGCCGAGCAGCTCAGGAGGTGCAGCGCCGCCGCCATCAGTACGGCGGGACTGGCTTCGGCGAAGTCGGGATCGATGTTCATCAGCAAGCTCCTTGCGGCGGATCGCCACATCTTCACGAACGCGGCAAAGACCGCGTCGGCACGAAATCCGGAAAATCGCTGGCTGGCCGGAACGCGTCCGCTGGCTTGCGCTGAAAGCCCCGGTACAACCGGCAGACCGCCCCCGATCCGCCGGCTGCCGCGCGAGAGAGAGTGCTCGCACGTTCCGGGTCACCGGCGACCTGACAGGGCGACACCGGCTTGGAATCGATTATATATAAATGAGAATCGTTCGCAACAGTCGACGGCAAACTTTTCATTCCTGTCGCTCAGCAGCAGTCGGCACGGCCCGCCGCCTCGGGGCAAACGAGCGGAAGGGGAAAGCCCCGGGCCAGTGCCAGCCACCGGAAAGCCCGGTGCATTCAGGCTCCGGAATGAGCGCCATGCCGTGCTGTCAGACGCGGTTTGCCCGGAACGTGTCGAAGGGCCTGAACAAACGCTCGGCCCGATTCCCAAACCCGTGCGTGCGGAGGTACCGAAGCGCGGGCGGGCGCCCGGCCCCGAAACCGTTCCCCTTCGATACCTCAGGGCGAACGGTTTCTGGTGGCACCGGCATGAAGGCGGGAGTTGGGAGTTGGGAGTTGGGAGTTGGGAGTTGGGAGTTGGGAGTTGGGAGTTGGGAGTTGGGAGTCGGGAGTCGGGAGTTGGGAGTTGGGAGTCGGGAGTCGGGAGTCGGGAGTCGGGAGTCGGGAGTCGGGAGTCGGGAGTCGGGAGTCGGGAGTCGGGGAGAGGCTAGCGAATCCGGTCCCGCCCCCTGGACAACTGCAGGCAGAAGAGGCCAGTACTCCCCCTGCCTGCGAGCGTGCCTTGAGAACGGCAAAGGCCGCGCCGAGCGTCATGCCCGCTGCATCCGATGCCAAACACCGTATGCTCCGCCCAACTCAGTGACTTACTGCGGGGCGGAGGCCTCCGGCACATAAACCATCGAGCCATCCTTGAGCCGGTAGGCCACGCCGGCCTTGGTGCCGTCACCGCTGCCGATGTTGCCCTTGGACTGGTAGCGGGTGATCTTCTGGCCTTCCTTCATCGTGATCTCCATGTCCGGCTGACCGGGATTCTTGATGACGGTGACATTGTCTGCCGAGAAGGGATTGGACGGACTCTGCGCCACCGCGATCAGCAGCGCCGCAATGATCACCAGGAACACGTCAATCAGATTCACCACCGACAGGATCGGGTCGTCGCCCTCCTCTTCATGCAGAAAGCGCGAGGCACGCCGTGGCGTATCTGCCCGAAGCGCCTGCGCGGGGCGAACTTCGCTTGTAGCAGGCGCGTTCATCCTGCCGACTCCTCGCTCTGCTGCGTCAGCCAGACCAGCTCTTCGGCCAGCCAGCGACGCTGCACGCCGACAACAAAGAAGGTGATCGACGCAGCGATCAGCGCCAGGATCACCGCGGAAAAGGCAATCGTCAGGCTCTGGCCGACCTGGCCCAGATTGCCATCCGAGAGCGAACGCAGCGCCGGGCCCATCGGGATCATGGTGGCGACCAGCCCCAGCATCGGTGCCACCCGCGTGGCAATGCGCGGTTTTTCCAGCAGCTTGTGCGCGGCCACATCGAGCGCGTCCGCATCCCGCAGGCGCTGCGAGCGGGCGAGCGCGATCAGTGCGTAGCCGACACCGCTCGCGGGCCGGTTCCGGGTGCGCTGCACGGCCTGAACAAGGAAATGCCCGAGTGCCCAGAAGGCATACAGGAACAGGATGGCAATCAGGATCAGCACCGGCAGCAGGAAGATCTGGCCGATGTCGTACATCATCGATTCAAGCGGATTGGGGGTCATGCGACAGCCTTGTGTGTGAAGAGGGTTTCGGAAGAATCAGGCAGCCGCCCGCGAGCGGGCCGGCTGAGCGAAAGCGGCACGCAACGCACCGGCAAGGAATGCCATCAGCATCATCGCGGCACCGCTGATCCAGGCCAGCGAGGCAGGCGGCAGCGAAGGCGGCTCGACCTTTTCGAGCTTGATGCCTTGCACCGGTGGCGCCACTGGCTTGAGCGGTTCGGCCTGTGCCGTAGTGGCCTGCGGGGCCGCAGCAGCCACGCCCGCGGGCGCAGGTGCCGCCGTGGCAACCCTGAGACCGAAGCCTGCCGGCGCCGGGCCGGCCTTGGCGGCGGCAAACTCGCGGAAGGCCTGGTTGTGGCTCTGGATGTCGTAGCGCCGGGCGAGATCCTCGTAGCGCCTGGCCAGCGTCGAGAGCGTCGCCTCATCGGCCTTCCAGTAGTCCTTGCGGGCGGCTTCCAGCATGCGTTCGATCATCTGCGCCTGGGCCTGCGGCGCGTTCTTCTCGAACCAGCGGTCAAGATCGAGCTTGTACTTGTCGCGCACGTACACGTCCGCGAATTCCTGCCACTGATCGTCCCGCACGATCTCCGGCGAAGTGGCGGCCCAGCCCCAGAAGTTGTTGATCGAGTCGAGCATGTTGAGCGCGCCGGAATAGCCTTCCGCCTGCATGCCCTTGATCCAGCCCGGATGGAAATTGCGCGTGCGCAGCTCGGTGGCGAGAAAGCCCGCCGCCGTCTCGGTGCGCGCATTGCGCGGGTCGCGCAGGTTGGAGATCAGCAGCTCGGGGGCCTTGCCGGTGAGATGCCGCACCGCGAGCCCGATGCCGCCCAGATACTGGAAGGGGTCATCGGTGGTGAGCATGCCGTAGAGGTTGGACGAGCGCGCCAGCAAGGCCGCTTCCACACCCTTGAGGTTTTCGGCATAGAGATTCACGCCTTCCAGCTTCTGGCCCCAGCTTTTCTCATCCGGCCCGTAGGCGTACTGCATGCGCGAGAGATAGAGATTCGCGAGCTTCTCGTCCGCCTCCCGGCCCTTGTTCGCGAAACTGTCGGACGCCAGCGTCGCATCGTTGAGCCCGGTGCCGTAGCCACCGGAAGCGTTGCTGAAGATGCGCGTGTCGGCCATCGCATCGAGTTGCGCGGCGCTGAGCCCCTTGCCGGCGAGCGCCTGGCGGATCGCCTCGGAGGACTTGCGCACCGCGTTGTCCGGTTCCTTCTGCGCGGCCGCGAGCTTCACCGCCTCGGCGAGCCACTTCATGGCATTCGGGAAATGGTCGCGATAGAGACCGGTGGCGGAGAGCACCACGTCCACCCGCGGCCGCTTGAGTTCGGCCGCCGGAATCAGCTCCACGCCATTGAGCCGGCCGCCCTGATCCCACTTCGGCCGCACGCCGAGTGCCGCCATCGCCTGCGCTTCGAGCACGCCGGAGTGACGCATGGTCTCCACGCTCCACAGCGAATAGGCGAGCTTCTGCGGATACCTGCCATGGCGCTGTCGATACTCCGTGAGCATGGCCTCGGTCGCGAGCTGACCGGCTTCCCAGGCGGCCCTGGTCGGAATCTTGGAGGGATCGAAGCCGTAGAGATTGCGCCCGGTCGGCAGGGACTCGGGATTGCGCACCGGGTCGCCGCCGGTATTGGTCGGCAGGAATTCGCCATTGAGGCCCGCCAGCAATCCGCTGATTTCGGGATACGCATCCAGGCTCGCCCACAGCTGCTTCGCGCGCTCGATGTCGGCGCGCAATGCGGCGTCCTTCACTTCGCTTGCCGGCGCGCCCTCGACCAGATGATGACGCAGCAGCGCGAAGGGCTTCGTCGTGGCGAGCTTCTCGTAATCGAGCGCGAAGAGCTCCTGCGGCTCCTCGGGCTCGATGCGCTTGTAGAAGTCATTCCCCAGCATTGTCATGACGGTATAGAGCCGCAGCTCGTCGCTCTTGTTCTGACCGAAGCTGTGCAGGCCATAAGGCTGCAGCTGGCTCGCCAGCGCATGCAGGTGGAGGTGCAGGGCATCGATCCAGGCGGGGAACTCGGCACTCGCGCGGGCGCGGGTCCAGCCCATGTCCTCGAAGAGGTGGAGCTTCTCGCCGGTGCGCAGCAGATCGCGCTGCAGCGCTTCCTTCACGCCGCCTTCATCCTGCTGCAGCCAGACGTGCAGCTGCTCATGCATCGCGTTGAGATCGGTGTGCAGGCCGGCCGGGCGGAAGCTCGGCGTCTGGTGGCTGACGATGGTGGCGCGCCCGCGCCGCTTGGCCTGGATGGCTTCGCCGACGTCGTCCACGATGTAGGGATAGACCACCGGGATGTCGCCCAGCACGACCATCGCCTGATCCTCGACCGAGAGGCCGCGCTCCTTGCCGGGCGTCCATTCCTGCGTGCCGTGGGTGCCGTAATGCACCAGCGCATCCCGATGGCTGCGCGCCCACAGGTAGGCAGCAAGATAAAAGTGATTCACCGCAGCGCCGGTGGCGTGATAGAGCGCCGCTTCCTGATCCTCCTTGCGCTCGCCACGCGGCGGCACCGGCATCAGCACCACATTGCCCAGTTGCAGGCGCGGAATCACGAAGCCGGCTTCACCCTTGATGTTCGCAGACATCGAACTCTGCTCCGGCTCGCCCCAGCGCTTCGTCACCTCGTTGCGGAGGTCGGCCGGCAGCGTGGCGAACCAGCGCCGGTACTCGGCCATTGGCAGCCAGGCAGCCAAGCCCTTGTCGAGCAGCACCTGGAGCTGGCCATCGCGATAGAAGCCGGCGAGCAGCTGGCCGAGATCGCGCGTCAAGGCCGCTTCATCCGGCGCTTCGGTGCGATAGCCCGCCGCCTTCATTGCCGCCAGCGTGCCCTCCAGGCTCTTCGGCAGGTTCATGAAGGAGGCCGAGAGATTCTTCTCGCCGGGTGGATAGTTGTAGTACATGACAACAACATGCTTGTCGGCGTTCGGGATGCGGCGCAGCTTCGCCAGATTCACCGCTTTCGAAGCCATGCTGCGGATCTGCGGCAGGATGGGCTCGACCTTGCCGCTGCCCTTCTCCACCGCCGAGGCCACCATCGGATCCATGCTGCCAGCGATCTCGCTCTGCACGAGGTAGAAGGGCAGATCGATGAGCCGCATGCCTTGCGGATCGGCGCGCCAGTCTGCCGCGTCACCGCGCCGGTACGGAATCGCCTGCATCACCGGCACGCCCAGGCGCTCGAACTCGGCCTTGCGGCCGGTGGCGTCATAGAGAATCTGACTGGTGACGAGCACGTCGACCAGCCGACGCCCCCCCGGTGCGGCCATCTTCAGGAAGAGATCCTCGCCCATCACCGGCGTATAGAAAGCCAGCGCGCGTGCACCGCGGGCTTCCACCTCGGCGATCAGCGTGTCAACAAAACCGCCATCCACCGCCGACACATAACCCTGGTGGATCGCGATGCCGATCACCGGCTCGCCCGGCTTGCCGGAGACGGCCAGTGCCGCGTCCGGATCGGTGGTCACCGTCGTGGCGAGACGCGGATGGTAGTAGGCCGCTGCCGGGAATTTCTGCGGCGGCGGAATGCCTTTGTCATCAGCCAGACGGAAGTGGCGGGCTGCGAGCACGCGCGCAGCGGCATCCAGATTCTGGCGGCCACCGTTCGTGAAATAGGTGTTCAGGGTGTTGGCGAGTGCCGCGTCCATGCCGCGCGCCTCGACCTTGTCGCCATCGAGCAGCAGGCGCGGTGCATTCCGTGCGCTCCAGGCCTTGCCGAGCTTCGCCAGCATGGATTCGACCACGCCGGGCCGGGGCGGCTCGACGATCAGCAGATCGGCCATCTGCGCGAATTGCGCCAGCGCCGCGTCATCCATCGATTCGATGTAGCGGGCCTCAAAGCGGAAACCCGCCCGCTGTGCCGCGTCGGCCAGCACCTCGTATTTGCCTCCCGGCGCGGGAGACGCCGTAATCAGCGCAACGGAAGGCTGTGCCGCCTGCGCCAGATTGCAGGCGACGAGAAGAAAAAGCGCCTGCAGCAGCAGGCGCAAGTCCGCAAGGACGGTACTACTCATGCGGGGCGTCGACATCGGGCGCTCAGTAGTCCAGCTTCAGCGTGATCGCGAAGTTGCGACCGGGCTGGCTGTAGAAGAGCGGCGCGGCTTCGGTGGCGGTCACGCCGGCCAGACGCACATCGCTCCACTGATACCAGGTCTTGTCGAAAACATTGTTCACCGCGAAGTTCAGGCGTGAGCCGGGGCGGAACTGCCACCAGGCCGACACATCATTCACGCCGTAACCAGGGGTGCGGAAGTAGTTGGTGCTGGACGTATCGATGCGGTTCTTGCCGGTGGCCGCACGCAGACGCCATTCAGCGCCCCAGATTTCGGAAGGCGTCCAGACCGCTGCAAGCGTGGCACGCCTGGGTTCGATGCTGTTGAGCGGCGCCTTGCTGGTGGCGTCATAACCGTTGGCGATCGCGAAGGCCGCATTCAGGCGCAGGCTCGGCAACACCTGCCAGTAGCCGCCCCAGTCGGCGCCGCGGATCACGACGCTGGAGAGGTTCTGGTACAGATAGGTGGAGTAGCGCGTGCCATTGACATAGATGTTGCGCGGATCACTGGCGCCCAGCACCGAGTAGTCGATGAAGTTCTTGTAGCGGGTCTGGAAGACCGAGAACTGTGCACCCCAGCGGTTGCCGCTGTACTTCGATCCCAGCTCCAGACCGCGGCTGGTTTCGGGCTTCAGGTCGGCGTTGCCCACCACGCCATAAGCCGACGAGCCATTCACGAAGTAGCGGTTCACTTCCTCGTAGTTTGGGCCGCGGAAGCCTTCGACATACTGCGCATACACGTTCCAGTCCGGCTGCAGGTCATACAGCAGCGAGAGCTTGGGCGACACATGGCTGCCGTTCTTGCTCGCCGGATCCTTGCCGTCGGTGCGCACATAGAGGCCGGTACTTTCCGGCTTCAGGCTGTAGCGGTCGAAACGCAGGCCGGGTGTGACATGCAGATTGCCGGCACGGATCTCGTCCTGCGCGAAGAGCCCGATCTGATCGGTGTGGCCGGCGGGGAAGTAGGACACCGGATAGGTGTAGCCCAGCAGCGTGTTCGACACCGCACCGGTCGCCAGATTGGTCCAGGTGGTGTAGGTCTTCTCCTCGGTTTCGGCACGATCGAAATCCAGCCCCCAGACCACTTCCTGCGGCAAGCCGAAGGTGAAGGCCTTGCGTTGCTGCAGGCCGAAGCCGGTATGCGTCTGTTCGTAGTCGTAGCGGTTGTTCACCAGGCAGTTCATCGTGCCTGCGGTGGTCGACGAACAGGTGGAGGCGGTGTTGCTGCGCAGTTGCCGGTTCTGGTTGTCGGTCGTTTCCTTCTGCGTGTAGAGCTTCAGCGCAAGGCTGTCGAACCAGCCGGCCACGGGCAGGTATTCATAGTCGAGCTGAACACGATCGCGCTGCATCGAGTCGGTGCCGGTATTGCTGCTCACGCGGGCGAGGCTCGTGCCGTTGGCCACGCGTTGCACATCGACATCGGATTCGCTTTCCTTGTGCTCCGCGGTGAGCTTGAGCCGATGCTCGCGGCTCGGCGTGAAGACCAGCTTGCCCAGCACATTGCTCTGCGTGTAATCGAGCGGATTGGGTGCAGTGCGCGTATTGCCCTGCACCCGGCTGCTGCCCTTGTTGTCCGTTTCCTCGCCCTTGGCCGTGCCCACCATCAGCAGGCTCTGGAAGCGCTCGTTGCCGCTCGCCACCCAGGCACTCAGGCGCTTGCTGTTGTCTGCCGAGTAATAGCCGGTCTGACCACCGACCGCGAAGCTGCGGCCCTTGAGCAGGTCGGCCGGATCCAGCGTGATGAAGCCCATCACGCCGCCGATGGCGTCCGAGCCATACAGGCTGGAAGCCGGTCCGCGAACCACCTCTACCTGCTTGAGGAATTCGGAGAAGGGCACGTCGCGGCTGGCCTGGTCGTAGTTGCTGGTGCCGGCGGCGCGGTAGTCAGTCACGCGCACACCATCGGTCAGCATCAGGATGCGGTTGCCTTCAATGCCGCGGATATTCACCTGCCCGCCGCCGAAGCGACGCGAATCGGAGGGAACGACCACATCGGGCTCGTCCGCCAGGAGGCTGCGCAGATCCTTCGCGCCCTTGCGCTCGATGTCTTCCGCAGTGACTGCGCTGACAGCGCCGGCCACGCCGGCCGAATCGGTTTCGGTGCGGGTGGCCGTCACCACCACGGCGCCGAGCGCCTTCACCGGCACGGTTTCCTGGGCAAGGCCGGCCAGCGGCCAGGCCATCATGATTGAAAGGGCGAGCTGCGAGACCCGCTGCAGACGCAGCGGCATTACGTTCGTGTGGAGTTGGTCCATGCCGGTGAATTCTCGAAGTGAAACCTGAAAATCACTGGCTGGCTGCAATGGCTGGCTGGTGCTTGAGGGGGTCCGGCACGGGCAGTCTTCCCGGGCTGTCCGTGCCGGGCGCAGTCACTCGCCCGGCTTGCCGGAGGGCGCGTTGCAACGGCGCTCCGCCGCAACACACTGCCTGCGATTATACGCAAACAGGAATCATTCTCAACAAAATGAATGTAATAAAAACACAAGAAACTGCAAAGATGCGATTGACGTGTGCGGCCGCCGAATCGGGACGGCATGACCGTACCGCCGGGCGGCGAGCGCGCTCAGGGGCGCGGGTCAGAAGCCACACCTGCTGCATGCCGGGCAGGAAGTCGCCGGGGCAAGCACGCGGCAGCTTCAATCCGAGGCAGGCGACAGCAGCGTCAGCGCGGCGCCGCGCTGGATCTGCCCACTGGACAGGACCTCGGCGCGCAGGCCGCCACGCTGCAGGAAACGCTTCACGACCTCGGCTGACGAAAATCCCGGGAACGAAAGTGCCGCCCCCATGATGCGGCAGGGCTCGCAGAGCTCGACACCCCTGAGCCGGACTTCGCCCACCAGGAATTCGGCACCGACCAGCGCATTGAGGCGCACACCCCGCGTCAGGACGTTCCTGCGGGTGATCGACAGGTCCGGCTCCCGGCCCTGCTCGCTGAAAAAAGCCTCGATCTCCTCGATCTCGATCAGGGTCAGGTTCTGGCCAGGCTCGTCGCGGCAGCCAAAGTAGCGGTCCCCCTCGATGCCGGCCCCCGCGACGACGCGGATCGAGGCCTGCTCGATCTGGGGCGCGCCCTGCTCCGCCGAGAGATAGAGACGCTCGACCTTCATGGCGCCACGGGTGCTGGCTGCGGCATGACAGGCGCTTACTTTTTCTTCACCGGCCGTTGCCAGCCGGTCAGGCTCAACTGCCGGGAGCGGCCGAGGGTCAGCGCGTCCGCCGGCGCATTCTGGGTCAGCGTGGTGCCGGCGCCAATCGTGGCACCGCGGCCAACGGTCACCGGTGCGACGAGCTGGGAGTCAGAACCGATGAAGGCGTCATCCTCGATCACGGTGCGGAACTTGTTCACGCCGTCATAATTGCAGGTGATCACGCCCGCGCCGACATTCACCCGGCTGCCGATGGTGGCGTCGCCGATGTAGGCCAGATGGTTGGCCTTGGTATGGGCCGCGATCTGGCTGTTCTTGACCTCGACGAAGTTGCCGACGTGCACGTCTTCGCCCAACACGGTGCCCGGGCGCAGGCGCGCAAAGGGGCCGAGCACGCCGGCCGCGCCGATTTCGGCGGATTCAAAGTGGCAGAAGGGTTTGATGACCGTGCCTTCGCCGACCTTCACATCCTGCAGCACGCAGTTCGCGCCGATTTTCACGCCGTCGCCCAGTTCGACCCGACCCTCGAACACGCAGCCCACGTCAATCTCCACATCGCGGCCGCAGACAAGCTCACCACGGATGTCGATGCGCGCCGGATCCAGCAGGGTCACGCCGGCTTCGAGCAGAGCGCCGGCAAGATTGCGCTGATGGATGCGTTCGAGCTCCGCGAGCTGGGTTTTGTTGTTCACGCCCAGCACCTCCCACTCGTGCGCCGGCTGCTGGGTCACGATCTCGACCCCGTCGGCCACCGCCATCGCGATCACGTCGGTCAGATAGAACTCGCCCTGGGCATTGTTGTTCTGCAGGCGCGAGAGCCAGCCACGCAAACGGGCTGCCGGCGCGCACAGGATGCCGGTATTGACTTCCCGGATGGCACGGATGGCGGCATCCGCGTCCTTTTCTTCTACGATGGACTGAACACGCCCTGCCGCGTCACGCACGATGCGCCCGTAGCCCTTGGGCTCTGCCAGATCGACGGTCAGCAGCGCCAGGCGATCCGTGCCGGCCGCTTCGGCCAGCGCCTGCAGGGTGGCCGCACGCGTCAGCGGCACATCGCCATAGAGCACCATCACGGCACCGTCGTCGGACAGCCAAGGCATCGCCTGCTGCACGGCGTGGCCGGTTCCAAGCTGCTGCGCCTGCTCGGCCCAGACAATATCGGGCGCTGAAAGCGCTGCTCGCACCTGCTCGCCGCCGTGGCCATAGACCACGCACAGCGTGGCGGGCTGCAGCGCGCGCGCCGCATCCAGCACATGGGCCAGCATGGCCTTGCGGGCGACGGGTTGCAGGACCTTGGGCAGGCGGGAATTCATGCGCTTGCCCTGACCGGCAGCGAGGATGGTGATCTGCATGATGTAGGTAGTGTCCGTGAGCCTTGCGGAGAGGCGCGAATTGTACCCCGCGAGCCCATGGCCGGTTTTGCGGCGCTGCGTCATCAATTTGCATCATGGTTTGATGAACATCACTCGGCGCGGCATGTTCGATAGCTAGTATTCATTCAGACGGATAAAAGCCATGGATATCACCAATCCCCCGCTCGACACGCTGGAAAACATCACTTTCGACGAGATCAAGGTCGGAGACAGTGCCGTGCTGTCACGCACCGTGCGTCGCGAGGACATCCAGCTCTTCGCCGCCGTCTCGGGCGATGTGAACCCCTCGCACCTCGACGACCTGTATGCGCGGGACATCCCGGGCGGCGAAGTCACCGCGCACGGCATGCTCTCCGGCGCGATGATCTCGGCGCTGCTGGGCAACCAGTTCCCCGGCCCCGGCACCGTCTACGTCAGCCAGAACCTGAATTTCCATGCCACCGTGCATATCGGCGACACGCTGACCGTCAAGCTTCAGTGCGTCGAAAAGATCCCGGCCGCCAAGCAGGTGCGCATCGCCTGTCTGGTCAGCAACCAGGATGACCGGCTGATTGTGGATGGCGAGGCCGTGGTGGCCGCACCGCTGAACCGGATCCGCCGCGCCCGGGCGCCGCTGCCCGAGATCACGGTGACGGACCGCCAGCGTCGCTATGAAGCGCTGATCGCGCTCAGCGAAGGCTTGCCCGCCGTCCGCATGGCGGTGGCCCACCCCTGTGACGCGGAATCCCTCAAGGGCGCCTTGCAGGCCATGCATGAGGGCCTGATCGTGCCGGTGCTGGTCGGGCCGGGCAACCGCATCCGCAAGGTGGCCGAGGAGCTCGGCGAAGACCTGACCGGTGTCGAGATGATCGAGGCCGCGTTCAGCGTGGAGTCGGCCGAAAAGGCCGTGACGCTGGCCCGCGAAGGCAAGGTGGATGCCCTCATGAAGGGCAGCCTGCATACCGACGAGCTGATGAGCCAGGTGGTAGACAAGACGCATGGCATACGCACCGCACGACGCATCTCGCATGTATTCCTCGCAGACGTGCCGCGCTATCCCCGCCCGCTGCTGATCACCGATGCGGCCATCAACATCCAGCCCGAGCTGGCCGACATGGTCGACATCGTGCAGAACGCGATCGATCTCGCCCATGCCATCAACATTCCGAATCCGCGCGTCGCCCTGCTCTCGGCGGTGGAAACGGTCAACCCCAAGATTCCCTCCACGCTGATCGCTGCGGCGCTGTGCAAGATGGCCGACCGTGGCCAGATCCGCGGCGGAATCCTTGACGGCCCGCTGGCCTTCGATAATGCTGTGTCCCCTTTTGCAGCGCGCACCAAGGGCATCGTTTCCGAGGTGGCCGGCAATGCCGACCTGCTGGTGGTACCGGACCTGGAATCCGGCAACATGCTGGCCAAACAACTCGAATACCTCGCCGGCGGCCTGCTGACCGGTGTAGTGCTGGGTGCTCGCGTACCCATCGTGCTGACCAGTCGCGCGGACAGGGCGGATGCCCGGTCGGCGTCCTGCGCTGTCGTCAAGCGTCTTGTAGCTCACCGCCTCGCAGCGGCAACCCTCTAAGTTCTGGAGAAAGAGAAAGCAATGAAGTCCCTCCTCATCATCAATGCCGGCTCCTCAAGCCTGAAGTTCGCCGTCTTCAACCTGCCGCTGGTCAAGGACGCTCCGTCCGTTTTCCGTGGCCAGATCGACGGGATCGGTGCCAACACCCAGTTCGTCGCCAAGGATATCGACGGCAAGACGCTGCTCGACACGACGATCAAGTCTCCGGAAGGCACCCCGCTGGAAGCCCAGCAGGAACTGGCGCTGACTTCGCTGCTGGACTGGGTTGAAGCCCAGAACGTCGAGCTGGCCGCTGTCGGTCACCGCGTGCTGCAGGGTGGCGAGAAGTACTCCGCTCCGGTGGTGGTCACGCCGGAGGTGTTCAAGGTGCTCGAAACCTTCATCCCGCTGGGCCCGCTGCACCAGCCGCACAACCTGCGCCCGATCCGCGTGCTGGCGGCCAAGTACCCGAACCTGCCGCAAGTGGCCTGTTTCGACACCGCCTTCCACCGCACCCAGCCGCTCGAAGCCCAGACCTATGCCATCCCGCGCAAGATCACCGCTGAAGGCGTTAAGCGCTACGGCTTCCACGGCTCGTCCTACGACTACATCTCCCGCCAGCTGGACGAAGTGATCGGCGCAGAGAAGGCCAAGGGCGCCGTGATCGTGGCGCACATGGGCAATGGCGCTTCGATGGCTGCGCTGCGCGACGGCAAGTGCGTCGCCACCTCGATGGGCTTCACCGCCATCGAAGGCCTGATGATGGGCACCCGCACCGGCTCGATCGACCCGGGCGTGCTGCTGTACATGATGGAAACCCACGGCTACGGCCCGAAGGAAATCTCCAACTTCCTGTACAAGGAATCGGGCCTGCTGGGCGTTTCCGGCATCAGCCAGGACATGCGCACGCTCGAAGCCTCCGACGCGCCCGAAGCGAAGGAAGCGCTGGAGCTGTTCTGCTACCGCGCCGCCCGCGAAATCGGCTCGCTGATGATGGCTGCCGGCGGTCTCGACGCCCTGGTGTTCACCGGCGGCATCGGCGAGAACTCGCAATTCGTGCGCAACAAGGTGATCGGCTACCTCGCCTGGATGGGCGCTTCGATCGACGCCGAACTCAACAAGGTGCGCGGCAAGGCCCACACCATCCACACCGCTGACTCGAAGATCGCCGTGGCGGTGATCCCGACCAACGAAGAATGGATGATTGCGCATCACGCCGTCAGCCTGCTGGGCCTCTGAGCCCTCGGCAAGCAGTTCAGGGGCCATCCTTCGGGATGGCCCTTTTTACAGCGGCAGGCCATGTCCCTTCCGCAGCGCTCCGCATCACCCTGCAGCACCGGTTTGTTTGTCTCCCCCTGCCCAAAAAGAAAGAACGGATCAGCAATGGAACACAGAATCGTCAACTTCGGCGAAGTCCTGCTCAGGCTCACGCCACCCGGTTTTCTCAAGCTTTCACAAACGAACACCTTCGCAGCCACCTTTGGCGGCAGTGAAACGAACTGCGCCGTGTCGCTGGCCCATTTCGGCCTGAAAAGCGATTTCGTCACCCGCTTCCCGAAGAACGACATCGCCGAAGCCTGCCTCGCCGAACTGCGCTCGCATGGTCTGGGTACCGGACACATCGTTTTCGGCGGAGAGCGTCTCGGTCTCTACTATTACGAAAACCCGGCCGCACAGCGAGTCTCCAAGGTGGTCTATGACCGCGCGAACTCCTCCTTCGCCACGCTGCAGGCCGGCATGATCGACTGGACGAAAGTCCTCGCGGGCGCGACCTGGTTCCACTGGTCCGGCATCGGCCCCGGGCTCTCGCAAGGCATCGCGGACTCCACGCTGGAAGCCATCCGTGCAGCCAAGGAGCTGGGCCTGACCGTGTCCTGCGACCTCAACTACCGCAAGAATCTCTGGCAATACGGCAAGAGCGCGCTCGAAGTCATGGCGCCGATGCTCGCCCTCACCGACGCGCTCTTCGGCACGCCGGGCGAATACAAGGTGGCCTACGGCGTCGGCTCCGCGCCGGCTTACAAGGTGCGCACGGCGGATGAAGCCATCGATCTGGCCGGCTGGGAACGCTTTTTCAGCGAGGTGGAAGCCAAAGCCGGCAAGGACAAGAAATTCTTTGTCGCCCTGCGCAACACGCTGGACGCCAATCACCACATCCTGACCGGCCTGCTGTGGAGCCAGGGCAAGCTGATCCCCGCGCGCACGCATGCCATTGATCACGTTGTCGACTGCGTTGGCGTGGGTGACGCCTTTGCTGCCGGCATGATCTACGGCCTGATCCACTACCCGGCGAGCGACGCCCTGGCGCTGGAATTCGCGGTTGCAGCCGCCACGCTGAAGAACACCATCTACGGTGACTTCAACCTGGTCACTGCCGATGAAGTGAAGGCCCTGATGCAAAGCGACGGCAGCGAAGGCATCTCGCGCTGATGCCGAACGCATGAAAAAAGAGCGACCCGCGGGTCGCTCTTTTTTTGCCTCGCGGCTGGCGCTCAGCCGGCGGTTGCGGCGGCCCGCGCCTGGGCTTCCAGCTCGACGTCGAGCACGTCCCAGACTTCGTTTTCCTCGAATTCCACATGCTGCTCGAGCAGATGCACGAACTTGACCAGCATTTCGGTCGTCGGCTTGTCCAGCGCCTTTTCCATTGCCCGCATCGCTTCATGCTGCGCAAACACCTTGTCGGCCAGATCGTCGCGGCCGGCTTCGCGCAGCATCGGCAGCGCATAACGCTCTTCCTCGACGAAATGCGGATCGAGATCGCTCACGAACACCTTGCGCACCCGGCGTACCACCTCCGGCAGATCGGCCTCGCTCTCGGGATTGGCGCCACGCACGGCTGAAATGAAGTGCATGACGGCCTGATGCTCCTGGGCAAGGTGCTTCAGACGAAGATTCAGTTTTCTCATGACGAGGCTCTCGGTGTGTGAAGTCGGGGCAGCCGCTCAGGGACTGACCTCAGTGATTGTTGTGAGGTGTAGCAAAGCATAACCCGCCGCACCGGCGCTTGATTGGCATCAACATGCAGGCCAGAAATCCATGCAATACGCGTGGCCATCACGACGCGCCCCTTGCCCGCAGACCGTCTGCCTGCGCTCTCGGCTACACTCGGGCCACACCAACGACTTTCCCGATAATGGCCATGGCTGATACCCCCGCTACGATCTATCTGAAGGACTACACGCCGCCCAACTGCCTGGTGGACCAGGTCACGCTCGACATCTCCATCCATGCAGGTTTTGCACGCGTGGCCGCGCGCCTGGCCATGCGGCGCAACCCGGTCTCGGCCGGTGGCCCGCTGAAGCTCGACGGCGAAGACCTGCAACTCGAATCCCTCTCGCTCGACGGCCAGCCGCTGACCGCAAGCGCCTGGCGCCTCGAGGGCGAAACTCTGGTCATCGACGAAGTGCCGGATGCCTTCGTGCTTGAAACCGTGGTCCGCATCGATCCTGACCAGAACACCCAGCTCTCCGGCCTGTATCGCTCGAAGGACGGCTACTTCACCCAGTGCGAGGCACAGGGCTTCCGCCGCATCACCTACTACCCGGACCGTCCGGACGTGATGGCGAAGTTCGTATGCACTCTGCATGCCGACAAGGCCAGCTTCCCTGTGCTGCTCGCCAACGGCAACCCGGTGGCGCAGGGCGACGAAGACAACGGCCGCCACTGGGCCACCTGGGAAGACCCGTTCGCAAAGCCCGCCTACCTGTTCGCCTGCGTCGCCGCAAAGCTCGACATGGTGGAGGACTATTACGTCACCACCTCCGGCCGCCGCGTGCGCTGCGCGGTGTATGTGGAGCCTGGCAAGCTCGACCAGTGCGATCACGCGATGGCCGCGATCAAGAAGAGCATGAAGTGGGATGAAGACGTGTTCGGTCTGGAAATGGACCTCGACCACTACATGATCGTTGCCGTGGGCGACTTCAACATGGGGGCGATGGAAAACAAGGGCCTGAACATCTTCAACACCAAGTACGTGCTCGCCCGCCCCGACACCGCCACCGACACCGACTACCAGAACATCGACCGCGTCGTCGCGCACGAGTACTTCCACAACTGGACCGGCAACCGCGTGACCTGCCGCGACTGGTTCCAGCTCTCGCTCAAGGAAGGCCTCACCGTTTTCCGCGACCAGCAGTTCGGCATGGACATGCATTCGGCCGGCGTGACCCGCATCCAGGAAGTGCGCGGCCTGCGCGCCGCGCAGTTCCCCGAGGATGCCGGTCCGATGGCCCACCCGATCCGCCCGGCCAGCTACGCCGAGATCAACAACTTCTACACCGCCACGGTGTATGAAAAGGGTGCGGAAGTGATCCGCATGATCCACACCCTGATCGGCAAGCAGGCGTTCCGCCGTGGCATGGACCTCTACTTCCAGCGCCATGACGGCCAGGCCGTGACCTGCGAGGACTTCATCTCGGCCATGCAGGACGCCTCCGGCAAGGATCTTGCCCAGTTCCAGCGCTGGTACAACCAGGCCGGTACGCCGAAACTCGTGGTGCGCAGCCAGTTCGATGCGGCCGCCCGCCGCTACACGCTCGAGGTCACGCAGCAGTTCCCGGCCACGCCCTATGAAGAACGCATGACAAAGGACGGTCTGCCGCAAGCGCGCGGCCCCTACCACCTGCCCATCGTGATCGGCCTGCTGGATGGCGAGGGCCGCGAGTTGCCGTTGCGCCTCGAAGGCGAAACGTCACCCGTGGGCACGCAGCGCGTGCTGGAGTTGCGCGAAGCACAGCAGCGCTTCGTCTTCGAAGACGTCGCCACCGAGCCGGTGCCCTCGCTGCTGCGCGGATTTTCCGCGCCCGTGCTGCTGGATTATCCGTACAGCACCGCCCAGCTCACCCACCTGATGGCCTACGACACCGATGCGGTGAATCGCTGGGAAGCCGGTCAGCGGCTGGCCACCGGCATCCTGCTCGAAGGCGTGGCCGCAATCCAGGCCGGCAAGACCACGAACGACTGGATCCCGCAGGACTACATCACCGCCCTGGCTCGCCTGCTGGGCTCGGCCTTCGTTGAAGGCGGCGATCCGGCCCTGGTGGCCGAGGCGCTCAATCCGCCCTCGGAAAACGTTCTCGCCGAACAGATGGAAGTGGTCGATCCCGACGCCATTCACGGCGCCCGCATGACGCTGCTGCGCACCCTTGCCCGCGAGCTGCGCGAAGCCTTTCTGGCGGCCTATCTCGAACTCGCAAGCGACGAGCCCTATTCACCCGAAGGTGAACAGGCCGGGCGCCGGGCGCTCCGCAACGCCTGCCTGAGCTATCTCGCCCAGCTCGATGAAGCGGGCGCGCAGGCGCTGGTCGTGGGGCACTTCGAGCAGGCCGGCAACATGACCGACACCTTCGCGGCGCTGGCCAGCCTCGCCAGCCTCGACATTCCGGCCCGCCATGTCGCGCTCGACAGCTTCTATTCGAAGTGGCGCGACGAAGCGCTGGTGGTCGACAAGTGGCTGCAGGTTCAGGCGCTCTCCCGTCTGCCCGGCACCACGGCCGATGTGCGCGCACTGATGACGCACCCGGCCTTCGACATCCGCAACCCGAACAAGGTCTATGCGCTGGTTCGCGCCTTCTGCGCCGCCAACCCGAAGCACTTCCACGGGGCCGATGGCGAGGGCTACCGGCTGGCGGCCGACGTGATCCTGCAGCTCGATCCGATGAACCCGCAGGTGGCCTCACGCATCGCGCGCTGTTTCGACCGCTGGAGAAAGTTCGACCCCGCGCGCCAGGCCCTGGCACGCCAGCAGCTCGAACGCATCCGTGCAGCATCCAGCCTCTCGGCCGATGTGGCCGAGGTGGTCGGCAAGGCGCTCGAAGCCTGAATCCGGCGCGGCAGACAGCAGAAAGCCCGGCCTGGCGCCGGGCTTTCTTTTGCAGGCGGGACTGCTTCAGGCCTTGCGCGTATCGAGGCTGAACCCGATGGCGCCGGTACTGGCCAGGTGAAGAAAGCCTCCAGCCATGGCCAGATTCTTGAGGAAATTGATCATCTGCATCTGGTCGCCGAAATTGCTGTGGAAGATCACGGCGCTGACGATGCTGAAGCCGGCGAGCGCGACGGCAACCAGGCGGGTCTGGAAGCCCAGCACGATGGCGATGCCGCCCAGCAGTTCAAGCGCCACGGTCGGCCAGAGCAGCAGCGTGGGCACGCCCATCGCCTTCATGTAGCCCGCGGTGCCGGCTGGGTCGGTCAGCTTGCCGAAGCCGGAGAGGACAAAGATGAGCGCCAGCAGGATGCGGCCGGCGAGGTGAGAATAGCGTTCCATGATGTGAGCTCCAGAAAGTGTGGTGGTCTTGCCGTCCGCTTCCCGGCCCGGCATGTGCTCCACTTTAGGCTCACTAAAAATCGAGATAAAGATGCAAAATCAGGATTGATTATCCCGAAATCAGCATCAAACATCCTCTCGTCCGGGCTCTCCGCTCAGTGCAGGGCATCATCCGACAGGCAAGGCTCTGCCGCGCGGGACTGATACTCGGCAATCCAGGCAGCAGCCGCTTCGGGCTGGAGCGGCACGGAATGACAGCTGCCCTGGATGTAATCCACCGACATGCGCCGCAGCATCTGCCGCTGCGTCGGGGTTTCGACGCCTTCCGCGACCACCGTGAAGCCCAGCCCGCGGGCCATGCCCAGGATGGCCCGCAGCAACTGCTCACCCGAGTGCTCCACATCCCGCACGAAACTTCGGTCGATCTTGATGCCGTCAATCGGCAGGCGATAGAGATAGGAGAGCGACGAGTAGCCGGTGCCGAAATCGTCGATCGCGATGCGCACGCCCATCTCCCTCAGCGCGCCGAACACCCTGGCAATCGCGGCGAAATCATGAGCGAACACGCTCTCGGTAAGCTCGAGCTCGAGGCGATGCGGTGGCAGCCCGCTGACCGCCAGCGCATCGGCCACATTGCCGAGCAGCTCGCCCGACATCGCCTGCAGAGCCGACACATTGACCGCCACGATGACATCACCCTCCCAGCGCGCTGCCTCGCAGCAGGCCTGATTCAGGCACCAGTGGCCGAGCTTGCCGATCAGGCCGGCATCCTCTGCGACCGGCACGAACTCGGCCGGCGAAATCATGCCGCGCTGCGGATGGGTCCAGCGCAGCAGCGCTTCCATCTTGAGCACGTGGCCATCTGCCTCCGGCACGACCGGCTGGTAGGCGATGTTCATCCAGTCGTTCGCCAGCGCTTCGCGCAGCGCCTGCCCCAGCTCATGACGGCGGCGCAGCGCCTCGCCCATCTCGGGGTGATAGACCAGCGCACCGGAGCGCCCCTTGAGCTTGACCTGGTACATCGCAACGTCGGCCTGCCGTACCAGCACCTCGACGTTTTCGCCCTGCGAGGGAAACAGCGAGATGCCGATGCTGGCATCGAGCCGCACCTCGTGTTCGCGCACGCTCACCGGCTCCATGATCGCGGCGCGGATCGCGCCGGCATGATTCAGGCTGACGCCCCCCGGCACCGCAACCAGGAACTCGTCGCCGCCCCAGCGTGCCACCAGCGCGCTATCAGGCAGGGTCCGGCGAAGGCGGCGGGCAAGCTCCAGCAACACCTGGTCACCCACATAGTGGCCCTGGACGTCATTCACATCCTTGAAGCGGTCGAGGTCGATGAACAGGATCTGCACGCCGGCGCCCGACTTGGATGCCCGTGCCAGCATGGCCGGCATCTGCTCGGCCAGCGCGCGGCGGTTGAGCAAGCCGGTGAGCGGATCACGCAAGGCCAGCTCCTGCAACTGGGCGGCATAGCTCTCGCGCGCATCCACTTCGCGTTCGAGCTGGGTCGTCCGCTCGCGTACGCGGTCTTCCAGAGTCAGATTGAGTTTCTGCAGCGCCTGCTGGCGTGCCACGGACTCCTCAGCCAGGCGGCGGTTCTCACGGCTCAGCTTGAGTGCCGTGGTCGTCGTCTGGCGCGCGGCCACCGCCGAATGCGCCAGCATCAACAGCATGCCGAAGCTGAGGATGGCCACGGTGAGATCCATGCGCGTGCCGGCAAACCCGAACAGGGCGATCTGGGGAACAAGCAGCAGCGAAAGGTAGATCAGCGAAATCTTGCGCGTGGGGGCCAGGATCAGCGCGCCGCCACCGGCCATCGCGGCAAACACGAAGGCCATGGCCATCCGCTGGACCGGGTTCGCCTCGGAGAAGAACATCACCGGAAACGCCGCCCAGACCATCGCCGACGCCAGACTGCCGGCCCCGAAACTGCGGATCGCCGCCGCTCCGTCGAAGGCGGTGTCGCGGCGCGCTCGCCAGCGCAGATAGTTGATGCCGCGTGCGAGCAGCACACCAAGCGAGAGCGCCCACCAGCAATAGAGCAGCGGGCGGGCCGGATGATCGAGAAAGATGACCAGCAAGGCGCCCGAAGCAATCAGGGAGGCCGAGAGCACCGCCCCGGTGAAGCCATACATCACCGCGGCAATCTCGCGAGACACGAAGAGATCTTCCCCGGTCGGCAGGAGTGCGGCCACCGGAGGCATCAGGGCTGTCCACAGCACCAGGCCGAAGCACATGCAAAGCACGCTGTAGCCCAGCAGACGGGCACCGCCCAGGCTCAGACTCTGGTCCACTGCCCGCTGCTGTGCCTGGATGTTCTCGCGCACCTTCTCGACATAGAGTTGCAGATTGTGCTCGGCCGGAATCAGGGCCGCGTACACCAGCGCCTGGGCCTGATCCGCCACACCGGCGCGTGCCGCCTCGCGCGTGCGCTCCAGCGCCCCGAGGTAGGCCGCGGCGATTTCATCCAGTGCGGGAGTCGCCATGCCCAGACCGCGAAGAGCACTGAATGCGCCCAGCAGATGCTGCTGGACGGCATCCATGCGCTCGCCCAGATCCTTGCGCCGACCGCTATCCGGCTCCTGCGCCAGGCTCTGCACCAGATTGCGAAGCTCACGGTAATCGGCACCGATGTCGGACGCTGCGATCAGCGCCGGCAGGGCGCGCCGGTTCATGCCATCCACATCAGTGCGGATGCTGTTCCAGGCGATCAGGCCGCCAATGCTCACCAGCACGAAACACGCGATGACAAGAAGCAGAAGTGCGGAGCGGGTGAGCTTTCCTGCCATTGGGCCAGAGATCATGGGAAAGGAGCAACAGCAAAGATACCGGATTTCAGGCCGCCACACCGCCTTTGAGGGCCGGACTCAGCACCATGTCAAGAAACCGGAGGAAAGCGCGCACCGGGGCGGAGTTCTGGTGTCCACTGGGGTAGAGCGCCACCACCGCCGGACCAGGCCGTCGCCAGTCCGGCAGCACGTGCACCAGTTTGCCTTCGGCCAGGTGCGGGCGCAGCAGGAAATCGAAGTCCTCATAGATCCCGAGCCCCGCGAGTGCACAGGTGAGCCCGGCCCGTGCGTTGTCCACCGCCAGGTCTCCATCGGCGGCCACCGTGATGCTCTCGCGCCCCTTCACCAGCACATAGTCGATCGCGCGCCCGGCATCGCCGTCGAAGAAGTCAATGGTCTGATGACGCAGCAGATCGTTCGGATGACGCGGCACGCCGAACCGGGCCAGATAGGCCGGGCTCGCCACCATGACGAAGCTGACCTGGCCGAAACGCTTGTAGCGATAGGCTGAATCCTTGTTGTCGGAAAGCCGCAGCGCCACATCGATGCCCTCCTCGGCCAGATCCGGCGCCCGTTCGGAAAGCGAAATGCGCAGAGCCAGATCAGGGTAGGCGCGCAGAAATTCGGCCATGCGCGGCAGCACCAGAGTATTGGCGATGGATTCGGTCATCTGCACATGCAGCCGCCCCGCCACCCGGCCGGCACGCTGCGAGAACTCGGCCGTCAGCTCCTCCAGCCCGCTGACAAGCACCGCTGCACGGGTGGCGTAGCGCTCGCCATCGGCGGTCAGCGATACATGCCGCGTGGTCCGCAGGAAGAGCGGAAAGCCCAGCACCCGCTCCAGTGCCTGGATCTGCGTGCTGACGGTCGAGCGGGCAAGTCCGAGCCGCTTGGCTGCAGCCGAGAAGGAGCCGAGCTCGGCCACGACCAGAAATGTCTGCAGTTCATTGAAATGCCTGAGGCTGCGCACTGTTCATTCCAGTCGAACAATGAATTAGGCCTATTCGACCATAAGCTCACTTATAGTTCAAGCACATAGCCAACCCAAGAGGTGACCCCATGTCCAACCGCAATCACGGCGGGGCAAACGCAAGGCGCCTGGCGGATTTTTCCGGTCTCCTTGCGTGCATGCCCCTGGAGCTGTCCTTCCGCGACAGCCCGATGTGCCCTGAGCCATCGTCCCGCGCCTGAACACGCCCTTTACTCCCGCACGTTCCGCCAAACCCGCCTCTTGCGCGGAGGGAGCGCTGCACGCCTGAAATCACGGAGATCAACATGAAACTCGCCGTTCCCGCTCACCCCAGCCACGCCTTCCATCTGCAGCTCTCCGAGCGTGCTGGAAAACTCCTGTTTTCCGTCTGCGTCACACTTCTCCCTTATGCCGTTGCGGCAATAGGGGTGTTCGCCTATCACGAACAATTTCCCCGCTGACCCGGAGGACCGGTTTCCGGGCAGACAGGGCTGGCTTCCCGCCCCTTCATGACAGGTGCGGAAGCTATATACCCTGTTGCATGTCAAGTATAGGCAGGAACTGCTGGCTGTACGCATGGACAGCGTCTATCGTTTTCCATAGCATTGATGGCCTGCTTTAGTTCGTTTTCCTTACCTTTACTGGAGATGCAAACCTTCATGCGTGCGACCACCACCATTGCGCTTGCCCTCGGACTGGCCCTCGTCACTGTCGGAGCTCAGGCTCGCGACTGGGCCACGATCAAGAAGTCCGGCACCATCAATGCCGTCAGTGAAGGTGCTTACCCCCCCTTCAACTTCTATCAGGGCACCAAGCTCACCGGCTACGAGATCGACGTTCTGGAAGCCGTCGCCAAGAATCTCGGCCTGAAGGTGAAGTGGAGCGCACTGCCGTTCGACTCCCAGATCGCCAGCATCCGCCAGGATCGCTTCGATGTGGCCATCGCCAGCCACGGCATCACCGAGGAACGCCTGAAGTCGGTGGACTTCACGAGCCCGCACTACTGCTCCGGCGGCCAGCTGGTCGCCAAGGCTGACGGCCCGCTCAAGGCCGACCAGCTCGCCGGCAAGACGCTGGGCGTGCAGCTCTCCACGACCTATGCCGACGCAGCCAAGAAGGTCGGCGGCACCAAGGAAGTCAAGACCTACTCGAAGGACACCGACGCCCTCCAGGCGCTGATGGGTGGCCGCGTGGACGCATGGGTGACTGACCGCTTCGTGGCCAAGGAAGCACTCTCCAAGAGCAACGCCAAGGGCCTGAAGGCGGGCGACATGCTCTTCATCGAGCGCATCGCCATGGTCCACAAGAAAGGCAACGCCGAACTCAACGCCGAACTGAACAAGGCGCTGGCGGCCCTGAAGGCTGACGGAACGCTCAAGGCGATCTCCGAGAAGTACTTCCACGAAGACATCACCTGCACCAATTAAGGCAGTTCTTCCGCCTTGTGCTAAAACGGGCACCGTTCTGGTGCCCGTATCCTTATTCTGAAGATGATTGAAAAACTCAAAGACCGCGACGTCCTGATCCTCGTCGGCGCTGTGTTCGGGCTCGGCCTGATCCTGTCGCTGCTGGGCTCGGCGCTCGCACCCTTGCCCGCCCCCATCGGCCCGGCAGCCCAGCAATTCGCCGACGGCGCCCTGACCACCGTCGAACTCACCCTCTGCTCGGGGGCCATCGGTCTGGTGCTCGGCGTTCTCGCCGCCGTCGGCAAGCGCTCTCACCTGCCACCGGTACGCTGGATTTCGGATCTTTATGTCTGGATCATCCGTGGCACGCCGCTGATGCTGCAGATCCTGTTCTTCTTCCTCGCACTGCCCGCCATGGTGCCGGAGCTTCAACTCTCCGAATTCTGGACAGCCGTGCTGGCCCTGTCGCTCAACGTCGGCGCGTACAATGCCGAAGTCATACGCGCCGGGATTGCCGCAGTGCCTCCCGGCCAGGTCGAAGCGGCCCGCTCTCTGGGTCTCTCGTCGCTCTACACTTTCTGGGACATCGTACTGCCGCAGGCCGTGCGCATCTCGCTGCCACCGCTTGCCAACAATATGGTCGCACTGCTGAAGGACTCATCGCTGGCCTATGCCATCGGCGTAGTAGAGCTGACCATGGCCAGCTCGCGCGTACAGGCCGAGAGCTTCCGCCCCGACATCGTCCTGCCGACGGTCGCCGTCGTCTACCTGCTCCTGACCACCACCTTCACCCAGTTTGCAGCTGCGCTCGAGCGCAAGCTCGCTGTCGGCAAGCGATAAGCCCATGCGTAACGGAAAACCCATCATCCAGGTCGAGAACATCTTCAAGCGCTGGGGAAGCTTCACCGCCCTCAACGGCGTCTCGGTCAGCTTCCGCGAAGGCGAAGTGGTCTGCATCATCGGCCCCTCGGGCTCGGGCAAATCCACGCTTCTTCGCAGCATCAACCACCTTGAGCGCCATGATGCCGGCCGCATCGTCGTCGACGGCATCGAGCTTGATGACAACATCAAGAACATCGACGCCGTGCGTGCAGAGGTTGGCATGGTGTTCCAGAGCTTCAACCTGTTCTCGCACATGACCGTGATCGACAACATCACGCTGGCGCCACGGCGGGTCCGCAAATGGAGTGCGGACAAGGCCGAGAAGGTGGCATTGGAATTGCTTGAGCGGGTAGGCCTTTCCGCGCATGCCCGCAAGTATCCGAACCAGCTTTCCGGGGGTCAGCAGCAGCGCGTGGCCATCGCCCGTGCGCTGGCCATGCAGCCCAAGGTCATGCTCTTCGATGAGCCGACCTCGGCACTGGACCCGGAAATGGTCAATGAAGTGCTGCTCGTGATGCGTGATCTGGCCAGCAGCGGCATGACCATGCTGATCGTCACCCACGAAATGGGCTTCGCGCGTGAAGTGGCGGATCGGGTGATCTTCTTTGATCAGGGCAACATCGTTGAAGAGAGTCTTGAACCACAGCAGTTTTTCAGTAGTCCCAGTCACCCGCGTGCACAGGCTTTCCTGAAGCAGATCAAGCACGCGGCCTGATGAAGTGCTGGTTTTAGTGCAGTCCCTTTCATTTCTTCCCAACCAATCGTTCGTGAGAAAACCATGAAAAAACGAGTCCTCGTAGGTGCCATCGCTGCCGCGCTCAGCATTCCGGCTTTCGCTGCAGACCCCGCTCTGGAAAAGCTGGAAAAGCAGATCGCCGATCTGCAGAAGCAGATCTCCGAACTCAAGGCAGCCCAGACGGCCCAGCCCGCTCCGGCTCAGCAAGCCGTCGTGAAGGGTGATCTGCCCGGCTCCTTCAAGCGCGCCGGTGAAGATACCTCGGTGCGCGTCTATGGCTTCGCACGCCTGGACGCCGTGCATAACTTCGGTGGCCGCAACAACGCCGCCCAGGGTGACTACGCTGCGTACCAGCCCTCGATCGCCCTGACCGGCTCGAACGACGCTGCCCGCCGTGGCGAAACCTACATGTTTGCCAAGACCTCGCGTATCGGCGTGGAAGCCAGCGCCCCGACCGCCCTGGGCGCGCTGAACACCAAGGTCGAAGCCGACTTCTACAACACCACCGGCAGCGGCCTGTTCCGTCTGCGTCACGCTTATGGCCAACTCGGCAACTGGCTGATCGGTCAGACCTGGTCGACCTTCATGGATCTGGACTCGACGCCTGAAACCGTCGACTTCAACGGCCCGACCGGCAACACCTCGCTGCGTCAGCCGCAGATCCGCTACACCTACGGCGCAGGCGCTGCCGGCAACTTCATTGCCGCCATCGAAACCAAGGCCAACGGCGGATATGTCGGATCCGA
The DNA here is from genome assembly GCF_039631355.1 of Uliginosibacterium paludis. Lineage (NCBI taxonomy): Bacteria > Pseudomonadati > Pseudomonadota > Betaproteobacteria > Rhodocyclales > Zoogloeaceae > Uliginosibacterium > Uliginosibacterium paludis. The sequence goes on along the minus strand of NZ_JBDIVF010000011.1, from coordinate 25,487 downwards.
TGACAACACCATGACCCGTGTGCCGGACGTCGTCCTGCGCTGGGAAAAGGCCGGTGACTGGGGTCATGTGGCCCTGCGCGGTCTGACTACCGAGAACGCAATCAAGAGCGACGATCACACAGAAACGACTAGCAGCGGAAGCACGGCTTTTGTTCCGGGCACAACTGGCTCCAAGCGCGGCTACGGTGTGGGTCTGGGCGGCCACTACATGGTGACCCCGACGACCTCGCTGCTGGCCAGCACCAGCTACGGCAAGGGCATGGGCCGCTTCTTCAACGAATCCGTTGGCGCTAAGGCCGACGCAGCGAACAACAAGGTCTACCTGCCGAAGGAATACGGCTACGTTCTGGGCGTGCAGCAGAAGCTCAGCGACACCCTGCGCGGCAGCGTCACCTATGGCCAGCAACGTCTGCTCGGCGGGGATTACATCAACGTCGCCGACGGCAGCGCGAATCGCTCCGTCCAGTCCGGCACCGTCGGCGTGATCTGGGCGCCGGTCGCCAATGTGGAACTGGGTGGCGAATTCATGCTGTCGCACCGTCAGACCCTGGACGGCCGCAGCGGCACCGAGCCCCGCCTGAACTTCGCAGCGACCTACTCCTTCGGCAACTGATCGCCACGGAGCAGTGCATGAAAAAGCCGGCGCAAGCCGGCTTTTTCTTTTCCGCCCTGACGCCGCTTACTTGTAGTGGTTGCCCATCTCGATGCGGGTCGCGGCATCCACCACCGGATGCCAGTGGATGATGATCGCGCGCTGCGGATAGTCATCCGTCGGGAAATCGGTCGGAATCTCCCAGATGTCCCCCCCCGTGGCCGGGTCCTTGAAGATGCTGGCCGGCGAGCCGACCTGGCGCTGCACTTCCGCCCGCGTCATGCCGGTCTTGAGCAGCGAGATATTCTCCGCCACCGACACGATGCGCGACTGCTTCAGTGCGCCTTTCGCGTCGAAATCGAGCATCACGTTGTAGGCGGTAACCGGCTGCTTCGAATACTCCAGCGTCACCGTCCCGTCGGCATTCTTCCACTCCGCCGTGGGCTTCTGCTTGGCCCGCATCTGCTCCAGCGTCACGCTGCCGGGCGCCAGACGGTGCAGGTTCATGGAAGCGCCGCAGGCGGCAAGCAGCAAGCTCAGTGCGATGGCAAGGATTCTTTTCATTGGGGGGTCTCCGCGCAGCAAAGGGAGGATGTTAACAGTTCGCTTCAGGTGGCGCCGGCCTCATCCGGTAAAATCCCCGCATGAACACCCCTGCCCTGCCCCCGCGCCGTCTGGCCATCGCGCCCATGCTCGACTGGACAGACCGCCACTGCCGTCACTTCCACCGCCTGCTGGCCCCGCACGCCTGGCTCTACACCGAGATGGTCACCACCGGAGCATTGATCCATGGCGACATTGCCCGCCATCTCCGCTTCAATGCGCCGGAGCATCCGGTCGCACTGCAGCTGGGCGGCTCCGAGCCGGCCGATCTTGCCCATTGCGCCAGGCTGGCCGAGGAATGGGGCTATGACGAAGTGAACCTCAACTGCGGCTGCCCCTCGGAGCGCGTGCAACGTGGCGCCTTCGGCGCCTGTCTGATGAATGAGCCGCAACTCGTGGCCGAGTGCGTGGCCGCCATGCGCGAAGCCACCTCCCTGCCGGTCACGGTGAAGCATCGCATCGGCATCGACCAGATCGAGCACTACGACTTCGTCCGGGACTTCGTTGAGACGGTGTCACGCGCGGGCTGCCAGACCTTCATCGTGCATGCCCGCAACGCCTGGCTCAAGGGCCTCTCACCCAAGGAAAACCGCGAGATCCCGCCGCTGCGCTATGAAGTCGCTCACCAGCTCAAGGCGGATTTCCCGCAGCTCGAAATCCTGCTCAACGGCGGTCTGGCCGACACCGCCAGCATCGTCGAGCAGGCCGGCAGACTTGACGGTGTCATGATCGGCCGCGAGGCCTACCAGAACCCCTGGGCGCTCAGTGAATGGGAGCGCGCGCTCTTTGACGCCGACTGGGCGCCAGACCGGGCCGACATCATCGAAGGCATGGTGCGCTATGCCGAACAGGAAAACCGCGAACACGGCACCCCATTGCGAGCCATCAGCCGCCACATGCTGGGCCTTGCCAACGGCCTGCCCGGCGCCAAGGGCTTCCGCCGCATGCTGTCGGACCCGAACCTGCTGCGCGACGCCCGGCCCGACCTGCTGCGCGAGGCCTGGCAGCAGGTCGGCAAACGGCCCGCTTCGGCAGAATCCTGAGCATCAGGCAGACGGCCCTCATTGTGAAGGCATGCGTGGCGGCGGAGCCGCGGGCCGCCCTCCCCCTTTGAGACCGGCCAATCGGGCCACGTTCCGCACACCACGCTGCCGGTACATCCGACCGGTGCATTCAGGATGAATTCCGGCAGGCGCGCAAAAACACTCGCGCACTGCGCACATTCAGCAAAGAAGCGGAAATATCATGAAGCGGCGGGCAGATTTGCCGACGCGTTTGCGTACCGGTCAGCGCGGAAATTCGCACACAGCCGTCCGGCCGCATGCTCACGACATGCGCAGCAGATCCTGGATGCTCACCTCGATCACGATGCGACTGGGCACCTCGGCGCCGGCGCGCAGGCCGGGCAGGAAACGGGTGGCCAGAAACATCTCGGTGATCGCCCGGGGAATCCCTTCCGCGTTTTCGCGCGCGTCTGCCGGGCGCACCGTTCGGACCTGCCCGCTGCGGTCGATGAAGAGTTCGAGACGCAGGCTGCCGGCGGGCAGTTCCACGCCCTGCAGCAGGCCGCTGTCGGGTGCGGACACCGGAACCGGGGCGCGCTCCAGCTGATTCGCCGGCCAGTAGTCCGGTGCTCTCACGTCGGCCTGCCGGTTCGCCATGCGCGAATCCGTGTGGCCCACGGCTTCGGGCGGCGGCGCCGGGGTCTGCGCGAGGCCTGCCGCCTCGAATGCGCGCTGCGTCAGGCGCGCGTCCGGTGAAGGCTGCGCCGTCAGCAGGCGCGCCTCGAGCTTCGTGCCGGCAAGGCGCGGGCCAGCGCCGTCAGCCGGAGCCACTGCCGGCCAGGCCAGCAGACCGCCGTGCAGAGCGGCGGACGCCGCCACCGCAAGCCAGACCGTACGCATGCCCGGATCAATCCACCATCGGCACCATGCGCCAGTTCATGCGCTTGAGCGAGGTGCTGGTGGAGAAGGTGCCGGGCACATTGACTACCGTGCCGTCCGAGGAGCCGGCGAGCAGGCGGATCTTGCCATTCACATTGACGAAGGCGAGCTCGGTCGTAACCGAACTTTGCGAAATGTAGGCCACCGTATTGCCGGAGCTGTCGGTCAGCACGCTCTGACCCGATCCCACGGCGAGGGCATGGTTCTGCGAAGTGCCGGAAGGCGAACAGGCCTCACCATTCGGCAGGTTGGCGGCAAACGCCACGATGCCGTTGTTGTAGGTCGGGTCCACGGTTACGCGTGCGGCCACGTTCGAGCTCACCGACAGGTCGTAGTACCAGCCCATGGTCTTGGCAGGATTGCTGCCGATGCCGGCAGTGAGGTCGGTATTGGCCTGCAGCACCGAACGCGTGACCGGCAGCGTGACACCGCTGGGCAGGCTGGTGCTGCCGCCGTAGAAGGCACCGCTGTCGCTCTTGCCATCGATGATCGCGTAGAAGGTCTGCACCTGTGCGCTCGAGATGTCCGAATCCGCCAGCAGCCGGCCTGTGCCGACCAGCACATAGCGCTTGGAGGACGAGGGCTCGATCTCGATCAGCGGGCGGGTCGTCACCGGCTGCGCGGTACCGTCCGTGCTCTTGAGCGTGGCGAACTTCGTCGGGCTGGCATAGCTGCCCGAGTTCTTGGTCAGGTCCAGCCGCCAGACATTGCCCTGCAAGTCACCGGCATAGATCGCGTCGGCCGTGCCGTCCTTGTAGTTCGGTACGAAGGCCGAAGCATGGGCCATGTTCAGCGGCGAGGAGGTCGAGCCTTCGCTGGTCACCACGGTTTCGAGCAGCACGCCGGTCTTGGGATTGACGAAGAAGAAATAGCCCTTGCCATCGTCGTTGTTGTAGCCGGAAGTGAGCACCGCTACCCAGCCATACTTGGCGGTCTTCACTACCAGCGCGGCCCCGTAGCTGTATCCCATGTGGGTATTCGTGAATTCCCACAGGGCCTTGCCGGCCACCGCCGACTCACTCGTCCAGCTCGAAGGATCAGTCACGTCGATCGCGTAGTAGCCCTTGCCACCCTTGCCCACGCCTGCGATCAGCACTGAGTGCCAGTTGGTGCTCGTCGCGGTCGGCGTGCCGGCCTTGGCAAAATCGATGTCGAACACGTTTGGCGTGCCGTCCACCAGATAGCGGTGGGTGAAGCTCGGGTTGCCCAGCGAGGAGAGGCCGCCCCCGGTTGTCGAGTCGGTGTCGCTGTAGATCAGCCCCGGGATGTAGGCGAAGAGCTCCTTGCCGCCGGTGGAGCTGGTCACCGAGCCGTCGAAGGCGTGCATCATGCCGTCGTTGGCCCCCACGTAGACCACCGTATTGCGCGAGGCGTAGGTCCGCTTGAAGGCGCTGTAACCGTCGTTGTAGCGGTCGGTCAGGTTGCCGTCCGGCGCGCCCACCGCAATGACTTTGGCATTGACGATATCACCGAGCAGGTTGCTGGAGCTGCGGGTGCGATATACGCCGCCATTGGCCACTTCCTGGGTCCGGTCACCGCGCAGGTAGGCGATGTAGTTGGCTGCTGACTGGCTGCTGACCCCATCCACCGCCGCCAGCGATGCCGTGCAGTTCATGCTGGTGTTGAAGGCCACACCGGTGCTGCCGCACCAGGTCACGATCTGACGGGTGGTGTAGGTGCGCTCGGTGAGCAGAGCATGGGCATTCCACACAACGGTGGGAATCGGGTTGCCGCTGCTGTCGTAGCTCACGGTCTGGCCCTTGAGCGTGCCGGTCCAGTTCGAGGGATCATAGGTCGCCTCATAGTTGGCGTTGCCGCTGGAGGTCTGCTGCGGCGTGGGCGAAGAGAGGGCCGTCGCGGTCGCGGCGGCAGCTTCAGAAGCTATCTTGGCAAAGGCTGTCGTGAGGCCCGACTTCATCGTGTCCGGAGAATTTCCCGGAAAGTAGTTGCTCGGGCGTTTGTCACACTTGCTGGAAACGCCACCCGTCAGAGTCGAACAGTTGGTGTTGGAGTCAGTGGAATAGCTCAGGCCGTTGGAAGTGGCATAGGTCGTGCCGGAGAAAGGTACGTAGGAACTGCTGGCGATCCAGGTGCTGTCCTTCAGGGTCGAGGTGTCGTAGCTGGAGGCATAGGGCGAAAAGTCGGACGGGACTTCGAACCCACCATATTTGGCGGCCAACCAGTACTGATTCTTGTGCTCGTAGTAGGCATTTTCGTGCACATCGAGCCAGTAGGTATTGATTGTCTGTGTGCCCGTCAGATCTGAGCGAATGTCGCGTGTGTGGGCGTCGTAGGCGAGGCCGGCGATATACATCGTGTTGGAGCGGCTGCTGCCGTTGTATTGCGTACCGAGGTTGCCTGAATAGCCCTCAAGTTTGCCAACCATATTGGTGGCCGCCTGCACGTTAACCTTGTCGGCAGTTGTCGGTGCGCTTTCGCTGGCAGCGTCGGCAGACACCTCGCTGGACAGCGAAGATGACAGGGCAGAGCCGGGGAGTTCAGCGTCATACCATGAATACGTATCGCCAATGCCGAGAATGAAGTTCTTCTGGCATGTGTAGAGGATGGGGTCATCCCAGGTCGCAATGACCGGGAAACCATCCATCCAGATTGCCGCGGTTGCAGAGCTTCCTGCACCGGAAAGGGTGCTGTATGAAGCGACATTCCCCTTGTTCCGGAAATAGCGCGTGGCGCTGTAATAGAGCTCTCCGACCGGATCCTTGGACTTGTAATAGTTGCCGCCGCTGGAAAAACCCATCGACCCGAACTTGTTCAGGTAGTTCATGACACCGCTGTTGGTGATCGATACCGTCCAGCCAGCCGACTTGGCGAAGGTCTGTGCAGTCGTCGCATCGGTACTGTCAGGGTTGGTCGTCATGATCCCGGTGGTACTGCTCCACTCGGCCAGCGAATTGGTAATGGCTGACGACCCCGGAACGGGTTGAGTCGGGCCGATGTACTTCATTCGAGCCCGCAACACTCCCCCTTCGGTTCGGGAGTCGTCATGCAGATAGCCAAAGGTCGAGTAGCGCAGTTTCGACGAGTAGCTCTGCAGCAGCCCCTCCGGTTTGTATACCGTGGGGCTGGAGCTTCCAAGCGGATACCCCACGCAGTTGTCTTCTACTTTCACACTGCTGTCGCAGACCTTCACGTTGATGAAAATGCGATACACCGTAGCGGGATTTGCATATTTCGAATTGCTGCTCGTGACGTAGCTGTTGTGTCCGTTGTAATCGGTCCCGGTGGCCGTTTTGCTTGCAGGGTCGGTGTAGTCCGTCCAGGCTGTTGCACTGGTACCCGAATTCGTGAAGTAAACCGCTGTCCCGGCGTAGCGCACACGACTGTTCCATGCGGTCCATTTCAGAGGGGTGGCCCCGGTCAGCGTGGTCGCTGCTGACGAGATGCTCTTGTGCGGCATTACTGAGCTGTTGTAGCCGGCGAAAGTCTTGGTCAGGATGGTTTCGCTGCTCGTGTCGGTACTCCGGTAACCTCCGGTCAACACCCAGCGAAAGGTGTCGAGCGTCTGCATCGACACCCAATTGAGGAAATTCCCGCTCCAGAGCTGGGCGCTGCTACTGCTGCTGCAGGTATGGCTTCCACTGCTGCTGTAGCTTGACGGCGTGAAGTAGCTGGATGACGGCGTCGTCGAGTTATAAACGTAGGTATAACACTTGACCGGATCGAAGTAGCCCAGATACGTACTGCTTGAGGAATAAGCCACCGTGTAGGCTGGCGTGGTTGCCGTCGGCCACTCAACCGACAGCGTCAGTGCGAGATTGCCTGGTACGGTCACCGACGAAAACAAGGGCGCATCGGCCAGGTCAACGGCAGCGCCGGCCAGTACCGGCATGGAAAGTCCTGCAACCAGCAGGACGGCACGCAGCAGGTTCGCGGCTCGACGGGCTTTATGGATCATCGGGAACTCCCTTGGGCTGACGGCGCTCAGCGCGCAAGCGTGGTCTGAAGATAAACCTGGGTATTGCGCGGGCCGTCGACCCGCACGCTGATGCGATACACCGGCACATATTCGGCACCGGCTTTCTTGAGCCAGTTGGTGCCGCCCGAGTCGGAATAGCCCGGCACATAGACACAGCCCGATGTGCTGAACTCGCCTGTGGCGGAACACTGGCGGTCGATCACGGTGCGGATCGTCACCCCGGTGCTGCTGTCGGTGATGTCGGTGCCGGTCATGCCGGCGGCCGAGAACTTGGCGCTTCCCAGCAGGGCTTCCGGAATGCCACGGGCATTCGATGAAAGCATCGTGGCGGAGTAATTCACGCTCTTCACATCCGCTTGCCGTGCCGAGTCGGTACTCAACGCGCCGCTGTTGAAATAGGTGATCGCCTGGGCGATGCCGCGCTCGCCCTGGTTCATCAGGTCGCGCTTGAAGGCCATGCTGCCGGAGAGCAGCACCGAGGTATCGAAGGAGCGCAGCATGGCGATCGAGGAGATCAGCAGGATCACCATCGCCATCAGCGTGACCAGCATGATCACGCCGCGCTGTCGGCTGCGCGAGGCAGGCATTGTGCGTTTCATGATCACTCCAGCAGCATCGTGTTGCGCAAGGGCACGGTCAGTTCCACCGTGCGGTAGCGATAGCGGGTGTTGTCACCCGTAATGGTCGGGCTGTAGCTCAGACCCAGATCGCTGAAGAGCGTGATCGAGGCCGGGCTGACTGTCTCCTTCTCCAGCAGGTCGGTGCGCAGGATGAGGCCGATGCGGACCGCCTTGATCGTCGCCAGGGTTGCGGCCACGGTCGTGGTGCCCGCCGTGAGCGAACTGTAGGAATAGGTGCCCTCCGGCTTGACCCACTTGTCGAGCTTGCCGTCGCCATCGCTATCGAGGCCGTACAAGGCATGCATTTCGAAGATGCCCTGCGCGATTGCCTGCGCACTGCTGCCGGTGGCCTGCAGCAGGTCATAGGTGTAGAGCGTGCCGTTGTCCCCGACACCGACGAGATTGAAAGCCGGCGGATTGGCGTTGCTGACATTGCCCACGACCATGGCGACCGCGTCCTTGGTAAAGCCTGTCAGCAGGGTCGAATTGACCGATGCGGCGTAGTAGGTGCCGGCCAGTGCAACACTGGTGCTGCCTGCCTCCACGAAGCTGCTGCTGACCTGGGTCAGCATGCAGGGTGCAAGACTGCTGCTGGTGGCTTCCGGATCGGCCAGCAGCACCAGATCGTTTGCGGTGAACAGCAGGGTGTTCTTGAGCGAGAGTGAAGCGGCCGCCGGATAGGTGCTCAGATAGCCCGGTGCTTCCGCCTTGCCCGCGGCGCCGCTCATGATGACCAGCACATCCGAACCGCTGCCGCTGTTGGCCGGCGTGGTCGCGTCCTTGGCGATCAGGATCGGGGCGAGGCGAAAGCCGCTCGAGAATGCGGTATAGCTGGAGAAAGGGGCCGGAACGGTCGTCGAGTCCCCCAGCACGACGGCGGAAGACTTCGCCGCATAGAGCTTGCAGCCGAAGGAGAACTCCGCGGTCTGCGCATAACCCGAGCCGGCGCTGCGGACCAGATTATCGATGACCCAGGCGGCATAGTTGCCGGCCTGGTTGAGGTCATTGACGGAAGTCGTCGAGCGCTTTCGCCCCTCGAAGCCCGCCAGCACGGTGGACACCGCGATCGCCAGCAGGGAGGCGATCACGATCGCGACCATCAGTTCGATGAGGGTGACGCCGCGCTGGCGCATGGCATTCATGCTCATGGCATGACCACCTTGGTCACATAGGTGTTGCTCTGCTCACTGCTCTTGCGCCAGGGGGCTTTCCAGGTCACGGTGACCGTGACCACGCCACTGCTGTCGGTTGAGCAGCTCGCATTGCTGCCGGGCAGGGCGAGCTCGGTTCGGCCGCTGATCGTGGTGGAAGCGATGCTGCTGCAATCCGACGTGCTGCCGGCCTCCCACATCTGGCTGATGATTTCGTTCGCGAGCATCGCTGCGCGGGTGCGGTCTTCCGAATCCACGGAAAACTGCGAAGCCTTGGCCTGCAGCGCAACGATGCCGAGCACGCCGAATGAAAAGATGAGGATGGAGATCAGGGCTTCGAGCAAGGCCATGCCCTGCTGGCCGCGGCGGGCAGGATTCGTCTTCATGTTGCGCACCCGTCCGGATTGCTGCTGGAAAGTGTCTTGGCCGGATCGCACATGCGCACCTTGCCGCCCAGATAGACTTCAACCCGCAAGGGGCGATCCGCGCCGCTGGCCGTCAGGTTGTAGGCGGTGTAACTGGTCGGAGCCGTACAGCTGGCACCGAGCCCGGTCGAGGTGTTGCTGACCAGCCGGCCCAGCGAGTTGAAGCACAGCAAGGAAGCGCCGGTGATAGTGACCGACTGCGTCGTGGCGACCTTCTCGCCGCGCAGGAAGCTGCCCGCCGTGCCATCGTCCGAGCCGCTCAGGGGCAGGGTCTGCAGATACCAGTTACCGCCGTTCGCTGAGGGGGTCGCGCTGGCCGCAGGCGTCTGCGCAGTCAGCGCGAACACGGTCTGGCGGCTGCGCTTGACGGCCTCGCCCTGCGCCTGACGCAATGCGTTCTGCATGGCTTCCGCCACCGTGCGCACGCGATTGTTCGCCACCCAGGCCGTCATGCCGGGCATGGCCAGCAGCGCGAGGATGGTCATCACCGTGATGGTGACCATCATCTCGATGAGTGTGAATCCGCGCGCAGCGGATCGCAGGCGGCTCAGCATGTCTGCGCCTTGCGCTGGACCCAGCAACCGGTCTGCGGAGCGCTGCCCCAGCCTGAAGGCAGACCGGTGGTTTTCTGGGTGCCGTCCTGATCGATGGTGTAGACGAAGCCGCTGGTCGTCGCGCTGCCGGTTGCGGTCAGCGTGTAGCTGGTGGCCGCCACGGTGCAGGAGATCGTGAAGCTGCCGGCGGTGGTGTTCGCACTCGCCTTGCAGGGCGTGGTGTAGCTGCCCACCGTCAGGTAGGTCCGGTTGTCCTGGTAGTGCTGCTCCATCTTCGCGCGAAGCGTCGAGAGCGCATTGGTGGCATCAACGAGCCGGCTGCGGGTCACGTAATCGGAGTAAGCCGGCAAGGCAATGGAAGCCAGGATCGCGATGATCGCAACGGTGATCATCAGCTCGATCAGCGTGAAGCCTCTCTGGCTGGCGGAATGGGTTCTGCTCGGCATGGTTCTCTGTCCTGTACTGCGGCCCGACCCGGGCATTCTGGCCCAACGGAATGACTGCCCTTTACGCCCCTTGACGGAGGGTCTTCTACTGGTCGCTATTGACACATGCACCGCCGTAAAACGGCGTCAAAACCCACAAAAGCACCTTTGTTTTCATTCGTCGCCGATCGAAGGCAGCTCACTCGCTGCCGGGCCGCTCCGGTAAAGTAGCGCCTCGCTCCGGAACGCTTCGCCATGCCACACGCCCTGTCCAGCCATCCTGCAACCCGTCCGCCGACCGAGATCGGGCTCACGGTGTCGCTTGCGTCCGGCAGTACCTCGCTGCAGCTGTGTTTCCGGGCGGCGTGCGGGCCGGGTCTGTTGCGGCTGCCACCTGCGGCCGAGGCCCCGAGCTTCACTGACGGGCTCTGGCAGCACACCTGCTTCGAGTTTTTCGCGGCCGCGCCGGGCGGCACGGCCTACCGCGAATTCAACTTCGCACCCTCCGGCCACTGGGCGGCCTACGCCTTCAGCGGCTACCGCGAGCGGCTCGACTGGCAGCCCGCCAGTGCTCCGCTGATCCGCTGCATGCAAGCGGCGGATGCGCTTGAAGTACAGGTCGAGCTGCCCCGCGCGCTGCTGCCGGACAGCACCGTGCTGGCGCTGGGCCTCAGCGCGGTGCTGGAGCATGCTGACGGCACGCTCGACTACCGCGCGCTGCGCCACACTGCCGAGCGGCCGGACTTTCATCGCCGCGACGCCTTCATCCTCGAACTCGATCTGGACGCTTCCGCACCATGACCTCGCCCGTGCTCTTCGGCCTCGACCGCCTGCTCACCGAACCCGCCCTGCGCGCCCCGCTTGCCGGGCGCCGCGTGGCGCTGCTCGCCCATCCGGCCTCCGTCACCCGCACGCTGGAACACGCACTCGACGCGCTCGCCGCCTGCCCGGGCATCAATCTTTCCGCCGCCTTCGGCCCGCAGCACGGCCTGCGTGGCGACAAGCAGGACAACATGGTCGAGTCGCCGGACTACCTCGACCCGCAGCTGGGCATCCCGGTCTTCAGCCTCTACGGCGAAGTGCGCCGCCCCACCGACGCCATGATGGCGACATTCGACGTGCTGCTCGTCGACCTGCAGGATCTGGGCTGCCGCATCTACACCTTCATCACGACGCTGCGTTACGTGCTTGAAGCCGCCGCGAAGCTGGGCAAGGCGGTGTGGGTGCTGGACCGCCCCAACCCGGCCGGCCGCCCGGTGGAAGGCTTGCGCTTGCGCGAAGGCTGGGAGAGCTTCGTCGGCGCCGGCCTCATGCCGATGCGCCACGGCCTCACCATGGGCGAGCTGGGCCACTGGTTCATCGCCACGCTCGGCCTGCAGCTGGAATACAAGGTCATCACGATGCAGGGCTGGCAACCGGAAGCCGCGCCCGGCTACGGCTGGCCGGAAGAGCGCGCCTGGATCAACCCCAGCCCGAACGCCGCCAACCTCTCGATGGCGCGCGCCTATGCCGGCACCGTGATGCTGGAAGGTGCCACGCTCTCCGAAGGCCGTGGCACCACGCGCCCGCTGGAGCTTTTCGGCGCACCGGACCTCGATGCTCGCGCCGTGATCGCGAAGATGCGAGAACTCGCCCCGGCGTGGCTTGCCGGTTGCGTGCTGCGCGAGATCTGGTTCGAGCCCACCTTCCACAAGCATGTCGGCAAGCTCTGCGCCGGCGTGCAGATTCATGTCGAAACGGCGCACTACGATCACGCCGCCTTCCGCCCCTGGCGGCTGCAGGCGCTGGCTTTCAAGGCGATCCGCGCGCTCTACCCGGACTACCCGCTGTGGCGCGACTTCGCCTACGAGTACGAGCACGACCGCCTCGCCATCGACCTCATCAACGGCTCGCCGCTCTTGCGTGAGTGGGTGGACGATCCGGCCGCCACGCCGGCCGATCTGGAGGCGCTCACGCTGCCGGATGAAGCGGGCTGGCGCGCCGAGCGCGAGCCCTTCCTGCTCTATCGCTGAACCCCGACACCCTTGGATGTTCAGGATCTGTTCGTTGTCATTGATTCACCCCCTTCGACCAAGCTCAGGACAGGCTTCGACAAGCTCAGGGTGGATCGCGTGAGGCTTCAAACCCCGTTCCTGCTGAGCCTGTCGAAGCATGAACGGGCGCCCGTGCTGCATTTGACGAGATCGTAAACAAGCTTTCAGCCCACCACTCCCAGGAGAAAAAATGTCCGGACACGGATTCCATGTGCACGGCCCGCACGACCATGAAATCGAACACGCCAGCCAGCATGGCGGCAGCGACCGCTTTGCCGGCCGCATCGCCGTCACCACGGCCATTCTCGCCACGCTCGGCGCCCTGTTTGCCTATCAGGGCGGCGCCACGCAGGCTGACGCGATGCTGTTCAAGAACAACGCCGCGATCAAGAAGACCGAGGCCTCGAACCAGTGGAATTTCTACCAGGCCAAGAGCAGCAAGCAGAACCTCGCGGAGCTGGGCGCGACGCTGACCACCGACAGCAAGGCCGAGGCCTACCGCAAGGATGTGGAGCGCTACAAGACCGAAAAGGCCGAGATCCAGCAGAAAGCGGAAGCGCTCGAAGCCGAATCGCACGAGTGGGATGAGCGCTCGGAAGCGGTGATGCATGTTCACCACCGCTGGGCCCGGGCCACCACGCTGCTGCAGGTCGCCATCGCGCTGGCGGCCATTGCCCTGCTGACGCGGCGCAAATGGCTTCAGACGGGCGTCTGGCTGGTGTCTGCCGGCGGGCTCGCGCTGGGCATTGCCGCGCTGATGCACTTCTGAGCGCCTGAAGGGGTAGACTCCGCCCCCTTCCCGTTTCATCAGAAAGCCTGCCATGTCCGCCATTCCCGCCTGCCCCGTCTGCTCGATGGAAAACACCTATCCGGACGGCGAAAACTATGTCTGCGCGGATTGCGGCCATGAGTTTCCGCAAGTCGCCGCCAGCACCGAAGAAGACAGCCGCATCGTGCGCGACGCGAACGGCACCGTGCTGGCCGACGGCGACTCGGTGGTGCTGATCAAGGACCTGAAGGTGAAAGGCTCCTCGATCACGCTGAAGCAGGGCAGCAAGGTGAAAAGCATCCGCCTGGTCGGCGATGGCGATCACGAAGTGGATTGCAAGCTCGACGAAGGCAAGTTCATGCTCAAGGCCTGCTTCCTGAAAAAGGTCTGAGCGGGGCTTCAGTCCAGCTTCGGCGAGAGCAGGCGGTAGCCGGCCAGCCGGGGCGGCTGGCCGGCCGGCGCGAGGATCACGAATTCCTCGCTCGCCTGCTGCGCTTCATAGAAGGTGTTGTAGCTCAGCGTGACCCGCTCGCCTTCCACCTTCGCGCTGCTGCGCTCGGTGCCGCGGATGCTGCCCAGCGCCTTGCGCTGCGTCTGCAGGCGGGCCACGAAGGCCTCCGCCGTTTCCTGCTGCTGCAGTTCGGGCGCAGCGCGCTGATAGATCCCGGCAAAATCGCCATCGATCAGGGCCAGATGAAAGTCCGGCACCGCCCGCTCGGCCTCGTCGATGCGCCTGGCATCCTGCCCGCAGGCCGCGAGCGAGACCAGCGCCAGTGCTGCCAGAAAGCTTCTGAACATTCCTTACCCTCCCCCGCGCCGGCCACCTGATTGCAGGCCGTGTCATGACTGCGATGGTCGTCCGGCCAGCCCGGATTGTCCAGCCGTAAGCCGCCGGGCGCGCCTGCGGCAGGGCGAACAGGCTAAAATGTGCGGTTCTGAAGCCCGGCGCCCGCGACCATGGCGCCTTTTCCCGGAGAAGCGTGATGTACCAGTCCCCCCTGCTCAAGGACCTGCAAGCCCGTGGCCTGATTGCCCAGACCACCGATGCAGAAGCACTCGATGAAATGCTCATGCAGGGGCAAGTCACGCTGTATTGCGGCTTCGACCCGACGGCCGACTCGCTGCACCTGGGCCATCTGGTGCCGGTGCTGGTGCTCAAGCGCTTCCAGCAGGCCGGCCACAAGCCGATCGCACTGGTCGGCGGCGCCACCGGCATGATCGGCGACCCCTCCTTCAAGGCCACCGAGCGCAAGCTGAACACGCCCGACGTGATCGCCGGCTGGGTGGACAAGATCCGCGGTCAGGTCTCGCCCTTCCTCAGTTTCGAGGGCGAAAACGCCGCGATCATGGCCAACAACTACGACTGGTTCGGCGGCATGGGCGCGCTCGAATTCCTGCGCGACATCGGCAAGCACTTCTCGGTAAATGCCATGATCAAGAAGGAGTCGGTTCAGCAGCGCATCAACCGCGATGACCAGGGCATCTCCTACACCGAATTCTCGTACAGCCTGCTGCAGGGCTTCGACTTCGCCGAGCTCTACCGCCGCCACGGCTGCGTGATGCAGATCGGCGGCTCGGATCAATGGGGCAACATCACTGCCGGCACCGACCTCACCCGCCGCATTCACCAGAAGCAGGTGTACGGCCTGACGCTGCCGCTGGTCACGAAATCCGACGGCACCAAGTTCGGCAAGACCGAATCCGGCGCCGTGTGGCTGGACCCGAAGAAGACCTCGCCCTACGCCTTCTACCAGTTCTGGCTGAACACGGCGGACGCCGACGTGTACAAGTTCATGCGCTACTTCACCTTCCTCTCGGTGGAAGAAATCGACGCGATCGAAGCCGCCGACAAGGAGGCCTCCGGCAAGCCGCAGGGCCAGCGCATCCTGGCTGAAAACGCCACCGAACTCGTGCACGGCAAGGCCGCGCTCGAAGCCGCGCAGCGCATCAGCGCCTCACTGTTCTCGGGCGATCTGGCCTCGCTGACCGAAGCCGACCTCGAACAGCTGGCGCAGGACGGCCTGCCCGGCATCGAGCTCTCCCGCGAAGTCGGCAGCCTGATCGACGCCCTGGTCGCTTCAAACCTCGCGAAGTCCAAGACCGAAGCCCGCAGCTTCATCCAGAGCGGCTCGGTGGCCATCAACGGCAACAAGGCCGAAGCACTGGACCACGCTTTCAGTGATGCCGAACGCCTCTTCAGCCGCTTCACCCTGCTGCGCCGGGGCAAGAAGCTCTACGCGATGATCCGCTGGGCGTAAGCCCGCAGGGCCGCACACCATGACAGCGCCCGCCACACCCGTCCGGCAGCGCTTCTGGCGGGATGCAGCCCTGCCCTTCATCGAAGCCCGCGAGGTGTCGGACGGTCGCAGCGTCTGCTACGACCGCCACGCCCACGACACCTTCTCGATCGGCGCCATCACCGGTGGCTGCTGCAACTATCTGAACGGCGCGCATCGCGAACGTGCAGACACCGGCGCAGTCGTGCTGATGAACCCGGGCGAGGTACACGCCTGCAGCCCGCTCGCCGGCACCTGGTCCTACCTGATGCTATATATCGACTGCAGCTGGCTCGGCGCCCTGCAGGACGAACACGGCAGCGCTCAAGGCGGCGGCTTCCGGCCACTGGCCGAACACCTCGGCACCGATCCGCAGCACTACCAGGCGCTTCGCCAGCTGCATGCCGCGCTGATCTCGGACGATATCGCGCTGCTCGAGAAGGACGCACGCCTGCATGCGTACTTCAGCCGGCTCGTCGCGCGTGCACCGCTCGCCACTCATGACGACGGCATTCAGACGGATCCGCGCCTCGCTCGCGCCGCCGAGTTCATCCGCGCAAGCTGCCATGAGAACCTGAGGCTTGCCGTGATCTGCCGGGAGGCGGGGCTTTCGGCCTCTTACCTGATCCGCGCGTTCAAGGCCCGTTACGCAATGACGCCGCACGAATACCTCACCAACTGCCGCATCCAGCATTGCCGTGCACGCCTGCGCCGCGGCGAGCCGCTGGCCCGGGTGGCCACCGATGCCGGCTTTGCCGACCAGGCCCACTTCCAGCGCGCCTTCAAACGCCACGTCGCTGCCACGCCGGGCGAGTATTGCAGGGTTTGAAACCGGGTGCCGGGCGCCGGGCGCCGGGCGCCGGGCGCCGGGTGCGCAGGATGATCCGCCCTTGGCTTGCCGTAGGGCGCCCTGAGCGAAGCGAAGCGCGCCGTAGCTGCCCCGAGCAAAGCGAAACGCGCCAAAGAAATCCGGCACGACACGCCCGCGCTCATGCCCGAGACGGCTGCCCCGGTCGTACGGAAATTGCCACGCCGACTCACCACGTGCGGCGCGGTTCGCTTCGCTCACGGCGCCCTACGAAATTCGGGCGCAGCGTGGCAGGAAGCGCCTCTGGCCCGACAGGCAGGGCGCCCTGAGCGAAGCGAAGCGCGCCGTAGCGGCCCCGAGCGAAGCGCGCCGCAGCAGCACCGCCAGACGCGACGAAACGGCCCCAAAAAAGCCTGGCCCGCCCACCCAAGCCCCCGCCCGACATCTCCACAGCCGGCTCTGCTCACGGCGCCCTGCGGGATTGTGTCCTGCACACCGGCATCCGTTTGCAATATACCCAGCTGCTCAGGTGAGCCACATCGCGGGCGCGCATGACAAAAGCATCACGGCCAGCACGCGGTTGAGCAGGCGGACGCGCGGTGGTGCTTCCACCCAGCCGCGCAGGCGCCATCCCGCCAGCACCCAGCAGGCCAGCGACGCATAACACACGACGAAATAGATCAGCGCGAAGAGGCCGATCCGCCCGCTGCCCCCCTCGGCGGCAAAAGCCCCCATGCCGGCGGCCGAGGCGATCCAGGCCTTCGGATTGAGCCACTGCATCAGCGCGCCCTGCCAGAACAGCGAACCCTCGCCCGCCCCCGCCGCACTCAGGCGCCCGGCATCCAGCCAGAGCTTTCCCGCCATCCAGGCGAACCAGAGCGTGCCTGCCACACGGATGCCACCGAGGAGCCACGGTGCGACGGCCAGCAACTCACGCAGGCCGAAGCCGCACAGCACCAGCAGCAGCGCGAAACCACAGGTCGCGCCGGACACATGCAGCAAGCCGGCACGCAGGCCGCGTTGCGCACCGGTGCCCAGCCCGACCAGATTGACCGGACCGGGCGAAAGGGATGCGGCCAACGCGAACAGGAACATTGGAAGCAAGGACGACATGAAGCACCTCGTGGTGAATGACAGGCCACGAGCCTGAGGCTTCATGTCGGGCGGGTATTGAAGAAAATCACCCTGTGCGGCCGGCGCCGGGCCGGCAAGCGGCGATCACGCGTCAGAAGGACGGCGCGGGATTGCGGCCGCTGGCCAATTCGTAGCGGCCGTTGCGGAAACGGTAGACCACGGTTTCGCTGACCGGGCTGACGCTCACGTCCCGCATCGCGCCATCGCCCTGCGGCGCAGGTGCCGATGTCTCGGCCGGAGCCTGCGAGGCGGCGGAGGCCTGGTGCCCGCTGAAGCGGATTTCCAGCTCGCCGGGCGCGTCATCGCCGGGCCGCACCAACCACTCGCCCTTCACCGTGAAGCAGCCGTAGGCATCGGAATAGGCGTCCGCCTCGACCCGATGCGAACCGGGGCCCGCCGCCAGCAGCGCACTGCAGGCTTCGGTGGCGCCACTCACGTCAGAGACAATCTGCGGGGCGTCCTGGCCGCCCAGCAAGGGCGTGACCCGGCCGTCACCGATTTCAAAGACGCTCAGCCACTCGCCGCACTGGCCTTGCCAGCAGCTGCCATTGCTCACCGCCACGCCCTGGCGGCGGGATGAGAGCTTCACCGGATGCAACTCACCGGGTTCGCCGAAGAAACCTGTCCACACGAAACTCGCTTGCGAAGCCGCCAGACGCCAGCCGCCCGCCTCACGCCTGAACCAGTAGGCCCCCAGATTCGCCGGGCTGGCGTGGCCGGCCTGGTCGACGCCCTCATCCGTGCTCGGCCGCCCTGCCACCAGCAGCACGATGCGGTCTTCGGCCAGTGGAATGCGCAGAGCAGGCGTCACCTTCACCCAGGGCGCCGCGTCCTGCTCCTCGGCCTCCCTGCTCACCGGCTTCATCCGCACCACACTGGGCCGACTCTTCGACCAGCCGGGAAAGGCGAGCTGCATCAGCGCCTCCGCCGTGCCCTCGCCACTGGCCCGTGCCGGCGCGGGCGGCGTGCTGACGGTGGCTGCGGGCGTTGGCTCGACGGGACCGGGCGCCGTGTCAGGCCCGGCATCCGTCCTGCCACACCCGCCCATGACACCAAGCCCCGCCACCAGTACCAGCCACCTGCGCATTCCCGTCATCCCTTCGCCATGAGGCCGGCATTATGCGCCGGCGAACGCGCGCTCGCGGGTCTTGCGTTCCGAGTTCCGAGTTCTGAGTTCCGAGTGCGGAGTGCGGAAGTGCGGAGTGCGGAGTGCGGAGTGCGGAGAATGATGCACCTTGGCTGCGGAGAACCGGGGCTGCGCGATGGTGCCCCCGTCGCGCTCCGTAGGGCGCCCTGAGCGCAGCGAAGCGCGCCGTACTCTCACTTCCCAATCCAGAGCGCCCGACTTTTCTGGCGACACGACAAGACACGGCATGAGCACACCCATGCCCAAGGCCACCCATGCGGCGCGGTTCGCTTTGCTCACGGCGCCCTACGACAGGAAAGACCACCTCCGCGCGATGGCCTGCCCCTCGCCCCCAGTAGGGCGCCCTGAGCGCAGCGAAGCGCGCCGTACGCTCCCTTCAAAACCCGGACCGCCCGACTTCTCTCGCGACACGACAAGACACGGCATGAGCACACCCATGCCGCAAGGCCCCCATGCGGCGCGGTTCGCTCTGCTCACGGCGCCCTACGACACGAAAGACCACCTCCGCGCGATGGCCTGCCCCTCGCCCCCAGTAGGGCGCCCTGAGTGCAGCGAAGCGCGCCGTACTCTCACTTCCCAATCCAGAGCGCCCGACTTTTCTGGCGACACGACACGACGCGGCATGAGCACACCCATGCCCAAGGCCCCCATGCGGCGCGGTTCGCTCTGCTCACGGCACCCTGCGCTGCAATGTGTGCGAGAGGCCCCCGACAGTCGATCCACTCCGCCGCCAAGCCGCCACAACGACTCCCTACTCCCGACTCCCTACTCCCCACGCCCCCTAACGCAAAAACAGGCGATACGCCGGGTTGGCGGTTTCTTCGACGCATTCGTAGCCAACCCGGGCGAGGAAGGCTTCGAAGGCGGTGACGTCCTCCGGCGGCACCTGCATGCCGACCAGGGCGCGGCCGAAATCGGCGCCGTGATTGCGATAGTGGAAGAGGCTGATGTTCCAGTCCGAGCGCAAGTGTTCGAGAAAGCGCAGCAGCGCGTCGGGCCGCTCCGGGAAGCTGAAACGATAGACGCGCTCATTGGCCGCGTAAGGCGCCCGGCCGCCCACCATGTAGCGGGTGTGGCACTTGGCCATTTCATCGTCGCTCAGATCCAGCGCCGGCAGGCCGGCCTCGGCGAGCTGGGCGATCAGCGCCTGGGTTTCGCTGCGCTGTGAAATCGCGAGCCCGACGAAAACATGGGCGAGATTGCCTTCGTTGAGCCGGTAATTGAACTCGGTGATGGTGCGCCCGCCCAGCAGGCTGCAGAAAGCCTTGAAGCTGCCCGGCTGCTCCGGGATGGAGACGGCGAGCACGGCTTCGCGCTGCTCGCCCACCTCGGCGCGCTCGGCCACGAAGCGCAGCCGGTCGAAGTTCATGTTGGCGCCGCTGGCCACGGCGACGACACTGCGCGGCCCCTTCTGGCGCGCGAGCCAGGCTTTCGCGCCGGCCAGCGCAAGCGCACCGGCCGGTTCCAGAATCGAGCGGGTGTCTTCGAACACATCCTTGATCGCCGCGCAGATCGCATCGTTGTTGACCAGGATGATTTCATCGACATATTCGCGGCACAGCCGGAAGCACTCCTCACCCACCCGCTTGACTGCCGCACCGTCGGCAAACAGACCCACCTGCGGCAAGGCCACCCGTTCGCCACGCGCGAGCGACTGCGCCATCGCATCCGAATCGACCGCCTCCACACCGATCAGGCGCGTACCGGGCCGGATGCGCTTGATGTAGGCCGACACGCCCGCCAGCAGGCCACCGCCGCCCACGGTGCAGAACACCGCATCGAGCTGCCCGGCATGCTGGCGCAGGATCTCGACACCGATGGTGCCCTGCCCGGCTATGACATCCGGATCATCGAAGGGATGGACGAAGGTAAGCCCCTGCTGGGCTTCCAGCTCGCGGGCGCGGGCGTAGGCGTCATCGAAGCTGTCACCCGCCAGCACGACCTCGCCGCCACGCGCGCGCACCGCATCGACCTTGATCGATGGCGTGGCGAGCGGCATCACGACCACGGCGCGGCAGCCCAGTTTCTGGGCCGACATCGCCACGCCCTGGGCGTGGTTGCCGGCCGAAGCGCAGATCACGCCGCGGGCGCGCTGCCCGGGCGTGAGCCGCGCCATCTTGTTGTAGGCCCCGCGCAGCTTGAAGGAGAACACCGGCTGCATGTCTTCGCGCTTGAGCCAGACCTGATGACCGATGCGGCGCGACAGCGCGGGCATGGCGTCCAGCGGCGTCTCGATGGCCGCTTCATAGACACGCGCATCGAGAATGCGCACAAGGTAGTCGGTGGCACTGCTTTCCTGACTCATCAGACGGTCCTGCAGGGGTTCGGACGCTCATTATCGCCGCACAGTCCGCCAGACCGCGCACGGCGACTCAACAGTTCCGGCGCAAGCTGCCGTAATCTGCTGGATTCGATGCGAACAACCCGCATCAAGCGGGGCCCCGGCCCCGGAACCGAACCGGATTCTTGCAGGAGTCACCATGCCTCGTTCCGACCTGCTGGCCCTGTGCCTCGGCCTGGCCAGCCTCTTTCCCCTCGCGGCGCACGCCCAGACCCCGTCTGCGGCCAGCGCCTGCAACGCCGTGGCGGCCGAGCCGGCCGGACGCGTACAGATCACGACAGTGGCCAGCGGACTGGCCAATCCCTGGGGGCTGGCCTTCCTGCCTGACGGCCGCATGCTGGTGACCGAGCGCGAGGGCCGCCTGCGCATCGTGAGCCCGGACGGCAAACTCTCCGAGCCCGTCGAGGGCTTGCCGGAGGTCTCGGCGCGTGGCCAGGGCGGCCTGCTCGACGTGCTGCTCGACCCGGCTTTCGCCAGCAACCGGACAATCTACCTGAGCTACGCCGAATCCGGCAGCGGTGGCAGCGGCACCGCCGTGGCCCGCGCCAGACTCGACACGGGCCGGCTCGCGCTGAGCGAGCTTCGCGTGATCTACCGCCAGACGCCCAAGGTCGGCGGCAATGGCCACTTCGGCAGCCGGCTGGTATTCGGCGCCGACGGCATGCTCTACATCTCGCTCGGCGAGCGGCAGAAATTCGACCCGGCGCAGGATCCGCAGCAGTCGCTCGGCAAGGTCGTGCGCATCCAGCCCGACGGCAGCATTCCGGCCGACAACCCCTTCGCCGGCCGCAAGGGCTGGCTGCCGGAAATCTGGACGCTGGGCCACCGCAATCCGCAGGGCATGACGCTCGAGCCCGGCAGCAAGCGCATCTGGCTCGCCGAGCATGGTGCCATGGGCGGCGACGAGATCAACCTGCTGGTCGCAGGCAGCAACTATGGCTGGCCAGTCATCAGCTATGGCCGCCACTACACCGGGCTCAAGATCGGCGAAGGCAGCGAGAAGCCCGGCATGGCCCAGCCGGTATGCTACTGGGATCCCTCGATCGCCCCGGGCAACCTCGCCTTCTACGACAGCGACAAGGCGCCGGCCTGGCGTGGCAACCTCTTCGTGACAGCGCTCAAGGACGAAGCCGTGCATCGCCTCGTGCTGCGCGAAGGCCGGGTGAGCGGCAGCGAACGCATCCCGGTGGGCGACCGTGTGCGCGACATCCGCGTGGGCCCGGACGGCTGGCTCTACCTGCTCACCGACGAATCCGAAGGCCGCATCCTGCGCATGACAATGCGCTAAATTTTAAGTGCTGGGTGCTGGGTGCTGGGTGCTGGGTGCTGGGTGCTGGGTGCTGGGTGCACAGGATGATCCACCCTTCGCGTGCTGCAGGGCGCCCTGAGCGAAGCGAAGCGCGCCGTAGCACCCCATGCATCGCAAGCCAGCCTGCAATCCCTGCCAAAAAGCTCCGCAGAGAAACACCCTGCTGCATGCTTTCACGCATGCGGCGCAGTTCGCTGCGCTCAATGCGCCCTACGTGCTGGGTGCGCAGGATGATCCACCCTTCGCGTGCCGTAGAAAATGCGCTGAACCCTTGGCAGGACACAAGCTGCAACCACTTGATGTTTGCATCAGACGGAAAATATCGTTTTCACTCGCGTCTGCACGAACATGAAATCCGTTTTCCTGATGTTCATTCTGGCCGGCTTATCGGCCTGCGCAACAACACCCGAAACGATTACCACTGCTCCAGGCTGGCGACCTATTGCTTCCACAGAGATCTACAGCGTGGACATCAAGAACAGCGGGATTGAGATTGGCCGCAAAAGCATTGAAGCCATTACCCGCTGGAATTTCGTTGCTCAGTCGGACCTGACCATTACCAATACAACCGGACACTCGAAAGGAAGCGCCTTCGCCGGTGGTGCCTATGGAATTGCAGCCATTTCTGGTGACACTGATTCTGCAGGGAGAAGCGTCACCTCGGTAGAGAAGCGTCCAGCCCACGCTGAGCTTTACAAAGTCGAGCTCGAAAAAGACGACTGCCTCCAGGGATACGGCAGCATCGAGTTGGAACGTCTCGCTGGCGACGACGATGATCGAGACGAAGAGTGGGCAGAAGATACCAATAGCGCTCCGTCACGAATCGCCGACTACCTCTGCTCAATGGCAGGCTGGAAGCGCCGCCCTTAAGCACTGCGTGAGCAGGATCAGACCCGCTTCATCGGGCGGGACGCGCAGTGTCCCCTCTGCGTGCTCTTACGCATGCGGCGCGCTTCGCGCTGCTCACGGCGCCCAACGAGCCTCGGGCGCGGAAAAAGTGCCGAGCGAAGCGCCGCGACTTCGCTCAGCCCTCATTCCCGACACCTGATGTCGCGATCAGACTGCCGCCAGTGCCTGCTCCAGGTCCGCGATGATGTCATCGACATGTTCGATGCCGATGGAGAGGCGGACCATGTCATCCGATACACCGGCCTTCTTCAGCTCCTCGTCGGAGAGCTGGCGGTGGGTGGTGGAGGCCGGGTGGCAGGCCAACGACTTGGCGTCGCCAATATTCACCAGTCGGGTCACGAGCTTCAGCGCGTCCTGGAAGCGTGCGCCGGCTTCCCGCCCGCCCTTCACGCCAAAGGTGAGCAGGCCGGAGGCCTTGCCACCGAAGTACTTGTCGACCAGCGGCTTCGAGGGGTGGTCGGCGAGGCCGGCGTAATTCACCCAGGCAGCCTTCGGATGCGTGCGCAGGAATTCGGCCACCTTGGTGGCGTTTTCCACATGGCGGTCCATGCGCAGGGCGAGCGTTTCGAGCCCCTGCAGGATCAGGAAGCTGTTGAAGGGCGAGATCGCGGCGCCCATGTTGCGCAGGGGCACGGTGCGCGCGCGGCCGATGAAGGCGGCCGGCCCGAGCGCTTCGGTATACACCACGCCGTGATAGCTCACTTCGGGCTCGTTGAGCCGACGGAAACGGGCCTTGTGTTCGGCCCAGGGGAACTTGCCTGAATCGACGATGATGCCGCCGATGCTGGTGCCATGGCCGCCCATGTATTTGGTGAGCGAATGCACGACGATGTCGGCACCGTGCTCGATCGGCCGGGTGAGATAGGGCGAGGGTACGGTGTTGTCCACGATCAGCGGAATGCCGCCGGCATGCGCTACCTGTGCGAAGGCGGCGAAGTCGACAACATTGCCCAGCGGGTTGCCGATGGATTCGCAATAGATCGCCTTGGTACGTTCATCGATCAGCGCAGCGGCCGATGCGGGGTCGTTCGCGTCGACGAATTTCACCTGGATGCCATATTGCGGCAGGGTGTGGGCGAAGAGGTTGTAGGTGCCGCCATAGAGGGTGCCGGTGGCGATGATGTTGTCACCCGCTTCGGCGATGGTGAGGATCGCGTAGGTGATCGCGGCTTGACCGGACGCCAGTGCCAGCGCGCCGATGCCGCCTTCGAGTGCCGCCACGCGCTGCTCCAGCACATCGGTGGTCGGATTCATGATGCGGGTGTAGATGTTGCCCTTCACCTTCAGGTCGAAGAGATCGGCTCCGTGCTGGGTATCGTCAAACGCGTAGCTGGTGGTCTGGTAGATCGGCACCGCCACCGCCTTGGTGGTGGGGTCGGGGCTGTAACCGGCGTGGATGGCCAGGGTGTCGAAACGCATCGAATAATCCTCCTCAGGCTGGAAAACCGTTCATTCTGACGCCGCTGCGCGACGCGGCAAAAGACGGAAATCCGATTAGTTAATACAGCACGGAATACAACATGAACAAGCCGCCGGCTCAGGCCGGCTGCGCAAGTTTATGCAAAAGGAATTCGCGCAGCAGCTTCACCGCCGGGGTGAGCTGGCGACGATCCGCGCAGGTGAGGTAGAGCGGCGTGGCTTCGCCCTCCCAGTCCTCACACAGCGCAACAAGCCGGCCCGCCGCCAGATCGGGCAGCACATCCAGCCGTGACTTGTAGGCGATGCCCAGCCCGGCGAGCGCCCAGCGCCGCACCACGTCGCCGTCATTGGCGACCAGTGCCGCGCGCACCCGCACGGTCAGGCGCTCGGCCGCCTGACGGAACTTCCAGCGGTCATGCACGTCTTCGCCGGTCATGAAGCACAGGCAGTCATGCCCTGCCAGTTCCCGCGGCGATGCGGGCGCGGAATGCGCCGCCAGCCAGGCGGGCGAAGCCACCAGCACGCGGCGGTTCTCCGGGGCCAGCGGCAGTGCGATCAGGGCGGAATCCTGCGGCTCGCCATAACGGATCGCGATGTCCACCGGCTGGCGGTAGAAGTCTGCCATGCGGTCACCGAGATGCAGGCGGTAGCGGATCGCCGGATGCCGCGCCGCAAATTCCGCCAGCCATTCGAGCAGCACATTGCGGCCCAGATCCGAGGGCGCGGTGATCTGCAGGGTGCCGGCAATCTCGCTGCGCCCCGAGAGCGCGGCCTGCCCTTCGCGCAGCGCATCCAGCGCAATGCGGCAATGGGCGAGAAAGGTCTCGCCTTCACCGGTGAGCCGCATGCTGCGCGTGGAGCGCACGAAGAGCGGCGCAGCCAGCTCGGCTTCCAGGCGCTTGAGCGCCGCGCTGGCGGCCGCGGGCGTGATGTCCAGCGCGCGGGCGGCGGCAGACAGGCTGCCGGACTCGACCGTGCGCAGGAAGATGTCCAGGTCTTGCAGGGCTTTCATTTTTCGGGAGTCGGGAGTCGGGAGTCGGGAGTCGGGAGTCGGGAGTCGGGAGTCGGGAGTCGGGAGTCGGGAGTCGGGAG
>NZ_JBDIVF010000010.1:0-107081 GCF_039631355.1 Uliginosibacterium paludis | reverse complement strand
CACTTTCTTGTAGGGGCACGTTTGAGATTCGCTCATATACGAATCAACAACTTACGCGACGAACTGTCGAACTCGGGATGGCATGGTTCGCATGCAGTTCGTCCAGTACGGTACTGACCGCCAGACTGCCGATACCCTGCCGCCAGTAGCGGCTGTTGAGTTCGTAGGCGATGAGAGCGCTGCGATCCGGCAAGACCGTGGCCTGAACGTAGCCGGCAAGCGCGCCGCAGCGAAGCCGGATCACCCAGTTGAGCCAGATCTCTGACTTGTCGGCGGGGCCTCGCGCTTCCAGACGCTCGTAACGGTTGCGAAGCCAGGTTTCGCTCTCTGGCGGCGCGTTCTCGAATTCGTAGAGGGCCGGGTCGCTGAGTACCTGGAACATTTCCGGTGCATGAGCCCGCGTCAGGGGTTCGAGGATGCAGCGTGCCGTGTTGAGGGTTTTCATGTGCTTCGATGTGGGCGCCAATGCATTGCGGGCTTGCGCTTCGCGTTGCTGTGGAGACAGGGCCGGCGGCGTTCCGGCAACGGGCGGATGGCTTGAACTGAGCCTGTCGACGAGGCCTGACGCGAGAAAAACGGAAGGCGCACTTCAGTGTTGAGACGGAGCCTGCTTGTTGCGCAGAAGCGCTTCGACAAGGTTCTCCACGCTTCGAACCTCATCAATGGAGAAGAATCCGTGCTGTCTCGTTTGTCGATCGCCGTCACTGTCCCGGTAGTACTCGGTCCTGAGAATCAGGTCACCCGAGCCGTCCTGGCGCTCGACGCGTTCGATGCCTGCGATCTCTGAGGCGGGATAGGATTTGACCGTGATCGTTTTCGCGCCATCGATTGAAATTGCCCGGCGGTTGGTGAGGACGTAGACCGTGAAGCGAGCCCGTCTGCGCAACCACAGGGGGGCGGACAGGCCACCGATTCCGACCAGCAGGAAGGGAAGGCCGAAGAGCGGAAAGAGGCTCCAGCCGCTGTCGAAATGCGGCATTTCAAAGCCGGCTGCTCCGGCGATCCAGAAAAGTGAGAAAGCCGTCCACGGGATGAAGAAGAACCAGATCTTGAAACCGGACCTCATGAATCTGTTCGGGTTCGGTTGTCCCGCCCACATCACCGATTCCCCGGATTTGAGTTCCGAGCGGACCCGGTCCTGAAGCGCTTGAGGCAAGTTCGAGAGACTGCTCAATGTGGTGTCCTTGTGTTTGAGGGGCTGCATGATCGGCCATGACCCGTATCAGACCGTGGAGAGCGGCATCGCGAGACTGGTTCAAGCGGCCTCCATTCCCGCGTATCGAAGCACTGCACGAAAACGGCGGCCCCGCTGTTCGACCGGCATGCATGGACTCTAACGCATCGGCATGATGATCAGCGCGCCGACCGGCGCTTCGATTGCGCAGAGGTGCGTATGCAGACGCCTCAAGCGTCTGAAACAGCGTTAAAGTCACGCAATACCGCCGGCATGCGCAGCCACGACATGATGCTGCGCGACCGGTTTCCCCGACCCCCGACAGGAAGCGATGTGCATGAGTCTGCAGATTGAGATGGATGATCCCGCGCGCCCGGATGTGCTGGCGCTTCTTGAGGAACATTTGCGCAACATGCATGAGCTCTCGCCGCCCGAGAGCGTGCATGCGCTGGATGTATCGAGGCTGAAAACGCCGGACATCACGTTCTGGTCGGTGCGAGAAGGCGGCTTGTTGCTGGGCTGTGGCGCGCTCAGGCAGCTCTCGCCCGAGCACGGCGAGATCAAGTCGATGCGCACACCTGCCGCGCTTCGGCGCAGGGGGGCGGGTCGGGCTGTGCTGGAGCACATCCTGGTCGAGGCGAAACGGCGAGCTTACACGCGCCTGAGTCTGGAGACCGGAACGCCCGCTGCTTTCGATGCGGCGCGCCGGCTCTATGAAAGCGTCGGATTCAGGGAATGCGGTCCGTTTGGCGACTACCGCCTTGATCCGTACAGCGTCTTCATGACGCTTGATCTGCGGCCGCAGACGGAGTGATGCGCAATCCGGTGAACTTGATCGCCCCCTCTGAACCAATGTGATCACGGCGCTGTTGTTATGATGCCTGCGTGCTGGCCGAAGTGATCAGTTGGCGGCAATCGGCCAAGAACGGACCTTCAAACATACGCACGGAAAGCGGGCATTCATGCGCTATCGTGCCTCGCTCTCTGTCCGTATATTGATACGCGTATACGGATCGGACGGGATTCTGCTCTTTATTGATCAATCATTTAGCGCGTTTTATGTCTGTCCGCACTATTAACCGTAGACGGACCCTCGGGTCCGTCTACTAACGAGTTAGGCGCGATGAACGCTGAAGCCTTCGATATCGAGGTTTATGCAAAGATTGACAGCGGAAATGCTGTCATTCTGCTGCTGTCGCAGAGCCTCGGGCCGCTGCAGCAGAGCTGTGCCCACGAGGATGTAGGGCTGACATTTCACTCCGGGAGTATCACGGTGATTCTGCAACCCAGCGAAGATGGCTTCCTCAGCATCTGGGTACGAAATAGCAGTGTTTGGTCTTCATGCCCAGCGCTGGGGCGGCATCTTGCCAAAGAACTAGGCTGCATTGTTCGTTGCGACCCCGGCCACGAATTTCCGGAAATCAATCCACGCTCAAGTGTATTCCTCGAAATTGAGGCAGGTAACGAACGGTTACTTCATTGGGACTAATTAAAATTTATCACCGCTCGCCTAACCTTTCAGTCAACCTGACTGCCCAAAGCTTCGCTTTGGTTTCCCTCCGTTGCTGCGCAACTCCGGCAGCAGGTTACTTTCAACGTTAGCCCAATGAAGATATCCCTCAGTCCCGGCACCACTGTGATCCTCGGGTTTGGGGTTGTAATTGCATTGCTTGCCGGATTTGCATACTGGCGATCCACGCAGCCCTCACAGCTTGCGCAATGCGAAGCACAGTGCAAGACGGTTGGTATGGCTGCGGAGTTGGTCCAGAAATATCCGAGGCACATGTTGTCCGATGCAAAGAACCTCGGAGAATGTCAATGCAAAGCGCCGTGACACACTATTCGGCTAACTCTGCAGTCGAGAGGGATAGCCAAAAGCTGCGCTTTTGGTTCCCTGCGCTTCGCTCCGGCGACCCCTCACTTCCGCGCTAGGCCTTTCATGAGAAGACGCTTGCAATTCTTGGGTTTTGTCATTGCAGCTGTGTTGCTTGAGTTCAGTAAATTCGCCCCTAAAATCGATGTCAGGCCGTTTCCCTTAGCAGCAAGTGCAAGAGTTCGCTTGGAACTTCCAGTAAGATTTGCCGGCGACTATCGGATTGAGGTTTCAACGCCGAAAGTGGACGGCAATTTTCGATTGAACGAAAAGTCGTTTCCTTGCGATATTCTTTTCACCGTACAAGATGGTGATAATCAAATCATATCTCGGCATGCCGACAGCATCAGTACTGCGAGCGAGGTCGGCTGGGCAAACACTCAAACGTTCGTAGCCGGGGACAACTTTCGTCTCGGTCACGGTACCTACTACGTCACGATCACCAGCGGTGGTGCATGCCCTATCGCATCAGCACGCGGCGCAAGTATCACAGTGAGCCGATTCGAAAGGGAGCATATCCTTGGTAGTCTTTTAATCGACCTCCTTGCGGTTCTGCTCTTGGTTTCCGGCGTGGTTGGTTTGTTGCGCCCCGGGTTTTTCCGAAGCCCTAACAATTCAATCCCGGGGACTGCCAGCAAGCTGGCATCCACTGATCTCAAACGCTGAGGTAGTAGAAAAAACCGGTTTGCAATTTCAAGCATGGACCAACACGAAAACCGACCGCTCAAAACGCGCTGTATTGAACAATCGCCCCTCCGGGAGGGGCTGACGCCCCCCGAAGTCGCCCCCTCATCTCGGTGAAGGGGATTTTTCTACACCCTCGTTAGACGTCACCCACCAAATGGCGCATCTTTCACGATCCGTAGCTACTCTTCGCATCATGGGTGACGATCTCGATCCAGATGAAGTATCGGCGCTACTTCAAGGAGAAGCGACTAAAGCGCACCGAAAAGGTCAGCTCATAGTCGGTTCCAAAAGCACACACGTGGCAAACAGTGGGGTGTGGCGATTGATTGCGAATGAATCAGCGCCTGAAAATACTGATACCCAGGTCGATTTTTTGCTCAGCCAGCTAACTACAAATCTAGAAATATGGCGAGATCTGGCATCTCGATTCAAAATAGATTTATTTTGTGGCTGGTTTATGAAAGAAGGAAATGAAGGTGTTTCCGTCTCCCCACAAACGCTCAAAGCTTTAGGTGAGCGAGGCATCGAGTTGGCAATTGATATCTATGGGCCTGAAAAAGACGTCTAACCCTGCAATCGAGAGGGACGTCCGCAAGCTGGTGCTTGCGGTCCCCTCCGCCTTCGGCTCCGGCCGCCCCTCATCTTCACGTTGAGCGTCAGCTTTCCAATCTCTTGACCGTCCGCAACGGGTCGAAAGCCGATGCTCAGCTAAATCAGCGGGGTGCGCAGACTCCGTCAGCGCGGTGATCAAGTTAGCCAGACAGGTGCTCGCGAACCTCCAGATTTCGCAGGTGACGTTCAGCCCGGCGAAGCTGCCGGGTTCAGTCCATCCAGTCCGGGCCGGTATCTTCTCGCCGCCCGAAAAGGGCAGCGCCGCCGGGGGCGCGGGCAGCAAGTAATTTTTCAAGGGAGCAATGAATCGATGGCAACACGTTCCGGAACAAACGCAGCGCTGGTGGTAGTTGACGTGCAGGCAGGCGTGGTCGCGACGGCATGGGATCGGGACCGCATCGTGGCGAACATTGCCCGGGCGGTTGAGCGTGCGAGAGCGGCGGGAGTGCCGGTCATCTGGGTGCAGCATGAGGACGACGATCTGCCGCGCGACTCCGTTGACTGGAAGTGGGTGCCGGAGCTTCAGGCCACGCCCGGTGAGTTGTGGATCCACAAGCATTTCAACTCGTCTTTCGAAGACACGGCACTCCTGGCTGAACTCGATCGACTCGGCGTATCGCGTCTGTTCCTCGCCGGCGCGGCGACCAACTGGTGCATCCGTGCGACAGCTTACGGCGCGCTGGAACGCGGCTTTGATCTCACGCTGCTGAGTGATGCGCACACCACGAAGGATCTGGCGCTCGCCCCGGGCCGGGTCGTGCCGGCACAGGTCGTCATCGATGATCTGAACACCGTCATGCAATGGCTGGGCTATCCGGGGCGCACGAACGCGGCCGTTCCGGTGGCGGAGGCGGTCTTCGGCTGAACGGAATCGCCGGGACTGCGGGCGCAGGCGTAGCGCGTGTGCCCGCATCCGGATGACACCGTGATGTTCTTCCCTGCCGGCAGGCCGGTGCTCAGCTGAACAGCCCGCCGCTGCGCTGCACGCTGCGGCCGGCGGCATCGATCAGCATGTCCTGCCGGCCGGTGTCGATCAGCGTGAAGCGCTGCCGCGCGCGGGTGATGCCGGTGTAGACCAGTTCGCGCGTGAGGATGGGGTTGGGGCGCGGGGGCAGCAGCAGGGCGCAGTGATCGAACTCCGAGCCCTGGGATTTGTGCACGGTCAGCGCGAACACGGTCTCGATGCCTTGCAGACGGCTGGGCAGCACCCAGCGGATGCCGCCACTGCCGTCGTCGCGCGGGAAGGCCACGCGCAGCACCGGGCTGCCGCCGGCCTGTGGGGCGGGGCGGGGCAGGCAGATGCCGATGTCGCCATTCATAAGGCCCAGGCTGTAGTCATTCCGCGTCACGATGACCGGGCGGCCGGCGTACCAGAGCTCGCTGCCCTGGATCAGGCCACGCTGACGCGCCAGGGTTTCGATGCGCTCATTGAGGCCGGTGACGCCCCACGGACCTTTGCGCAGCGCGCAGAGCAGCTGGAAGCGGCCGTGTGCCGCCAGCACACCGGCAGCCCATTGATCGATGTCCGCTTGCGGCGCGTCAGCAGGCGGCGTTCCGCTGCGGATCCGGCGAAGATAGCCTGCATGGCCCGGCCAGTCTGATTCCGTACGGGTGGAGCCCAGGATCAGGGCCTCGAAGCGCGGATCCTCAAGATCGCTCAGCCCGATGCGGCGGAGGTCGTCGGGCGCCTCCTGCCAGAGCGCGCGAAGCGTGGCGAGCTCTCCCCGGTTTACTGCAGCCGCCAGGCGGCCGATGCCGCTGCCGGCGATAAAGCGGCGGCTTTCGCGCAGCATGACGACGTGCTGGTCCAGCTCGATGCCGTCGGCATCCTGCAGCGTGGTGTCGGGCATCGTGCCGGTGAGCGCCCGGATGCGAGCCAGGGTGGCCGCCGTGTAGTGACCGGCCTCGGCGCGACGGCACAGATCGCCCAGCACGGAGCCGGCCTCCACCGAGGCCAGCTGATCCTTGTCGCCCAGCAGGAAGAAGCGGGCGTGCGGCGGCAGGGCCTCGAGCAGTGTGGCCATCATTTCCAGGTCCACCATCGAGCCTTCGTCGACGACCAGCACATCCAGCGGCAGCGGATTGCGCGCGTTGTGGCGGAAGAGGCGGGTGTCGGGCCGCGAGCCCAGCAGGCGGTGCAGCGTGGCCACTTCGGTTGGAATGCTCGCCAGCCATTCGACATTGTTCAGGATGCGCCCGGGCAGGCCGCTGATCGCTCGGCCGATGGATTCCTTGAGGCGTGCAGCGGCCTTGCCTGTCGGGGCCGCGAGCCGGATCTGCAAGGGCGGCCTGCCTGTCTGCAGCGCCTCGCCCTGGAGGAGCGCCAGCAGGCGGACCACGGTGGTGGTCTTGCCCGTACCCGGGCCGCCGGTGATCAGGCTGAAGGCTGCACCCGCCGCCAATGCACAGGCGATCTTCTGCCAGTCCGGCCGGGCCGGATCCTGATCGGGAAAGAGTTCGTCGAGCAGGGGTTTGAGGGCTGGCCCGGCGGTGAGAGCGGGCTGCGCCATCAGGTGCTGCAGCCGGCGCTCGATGGCCTGCTCGCAGCGGCGGTAGCGACGCAGGTAGAGGCGATGGCCGACAAGCACCAGTGGCCGGTTTTCCGGCTCGTCGTCACGGCCGACGACGCGCGCGCCGGCCAGGATCGCGGCCCAGTCCGCCGCGCCGAGCCCGCTGAGCAGGGCGCCCGGCGTGAGGGCCTGTGCGCCGTCGGGAAGCTCGTCTTCATCCGGCGGCAGGGAGAGCGCCATGCCGGGGTCGGCCAGGGTGTCGTCCAGATCAAGGCAGACATGGCCGCGCCCGAGCTGATGGCTGGCGAGTGTTGCGGCGAGCAGCACCGGGGCTGGCGTGCCCGGTACTTCGCGGTCGAGGAAGCGGGCGAAGGCGAAATCGAGTTCGCGCAGCCAGCCCAGGCCGACCCAGTCCTCAAGCAGCGCCATGAGTGCGGCGGTGTCGTGAAGGCAGGTGTTCATGCGTGCGCTCCTGCGGATTCGCCGGTGAAGAGCGCGTCGAGCTGGTCCATCAGCGTGGCAGGCGGGCGCTCGAAATGCACGCCGGCGCTGTCGGCATGGATGCCGCGCAGGAAGAGGTAGACCGCGCCGCCGATGTGGCGCTCGTAGTCGTAGTCGGGCAGGCGGCTGCGCAGCAGGCGGTGCAGGGCGAAGAGATAGATCACGTATTGCAGGTCGTAGCGGTGCGAGCGGATGGCGGCGTGCATGGCTTCGGGCGTGTAGTCGGCATCGGTCGGGCCGAGCCAGTTCGACTTGTAGTCGGCCACGTAGTAGCGGCCCTCATGCTCGAACACCAGATCCATGAAGCCTTTCAGCATGCCGTTGAGCTGGTCGGGCAGCAGACGGGGGCGCGGTGCGCTGCCGAGTGTTGCCTGAATGATGAGCTCATCCAGCGTGGCGAGTGGCACATGGCTGGCTTCGAACCAGAATTCCATTTCGGCGCGGGCGCGTGGCAGGCTGGCAAGGCGCAGTTGCGGGCCTTGGGGGCCAAGCTGCAGCGGCGTGTCGAGCAGGCAAAGCGTCCAGTCGGTGAGGGGCTCGACCCAGGCCTCCCAGCCGCGCAGCCGGCAGCGGCGCGCGAGCGTGTCGCGCAGGGCTTCCGGATTGGCGAGTGCGCTGGCAAAACCCTGCTGCGTGGCCCATTCCATGATTTCGTGCAGGAAGGTGCCGGCCTCCGCACCCTTGAAAAAGCGGTGAACCGGGCGGTCCGGCCGCGGCGCGCCCAGCCGCGGCGCGGGGAGGTGTTCCGGTTCGAGCAGGTTTTCCGCCGCGGGTGAATCCTCGGCCAGCGTGCTCTGCGGCGCATGCCCTTCGACGCGCAGGGCGGAGTAGGAGCTGACCCACCAGTGCTCGCGCACCGCCCGACTCATGCGACGTGCATGGCCCGACGTGCTGCGCGGCTCGGCCGGCACCCGCAGCGGGGCGTCCGGCAGGCCGATCTCGCGCAGCGCGAGGGCCGGCTGGTTCTGCACGAACGCCTGCAGTGCGGCGCTCATCGCCGTGTGGCCGAGCCCGTTGAGACCCAGCAGGTAGCCGATGGCGCTGCCGTGCCGTGCGAGATCCTCTTTCTGCAGCGACAGCGCGCCCAGCCCGAGCCAGGTGTGGTGGCGGGCACGGGTGAGCGCGACATAGGTCTTGCGCACATCCTCGCCGATGCGCTCTTCATCCGCCTTCATGACAATGTCGTCAGTTGCCTGCAGCACGATCCGGGTGCCCGACGCCTCATCGTGCCAGCGCAACGGGGTGTCACCCGCCTTGACCGGCCGGTAGAGCGGCAGCGTGGGCAGGAATACGACGGGGTATTCCAGGCCCTTGGACTTGTGGATGGTGACGACCTTGACCAGCGCTTCGTCACTTTCCAGCCGCAGCTTGCGGCCTTCCGCGTCGCCTTCGGGGGCGGCGATCTGCTCGGCGAGAAAGCGGATCAGCGCGTGCTCGCCATCCAGCGCAAAACTCGCCTGCTGCAGCAGCTCGGCCAGATGCAGCAGATCGGTGAGCACGCGCTCGCCGCTGCCGGCCGACGCCTGCTCGTCCGGCGCCAGCAGGCGGGCCGCACAGCCGAAGTCGCTCAGGATCCGGTGCACCATCGGCAGCACACCCTGCTTCTGCCACAGTTCGCGGTAGGCCTTGAACTGCAGCACGCGGGCTTCCCAGCGGTCTTCGTGGAGGTTGAGCGCCTCGAGTTCGGCAAACTCCAGACCCAGCGAGGGTGTGGCGAGTGCCGCGCGCAGCGCGCGGTCGTTGTCCGGGCTGGCACAGGCGAGCAGCCAGAAATGCAGCTCCTGCGCCTGCGGCATGCTGTAGACGGTGTCCTTGTCGGAGAGATAGACCGAACGGATGCCGTGACGCGCCAGCGCCTGACGTAGCTCCCGGGCCTCGCCACCGTTGTTGACCAGGATGGCGACATCACCCGGTCGCAGCTGGGTGAATCCGGTGTCCGGATGCCGGAAGCCGGCCCGGCCTTCGGCAGCCTGGCTCAGCAGCTCCGCCAGCTCGTGTGCGCAGGCGCGGGCCATGCAGGCGAGGAAGTCGGCCTTGTTGGTCCAGCATTCATCCTTGGGCGGCGGCGCCAGTGCCAGGGTGAGCGCGGCGGCTTCCTGGCCCCCGGTCACGAAGAGTTCCGGCCGGCCACGCGCCCTGACCGGGTAGAAGGGCACGGCATTGCCACCGGCGTGGCGGAAGCGGAACGCGGCCGGGCCGGCGTCGCGGGATTCCGCCAGGCTGAAGACCTGGTTGGCAGCTGCCACCATGCCCAGCGTCGAGCGGAAGTTGGTGTCCAGCGTGTAGAGGCGATCGGCCACTGCGCGGCGCGCGGTGAGGTAGGTGTGGATGTCGGCACCGCGAAAGGCGTAGATGGCCTGCTTCGGGTCACCGATCAGGATCAGCGCGCTGTCCGTGCGGTCCGCCGCGACCTCATAGACGCGATCGAAGATGCGGTACTGGATCGGGTCGGTATCCTGGAACTCGTCGATCAGTGCAACCGGAAACTGCTGGCGGATGACCTCTGCGAGGCGCATGCCGTTGGGGCCTTGCAGCGCGGCGTCCAGCCCGGTGAGGAGCTGGTCGAAACCGATGCGTGCGCGGCGCGCCTGCAGCCGTGCGAAGTCTGCGCTCACGCTGCGTGCAGCATGCGCCAGCAGCGTCGGGCCGGTAGCGGGCAGCGCATCGATCGCGGCCCTGAGGCCGGCGAAGGCGTCGAACGCAGGGTGCGCCGGCGTGCCATCGGGCCAGGCCTCGGCAATGCCTTCGGGTGTGAAGCGATTCCATTGCGCGGCGGTGAGCTCGGGCAGGGCGAGCGCTGCGCTGCCCGCCCATTCGCGCATGCCGGCAAGCCAGTTTGCACAGGTGTCACTGCGCAGCTTGCTGCCATTGAAACGCTTGCCCGCGCGCCCGGCAGCCAGCAGGGCCTCCACCTCATCGAGCCAGGCCGCCCAGGGGGCCTTGAGCGCGCCGAGCGCCTTGCGGCGTGCGGCCAGCAGGCGGGGCAGGGCGATCGCCGGTGCGTCGGCTGCAGGCAGTTGGTCGACATGGGGCAGGAGCGGGCGAACCGCTTTCTCAAGCTCGTCCGGACTCTGCCAGTGCTCGAGCACGGCGATCAGCAGCTCGCGGTCGAGCGGATAGAAATGCCGCCGCCAGTAGTCCCGCACGGTTTGCGCGAGCATCTCGCTCTGGTCGGTTTCGAGCTCCTGGGAGAACAGGCTCTGGCTGTCGAAGGCATGCTCGCGCAGCATGCGGTTGCACCAGGCGTGAATGGTGGACACGGCCGCTTCGTCCATCCACTCGGCGGCCAGTTCCAGTCGGCTTGCGCAGGCGGGCCAGTCGGCTTCGGGATAATCGCTGCGCAGCGCGCAAAGGGCAGGATCGGGTGTGCGCTCAGGCCGACGGAAGGCTTCGGCAGCTTCGGTCAGGCGCACGCGGATGCGATCGCGCAGCTCGCGGGTGGCCGCTTCGGTAAAGGTGACGACAAGGATTTCTGGTGGTGTCAGCGCGCCACCCCGGAAGGCGTTCTCACTGCCGTGGCCCAGCACCAGGCGCAGGTAGAGCATGGCGATGGTGAAGGTCTTGCCGGTGCCGGCGCTGGCTTCGATCAGATGGCTGCCGGTGAGCGGGAAGCTCAGCGCGTCGAGTGTTTTCTGCATGTCGGGCTGCATCAGGATTCCTCCCCGCTGGCCAGGATGGGGCCAAGCAGGCGTTCGCAGCATCGGGTGAATTCACCGCTTGCCGAGAGCGACGCGAAATCAGGATAGCAGCGGCGCAGCCATGGCTTGCCATCCAGCTCGGCGTAGCCGTTGAAGCCATCTCCTTCGTAAGCCTTGCGGGCGGCCTGTTCGGCGTCAGCGGCGGATTTGTTCGCGCCCTCGAGCCAGGCGAAACCGGTGCGCGGCATGAAGGGCAGCGGCCGGCACAGGCCTTCGATGCAGGCATGCAGCAGGGTTTCGAGGAGCATGCGAGCGTCATCGGCGCCCAGCGCGGCCAGTGTCAGACTCGCATCCTTGCCGACAACGACGCTGCGGGTCGGCGTGCCATCCAGATGGCAGGCCAGATGCGCGACCCAGGCTTCGATGAGGGCGCTGCGACGCGGCTTCTTGCGATCCATCAGGCTGCGGTTGGCGACCAGCACACGCAGGCGTTCATCGCCCCGGGAATGACATCGGGGTATCTGGCCGGCGAGTGTGACCGGGCCTGCGGGTGTGGCGAACACTTCACGGATGTTCAGGGTGTTACCGGGCGACTCCGCTTCTCCGCCCAGCGCTTCACGGTAACGCTGGAAAAGTTCGTTCAGAGGCGCGCTCAGCTGCTCTGACTGCAGGGTCCCCAGCGCGCCGATTGCCAGGCCGCCGCGCCGGCGGATGCGGGCGAGCCCGAGTTCGGCCGCGCGCGCATCGTCATCGCCATGGTCAAGGGCGTCGAGGCGGGCTGCGATGAGTTCGTCCTGCAGGCTCCAGCTTTCCAGTGCGTCGAGCGCGAAGGGCTCATCATCCTCGCTGGCCAGATCGCGGAGGGAGAAATCCACCCGCAGCCGCTCGCGGAAGAAATGCCTGACCGGATCCTTGAGAAAGCGGATGAGGGTGTCGAGGCTGATCGGCGCATCTAGCACCGGCAGAGGCAGCGCCGTGTCACCCGCTTCCCGCTTGAGCTCGGGCGAGAACTCCCATTCGCGGGCATACGAGAAGAGTGCGGGCGAGGTGCCGAAATAGGCCGGGCTGAAAGCCTGCAGGCGGTGCTCAACGGTGATCGCGTCGAGCAGCGCGTGGCGCGGCGCTTCTTCGGGCTGACCCGCAAGCTGCCAGCCGGCCGCGAGGTGGTCGCGGAGCTGGCCGACGAGCACCGAGGCGGGGCGTTCCTGATTGTCCTGCGCGCTTCGGCCTACCCAGCTGACATGCAGGTGTTCGCGTGCCGCGAGCAGGGCTTCGAGGAAGAGGTAGCGGTCATCATCGCGCCGCGAGCGGTCGCCGGCGCGGCTGTCGCGTGCCATCAGATCGAAGTCCAGCGGGGGCCGCGAGCGCGGGTAATCGCCATCGTTCATGCCCAGCAGGCAGACGCGCCGGAAGGGAATCGCCCGCATCGGCATGAGCGTGGCGAAGGTCAGCCGACCGTCCATGAAACGGCGCGAGAGTGAGCCGGATTCGAGCTGGCCGAGCCAGTGTTCGCGCACGATTTCGAGCGGCAGGGCTTCGTCGGCTCCCGCCGCTTCGCAGGCCTCGAGCCAGGTTTCGAGGCTCGTCTGCATCTGCTGCAGCAGGAAACTGTCTTCCGGCGCGGCAGGGGAGAAGAAGTCGCGCAGCAGCGCGCTCAGACGCGCTCCCCAGAGCGCTGGCGTGGCCGGCGTGCTGAAGCTCTCCAGCAGATGGGCAAGCCGGGCGACGAGGCGCTCGAGCGGACCGATCAGGGCGGCGTCCAGACCGGCGACTTCACCGAAGGGTTCGATGTCGTGCCAGGAGAGATCTTCACGGCCCGCCGGGTCGATGCCATTCGCGTACCCCAGCAGCATGGCGCGCAGGCCGGCGAGCCAGGTGTTCTGCAGCTGCGCGTTGCCGGTGATGCCCTTGCGGTGGGCGTCATCCAGCCCCCAGCGGATGCCGCTTTGAGCAATCCACTGCTGCAGGCGCGGCAGGTCGGCCGGCTCGATTGCCAGTCGCTGCTGGATGGCCGGTACGTCGAGCAGGTCGAGGATCTCGCTGGCAGCAAAGCGTGCTTCAGGGAGGCGTAGCAGGTAGTGCAGCGCGCTGGTGACCGGCGCCTGCCGCTGTGAGCCGAGGTCGGCAATCGAGAAGGGAATGTGGCGCGGGTCCTGCTGCGGGATCTGGCCGAATACGGCCGCGATGTGGGGCGCGTAGGCGTCGATGTCCGGCATCATCACGATCACGTCCCGCGGGCGCAGCGTGGGATCGGCATCGAAGGCCGCCAGCAGCTGGTCGTGCAGGATCTCGACCTCGCGCTGCGCGCTGTGGGCGATGTGAAAGCGGATCGAGTCGTCGCGGGCCGGATCCAGACTGCGGCCGAGCGCGCGCGATTCGGTGAGCGGGCGCGATTGCAGGATGTCGTCCTGCAGCTGGCGGAGCAGGGTCGCACTGCCGGGCGACTCGAAAAGATCGATGCGCTCGCCGACCTGTTCGAAGTGGCCGCGGTACTGCTCGGGCTCGTCCAGCTCGTCGAGCAGCGCGATGTAGTCGCGCCCCTGTTTGCCCCAGGCGGCCAGCAGCGGATGGGCGTGCAGGTGCAGGGCTTCGGGGGCGATCTCGAGGGGCGTGCCGGGGCGGCTGCGGTGCCGGCCGGAGCGGCGCCGCGCCTCGTCGCGCCCGCTGACGAGATTGGCCCAGTAATGTTCGCAGGGGTTGTTCACGCAGAGGATGACTTGCGTGAAGCGCGCGATCTTGCGCAGTACTTCAAGCGACTGGCGGGGCAGCGACGACAGCCCGAACACCGTGACCCGGCGGGGCAGCAGCGGCGGGCGCTGGGCGAGCGCATCGGCAGCTTCCAGAAACTGCTGGTGCACCGCTGCGCGGCCGCTGCTGCGGGCGCCGCCCGCGTCGGCCAGCAGTTCGCGCCAGAGCAGCGCCTGCCAGCGGGATTCGTCGTCCAGCCGGGTTTCGCGGCCGTCGGCATGACGCAGGACATCCTGCCCGTCCGCCCAGGCTTCGAGCCAGTCGGCGCGATAGACCTGGTACTGGTCGAAGAGGTCGGCCACCCGGCCGGCCAGCTGGTAGCGCTTGCGAAGGTCGGCATCGGTGGCGAGAAAGCGCGCCAGCGGCGCATAGCCGGGCTGGGTGGCGAGCCGCGGCAGCAGACGCATCAGGCGCCAGAGCAGGATGGCCTTGTCGAAGGGCGATGCCTCCGGCACCGCTGCTTCGCCCAGCACGGCGCGATAGGCGAGCCACATGAAGCGCGAGGGCAGCTGCAGGTCGAAGGCGGCGGCAATACCGATGCCGCCTTCGGGGCGCCCCGAGTCATGTGCAGCGAGCGCCTGCTTGAGCCACTGCGCGATGCCGTTGCTCTGCACCAGCACGATCTCGTCTTCCAGCGGTGCCAGCGGATGGGCGCGGAACCAGTGCACGACCAGCTGCCGCAGCAGCTCGGGCTGGTTGCCATGCAGGATCATGAGGCCGGGGGCGATTTCCCGATCGGACAAATCAGTACTCCAGTGTGGATGTCGGCAGCAGGAAGGGAGTGTGCCGCAATGGTGGCGGGGCTGTCTTGATCCGCGAGGCACGAGGCCGCAAACAGGCAAGGCGGCCGCTGCATTTTCATGTGGGCGGGCCTGTTTGAGGTGTTGCGGCAGGCTCTGCGCAGCAAGGCCCTATACTTTCGCACCGGCCGCATCCCGCGATTGCCGCGCCCCTGATCATTTCGCTGACCTCGCTTCATGCCCTGGAACATTGCCGCCCCCGCCCACAGCGAACTCCTGATCCGGAAGAGCCGTTTCATCGGTTGCGTGCAGCCGGTTGCCGGTCGCGCCGAAGCTCGCGAGGTGGTGGCGAGTCTGTGGGCGCAGCATCCTTCCGCCTCGCATGTCTGCTGGGCCTTGCTGGCTGGTGGGGAATCAGCCGCCGTGGATGACGGCGAGCCCGGCGGTACGGCGGGTCGCCCGATGCTGGACGTGCTGCGCCTGCAGGATCTCGATGGCGTGCTGGCCACCGTTGTGCGCTATTACGGCGGCATTCCGCTGGGGGCAGGCGGTCTGGTGCGCGCCTATTCCGACAGCGTGGCACAGGCCCTGCGTCAGGCCGAGCGGATTCCTGTCGTGCGCCTTTGCCGCCTGGCCTGCGATGCACCCTATGCGCTGGAAGGAATGATCCGCCGTGCCATCGAGCGCGAGGGGGCACGGCTCGAAGCCGTGGCGCACGGCGAGCAGGTGAGCTTCGAGATTGTCTTGCCCGAGCAGGCCGCTTCGGGCTTTCGGGCACAGGTGAGCGAAGCCGGTCAGGGCCGCATCGTGTGGGCCGAGGAATGACTCGGCGCCACAAACAGACGGCCCGCTGCGCGAAGCGTGCAGCGGGCCGTGATGGCGTGCGGGGCGCCGGCTCAGTTGAGCTTGAAGTGACCGACCGAGACCAGCATGTCTTCCGCGATCTCCTGCAGCCTGCGCGCGGCGGTGCCGGTGTTGGCGGTGCTGGCGTTGAGCTCCTCGGCATGGACGGCGATCTGCTCGACCCGCGTCGCGACATCGGTTGAGGCCACGGCCTGCTCGCGCAAGCCCTGGGCAATGTCGCCGACCAGCTCAGCCACATTGCGGGCGAGCGTCCGGATTTCGCTGACCGACTCGTTGGCTTGCTGAACCAGGCTTTCGCCTTTCTCAACAGACTGCACACCGCTCTCGATACCGCCCACCACTTCACGCGTGGAGCGCTGGATATTGCTGATCATCTGGGTGATTTCGGTGGTCGAGGCCGCGGTGCGCTCCGAGAGCTTGCGGACCTCATCGGCCACCACGGCGAAGCCGCGTCCCTGTTCGCCTGCGCGGGCAGCCTCGATTGCCGCGTTGAGCGCGAGCAGATTGGTCTGGTCGGCGATGTCCTTGATGACGGTGACGATGTTGGAAATCTTGCCCGATTCGATTTCCAGCACCTCGATACGTTGCGAGGCTTCGCGCACGGTGGTCGCGATGCGCTGGATCTCGCTTACCACCTGCTCCAGTCGCTGGCCGCTGGCGGCCGCCTGGTTGTCGGCGCTGCCGGCCAGGGTGCTGGCTTCATCGGTACTGGCCGAAACATGGCTGATCGAGACCGTCAGCTCTTCGACATTCGCAGCGATGGCCGATGCCGCCTCGCTTTGCGTGGCGCTGCTGGCCTCGGTCTGGCGGGTCGCGTCAGAGAGCTGGCGGGAGGCGGCCGAGACGCCTTCGGCCTGATCACGCATGCGGCGGACCACCTTCTGCAAGGCGTCCCGCATCTCTTCCATGGTGCCCATGAGCTTGCCCATTTCGTCCTGGCTGCCTTTGGGGACCGGAACGTTCAGGTTGCCGTCGGAAATCCGGTGTGCAATCCCTACGAGTGACTCCAGAATGCCGGAGACACGGGTCGAGAACCACAGCGAGAAGGCGATTGCGACAAACGACGCAAAACCGAGCGCCACCCAGGCCATGATCTGGTCCTGACGTGCGATGCTGCTTGCGGCGGCGCCCCGCTTCTGTGCGGTCTCCAGGACCTGATTGCTCAACTCGTCGGTCTTGTCGCGCAAGGCATTGGCCCGCTTGACCCAATCGGTGCGGCGCATGTTCTGCGCAGCTTCCTCGTCGCCCGCCTTGATCTTGGCGACGGCGTCGTTCACCGAGTTCCGGTAGTCGGCCGAGTACTGGCGGATTTCGTCAAGAATGCGTTTCTCGTCCGGGCTGGTGCTCAGGGCAGCATAGTCATCGATGGACTTCTGGACCGATGCATCGAGCTCTGCGAGGGATTTCTCCAGTTTCGCGCGCTCCTCGGGGCTGCTGGGCAGGGCATATTCAAGGCTGCGCACGCGATAGCGCAGGCGCAGCTCGCTGATTTTGCCTGCGGCCTTGATGGCGGGCATGGAAGACTGGGCGAAATAGCCGATTTCGCCTTGCAGCGTTCCGATCTGCATCGTGCCGAAAATCAGCGCCGCGATCAGTACTCCGCTACTGACCACGAAGTTGAGTAATAACTTGTTGCGGAATCTGAGATCGTCGAACCAGCGCATGAGTGTCTCCTTTTATGGAAACGTGCCTATCCCGGAGATGGTCACGTTTAGTTGACGGAGATAACGGGCAATCCTTGAGTGACTTGAGCTCTCTGGCTCTTCAGGGCGGGTTTCCGGCCGCGTCGAGGGTCTCTTCCCTCAGCAGGAATGCGCCTTTGCGACGGTCTGAAAAATAATGTTTCAGGCTCAGGCTGACGGAGTGGAAAGCAATTTCACCCCAGGGAATTTCTTCTTCTGAAAAGAGTCTTGTTTCCAGCGATTCAATGCCGGGCGAAAACTGGCCGCCAATCAATCCGGCCAGATAAATCACATGGACCTGGTTGATATGCGGAATATTGACGATGGTCTGCAGGCCCTGCAGTTCGATTCGAGCGCAGGCCTCCTCGAGGGTTTCGCGCTCGGCAGCCTGCGCCAGGGTTTCGTCAGACTCCATGAATCCGGCGGGCAGGGTCCAGTAACCCCGGCGCGGTTCGATCGCTCGTCGGCACAGCAGCACCTTGTCCTGCCAGACCGGGAGGCTGCCCACCACCAGCTTGGGATTGACGTAATGCACGCTATCGCAGGCGGGACACACCTGACGCGGACGGGTGTCACCATCGGGAATGCGTGTTTCGACGGGGGTGCCGCAGCGGCTGCAGAATCGGATTTCTTCACACATGTTTGACGGAGAATAGCCCCTCGTCGCAGGCAGGTGAAGGGGGCTCGCGTTTTCCGGGTATCCTTGGCCCATTCAAGGCATTTTCGTCCGCCCCGCATGTTCAACCGACGCGACATCCACGATTCATGGAATGAGCTGGTACTGGCCTGGAAGCTGGTCTGGCAGGCCGTGGACGACCTCGAACTGTGGGCCGCCTTCATGCTTCATTGTGACCGGCTCAATGCGCTGGCCCGGCAGCAGGGGCTCAATGAGCTGGAAGCTGCACTGGCGCCGCTTCTTCACATGATGGAAGGCCTGGCGGCCCCGAACGACAGCGAAAAATCTGCCGTTGATCGGCTGCTGCCCGGCATCTTTGCAGCCGTGCGCGAGGCCTGCGGGCCTGCACCCCGGCGCAGCAAGACCCAATTGGCCGAAGACGAGACCGGCTTGCCCCTGGTGGTGGTGCTGAGCCGGCATCCGGACGAGCTCGAAGAACTGCTCATGCAGGTCGAGCACTACGGTTATGCGCTCAAGGTGTTTTCCGATGCGGTTGCGGCACTGCGCCTGGCGGTGACTCAACGCGCTGCAGCCCTGGTTGTGGAGGTGGATGCCGAGATTGACGAGGCCACCATCGAGATGACCCGGCAAGCTGCGCAGGCTGGCGTGAAATGGTTCCCGCTGTCGAGCTTCGGCGATTTCAAGTTGCGTCTCCAGGCCGTCCGCCTCAAGGCACAGGGGTTCTTCCTCAAGCCGCTGACCGCCACGGCCTTCGTCGATGCCATCGATCCGCTGATCTTCACTGCGCGTGAGGAACCCTTCCGGGTAATGATCGTGGATGACTCGGTCACCGTGCTCGCGTCGATCATGAAGGCGCTCGAATCCCAGCCGAACCTGCGCTTCTGCGCGGTGCGCCAGCCGGAACTGGTGCTCGAAACACTGATGGATTTTGCGCCGGACGTGCTCCTGCTCGACTTCCACATGCAGGAA
The DNA here is from genome assembly GCF_039631355.1 of Uliginosibacterium paludis. Lineage (NCBI taxonomy): Bacteria > Pseudomonadati > Pseudomonadota > Betaproteobacteria > Rhodocyclales > Zoogloeaceae > Uliginosibacterium > Uliginosibacterium paludis. The sequence goes on along the minus strand of NZ_JBDIVF010000010.1, from coordinate 88,446 downwards.
TGCAATGGTCTTGAGGTGGCCAAGATCATTCGCCAGAACAAGGCCTTCGAATCCATTCCGCTCATCTACCTGACCAGCGAAACCAGCGAAGCCATCCAGCTCGAAGCGATGCGCCATGGCGGTGACGATTTCCTGACCAAACCGATCAGTCAGGCTCAGCTCGTCAATACCGTCATCAGCAAGGCCGAGCGCTATCGCAGCCTGCGCAAGCTGATGGTGGAAGACAGCCTCACCGGCCTGTTCAACCACGTGAAAACCAAGGCGCTGCTGCAGCAGGCCCTGTTGCAGGCCGAGCGCGTGGGGTCGCCTGTGTGTTATGCCATTCTGGATATCGATCATTTCAAGAAGGTGAATGACACCTACGGCCACACCGTGGGCGACCGCGTGCTGCGTTCGCTGGCGCGTTTCCTCAAGCAACGGCTGCGCAAGGCGGACATCGTCGGGCGATACGGCGGCGAGGAGTTCGTCGTGGTGTTCGTGGATGCGCCGGTCGAGCAGGCGCTTGAGCGGCTGGAGAGCATCCGCGACAGTTTTTCGCGCATCTATCACGCGTACGACGACGGGATTTTTTCGGTCACCTTCAGTGCCGGCATGGCGCAGTTTCCCGATTACGGAAACATGATGGATCTCATGGTCGCAGCCGATCAGGCGCTCTATGCTGCAAAGCGTGAAGGGCGGAATCGCGTCAACCTGGCCTGATCGCTCCGGGTTCAAGAAAGCCCGCGTCGCGACGTAAAAGCATGTCTGGCTCCGGCTGCGCACTGTCTGCCAGCTGTGCCTTTCTTGCTATGGACATGTGTTCAGGTGCCGATTGATATTTCCCGTTTCGAACAGCTGAAAGCCTCGGGCGATCTTCCCTCGCCCAAGGGGATTGCGCTGGCCGTCATCCGCTTGACGCAGCAGGAGCGGATGTCGCTGGCCGAGCTTGCCGCGTTGATCCGCAGCGATCCGGCTTTCGTAGGGCGGCTCATCAAGGCTGCCAACGACATCATCGGTTACGGCAGGCGACCGGTTGCCTCGATCGGCGAGGCGCTGAACGTGCTCGGCGTACCCGCCGTCAGAGCCATGGCGCTCGGTTTCTCCCTGCTCAACAACTACCGCAGCGGCGCCTGCGAGGGCTTCGACTATCGTGCCTTCTGGGGCAAATCGTTGCTCACCGCGGTCACGATGCAGACGGTGGCCCTGCGCACACGCGTCGTTGCGCCGGATGAGAGCTATTGCCTCGGTCTGCTCGCCCGGGTCGGCCAGCTCGCACTCGCCACGCTCTATCCGCACGACTACTCCCGCATCTGCCAGGAGGCCGGCAGCGATCCGCTGCAACTGCTCGAGCATGAAACCCGGGCCTTCGCGATGAACAGCGCCGAGCTGGGAGCCGCCATGCTCGCGGACTGGGGCCTGCCACGCCTGTTTTGCGATGCCGCGTTCAACGTGGCGATCCTGCGTGCCGGCCATCACGGCGAGGGCACGCGTCAGGCTGCACTCGAGTATTCCCTGAGCTTCGCCCGGATTGCGGGTGGTCTGTGCAACACGACCGAGCAGGACTGCCAGCCGCTGCGCTGGAAGCTGCTCACCGCAGGCTCCTGTCTCGGATTCGATGAGGAAACCGTTTCCGGGATGATCGACACCGCGCTCCTGGAGTGGAGCGAATGGGGTGTGCTGCTGGATGTTGCGACCGATGGCTGTTCGCCCTTCCAGTCGAAAGAGGAGGGGCCGGAGCTGCCGGCGTCTGCGTTGCCGGCAGACGACGAGGGCGTAAGTGCCAGTCAGCGCGCGAGCGACGGGATGCGGGTGCTGCTGGTTGAAGCGGATCCCTCGCAGCGTGCGTCGCTGCGTGCCTACCTGCTCAAGGCCGGTTATGAAGTGGCTGAAGCTACGGACGGGTTCAGTGCGACCGAGACGGCGCTCGACTTCCGTCCCGACATGATGCTGCTTGGCTGGTCACTGCCGGATGTTTCCGGGCTTGAAATGCTGGCCAGCCTTCGCCGCACCCGGATCGGTCGGGCCATCTACATCGTGCTGCTCACGCTGAGCGGTGACGAGGAGACCACGATTGCCGCCTTCGATGGCGGAGCAGACGACATCCTGTCGCTGCCCGTGTCAGAAAGATTGCTACTTGCGCGCCTGGAAGCCGGCAAGCGCATCAGCTCGCTTCAATACGAGATCGAGCAGGACCGCGAGGAGATCCGCCGCTTTGCAGCCGAGTTGGCGGTGAGCAATCGCCGTCTGCAGGAGGTCGCGCTGACGGACTCGCTGACCGGTTTTCCGAACCGCAGGTGCTTTGTGGAAAGACTTGAGGAAATCTGGTCTGCCACCCAGGCTTCGAATGCGTTGCTGGCCTGTATCGTGATCGATATCGATCGCTTCAAGGGCATCAACGACGCTCACGGCCATGAGGCGGGTGACAAGGTGCTGCGTGCGGTTTCAGTTGCCATCCGCAGCAGCCTGCGCTCGAGCGATCTGCTGGCCCGCCTCGGCGGCGACGAGTTCGTTGTGCTGTGCCCGGGGCTGTCGCTCGAGGCGGCTCAGGCCTGTGCCGAACGCATCCGGCGCGCAGTGATCGCTGTGGATGTGACGGCGGGCCCGCATCGGCTGAAGCCGCAGGTCAGCCTCGGCGTGGCCTGCCGGGATCGTCATACGCCGGATGCCGATGCGCTGGTGCGTCAGGCTGACCAGAGCCTTTATCGGGCGAAACAGGCTGGCCGGAATCGCGTTTCTGCCTTGCAGGCGGGCGAATAAAGGGAAAGTCCCTATTATTTCAAACACACCCTAAAGTTCGCTCCGATGCGGTCGTAAATCATCAATGAGTGCCGCATAGGTTTTTGATTTTTCCTTAAAAATCATCAATTTGATTGAATTCTGGATTCCTTTGCCAAGGCGTGTAGGACATGTTCCTACACGCCTTGCGCGTCTTATTGGTACGTCATTTTCCGACACTGCCTGAATTGTTGTCGCCCCCTGCGTCGACAACAATTGACACACAAACCCGAAAGCAGAACGGGTCCCCCGAACAGTGCAGTGGAGGCAAACATGAAAATGGATATTGGCGGCGAAATCAGGGAACTCAATCTCTCCTACCTGATGCTTGCGCAGCAGATGCTGCAGTCCGACCGGGCGAACGCCATGTTCAAGCTGGGAATCGGCGAAGACGTCGCCGATATCGTCGAGAACCTCTCTCCGGCCCAGATCCTGCGCATGGCATCAAACGAAATGCTGTTGTGCCGTTTCCGCTTCGATGACAGTTTGCTGCTCAATCTGATGAGCAATCATGGTCGCGAAAATGCTGCGGCCCGCATTCATGCCACCATCCTCGCGGCCTCCAAGCCTGTTGAACATCTTTCCTGAGCCGGGATCCGGGAGCGCGTCATGAGAATGAAAAGTCTGGTGCAGGATGCAGAGGAAACGAGGCTGGCGATCGAGATGATCGAACTCGGCGCCCGCATGCAGATGCTGGAGTCCGAGACCGGACTCTCTCGCGAACGTCTCCTGAAGCTGTACAAGGAAATCCGCGGTGAGTCGCCGCCCAAGGGCATGCTGCCTTTCTCGACTGACTGGTTTATCCCGTGGCAGCAGAACGTGCACGCCTCACTGTTCATGTCCCTGCGTGGCTTCGTGACGCGCAACGCCCGCCTCGACGGTCTGGCCGCCACACTGCAGGCTTATCGCATGTACCGGGAGCAGCTCGAGCGCAATGACCTGGAAGAGGTGTTGAGCCTGACCCGCGCCTGGACGCTTGTCCGGTTCTTTGATGCAAAGATGCTGCAGCAGACATGCTGCACGAAGTGCTCGGGGCATTTCGTGGCGCATGCCTTCGATCCGTCCCACGGTTATGTCTGCGGGCTCTGTCACGTCCCCGCCCGTGCGGGTAAGGGTAAGCGCCCGATGCGCGATGTGAGCGCCGTGGCGGTCTGATTCCTTGATTTCTGGATCGCGAAAAAAGCCGGCATTGCCGGCTTTTTTGTGTCTGTTGAGCGGCGAGCGACTGTCAAGTTTCGCTGTGGGATGCCGATATCCCGGTAGGTCTGGGCATGACCCGGTTGATCAATTCGGGCAGAAGGTCTGAGCGATGTTCCTCATCATCGGTTACGTCATCATCCTCGCGGCATCCGTGGGGACATACGCGGTACACGGCAGCCTCGCGGCCCTGTTCGTGCCCATGGAGTATCTGGCCATCGTGGGGCTGACCATCGGTGGTCTGGTGGCCGGCAATTCGCCCAAGAACGTCAAGGCCGCTTTCGGCGCACTGCCTGCCCTGTTCAAGGGCTCGCCCTACAACAAGACCTTCTACATCGAGCTGCTGGCCATGCTGTTCGAGATCCTGGCCAAGGTCCGCAAAGAAGGGCTGATGTCGATCGAAGGCGACATCGAGAACCCGGAATCCAGCCCGATCTTTTCCAAGTACCCCGCCTTTCTGCACGACCACCACGCTGTCGAGTTTCTCTGTGATTACCTGCGCATGATGGTGGGCGGCAACCTGAATGCTTTCGAGCTCGAGAACCTGATGGATATCGAGATCGAAACCCATCATGCCGAAGCCCATGCCCCGGCGCACATCTGGTCCAAGACGGGGGATGCGACGCCAGCATTCGGTATCGTGGTGGCGGTGATGGGGGTGGTGAACGTCATGGGGTCGGTGGGCGAGCCCCCGGCGGTGCTGGGCAAGATGATCGGTGGTGCGCTGGTGGGGACCTTTCTCGGTATTCTTGTGTCATACGGTTTCGTTGCCCCGATTGCCTCGCAGCTCGAGCAGAAGGTGGAAGAGGGCGGAAAGATCTATCAGTGCATGAAGGTCGTGCTGCTGGCGAGCATGAGCGGTTACGCGCCGCAGGTGGCGGTCGAATTTGGTCGCAAGGTTCTGTTTGCAGGTGACAGACCGGGCTTCACCGAACTCGAAGAAGAAATCAAGAGCCGCAAGAAGTGAGCCCTGAGCGGATGGAGATGAGCGCAGCATGAGCGGCGACAACCAGCAACCCATCATCGTCAAGCGCATCAAGAAGGGCGGGGGCGGCGCTCATGGTGGTGCATGGAAAATCGCGTATGCCGACTTCGTGACGGCCATGATGGCGTTCTTTCTGCTGATGTGGCTGCTCGGTTCCACAACCCAGGGAGATCTGAAGGGCATTGCGGATTTTTTCCAGAACCCGTTGAAAGTCTCGATGGCTGGCGGACCGGGCTCCGGCAGCGCGACGGCGCCGATTTCAGGTGGGGGTCAGGATCTGACCAAGTCGGTCGGGCAGATCGCGAAGAGTTCCTACAAGGAGCCGAAGAAGATCAGTGAGGTCAAGGTGACTCCTGCCGAATCGAATGCTGTCACCGGGACGGGGCAGGCCGATCTGAAAGCTGCCGAGAAGCAGATCGAGCAGGAAGAAAAAATGCGTCTGCAGGATGTGAAGGACAAGCTGGAGGCCGTGATCGAAGCCAGTCCCGATCTTCGGCAGTTCAAGAGCCAGCTCCTGCTGGACCTTACATCGGAAGGCCTGCGCATTCAGATCGTGGACGATCAGAACAGGCCGATGTTCGATTCGGGTGGTGCCGAGATGAAGCCCTATACGCGCAGCATCGTGCGGGCCATTGGCCAGGTGCTCAATCAGGTACAGAACAAGGTCAGCATTTCCGGACATACCGATGCCGCGCGTTATGCCGGCGGAGATCGCGGGTTTTCAAACTGGGAACTCTCCTCAAATCGTGCGAACGCCTCACGCCGCGAGCTGATCGTAGGCGGCATGGACGAACGCAAGATCATGCGCGTTGTCGGGCTCTCATCGACCATTCCGCTCGACCGCAACGATCCGCTCAATCCCATCAACCGGCGCATCACGCTGATCGTGATGAACAAGCGGACCGAAGAAGCCATCCGTAACGAAGGTGGCGATCTGGATGTGGATGCCAACCGGCAACTCGACGCCGCGCCCATCGTAGATGGCGCCCGCCGGGTGCTCTCTCCCGCAGAAACCAGCCCGCCACGACGATGATGACCGGCGCGTCTTTCCGACTTCCGTAGTGGTGGCGCTTTGCCCGAGCCTGACTTGATAAGGAAACTTCCGATGATCGACCGCACGAAATTTCCGTTGCCCGGGGGGCCCGCTGCATCGACCGGCCATGCGTCGGTAGCGCGAACGGAACGTCCGCTGGCTTCGGCGCGTCCCGCAACGGCTGCATCGGGAACCTCCAGACTTGCGCCGCTCGAGCCGGTTCAGCGGATTGATGCCGGGGTTCGTGAATTCGAGTTCACGCCACAGGATTTCGAACGCGTCCGCGCGCTGATTTACAAAAAGGCCGGTATTTCGCTTTCGCCAGTCAAGCAGGACATGGTCTACAGCCGCCTTGCCCGACGTTTGCGTGCGAAGGGGCTCAAGCGCTTTACGGACTACCTCGACCAGCTCGAACGCAGCCATGACGAATCGGAGTGGGAGGCCTTCGTGAATGCGCTGACCACGAATCTGACGTCCTTTTTCCGCGAGGCGCATCACTTCGACATGCTTGCAGAGCAGATGAAGCGCATGTCGGATCGCAGGCCATTCCGTATCTGGTGCAATGCCGCGTCTACCGGGGAAGAGCCCTATTCGTTGGCCATGACAGCCTGCGAAGTCTTCGGCAACAATCCTCCGGTCGAAATCATCGCTTCCGATCTGGATACGAACGTGCTGGCGCATGGACAGAAGGGCCTTTACACGCCCGATCGTGTCGAGCGCCTGAGCAAGGAGCGTGTGCAGCGGTTTTTTGTGCGGGGACCGGGCGACCCCGAGGGGCAGTTCCGCGTCAAGCCCGAGCTTTCACGCCTGATCAAGTTCCGCCAGATCAATCTGCTGGCGCCGAACTGGCCCTTGCAGTCCGGATTCGATGCGATCTTCTGTCGCAACGTGATGATCTATTTCGACAAGCCTACGCAGTACGGCATTCTCGAGCGCTTCGTGTCGCTGCTCCAACCCAAGGGTTTGCTGTATGCCGGGCACTCAGAGAATTTCATTCATGCCGCCAGTCTTTTTCATTCTCTCGGGCGAACGGTCTACGAACGGGCGGATCAGCGCAGAGGCGCATAGCCAGGGCGGATTGACGCGTCGGCGCCACTTCAGGTCAGACAAGGGCATTCCAGGCGAACCCCGCGATCGGGGCAGGTAAGCTTCCATGCATACGAAATCGCTCAAACCAGCCGTATCGCAGACACAGGCCGCCCCGCACCAGGCTGAGCCGGGCGCGGGGCTTGCCCATGCAGGCATGCATGTGCCGCTGCCGGGCCGTGTGCTCCAGGAAAGAATCGTTTTCATCGGGGCCTCGACGGGCGGAACCGAGGCGCTTCGCACGGTGCTGACCGCTTTGCCGGCACACATGCCGCCCATCATGATCGTGCAGCACATGCCGGAAATGTTCACGGCATCCTTTGCCAAGCGGCTCGATGGCCTCTGTGGGCTCTCTGTCAAAGAGGCGGAAGAGGGCGAACGCGTACGGCCGGGGTGCGTGTATATTGCGCCCGGGCACTCTCATCTGCTGGTCAAGCGTGTCGGAGGCGGGTTTCAGTGCGAACTTTCACGCGCCGGACCGGTCAATCGGCACCGTCCCTCCGTCGATGTGCTGTTCCATTCGGCGGCCAAGGAGGCGGGCAGGATCGGGTTGGGCGTCATGCTGACGGGGATGGGAAAGGACGGCGCCGTAGGCATGCTTGCGATGCGCAAGGCAGGTTGTCACAACATTTGTCAGGACGAGCATTCCTGCGTGGTGTGGGGAATGCCGCGAGAAGCAACCATGAATGGTGCGGCCAGTGAGGTGGCTTCATTGCACGATATTCCGGCCAGGATCGTCAGCGTATTGCGTGGCGGCTGACCGCCCGGCTGGGCATAATGGGGCCAGACAGGCAGGGATGTGCCGTAATTGAGCCAAGAGGTCAGACCCTTTTGACCGACCCGCTAAGAATTCACAGTTTCTGCAAGGAGAATATTTCGATGGATGCAAAGGTCACGGTAAGCGATTCGCAGGCGGTGTTGCGGCTTGGCGGGCGTTTCGATTTCAAGGCCCACCGTGAGTTTCGCGATGCCGTGGATTCCCTGCTCGGACAGGCAGGTGGAAAACCTCTCCAGGTTGATCTGGGCGACGTTTCCTATCTCGACAGCTCTGCACTCGGCATGCTGCTGATGCTGCGTGACAAGGCCAAGGCCGCCAACAAGGATGTCGCTTTGATCGGCGTGAAGGGCAGTGTCCGGCAGGTGCTGGATATCGCCAATTTCTCCAAGCTTTTCGCGATCAGCTGATTCACTGCAAATGACCGGTATTCCCTGCGGTGCAAGGCCGCAGGGGGCACCTTCCGGTGCCGGCAGTTCCCGCAAGTCCCCTCTCTTTTTCCCCCGCCCTTTTCCTCCTTAAAGTTATTCCGTGTTCGACCGCTAATTCCGGCAGAGCAGGGCCATGGCAAGGCTTTGGTTTTCGCCACCGTTGATGTGCAGGCAGCTCCCTCAAGTTTGCGCATCGGGTGTCGTAAAGCTCTCAGGAACAACGCTTCACGGTTTTTTGCCGGGATGCGCTGCAGACAGTCAAGCGGAGAACACCATGTCGGAATTGCTGAAGAATATTGATGCGAGGACGAGGCTGGCAGGAACGAACAAGCTCGAGATCCTGCTTTTCTCGCTGGGAACCGACGCCCGGAGCGGGCGCAAGGAAAGTTTCGGCATCAATGTGTTCAAGGTGCGTGAAGTAATGCGCACGCCGCCGATTACCGCTGCCCCCGACATGCAGCCGGGTGTCGAAGGCATGGTGTCGCTGCGCGGCCAGCTTGTGCCCATCGTCGATCTGGCGAAGTACTGCGGGATCGATCCTGAGGGCAAGCGCGAGATCATGATCGTGACCGAGTACAACGGTCATACCCAGGGTTTCCTGGTCGAGGGCGTTGACACCATTCTTCGCCTGGACTGGGCCCAGATGCGGATTCCGCCTGACATGATGACGACCCGCCTCGGCGGACTGGTCACGGCCGTCACCGAGCTTGAAGACAACCGCCTGATCATGATGCTCGACGTCGAAAAGGTCTTGGCCGAAACGACAAAGTATGACGACGACTACATGTTCAAGGACATTCCCCCGATCGGCCGTGACTTCACCGTGCTCTTCGCCGACGACTCCTCCGTGGCACGCCGGCAGATCGCGAAAACACTGGATGTGCTGGGCGTCCGCCACGTGTCTGCCGTGAATGGTCGGGCTGCGTGGGATGAGCTGGAGCGCATCGCCAAGCATGCAGAGGTAACCGGCCGCAAGGTGTGGGAAGTGCTTCACCTCATCTTGACGGACGTCGAAATGCCGGAAATGGATGGCTACATTCTGACCAAGAAAATCAAGACCGATCCCCGCTTCGACGGCGTGCCGGTCCTGATGCATTCTTCCCTGTCGAGCATTTCGAACCAGACTTTGGGGAAATCGGTCGGCGTGGATGGCTATGTGCCCAAATTTGAACCTCATCGTCTGGCGGGTGCCATCCGGGCAATGCTGTCGCCGGAAGACACCCCCGAAATGCTGGCTTGAGCGAATTGGAGGTCAATATGGAAAACGCAAACACCAATCTGCTCGAAACGGTCGATGGCCGTACCAAGCTTGCCGGTTCCAACCGGATGGAAATCCTGCTGTTTTCGCTCGGCACGAGCGAGATCTTCGGCATCAACGTGTTCAAGGTGAGAGAAGTTTCCAAGACACCCTTCATCACCAAGGCCCCGAACATGCCGACGGGAGTTGAAGGACTGATCTCGCTGCGCGGCAACGTGATTCCGGTCCTCTCGCTGGCGCGGATCATTGGAATCAACAAACCCGAGCACGGTCTCGGCGGCTCGATGATGGTGACGGAATACAGCAAGCGCACGCTGGGCTTCCTGGTTCACGACGTGGACAGGATCATTCGCGTCGAATGGAGCAAGGTCCGGCAGCCGGAGAACATGTCGGGCACTTCCCAGAACTACATTACGGCGCTGACCGAACTCGCTGACGGCAAGCTGGTTTCCATCCTGGACGTCGAAACCATCCTCTCCCAGACCTTCGGGGAGGCTCCGGTGGGCCAGATCGCCTCGCTCGACCGGAACAGCGAAACGAACATCTTCTTTGTCGACGACTCGGCGATCGCGCGCAAGAAGATTGCCGAAGTACTCGACAAGCTGGGCGTACGTCACAAGCACGCACTGAACGGGTTGGAGGCCTGGACCCGGCTCGACGGCATGGCCGCCCATGCCCAGCAGCAGAAGAGAAAACTGAGCGACGAAATCAACATGATTCTCGTCGATGCAGAAATGCCGGAGATGGATGGATATGTCCTGACCCGAAACATCAAGAACGATCAGCGCTTCGACGGCATTCCCGTCGTCATGCATTCGTCATTGTCCTCGGAAGCTAACCGCTCGATGGGCAAGGCGGTCGGCGTTGATGCGTACGTTGCGAAGTTCGATGCGGAAATACTGGCGGAAACCTTGCGTCCGTATCTGTTGAAGGCCTACAAGGACTAATCCGGAGAAAACCAATCATGTCGGATCCAAAAATGAAATTCCTGGTGGTGGATGACTTCTCGACGATGCGGCGCATCGTCCGGAACCTCCTCAAGGAGTTGGGCTACACCAACGTCGATGAGGCGGAAGACGGTGTCGTGGCCATGCAGAAGCTGTCAGCCGGGGGGATCGACTTCGTCGTGACCGACTGGAACATGCCGAACATGACAGGCATCGAGTTGCTTCGTGCCATCCGGGCCAATGCAGGCATGGCTCACCTGCCGGTGCTGATGATCACGGCCGAGGCGAAGAAGGAAAACATCATTGAAGCCGCCCAGGCCGGGGCCAGCGGATACATCGTCAAGCCTTTCACTGCGGCGACCTTGTCCGAGAAGCTTGGCAAGATCTTCGAAAAACTGGGCAAGTAATGCCGCCGTCCGGCAGTACTTCAAGCATGTGAGCGGCAAGGCCGCTGAGATACAGGATTAGGAGCCGATACCATGGCCAAACGGCTGAAAGCGGACGAATCAGGCGATAACGACGAATTGCAGGCACTGTTCGATTCCATCACGAACACTTCGGAGCCGGCTCCGGCTGCTCCGGTAGCACGGACGAGTGTTCCGGTTGCAGCACCTGCATCGGACGGTGGTGGCGACTCTGAAGAGTTGCAGGCCCTGTTTGACAGCGTGGCAACGAAGCCCGCGCAGAGCGCACCGGTTGTTCCTGCAGATGACTCCGTGAATATCAAGGAAGCGGTGGCTGCCGCATCTGCCATGTCCGCAGAAGAGCGTCAGCAGCAGGCATTCGTGCAGATCGGTCAGCTGACCCGTCTGCTGCACGACACCATTCACCAGCTCGGCTATGACCGCATGCTGGAAGAAACCGCGGAGAAGTTGCCTGACGCGCGTCAGCGCCTCTCGTACATTTCGCAGATGACCGAGCAGGCGGCGAGCCGCGTGCTCAACGCTACCGATATTGCAAAGCCGATTCAGGACCGGATCGAGAGCGAATCTGCCGAGCTCGGCAAGCGCTGGTCACAGCTCTACAACAAGGAGTTGTCGGTTGAAGAGTTCAAGGCGCTGGCTGCGAGTACCCGCAAGTTTCTTGACCAGTCGGCGAGAGACAGCAAGGTGGTCAACGAGCAGCTTCTCGAGATCATGATGGCGCAGGACTTCCAGGACTTGACCGGCCAGGTGATCAAGAAAATCGTCGAGATGGCGTCCAAGCTTGAAAACGGTTTGCTCAAGGTCCTGATCGACATCATGCCCGAGAGCAAGCGTGTGGTTGCAGAAGATGGTCTCCTCAACGGCCCGGTCGTGAGTGCGGAAGGGCGGGAGGATGTCGTGACCAGTCAGGAGCAGGTCGACGATCTGCTCGACAGTCTGGGTTTCTGAGTGTCGGCGCGAAGCGGCGACATGCGTTCGAATTTGTCAGCGTATAACCGGAGTCAGCCATGAGCGATTTCGCGGGAATGGAAGATCTGCTGCAGGACTTCCTCGTTGAAGCCGGAGACTTGCTCTCTGGCGTCGACAACAAACTCGTAGATCTGGAGCGCACCCCCAACGATCTGGGATTGCTCAACGAGATCTTCCGGGGTTTTCACACCATCAAGGGCGGCGCGGGCTTTCTGAACGCGACCGAACTGGTGGCCTTGTGCCACCTGACGGAAAACCTGTTCGACAAATTGCGGACCGGAGAGCTCAAGGTCGGCCCCGAGATGCTTGACGTGATCCTTGCGGCCACGGCTGCAGTACGGACCATGTTCAACGAACTCGAGCGCGGCATGTTGCCGGCTTCTGCGGACCCTCAGCTGATGGACCAACTCAAGCATGCGCTGGCGGGCACCCTCGCCGATGTGGCCCGCTCCCGTCCGGCCGCCGAGCCCGCCGTTCCGGTAGTGGCGGCCGCTGCACCGGTGGCTGGTTCGCCGAATGACCCGGACTGGAACGCCTACTATCATGCCGTGACGGGGATCGTTCCTGCCGGTGGCGTGCCCGTGGTGGCTGCCATTTCGCCCGAGGCGGATGACGCGCCGCACCTGACTGAAACGGTGGCTGCCGAAATCATCCAGGCTGCCGTCGGACGCCGTACAACGGACAAGCCCGGATATCAGGGGCCCCCGGGAGGTCGCCGCGAAGGCGAACGCCAGCGGGACAACTCGATTCGCGTCGATACCTCGCGGCTGGATCAGGTGCTCAACCTCTCCGGTGAAATCGGCCTGACGAAGAACCGCCTGACGGCTTTGCGCTCCGACATCCTGAACGGCAAGAACGATACGGATACCCTGCATGCGCTGGATCTGGCGGTGAGCCAGCTCGATCTGCTGGTGTCTGATCTTCAGAACGCTGTCATGAAGACGCGGATGCAGCCGATCGGCCGCCTGTTCCAGAAATATCCTCGGATTGCACGAGACCTCGCACGTTCGCTGGGCAAGGATGTTGAACTCCTGCTGCTGGGCGAGGAGACCGAGATCGACAAGACGATGATCGAGGACCTCTCCGATCCGATCATTCACCTGATCCGGAATGCAGTGGACCACGGCATCGAGTTGCCTGCCGAACGCATGGCAATGGGCAAGCCGGAAAAATCCAACGTCCGCCTAGAAGCGCGCCAGGAAGGGGATCACATCGTGATCCTGGTCGCCGATGACGGACGCGGCATGAATCCGGAGAAGCTCCGTGCCAAGGCTCTGGAGAAGGGACTCATCACCGATGAGGAAGCCAACACGATGGATGAGCGCCAGAGCTACAACCTGGTGTTCCTGCCGGGCTTCTCGACGGCTTCCACCGTGTCGGACGTTTCCGGCCGCGGCGTCGGCATGGACGTGGTGCGAACCAATATCCAGAAACTTAACGGCTCGATCGACATCCGCTCGGTGCAGGGCAAGGGAACCGAGTTCATCATTTCCCTGCCGCTGACGCTGGCCATTCTGCCTGTGCTGCTGGTGTGCCTTGAGGATCAGCCTTTTGCGGTGCCGCTTTCGATGGTTCGCGAAATCCTGCCGATCGAGGCCAAGGAGGTTCAGGAGCTGGGTGGCCGTGCGACGATGGTGGTTCGCGGCGAGGTGCTGCCGATCGTCACGCTCGCTGCGTTGCTGGGCTGGCCGCAACAGCGGGTACCCGAGTATGGCGTGCTGATGCAGTCGGCCGAGCAGAGCTTCATTCTGGCAATCGATTCGTTTGCAGGCCGGGAAGATGCAGTGATCAAGTCGCTCGACGATTTCCGACCGAAGGGCGTCGCGGGAGTCACCACCCTGTCCAACGGACAGATCGTGCTGATCCTCGACATGAAGGAATTGCTGGGCGGCATGGGGGAGCAGAAAGTTGCCACCCGCGCTCAGTTGCTGCTGGAGTCGAATCTGGCCGCTGCAGCCTGATTGTTCAAACAGGCCCGATGAACAACACGGGGAGCTTCGGCTCCCCGTGTTGTTTTTGCTTGCCTGTTTCTTCGGCCCCGCCTTCCGTGGAATGGGGGCTCGAAGCGCCGCTGTCTCCAGGCGATCAGGGCGCCGGACTTACGTTGGTGAAGCTGTTGCCACTGGAGTTGCTGAATACCCAGAAAGTGCTCGGACTGTTGGTGATCGTCACATCCTTGAAGCTGCTGTTTTTCAGTCGGCTGATGCTCGTGGCCGATTTCGCATTGGTGATCTTCAGCGTATCGAAACTGATCGCCTCCTGGAAGGTTTCTGGGTAGGGCAGGGTAGCGTCCGTGCCGGCATAGCCGTCCACTGCGATGGGAGCGCCGCCCGCGCCGATGTTGTCCACGCTTACGTTTCGGATGCTGATGTCGTGGAAGCGTGCACACTGACCGGCGCTGCTGAACACATTGCTTCCCGCGCTGTAGGCCAGGGTGAAGATAAATGCGTTGGTGCTCATGTCCTTCATCGCGTTGTCACGGAAGGTGATGCGCCGCGCGCCGCCACCTGTTGCAGGTGTACTCTTCAAACGCAGGCCGTTGTCGGTGTGATACATGACATTGTCTTCGGCAAGGATGTCCTGGATCCAGCCACCGGTGTGGCTGCCTGCCACAACCGCTCCATGTCCCTCACGCATGTAATTGTTGAAAATCCAGGCATTCTGCTGCGCAAGGGCGTTCTCGTAATCCGCACCCTGGCCCGCTGCGAAGTTCACGTCATCGTCCCCCGTGTCGAAGAAGTTGTTGAAGATCATGGCGTTGTCGCTGTTGCCGAACTCCACGCCGTCGGCATTGTTGATGTCATAGGTCTGCGAGCGCGTTCCGGCGAAAACGATGTTCTCGCTCTCCAGGAACATGACGCCGTGATAGGCGGGATTCAGCAGCATGAGCCCGCCGACGTAGATGTTCCGCGCGCCGCGGAAGGTGGCAAGGCTGGACCTCCGGTTGCTGTAGTAGTTGGCGTTCTGCGTGCTGTTGAGTGTGGTGCCGACCTCTGTTTGCGCGGCAAGCATCTGATTCTTCGCGAGGAGCCCCAGCGTGCTCCATTTGCTGGCGCTGCCTGCTTCGTAGTAGGCGAGCTTGTTGCCGATCTCGTCGACGGTGTCAGTGCTGCTTCGGACCCATCCGCTGCCGTCAAGCGTTCCCTTGCCCACGATCCGGATGTTGGTGAAGCTGCCTCGCGAGTCGTCGTAACCTTGATGGTCTGTCAGGGCGCTGCTGCCGTTCATGTGCGAGGTGCTCAGCAGATTCAGCAGTGACGGGGGGCGACGGTCATCGGTCGAGTTCGTGAAGTAGCTGTAGAGCTGGTAGCCGCGATTGAGCGGATACTCGCTTGCAAGCGTGGCGCCTTTCAATGTTGCGCCTTCTTCGATTTCCAGCGTCATGTTGCTGCGGAGAAACAGGGCTCCGCTGACGAACACCTTGCCGCTCGCAGCCGTAGCTGGAACGATGACCTTGCATCCGTAAGCCGACGTTGAACCGCTCGCACAGGTGTCGATCGCATTCTGGATGACGGTGGTATTGACGGTTGCGCCGTCACCGACAGCGCCGGCGCTGGCAAGGTTCACCACCTTTGCGTAGCCTGCTGCGGTTTTCCACACCAGCGCGGTGCTGTCGGCGGATTCGTTTCCTGCGGCGTCGATGGAGCGAACCGTGAAGCTGTAGCTCGTGCTTGCTGCAAGTCCGGTCGCGAGAAAGTTCTGGAAGGTGATCTTGCGGTGGAAGCCCGCCGCATCGGCCGCGTAGAAGGCGTCGATGTAGGGTTTGGCCGGCGAGTGCGTGCTGTTGTTGGCAGAGGCCAGTCCAAGCGGTTTCCCGTTCATGTAGACGCGGTAATCGACAATCTTGCTGTAGTCATCCGGCTTCTTCCAGACCAGCGTGATCGATGTGTCGTCATAGGCCAGCGTCGGTACCTGCAGATCGACCGGCGCCGGGAGTGCGCTGGCGGTTGACGAGAGCGATGAGGACGCGAGCGACGACGAGGAGGCGGATGACGCATTGCCCCCTGTGGCGCTGGATGCTACCGAACTGCTGGCAGTTGAGGACGCCGATGATGCCGCTGCGGACGAGGCGGCTGAAGTGCCTCCGGATCCGACCTGTACGCCGCCTCCACCGCCGCCGCATGCTGTCAGGGCTGCGGCCGAAAGTGCCACTGCCGTCAAATATGTGGTCGCCTTTTCGAGTGGCATCAATGTTCTGTGCTGCGGCATGGTCTCCTCCCTTTACTGACCGGCGTTGCGGCCTTGTTGTGCTTTCGGCTCACGATGCTACCGGTCTCACCTGAAGCACGGTTCATTCTGCGGCGTCGGCGCAACACTCAGGGACGACCACTGCAGGCTTGGCGGCGGCCTTTCAGGTGATAATCCCGGGCAGTGCCGGAACTTGGGCGCCTCGCCTGGATGTGTTTCATGCTGGCAAGAGGCGCCGTGGCCGAGGCAAGCGCATTCAGAGAACAGGAAAGGGCAGGTCAATCGTGACGATTCCGGGCGGGGACAAACGCGTCACCCTGGCAGACGTAGCCAAGCTGGCAGGTGTTTCAAAGCAGACCGTTTCAAGGGTGGTAAACGGCAGCGCGCATGTGACCGAAGACACCCGGGAGCGTGTGCTTCACTGTATCGAAACGCTCGGCTTCAGGCCGAGTGCTCTCGCGCGACAGCTCAGTACGGGCAGAAGTCAGACCATCGGTGTGGTGAGTAACGGCGGTCAGGGGTATCTGGTGACCGGCGTCGCCTACCTCGGCATGGTTCGGCAGGCAGATCGCATGGGTTATGCGCTGCTCATCAAGGAAATGGTTGATTTCAGCGCAGGCAGCGTACGGGCCATGCTCGATTTCCTGATCGAGCGACAGGTCGACGGCGTCATCTGGGCCGGACCTGAAATCGGAGACAGTCACGCCTGGCTGGATGACTTCGATCTCGCGTCCCTGCCCATGCCGCTTGTGGCCATCAATGCCAAGGCGCGCCCGGGTGTGGATACCGTCAGTTTCGACAACTTCGAAGCGGGCCGGCTCGCTACGCGGCACCTGCTGAGCCTTGGGCGGCGCAATATCGGACACATTTCCGGGCCGGCCAACCGTTGGGTGACTCAGCAGCGCGTGGAAGGCTGGCGAGCAGCGCTTGCCGAAGCGGGGCTGCCCGAAGCCGGGCGCAATCTCGTTGAAGGCGACTGGGATGTCACCAGTGGCGGGCCCGGGCTGCGCCGTCTGCGGGAAATCTGCCCGCAGCTGGACGCCGTGTTCGTGGGCAGTGACCGGATGGCAATCGGTGTTCTGGCTGAAGCCCACAGACTGGGTCTGCGCGTGCCGGAAGACATTGCGGTCATGGGCGTTGATAACCAGCCGGAAAGTGCCTTCCTGATTCCGCCGCTGACCTCCATGACCCAGGACACGCCGCGCATGGCAGAGGTCGCTTTGCGCCTGCTGGTACGCCGGATCTGCGAGCGCCGTGGCGAGCCTTATCCGGAAGCCTGCGCCATTCCGGAAAGCCCGGTGCTCTATCACGACCTGGTCGTGCGGGCCAGCACGCTCTGCAGCAAGAGCCCGACGCGTTGATCGGGGCAGTGCCGCTCGATGCATGACCCCGTGTTTCAGGAAATGCGGGGCATGCGGTCCAGCAGGCGCGCGGCTGAGAGTCTCAGCAATAGGCGCGAGTTGCCATGCCCGCGCTCGCCGCAGCGTTTGAAGCCGAGCCGGCGACAATAGATTTTTGCGTGTTCGCGCGGACATTCCACCAGGATGTCCGTTGCCTGCCAGTCATTGACCGACTGCAGCAGGCTCCTGATCATCGCGTGGAGCAGGTTTTCAAGCTGGGTCACTTCCTCGAAGGCAACCAGCTCGATCTCGATGAGACGGGCGCCCTGCTGGCGCAGCGACTCGAGTTGCGCCAGATGACGTTGCTCAAGTGCCAGCCCTTCATGGCTGTCGCGTCGCAGGACCAGGATTCCCTGTGCGCGCAGGCTGCGGGAAGCGGGCTGGACTTTGAGCGCAACGGCCACGGCGTGATTCAGGCCGGGACACAGCGGGCGCACATGGCTGCGCTGCCCGTTTCGCGCATGCAGTTTTTCCAGCAGCAGGTGCGCCTGGTACATCTGCCAGGCATTGTTGGCAAGGCCGACCCGGAGGCGCTGGCCGTCGATTTCCAGACTTTGCTCGAACTCGAGTTCGCGCAGCGCATCGAAAAGATGTCCTCCCGATTGATGACCGGACGAGGAACCACAGAACCTTGAGCGCTGAGGTTTCATCGGGCCGGATCCGGGAAAGGCGGGCATCATGACGTTCGAATGAGTGCGGCAGTGGGGAGTTTGGGCTGAGTAATCGCTCTGATGCTGAATGCGTATAACTAAAGTATGGGGGCTAGCTTACCCTCTTTGTATTTCGCGATTGCTATTTGCCGCAATTTCAAGCCGACTAACGGACAGATGGTGGCATGGGCGCAAAAGCATCCGCAACTTGCCCCTGCATCGATCAGAGGGCAAGAGGAGCGCCTGACAGGTCAGGCCCTTGCGGGCGCGAGGCGGACGACTGTTGGGCACACCGGGGACGGTCCGCGCGGCAAGCGCCCGGAAAGTTAAAAAGCCCGGCCCCGCCTTGCGGCGGGTTTCCGGGCTTGGTTGAGGCTCGTGCCGGCAGCGCTCAGATGCTGACTTCTTTCGCTACTTCAACGTATTCCTCGATCTTGTCGAAGTTCATGTAGCGTTAATTTTTCTTCCCTCTACAGCAGGGTTTTGGCGGTTTTTTCTTAGACGCGTCTAAGATTTTCTTGCAGGGACAGGTGTCGCAACAGGAGTTTCCTTGTCGCGAAGGTAGCGGTTGTGGCTGCTTTCGGTGGTGTGGCCAAGGAGTTTTCTGCTGTCGAGACCCTGTTTTTTCGCATCCGTCGCGGAGGCAGCGCGGATATCGTGGAAGTGGGCGTCTTCCACGCCTGCCGCTTTACAAGCCTTCTGCCAGTGGCCGTAGATCGTCGAGTAGGCCAGCAACTCGCCGTTACGCTTGTGAAAGAGCGTCAGGCCTTTCACTGACTGGTGGATCGAGCGCGCCTTGTTGATGGCTGCGGTGAGGTCTGGCGTCATGGTGATCATTACCCGGGCCTTGGTTTTCTGCTGTCTGACGAAGAGGCCCGCCTCGGTAATGTCCGAATACCGGATATTCATTACGTCACCGATGCGCTGACCGGTGATGTAAGCGATTTCCATGAGGCACTGCAGCGTCTCTGGAGCCTTGGCCAGGATCTTTTGGTATTCGTCGGCTGTGATGTAGCGGTCGCGGCGCTTGGTGGCGAACTGTTGGATATCGCGCACCGGGTTGGCTTCGACGATGCCCCAGCGCACCGCACGTTGGAACATCCCTTTCAGGAACGAGTGCAGCAGGTTCGCCATGCTCGGTTTCTTCTTGTGGTGATCAAGGAACTCAGCGACGTGCACCGGCCTGACCTGGCGTGGCGTGAACTTGGCAAAAGATCTCTTCACCCGCTTGGCACAGACGCTGTAGTTCTTATACGTGCTGTCGGCGACCGTGAGCCGCATATCTTCCAACGCCCGGTTTACCAGTTCTGCCATTTCCCCGCGGTTGGTCGTGGCCGTGAGTTGAGCGTACTCCACCAGCGCGTCGTGCAGATCTCGCGCCAGTGGTGTCCATTTGTTCTCTCGGACGATGTAGTAGCGGCCGTGCTTTAGGTGCATCCAGCGCGGTAGCGTTCTGCTCTTAGTCAAGGATCAGCCTCGGTTCTTCGCCGGCAGAGCTGTCTGCCATTCCCATTTTGGAAAGGATAGCGGCCTCCAGCACACGTGGCCATTTGTCCGCCCCAACCACGTATGGGATGCCCTGGCAATCGAGCCAAGCCCGAACAGCGTTCGGGCGCTTCCGGCCACTGAGTTCAGTGAGATTGGTACGCGTGAGGAAGATCATGCCGGCCTCCGGAGGGGGTAGGGGGAAAAAAATCCGTGGATGCGTGGATGTGGTCTGTTGTTGCTGCAAACGATTGAATATAAAAGACAAATGTATCCACGGATTCCACGGGTTGGGGTGTTTTGCGGGGAGCCAACCCGTGGAATCATTTTTGAGCAGCTTCGCGACCCGTGGATTTTTTGCCTGTTCCCGTGGATGCTCTTCATTCTTTCCTCTTTCTCTTCTCTCTCTTTAAAAACAAATAGATAGAAATACATATAGGGAAACTCTCACAAATAATGACAAATGCAACCCGTGGAGAAATCACGCTGTTTCGTGGATATTTCGCACCCTCTCGGCATAAATACCCCGCGCCGATCAATGACTTAGCGACTTATCCACCGAAATCCACGGGTTCTTGAACTCTGCCCGCTCCTGCAATTCCACCGACTGGCGCAGTTTTTGCCCCCTTTGCCTTCAAAGCCTGCCGTTGGGCCGGGTTTCTTGTGCGGGGGGTAAGGGGGGCGGCGGCCAAGCGATTAGCCTCGGCCGGCCCACTTTCCTGATCAGCCGGGCTTTCGCCCGGAAGGGGTGATGAGCCTTGAAATGGGCGCTGCAGGCTTCATGCAGCGGCCGCCATACCTCTCGCCGCGGGTGCGACACCGTCATAGAGCAGGGCATCGCCGCGCTCGCCCCCACGCTGTACGGCGTGCAGGCCGAAGGCCTTCAGGCGCTCCAGGCTGATGGCGGTGAGGTGGCCCATGCGCTGCCGGTTGCCATCCGGGCCGATCATCCGCTCGATGTCGTCCGCCACGATCACGCCGCTGTGGCGCAGCTGCTGCTTGAACACCCGATCGCTCTTCACCGGCAGGCCATTCCAGATGTCTCGCAGGCGCGTGGTGGTCTTGATATGGTCCATGACATGTGAGGGGCGCAGCAGCAGGCAGAGCGCCTCCTCGCCGGCCGCGTCCTTCACAACATCCCAAACGTACGGATGCTCGAAAGAATGGGAGGAGATTTCAGATAGGAGCGTCTCCATGATCCAGACCCAAGGCTCGCGGTCCGCGCTGGTCTCGCCGATGTGCCGGTTCATTTCGGCGAGCACGTCTTGCGGGAAGCCGCCCTGGTCGTAGGCCTCGATGCCGGCGAACTCGCATAGGTAACGCCAGGCCAGCAGGATGCAGGCATAGTTCGCCGCCATCCGCTGCGCGCCATCATCGGTGCCGCTCGCCCGGCTCTTGGCCAGGCAATGCTTGCGGAGCTCCTCGTACTTCCGGTGCACCGCGTGGCGGTCCTGGCTGGCCAGGAATTCCAGCCACTGGCGAACCGGGAAGCGCGGCAGGTCCATGGGCATCATCGGCCCCTTCTTGCCGGTGAGGTCAGCGCGCACCAGCTTGCCCGTCAGCGAGCGAACCGGCACGTCTTCCCCGATGAGGAGCACCGGCGCACACGTCAGATATTCCAGGGCGTCCGTACCGCGTGGCGAGCTCTTGAAGTTGTAGGCCTCCTGCAGCAGGCTGACCGCAGCATCAATCACGACCTGCTGGTTGGCCGAGATTTCCTCCCAGCCCACCGGGTGGCTCGTCGCGCTGGTGGTGATCACCAGGCGAAACGCCGTTTTGATTGCCTCCTTCGAGAACACCTTGATGGCGGTGGTCTGCTCGAGGCGGCCGGTGAGCACGCTCTTGCCGCTGCCCTTGCTCGCCTGGAGTTGCATGTGCGGCCAGAAGCCCAGCAACACCTTCATGTGCGCGCCCATCGTCCAGGCCAGCAGAATGCTGGCTGCGTTATCGCGGAAGGTCGCTTGATACGCTTCGATTACCTTGCGGGCGTCACTGGCCCGGCCGGTCGGAAAGCTCAGGTTGCTGTAAGGGCACTGCTGTTTCGGGTTGGTGAAATAGGTGTCGCTGCCTTCGCTCACGGTCAGCCGGCCGTCCATGAAGCACAGGCCCACGAAGTTCGCGGCCTTGCGCTCGCCGATGCCTGCGCCCCGCTCGAGAATGTTGAGCATGCGCATGAAGCGGCTCTGATCCCACACCGCGCCGAACTTCTTCCAGGTGTCGATGTTGAAGAGCTTCTCGTCCTCCACCACCTGACGCATGAGCTTGTCGCCATGTCGAGCCGCCTGAACCACCGCGGCAAAGGCCACCGAGGGCTGGCTATCTTCTTCACCAGTGGTGGTGGCCACTGTGCCCTGGATCGTGACGCGTGAGAGGCCCGCCACGCGGAAGCTGCAGACCTCTTTCGAATCCATGCTGACCGCGCCCTGGTCGTCCGTCTTGAGCTCGGTGATGTAGGTGGTGAAATCCTTCTGCACGCGGTAGCGCCAATACACCGAGGCGTCATGCCAGGGCAGATAGACGCGCTGCCGTCCTTCCGGCCGGTCATCCTTCTTGTCAAAGCCGGCCATGCCCTGAAAGAGCCAGGGTTCAATACGTCTTAAGGCGCCTGCGAGCTTTTCCGGGCCATGCTCCTTCAGGTAGTCGTTGAGATCACACCCTTCACCCCAGCCGGACATGTCGATGAGCATCGCGGAGATATCGAGACGGGTCAGAATCTCGTGCATTTCCCAGGCTGCGGAGAGCCCGGGTCGGTTGCCAGATTTCTCGTCTACCGCATCCGTGTGATCGAATGCGATGAGCACCTGCCGGCCGCGCAACCAGCGCCAGTCCTTATGCTTGATGTTCTTCGTGCCGAGCACCGCATAGGCCGCCGTCTTCGGGAGCCGAGCACATTCCACAGACAGGGCATTGATGCTGGACTCGGTGAGGATTACCGTACGCGCTTCCGCCAGCTTCCGCGGGCACAAGGTCCAGCCGTGCAGTTGCTTGTCGCCCTGGCATTGAGTCTTGACGCCGCCATTGAGCGCAGGATCGAGGTAGCGCAGATCCACCGCCACGATGCGCGGTGTTGTGAGCTCTCGCACGATGAACGCCACGGCCGGGCCACCGTGACCCGCTTGGCCAGCCTCGACCTTCTTGCTGGTGTAGGTGTTGAAACCGATGCTTTTGCGGGCGATGGCTTCATTGATGAGCTCGACGCTGATGCGACGGCTCATCAGGTAGTCCTTCGCCTGCTCGGCCTGACGCAGACAATCCTCACCGATGCTCTCGGCCAGCGTGCGCTCACGGCGCGGCTCATCGCGCAGCGGCGACTCGGTCGGGATGCCCAAGTATTCATGCAGAAACTTGAGCGCCTCGCTCACGTCATTCGCACGGCCACAGTAAATGACCAGATCGATGCAGCTGCCGGCCGCGCTGTCATCGCCCGCCCAATCCTTCCAGCTCCAGCGGCCGCCCTTTTGCGTGATGGAGAGCGACGGATTCTTCTCCTCGCGGGCGGGGCTGAACCAGTTGGCCTTCTGGCCAGCGCCCTGCTTCATGCCGAGGCTGGCGGCGAGGTCTGGAAGATCTACTCGGTCTTTGATTTCTTCAATGCTTGCCATCTTTGTTGTCACTCAGTTCTGGTCTTCGTTGCGGGCATGCTGTTTGCCGACGTCCGCCTGCCAGGCCTCTCTCGGGCGCAGCTGGGCCGGGGTGGGCGGAAGTCATGCCGCGTTCTCCAGTTTCAGGACCAGAGAGAGGGCGGTCTTGTAGGGGCGGCGTTGGAGGCCCAGCGGCTGGGCCTCTTCGACCAGGGCGGTGAGGGCTGCGAGCAGCTCCGGCGCGGCAGCCATCAGAGTCATGTCTGCCGTGGTGGCGTCGTCTTGCCGCATGGCGAGCACCTGACCGTCCGGGCCTTTGATGAGCTCCGCCGGGTCGATGTAGGCGACGGCCTTCCAGGGGCCGGGGGTGATGCGGGGGGCCATAACAGTCTCCTTCAAACCGCCAGGCGCAGGCCGGAGGCGGTGAGGCGCTGCACGCACTTGGGGCAGCACCAAATCATGGTTGTGCGGGAGGTTTCGACGTAGTCGCCCTGGATACGCAGGGTGGGTACCTTGCATTTGTCGCAGCGGCGGTAGTCGGACTGGTGGAATATCCCGGCGCGATAGGGGCCGGTGGCGGGGCGGGCCATCACAGCACCCCCACCAGCTTGAGCGCGCGGCCGCTGAGGTCTGTGACGACGTGCGAGGTGTTCCGGGTGTTCATGCTGTTGTCCTTCCGATCTTGGCGAGGAAAGCGGATTGATGCGGGGTGACGCTGGCGAGGTGGGCCTCGATGACCGCGAAGCCTTCCTCCGTCTGCATCGCCTGCTGGTAGTCGGCGACGAGCTCGATGCGCTGGGCCTTCGTCCAGCCCTGCACATCCGCGAGGTAGGCGAGGTGGATTCGCAGCTGGGCGCGCATCGCGTCGGTAGGTTCGCGGGTGGCCATGCTCAGGCTGCCTTCACCAGGCTGAGCGGAGCCTTCCTGGCCTGATGGCGGTGGAGCACCGCGTCGCCCCACTCGATGGCCCGCAGGGCCAGCGTTTCGAAGTCTTCCGCGGTGATCACGCCAGACCAGCGGCTCGATTCATTGCGGTACATGGTCACGACCGCGATCAGGCCCTCGTACTCATTGCGGCGGATCTTCTCGGCGGTGGCGGCAGTCACGGCGCGCGGCACGCCGGTGGTGCCGTGATCGTCCAGCGTTTCGACCAGCTCGGCGAGCGCCTCGCCATTGAACTGCGCGTCGAAATAGACGGCAGGCCAGTACATGGCCTCGACAGTGATCCGCCGCTCCCACAGGCCATTGACGGCCGGCATGCGGGGCGCCCGGCGCAGCGCCTCGGTGGCGGCATCGAGCGTGTCGAGTGCGCCGATCAGCGCGCTGGAGGCGGCGCTGTCGCCCACATTGGCGACGCCCTCGACGGTGGCCTTCACGGCATCCGCCGCCTCGATGATCTGGGTGATTTCACGGTTCATGGTGGTGCTCCAGGTTGCGTGGTGGGTGGTGGTGGTCGGGAATTCGGGCGTAAAAGGTCCCGCACGCCTGCTGAAACAGGCATGTCGGGTGGGTCGAGCGAAGGGTTAGCGGGGGATCAGGTCGCGCGGGCCTGGCGGCCGGGCGGGCTGCCGTAGCAGCTCAGATCGGGCGGCGGCTCCGGGTCCAGCCCCGGCAGCTGGAGCTGGTTCGGGTCCGGCGCCGGCGTCGGGGCGAGGGCCTGCTTGCGCAGGCTCTGCGGCAGCTTCAGGCCGTGGTCATAACTGCCTTCGAAGAGGCTCGCCACGATCTCGCGGCTCACCTTGAATCGGCCCGGGCACAAGTGGTTGCTGCAATCCACATACTCCTCGCGCAGCACCTCGGTGAGCTGGCGCGAGGTGCGCACGGTGAGGATCGAGCCGCAGAGCGGGCAGGGGATCGAGGTGTGGCGAAGCACGCTGGTCTGGATAGCCATGTCGCCTCCTACGCGGCAGAAGCGGAAGCAGCCGCAACCGTGCGCCGGCGGCCAATCTCATTGCGGGCAGATTCGATCGCCTCGGCCGCTTCGGCGAGCTCGCGGTCGGCATTGGCCAGATCGGTGGCGTCGCCCTTGTCCAGCACCTGGGCAATGCTCGCCGCAGCCTCACCGCACTCCTTGCTGATGCGCCGCAGGTGCTGGGGCAGGCTCGCATCACTCTGCGCGTCGCTCAGCACATCGGCATGCAGGCCCGTGCCCATCAGCAGCGCATCCATCACCTGCAGACGCAGATCGAGCGGCAGCGCCACGATGAGGCTGCGGATGAAGTTCGCCGGCAGCAGGTTCGTGTCTTTCGTCTCATCATCCAGCCAGCGCCAGACGCGCTCGGCATTGGCGCGCATGCGGTTGAAGGCGTCGCCCCCTTCCTCGAACTGAATGCCGCTGGCCGCCTCGGCGCCGATGCGCTTGTGCACGCCGACGATCTCGGCGATCACCGTTTCACGGCTCCAGTTGTTGCGCTGGCGCCAGGTGGTGACGGCGGCGCGTAGGCTGGCGATCAGGCTTTGTGAGCCGGGACACATGACGCTCGATTTCATTGCGCGTACCTTTCAGATCATCACTCAGCGCTGGGCACCAGATCGGGCTGGTAGGGAATGCCGTTCTCGCGGGACAGGTTCTGCAGCAGCCCGTCGATCAAACCGCGATCGGCCTTCGACACCGTTGCCGCCTTGGCGCGGATCAGCTTGAGGGCGGCGTTCGCCGCGCGGAGCGTGGCCTGGCCGGCGATGTGGCGCTCATTCACCGCGGCCCCGAGGGTTTCGTAGTCGTGCAGTGCGTCGGCCCACTCATTGAGGCGCGCTTCTAGGAAGTCGGCGCCGGTGGTGTTGCCTGCCGCTCGGATCTTGATCGGATTGAGGCTCATCAGATAGGCCGCAACACGGTCCAGGCGGATGCACACCATCTCGCGCTTCTGGTCACCTGCGTTCTGGATATCCTGAATGCAGACACCAAGAAAGCGCGCAGTCCAGTCTTCCTTCATTCGAGAAAACTGGCTCGGCCAATGAAGTCCGAATGAGTCAGAAACGGGTTTGAGCGGTACCAGCTCGGTTCCACGCTCGTTCTTGATTACAGGTAGGGACAGTCCAGCGTATTCAATGGAAATCGTAAGGTGTTTCAAGATTGCTCTCCTTGAGTGGTGGAATCCGAGAATGCGCGGAGCACCAGGACGCGTGCCATGGCACTGAGGGTGCGCCCGTCTGCATCTGCTCGTTTTTGAAGTTCTGCCCGCTCATTCGGTAGCAGAGAGAGATTGATTCGCCCCGCTTCGCCAGTTCCTCTTGGCGTGCGGCTGCGCGGCGCTTGTACGGCGGTGTTTTTCATGGGGTACGATGAGATGCAGTAAAAGACACAACCGAATTGTTGCAGAAAGCTGCAACAAGTCAACAAGGAATTGCAGAAAAATGCATCTCTGGGACCGCCTAAAATCCGAGCGCGAGCAAATGGGGCTCACGCAAGATGAGATGGCCATGCGTTGTGGAACCTCAAAGCGCTCCTATTGCGCTTACGAGTCGGGGGAGACGCAACCCAAGTCTGAGTTCCTGGCTAAGCTGGCCGATGCTGGAGGCGACGTGTTGTACGTCCTAACAGGCAAGCACGCGGTCGGTATCGTTGAAGCCAATGAGGCTGAGATGCTGGCGGCCTATCGCGCAGCGCCGGAGGCCGTCCGCAAAGCAGCGCTTGCCGCCTTACTGACCGGGCAAACCTCCGGGGATTCTTTTATCGTGCACGGCAACGTGGGTGCCCGTATCGACGGACCTGTCACCATCGGTGAGCTCAACGTGGGCGGGAAGCGCAAACGCTGAGTCCGCGTCGTTTCGCAGAGATCGAGGATCGTGGGGCGGGGTGCCCGCCTTATGCCAAAGCCATACAATGACGTCTGAAAGAGCCGCGCAGTGTTTGCTGCGCGGCTCTGTTTTTTTCAATCAGCGCGTGTAGGAATGAGCATGGGAGACAGGTTCGAGTTCAGGCGAAATATCGGCGTGGTGGTCAAAGGCAAAGCCACGCTTCATTGTGTTGCGAGCGAGCTGCCCGCGCCGCCGGTGTATATCGACGAGGCGGAGTTCTACAAGGCAACCGGCATGTGGGCTTCCGCCCCGGCGCGTGTTGCGCTGATCCGCTTGATGAAGGAAGACGTTACCGCCAGATCACTCTCCAAGATCTGGAAAGACGAGATGGAGTTCGTCGAGGACCACTTCACCCTCCGACTGGATCACTGGGTGCCGAAAGTCACCGGCTTGATCCTGATGAGCCTGGGCGTTTGCCTGCTTGCGATCTTCATC
Source organism: Uliginosibacterium paludis (assembly GCF_039631355.1). NCBI lineage: Bacteria > Pseudomonadati > Pseudomonadota > Betaproteobacteria > Rhodocyclales > Zoogloeaceae > Uliginosibacterium > Uliginosibacterium paludis. Next base: position 61,049 of record NZ_JBDIVF010000010.1, on the reverse strand, counting down.
GTGATGCACACGTCTCTGCCCGCGGCGTATTTGCTGACACTGGTTTCAGTGCTGCTCGCCGTTGCCTTCTTCATCCTGCTCGCTCAATTCTTCATCCCTTATTCCATCGCCGCACGCATTGAGCCTATGGTGGAAAAGGTCAATGCAGAGCTGCCGGAGATACTGAGGCGGTGGAAAAGGGGGTCTTGAACCTTCAGGCTGCAAGCATCGCCAACTTTTGATGACAGTTCGCTGGCTCGTAACGACCCGTTGCAGAAAGTCAGACTTTTGGAAGGCCGATATTCAACGCAGTGCTAACCAGCGCTGCGCGGACTTATCACGCAGCGTCCTAGGGCCAGCGATCGAAGGGAGTGAGGTTGAGCGTCATGTTGGGCCACTCCGCGCGAACACGTAAGCCTACTGCCCGCTTGGAATGCAAACGCCATTAGGGTCAGTGATGCAACTACGTACGACGACACCATTTTTAATAAGAACCAGGTACGGACGGAACCCTACATACCCGCCAAATGAGTTCTTGCCGTTTACCTCGCCCCTTTGCACATAGCCGAACGCAGCCCTCAGTCCCATGAGCGGAACTGAACTCACCCAACCGGTGTAGCAAGGGGGCTCGTTACGAAACTGCGCAGAGCTCGGATCTTTGAGTTGATTGGCTATTGCAGCCTCCGAGATCGACAGGCATTCCTGTTGCGACATTGGCTGCCCGTAGTCGGCACGCGATATTTCCTCCTGCGTTGGTGCCGAAGCGCAGCCAACCAGCAAAGCGGCCGCGACAAGAGCGGTGACGATATCAACGCAAGTACCAAGTTTCATGATTCTTCCTTTGAGTTGACCAACGTTTGAATGCAGCGACCTACGCTGATTTTCACGCGGGTCCGGTGGGATGATGAGTTAGCCTGCGGTATGCTTCTCAGGGCAGAGGTCGGAAAAGCCGCGGGCGCTTTCCGACGCTTGGCGGTACAAAAACTACCGAGGCGGAACACTCCGGAAGTCGGAAGGCGCTTCGCTTTTCCGACCTACTACTCGGGCCCGGATTCCGGGTTACGGCCTTGAACGGCATGCCGGGCGAGCGTCCTCTCGACGGAAGGGTTAGCGAAGTAATCGGCCGGAAGTCAATCTTGACCGCCTTTAAGAATTAAAGGGTTGTGAGGATTGACCTGAGAGGTTTCACCACTGTCTCCTGGGAACTGAATCTCAAAAGCCGATGGGGAAAGACGAGCTCGGATGACTTGTGGCTTTGCCTCGGATGATTTTGCCCAAGACTCAACTAGTCTTCTCGTGGAGTCGGATGCAGCAACACCCAGCAAGACAGCGCGCAGACAGTTTGGTGGCATTTGGCGCTCACCGGGGCCTCGCTGATAGTGCAGGATGCGCCACTCCTGCTCATACGACCATGCGTCTGACTTCGTAAAGATGGCGTTGTCCAGCATCTCCTCAGGTGTATGAGCTATTGGGTTTGCTTGCGGCCTCGCGTGTTGATAGTGAACCGGTTGCGCCGTGGCAAAGAATTCATCTGACGTGTCATATACGAGACAGATACCTCGATGGCAATCGGCATAGTGAGACCACATGAGGACGCTATCTCTTACCGCAGAAAGGCACATCACGCCTATCTTGGCGGTGACCATGGCTTCGTAGACAGCGGCGGTTTGCATACTGTTTTCTGGCAAGCGCGGATCGCGATTCGGGTCTCGAAGGATCGCCTCGATCTCTCGCTTTCTGTCTTCGCTGGAGATATGCGGCGCTTGTCGCGACCACATTTCGTTCAGATAGGCACGAACTTCGTCCTCTGTGCCCGACAGAGTGAAATCTGGGCGGCTGTCGAACGGATCGTTGAAAGAAGTGGGAGCGGCGAAGTATTGAATTCCCGTCTCGATCAAGCGTTGGGTTCTTGCTTGTGCTTCGCCTTCAATGCTGCGATATCGATAGAGCTGTTTCGGGATGCTGTGCATAGTGAAGCCCTTAAATTTTGACAGCAATTTTGCTTTATAACTCCGGCCACTGCTGGATAAGATCCCGGAAATAAATTCACGCAAAGCCCCTTTTTGCCCATCTTTCCGGCGAGCAGGAAGGATTTCCTACCTTAAAAAGCTATTCGGGCTTGGAGAGGGGGCGTGACGTTCCAATTGATTTGGCGGTGGCGCGCTGAATTGCTCTCAGCTCAGTGATGCGAGCACCCTGCAACTCCACCTGTGCCTGAAGTGCCTGAGTTTCTCGCTGAAGAGCGGAATGCTGCTGACTTACCTGTTCGATAACAGTCAATACTTTCGTCTGCCACTGGTCATCGGTGGTGTTGTTATTTCTGTCTTGAAAGTATGAGAGCACAGAAAATATTAAAGCGACTAACGCAAAGACTGCAGATATACCAACAGACCACACTGCAATTATGATTTGCCTGCGCGTCGACTTATCGTTTCGAATGTCACGCGCGTCCATATCCCCCATCATTTTCGTAGCCGCTGCCACCAAATCTTTGAGGGCCTTAGCGGAATCAGCTGTCATCTGACCAGTGAGTCGATGCAATTCCAATTCTTCTGCACGCTCTTCCCCACGAGTCCAAGCTAGATCCGCCATCAAAGAATTGACCTCACTAAGGTCGTCTTTGCTAGCGGAATAGCTCCCCGCTGCCGTCACGCCATGTGATTTGGTGAGTTTTTCGAATTCGCTCAACGTCACGCCCAAAGCATCTGTGCTCTTCTGCACTTGGTCAAATATGCCACGACTGGAGCCAAGCATCTTCTCGTGCCGTTGCTTCGTCTTCTGACCAAGCTGTTGGACTTCGTCCTCAACCAGCCGAATCAGGTAAGCCGAAGCCTTTTCACCCGCCTCCCGCGCAACAGGTGTGCGTTCTTGACTGTCTTTCAGAGCTGTCTGCCACTCAGACGATTTCACATAGGCTTCAGCAAGCTGCTCCACCTCTTCTTGCGAAAGCGTAGTCGTGATTTCAGGATCGAGAGGAATACGATCCGGTGCTTCTTCGGACTCCAAGGTCAGGCTGCCAATGCTGGTGAGCAAATTCCTGACCTGCTTGATGACGTCCGCAGGGGGAAGCTTTTCGAAGTTATTCAAATCTTTTTCCTGCAGCGGGTACAGATAGATGCGACCAACCGAAGTCCCAGCCTCGGTGACAGGTCTCAAGCGACTGGCTACCTTCAAATCCATTTTTCATCTCCTCGCCACAAATTGCGGATAAGTGGTCTTGTGTTCTGCTTCTAGGCCATGTTGGCACCATTCAAGAGGGTGGTGCTCGCCGAGCTAATTCGGCCCCACTTATTGGCAGGGGGCACACCCTGCAGGCACTTCGACCCCCGCGAATTATTGCTTCCGGCATGCAGGCTCGATCGTCCGCTCCTGGCCGGCACCTGCCCTCCATGTTATCCGCATAGCAGCCGCTCCGGCAGATGGCTGCTTTGCGCGACTTCGAGAGACACTTTTCGCTCCAGAGCGGTCGGTCGGGGAAAAAAGCAGGCATTTAAAACGTAGCCCGGATGCAGCAAAGCGGAGTCCGGGGAGCGGTCACTGCGGCGAGGAAAGACCCTGGAAACCGGATTCACCTTCATCCTAGCTTGCTATGTATCCTTGTTGCCGGCTGGAGTTTGATAGTGACAGGCGGCAGATATCATCATGGTCGCTCCTCTGTATTCAGATGCAAGTGCCTCAATGAACTGCGGAGTTACCGTAAGTGTCTTATGCCTCTTCTCTGGCTTCGGCGCAGTTGGAGTGAAGAGGTCCACCGCCATTTTGTCTTCATTAAAGCGCCATTCCCCATGAACAAGGTCGTTGCGCTGGTCCATCACTGATCGAGCTTTATCAAGGGACTTTTTAATGTCTTCTTTTTGTTCTTTCTTGATGTCAACAGTCGGAAGTAGTGCCACTATCATTCCTACGCGTGCCGCATTATTGCGGCTTGAGAAAAACAAGGCCTCAGCTTTGTCTGTGCTTAAGCCGCTTAGTTTTGTGAATAATTGAACCATTGCTCGATCGAGAAGGTTCGCTCGCACCATTAGTAAGCCGAGTGCTTCAAGCGTTTTGGAAGGGTACTGTTGCCCAAAATACTCTGTTGTCGAGGAGGATTTTGACTCAGCCCCAGGTGTGTAAGTGTTGAATATGTTAGCGGGTTTCGGCCTGTGAGGAAGGGCGTCGAGCGAGTTTTTTAGAGAAAACTCAAGCGTTGCCGCACACTCTGCGTTCAAAATGGTTGTCAGGCCATTGCCAGATGGAGTGAAGAAATTCAGCATTACTTGGCCGCCGGCATCGCCTCCGTGCAGGGCTCCTGCAAATACCATGGTGGTATAAAACGGAACCAATTGTGGCGATGGCGGTAAGCTTTTTGATAAAGCTTCCATGTGTCCGGCCATGCCTCCAAATTCCAAAGCAAGCCCAGTAATGACAGCACGAGAGCACTGGAAGTAATTGTTAATACCATCTTCGCCCAAAAGGCCAAAGTATGCGTGCTCACCATGCTCAAAAATGGCAAAGCGATGAAATCGCTGTATCAGCTTTGCTTGAAGGAATTCTTCAGGCAGTTGCACTTTTTCTCCTTTAGGGCTAACCGGCAGCAAGCCTGACCCTCCGCTCCTGGCCGCAAACCGTCAAACTTTCTCATCACCAATATTCGGACGAAACCTGCCCCAAGGGGCGAGCCGTGACGCACTGCACGTGCACGGTTTGATTCAGCTCAATGCCAACCGAATAGACGGGCATCCGATGGTTTGAGGCGCACGTCCCTCGGGGCATCCCGATGGGGCCGGTCTGGCGCTCGAATTGTCCCCAGAAACTGTGTAAAACCCGGTTCATACATGGCACAAAGCCCGCTCACAGCGGGCTTTGTCATCACTGCGCAATGATTGCGCGGTGCTTAATCTGCGCGGGCAGACGCGGCCTTGAGCTCCAGCTCCAGCGCGGTGGTGAATCCGGCGTCGTTCAGTGTGTTGGTCACGCGGGTGATGAGCCAGGTGGCGGCGTCGATCTGATCCTTGAAGCCCTCGACGGTGACGGGCAGCTCCGGGAAGAGGTCTTCCCGGCCCAGGGCGAGCGTGAGGTTGAAGGTGGCGAGCCCGCGCTGCAGGCGCTGCCATTCCGCCCGCACGGCACGCTCGGCGTTCGTTTTGCTGGCGTAGGTGTGGCGCAGGGTTTTGGTGCGCTCGGTGCTGAGCTCGATGGCGTTGTTCTGCTCGATGTCGGCATCGAGCTGGGCGGCGGTCTTGGCGGCTTTTTGCTCGATGGTTTTCCAGGCGGCCCGGGCGGCGTTGAGGGCTGCGGCGCGGGTGGCATAGACGTGGCTGAGGGCCTTGAGGGTATCCGTGCTCTGGAGCGCCAGCGTGTGGGCATTGCCGCGCAGGGTGGTGTGCTGGCTGCCGGCGCTGCTGACTGTGACCTGGCCGTAGGTGGAGGTCTGGCCCTTGGCGGCATAGACGGCCACGACGCTGCTGTAGTGGCGGCGCTTGGCGGCGGAGGCTTTCTCGATGACGGCTTTGACCTGCGCGCCATCGAAGAGGATCTCGCCGGTGCGGCCGGCGCGCAGGTCCTGGTAGTAGGCGCGCACAGCGGTGTAGCTGTCGCGCTCGGCAATCGCAAAGCGGTGCTGGTCGCCGCTCTGGCGCGTGACCGTCGCCGTGGGGAAGGGGATCCCGGTCGCACTCTCGGCTTCCCCGATTGGCATGAAGAGCAGCCGGCCTTTCTTGACGGTGCAGAGCGCATCGAAATCCTCCGCGATGCGGGTGAGCAGGTTTGCGTCCGATTCGCTGGTCTGATCGATATGCTCGATGACTTCGCCAGCGAGCCGGGCCGACACGCGGGCCTCCAGCCCGTAGGCGGCGGCCACGCTCTCGACGATGGCGCCCACCGTCTGGCCGCTCCAGGAGCGCTCCTGCTTGTTCGTGATGCCCTGGCGTAGATCAGCACTGCGGCCGCGTAGCGTGAGCTGATCGGGCGGGCCGCTGTGCTCGATGTCGTCGATCACATACTCGCCTTTGTCGGCGAGCGACTTGCCTTCCCAGCCCAGGCGCAGCGAGAGGGTGACGCCGCGTGAGGGGAGGGCGATGAGGCCATCCGAATCATCGAGCACGATCTCGAGCGTATCGGCCTCGAAGCCGCGATTGTCGGTATGGGTGAGGCTGATGAGGCGCGGCGCGAACACATCGGTGAGCGTGCGGCCACCCAAGCTCACCGACCAGGCGGGTTTGACGGCCGGCAGCGCCCCGGGGGAAGCCTGCATGAGGTTGGCTGTTGTGGCCGTGGGGATGCCGCTCATCGCGCCAGCACCTTGTTGGCCACATCACTGATCACGCCCATGATGAGGCCCGGGCCTTCGTCGGCGCGCTTCAGGCTCAGGCTGAACTCGATCTTGCGGGCGGTGCCGTCCGGGTAGAACTCGGTGTGCGTGGTCTCCAGCCCCTCGATGAGGTAGTGGCCGTAGATCTTGTAATCCCCTCCGATCAGAAGCCAGGCCTGCCCGGTGTTGCCCATCTCCTCCAGCACTTCGAGCGAGACGCGGCCGAGCGTGGCGAGGCTGGTGTGGGTGACACCAGTGAGCGTGATGCTCTCGTCATCCACGCCCAGGAACTGGTGCGCCGGGCGGGCGCCCACGCGTGCGGCCGACGGGTGCCGCCAGGCGAGCTTGCGGGCAATGCTCTGGTAGGCGGCGGTATCGACCGAGAAGACGAAGAGGCCCAGCGCCATCATCACTCGCTGCACGGGCGCTGCCTTTCTGCGCGGGCGATGCGCGCCCAGTCATCCCGGCACTCGGCATTGCACCAGCGCAGGCCAAGGGGGAGGGGCTCCTCACAACAGAGGCAAGCACCGGTCGCGGCCGGGCCTTCCGGTTTGCGCAGGGCGAGTGCCAGGCGGCGGCGGAGCGCTTCGTGTTGGCTCGCGAGTTCGAATTCGTCCATGGCGGGTGGGGCTCAGTGGTTGTCTGCAAAGCGGGAGCGCAGGCGGGCGCGCACGGCGGTGTCACGCTGCTGCAGCTTCTGATCGACGAGGTTCGCGACCTCGGCCGGGTTCATGCCCGGGGCGGCGTAGATCTGGAAGGTGGCGGGGCCGGACTGCACGACGGGGGCCGCTGCGGCACGCGGCGCGAAGCCCGTCCTGGCGCTGGTGATCTGGCTCGCCTGGCTACCGGCTTGCCGGCCGGCTTCGGCCACGGCACCCAGCGCGTCGGCTGCGGTGGGCGGCAGCTTCTTGCCGAAGAGGCCGGCGACGAGCCGCACCTTGTCATAGACCGCGCCCAGCGGTGACCAGTTAAGCAAGAGCTTCGCGATGCCGCCGATGCCTTCGGAGAAGGCCTGGGTGATCTCGGACCAGAGGCCCTTGAACCAGCCTTTGATGGGTTCCCAGTACTTGTAGATCAGCGTGGCCGCCACCGCGATGCCGGCAATGATCGCGACGATCGGGTTCGCGAGCAGGAAAGCAGTGACCGCACTCACCGCACCCCCCATCAAGGTGAAGGCGCCGGTGGCAAGCGTGCCGGCGGTGGTGACGCCGGCCATCGCCGTGCCCATCATCGCGAAGGGCGCGAGGAGGGCAGCCGCCCCGATCAGCAGTGCGCCCAGCACCACGAGCAGCACGCCCAGCCCCGCCGCGATGCGCATGAGCCAGGTCATGAGCCGCGGATGCTCGGCCGCAAAGGCGCGCACCGAAGCGCTCGCGTCTCCCATCCACTGGATCAGCGCCTTCAGGTCGGGGGCGAGCGCGGCACCCGCGGTGGCGAGCAGGTTGGTGAAGCTGCCGCTGGCGGCTTCCCATTCGTTCTTGAGTGTGCCCAGCTGCTCGTTCACCCGGGCTTGCAGCTCTGCCTGGGCCGCCATCTTCTGCTGCATTTCGGCGTAGCCGGCTTTGCCCTTGTCGATGAGGAGCGAGACGACTTGCAGCGTTTCGGCGTCATCCCCGTAGATTTCCTTGATGACGGAGAGCCGCTTCTGGGTGCTCATGCCCTGCAGCTTGGTGAGCTGCGCGAAGAGCTGATCGAGGCCGCCGAATTCACCCTTGCCGTTGGTGAAGTCGAGATTGATGCCGCCGGCGGCATTGCCCTTGGCGACCTTCTTCGCGTCGAGCGACATCTGCAGCACTTTGCGGATCGCGTTACCTGAGGCTTCGCCCGCCATGCCCGCCTGATCCATCAGGGCGATCAAGGGGGCGAGCGCACGCGCCCCTTCAAGGCCTTGCGCCTTCAACACACCGAGTGCGGGCGAGAGCTTGGCGAAGGCGTTGAGCACGTTGGCCGGATCGACGCCGGCATAGAAGCTGCGCTGGATCACATCCATCAGATCCATCATCTCGCCTTCGGTGCTGCGGGTCGCGTCCTGCATCTTGGCGGCGAACTCGGCGGCCTGATCGGTCGGCATCTTCATCTGCACGGCGAGGTAGGCCGTGGCTTTGCCCAGCCCGCCCAGGATGCTCTCCGCACTCATGCCCTGGCGGATGAGGGTCGTCATCATGGTCTGGAAGTCGGCCGTGGTGCCGGGCAGCTTGTCGCCCAGCTGGGTGGCCAGCTCGTTGAGCTGCTGGAAAGTCTCGGGCACAGAATGGTTGGCCCGCATCATCGCGACACGCAGGCCGGTGGCGGCATCTTCCGCTTCGGCATAAGCGCTTACCGTGCTGCCCACGCCTGCGAGTGTGGCGGCCCCGGCTGCACCCAGCCCCACACCTGACTTCGCGAGGCTGTCGCGCGTGCGGCCGATGCGTTCGGAGGCGGCAGCGATGGCCTGCTGGCGCCGCATCTGTTCGTTGAGCGCGGTGAGCTGTGCGCGCTGCACGCGGTAGCGCTCGTTCAAGGCATTGGCCTCTTGAGCGAGTGCTTTCTGGCTCTCGATCATCTCGCGGGTGGGCACGCCGGCACCGGCCATCCGGTCTTCGAGCACCCGGGTGGCGCGCTGCAGATTCGTGATGCTTGCCTGGGTGTGCTGGAGCTGGCGCGCGAGCTCGCCCGACTTGCCCTTGGCGGCCGAGAGCGGGCGCGAGAGCTTGTCGATGGCGCTGAGCACGACTTCGAGTTTCAGTTTGTCGAACGCCATCAGGCCTCCTCCGGTTGATGACGCTGGCGTGCGCGCTCATGCCAGCCCATGAGCTCATCCAGGCTCATGGGGTCCATGTCACGGGGCGTCCAGTGAAAGACGAGCGCGAGGTCAGCCATGGCGTCTTCTATGCGGTCGGGGTAGCGGAGCTGACCGCAGCCTGCGACGCAAAAAAACCGGCCACCTCCAGCCCCAGCGCCATCAGGTCGACGGGGTCCAGCGCGGTGACTTCCTGCGTGGTGAGGTTGGGCGTGGTCACGCGCGGCAGCACGATGTGAAGATCATTGACCTCCAGTCGGATGAGGCCCGCGAGGCTCGCGCCGCGCAGCGCACCGCTGTTGGGCTTGGTGACGGTGACCTGGGTGATCTTCTGCTTGCCACGGGTGATCGGGGTTTCGAGGGTGATGGGCGTGACAGATTCAGACATGGCGGGACTCCTGATCGGGTAGGTGGGGCCTTAGAGGCCGATGGCTGCGCGGTGGGCGGCGAGGCGGTCTTCGCCGTTGATGCGCTCGATGTTGTTGAGGAAGTCGATCTCGACGATGACTTCGCTGTTGATGGCGAGCTTGTAATAGACGCAGTCGGTCTTGACCTTCACCTCGCTCTTCTCACCGGGCTTGGCACTGCCCGGATCGATCTCGCTGTGGCGGCCGCGCACGGTGATCTCGACGGCTTCCACCGTGCCGGTGGCGGGTTCGTCGTACGCGCCGGCAAAGCGCACCAGGGCGGCGTCAATCGCTGCCGCACCGTAGCCATCGAAGAGGCCCTTCATGAGGCCGCCGTAGCTGTGCTCGAGCGAGATGGCTTCCTGCCCCATGTCGATCATCACGCCGCGCCGGGCCTCTTCGGTCTTGCGGGTGAGCTTGGGGAGCGTGACTTCGAGGGCTTCGCCGAAGTAGCTCACGCCGTCGAGATAGACGTTCATGTTCTGGAGTTTGCGGGGCAGGCCCATGGGGGTGGTCTCCGGTTCGGTTCAGACGGCGGGCGGCAGGCTGGCAGCCACCCGCGAGGGGTCAGGCATTCACGCGCGAAGCGAAATCGACGAGGTAGGAGTCGGTGATGCGCTGGCGGAAGTTGAGGTCTTCGAGCGGGGGCACCGGGGTGTAGTCGTAGTCGAGCCACAACTTGCCGGCTTTGAGGGTGTCTTTGTCATTGACCGATTCGTCATACCAGGCACTGCCATCGATGAGGTAGCCCAGCGCCTTGAGGTTGCGGAACTTGGCGTTGATGCCTTCGAGAATGTCTTTGACGAGCGAGGGGTGCATGGGCTTATCGACCGCCCACATGTGCGCTTCACCGATCGTGTCAGCCAGCACCTGGGCGGTGCGGGTGGCGGACTCGAAGGCGAAGAGCGGGTCATCCGAGCAGGTGCGCGAGCCCCAGAAGCGGTAGCCGTTGCGGCAGACGAGCGTGGTGACCTCGTGGCTGTTGAGGTAGTTGGCGTCCGTGCTGGGCTCTTGCAGATCCCAGTACACATCGCGGTCGATGCCGGTGACGCCGGCCACATTCACGTTGGAGAGGGTCTTGTGCCAGCCGACTTCGTTGTCGAGCTTGGCGCGCAGGCCCAGCGCGCGGGCCACGGCCCAGGCACGCTCCGAGGTGCTGGTGGTGGTGTTCCAGGAAAGAAAGTCAGGCCACAGCAGCATGAGCTCACGGGCGCCGAAGGTGGCGCGGTAGGCGGCGACTTCTTCCTTGGTGGCGAGGTGGTTGGCGCTGGCGTAGGCGAAGCCGCGCAGCTTCGGCGCGAGGCTGGCGAGCTCGGCGGTGACGGCGGGCGTATCCAGCCCCGGGCAGCCGAGAATGCGCGGCTTGATCTGGAGCTGGGTCTGGGCAGCGAGAAGGGCTTTCATGCCGGTGTATTTGCCGGCCGCCGTGGTGGTGCCGATGACGGCGGAATTCTGCAAGGCCTCGGTGTCGGCTTCTTCCACCCGCACGATCACGCAGGCGGCATTGGCCTGATCGGTGATGGCGTCCAGTGTGGCGGCCAACGTGCCGCTGGTGCCGGCCTTGGCGAGCGCGGCCTGCACATTGGTGACGAGCACCGGAGTGTTGAGCGGGAAGGCGGCGGCGTTGGCGTCTTCTGCGGTCGCGACCAGGCCGATGATGGAGGTGTCAATCGTGCGGATGGTGCGCGTGCCGTCGTTGAGTTCCTGGACGCGCACGCCGTGGTGATAGCTGTCTGCCATGTGGGGTCTCCGTAGGCGTGGGGTACGCAGACAGAGTGCCGCGCGCGCGTGGGCCGGGCGAGCGCGCGGTGTTGTGAGCCGGGGGGCTTACAACGTGGAGAGGCGAAAGGGGGGAAACAGGTTCAGCGACCGAGCTGAAGCGAGGGCGGGAGGCCGGATTGCGTGAGGGCGGCGAGCGTCATCCGGTTGCCTTCGACCATCTCGTTCCGGAAGCTCTCGACCGCGGCCGAGGTGCTGCGGGAAGCCCCTGCAGTTTCCACCAGCAGCACCGGCAGCCAGTGCAGGGCACAGCCGCGCTCGGGTTTCTCTTCGCCGGTGTTGGGGTTGCGGCCCTGCAGCTCGATGAACCAGGCGCAGCGCTGAATCTTTCCCTCGCGGGCCTCTTCGCAGCGGTGACCCAGCGGACAGGTGAGCACGGTCTCAAGCGGCATCGGAGGTCTCCTCGCGGGTGTCCGCACGGGCGGCACTGGCCGCACTGGCCTGGCGTGCCGCATCGAGTGCGGCCTGGTCCGCTTCGGTCCAGCTGCCCTGGCTGCGCATGATCTCAATGGCCTCTTCACGCAGCAGGGCGTAGTCCTCGATCGGGGGGCGTTGCGCGGCGGTGAGTGCTGCACGGGCTTCCCACCGGTCATTGACCCGGTAGAAGGTGTGGCCGGCCGGCGCCTCGCCCGGGGCATCGAGCACCGTGAAGGGCGGAAGGTGGAGCTGATCCTGGTCCAGGTTGTTGGGGAAGGCATAGGGGCCGATGTATCGGCCGGTGTCCGGGTTGTACTGGTAGCCGGTGATCGTGGTGGATGCGTTCGTCATGCTTCAGTTCTTCTGGCAGAGGATGAGGTTGAGGTAGCGCGGTTGCCAGTTGGTCTGGCTGGAGCCGTTGTCGGTGCCGCCGGAGTGGGTGTGGTTGGAGGAGACGCCACCGGTGCGGAAGTAGTGGGCGTGGTCGGCGGTCACGTCAGACGTTTCGGGGACGCGGCCGATGCCGCCTTCGTCCCAGAACTGGTCTCCATGCTGGAGCCCGCCAAACTCTCCCGCCCCGAGCACCACAAACTTGTTTCGGGTGCTGTTGTGCACGTGGCCATTGGTTTGGCCTCCGGTCCAGCCATCGTGGGAGTGGTCCGAGGAGATGCCGCCGGTGGTGAAACCGTGGGTGTGCGCGGGCACGACATTGCAGACCACCGGATCGTGGGTGCCCCCGGCACCGTAGCCGCCATTGATCACCACCCGCAGCAGCCGGTTGTTGGCCATGTCGGTGGTGTTCTGCGTCCAGCCGGTGGGGGCGGAGGCCTGCGCGAAGAGCAAGCGCGTGCCGGTGGCGAAGTGGTGTTCGCTGGCGACGTGGCTTGCGATCGCTGCCTTCACGCCTCGCGCATGCACGGCGCGCGCCGTGTCGTCGCCTGCGACCGTCTCGGCGATCGTGGCGAGCTCCACCCGGCCGGCGGCGTCTTCTGACGCGGCCGGCACCTGCTTGGCAATGGCCTGGGCGGTGCGCTGCGGGCTCATCCACGTGCCGGCCTCTGATCCGGCCTCGGCGGAGGCTTGCGAGGCTTTGTCGGCGAGCTTCACCCAGCGTGCATCCCCGGATTCGAGGGTGGGATGCGCGATCGAGGGGTCGAGCACGATCTCGATGGCGCTCGCGTCACTGACCACCAGCACGATGCGGATCAGGGTTTCGCGCGCCACGCCGTTGCCGGGCGCGGGCTTCTCGGTGGCGGGGAAGTCGGCAATCGCCACGAGCTTGCCGGCACTGTCCCACAGGCCCAGCTCGCGAATGGTGTAGCCCCCGGAGCTTGCCGGGATTGCGCCCTCGATCGTGATCCGGTTCTCGGCGGCCCGGCTGCCATTGATCTCTCCGCGCCAGGTCTCACGCGTGAGGGCGGTGGCCGCAGCACTGGGCACGATGGCCGCCCCGTTGCCGTCGCCCACCGACAGGTGGGTGATCTTGAGCGTGCTGCGTGCCGCGATGGCCGCCGCGATGGCGGCCGCGCCGTAGGTGGTGATCTGGGTGGTGTAGGCCATGGGCGAATTCTCAGGCGGTGGGATCGATGGTGATGACTTCGCTCACCTGCAAGGCAGCCCCGGCATAGACCCGGCCGGAGGAGACCGATTGCACGGTCATGCTGGTGAGCTGCGAGCGGGCGTTCTTGTAGCGCTCGATCGTCTTGATGAGCCGGGCCTGGAGCGCTTCGGTGACGCCGTGCCCGTTCATGTCGGTGAGCTGCACGCGGAAGGTGTAGGGGGCCGCCACCGGTTCATCGGCAAACCACTCGACGACCTCGATGTCATAGCCGATCGTTTGCAGCGCACGACGGATCGAGCCGATCGTGCCCTTGTGCGAATGCACGTAGAAGGCGGCGGCAATCGCGGCACGCTTCTCGGCGTCCGTCCAGTCGGGCTGCCATTCATCGACGGACTCCTGCCAGGCGAGCCAGGGCAGGAAGGACGCGGGGCAGGTCTCAGGATCAATGAGGCGGCGCAGCTCGACGGGCAAGGCGCTCTCGATCACCAGCACCTGCTCCAGGCGGCGCTCGAGCGTGCTCGCGTTGGGGGGCAGGAGGCTCATGCTGAGGGGCAGGAGACTGTTACTCGTCGATGCCATTATTCGTCGATGCCATGGGGCGTGACCGTGATGGCCGTGCAATAGGGCGCCTGATTGCGTGCGATCGGAATCTCGGCGGCAGGTTCAATCAGGGTGACCTTCTGCACGCCTTCCTGGCGGAGAGCGGCGTAGAGGCCATCGAGGGTGATGTCTCGCCCGAGCTTGTGCTGGGACGTGGCATAGGCCCTGGCCGCCGCAATGGCGTTGGCGAGCACGACGCTTTGATCGGGGCCGGAGAAGAAGGTGAGCAGCGCGGTGATCGGGTATCGCACGATCTCGGCCGGGACCACGGTGACGCGATCGGTGAGGGGGCGCACATCCTCTGCGGAGAGTGCCGCCGAGACCGCGGCCAGCACGGCGGCTGACGCTGCGCCGTCTCCTTCGCGGGAGAGCACGCTCACGACTACATCGCCGGGTGAAGGGCTGCTGGCGTCTGCATCCAGCACCTGGCCCGAGGCGCTCAGCGCATGGAAGAGGTAGCTGCCTTCGCTGCCTGCGGTGGTGTAACCCTCGGGGGCGAGCTGCACGCGCCGGCGCAGGCTGTCGTCATCTTCCATGACGGCCGCAAGAGGGGGCGTGACGGTGAGATCGGCCGGGGTGATCTCCAGGCGTTTGACGTTGCGCCCGGCGGCGATATTGTCCAGATCCTGGCCGGTGGCGGTCGGCAGCAGCACGGCCCGTGCGGCGTCATTGATGCGGGCGCGCAAGAGGAGTTCGCGATAGCAGCTTTGCTGCAGGTGGCGCGCGAGCGGTTCGCTCTCGAGTGCCAGGGTGGCGGCGATCGCGGCCTGCTCGTCGGCAGGATAGAGCGCGACAAGCGACGCACGGCGCTCGGCATAGAGCGTTTCGAAGTCCAGCGTCTCGAGGATGTCCGGAGCACTCAACAAGGAGAGATCGACGGCGGAGAAGGCGCTCATACGGCGAGCCCTCCGAGGCTGATCGGCAGCTGGAGGCTGACGCGGGTGTCGGTGCTGATCACGGTGGCTTCCATGTCGAGGGTGAGCCGGGCAGGGGTGGTGGGGTCTTGATGGACGCGCAGGCTCGTCAAGCGGATACGCGGCTCCCAGCGGGCGATGGCGGCGGCGGAGGCCGCAATGGCCTGCATGAGGGTGGTGTCGTTGAGCGGGGCGTCGATCAGGTCGGGCAAGAGGCTGCCGAACTCGCGCCGCTCGATGCAGGCACCCACCGGCGTGGTGAGGATGCGCTCGATGCTCTGGCGGATGTGGTCGAGCCCGCTGAGGCTGCGGCCGGTGGTGGCGTTCATGCCGCTCATGCCGCACCTCTGGGTTTGCTGGTGATGCCCCCGCCGGTGCCGTGCTCTTCGTGGTCGTGGCCGGTGAGGCTGATGTTGCTGGCGATGACATCGCCATCAGTGGTGAAGCTGCCCCCGGTCTGATTGATGGGGCCGTGGATGGTGTTGCCTTCGCCCGCGCCCGATCCGGCCTGACCGAACATCCCGGCGAGGTAGCTCAAGAGCTTGGTGATCGTTGCGCGGCCCAGCACAAGGAGGTCGCCATCGATGGTGACGTCTCCGGTGATGTGGGTCTTGGGTACGTCCAGCGTGACGAGCTCGCTCGCCTTTACGGTGGCGGTCTTGATGCCGGTGACATGCAGTGCGCTGCTCGCGTGGTTGTACAGGATGACGGCGCCATCGGGGTAGCGGATGACGTGCTCATCGGCACTCGATGAGGGCGGGGGGGCGGCGTCGGTATGGAGCCCGCGCAGCACGACGCCGGCGGCGGGCTCACCGCTGGGGCAGAGCAGGAGCACTTGCTCGCCCATGACGGGCGGATCCCAGGTGCTGGTGCTGGCGGCGCGCTGCTCCAGCCAGGGCAGCCACTGCGTGGTGAGGCCACCGGAGGCCACGCGCACGCGCACGGAAGCCAGATCGACCGCGGCAATGGTGCCGGTGCGGATCAGGCTTTCGAGGCGGCGAGAGAGGTCGGCAAGGCGCAGGGAATCCATGCGCCGAGGATGCCGCGCGCGCGGGAGAAGAGGCGCGCGCGGGTGTTGTGAGCTGGGGGGCTTACAACGTCAGGAGGGGCGGGTGTTCAGTCGAGCCAGGTTGCTTTGGGTGGCTCGGTCCGATTGCCGGACAGTTTGAGATGGCCGTAGCCGAACTCCCAGGCGCTGCGTGGGTGCTGTACGTTGAGCAGCAGCGGTTCCCCATATTCGTATTCAAGCTCGACCCGGAGGTTTGAGGCTTCCAGCGAAATGCCATTGACCTCAGTGCTCCGCCCTCCCGGGAGAAAAACCTTCTGAATCTGGGTCATCGCATTGACCTGGTAGGAGATGGTGGCCTTGAGGTGATCGGAACAGGTGTTTTCGAGTAAGAGCGTGAGGTACGAGGAAGCTTCAACCTCGCGCGGGTTGAGCGGGTGGGTATTGGTCAGCATGTGCCCCTCTCTGCGATGTGGAATTTTTCAGCCATGCCCGTCGCATTTCGCGACTAGTGTCATGGCTGTTTTTGTAGTGCATCTTGGTGCGTGCTTCGGGCGGTCTGATGAACAGTCTCCGCTCGTCGCTGCTTCGATTGAAGGGGGTGCGGTTTGTTCAATCAAGCAGACCATTGGGCGGCAAATTGGCGCAGCACTACCGAGAGGAAGGGCTTCTGGGATGGGGCTCGTTGAAAGGCTTCGAGGTATGCCCAGCGGCATCTGTCGGCGTTGTCGACAGATGCCGTGGCACTTTTTTTGTCTGTCTCCATGTCTGCGATCAGGGCGAACTGTCGAGTAGAACGCCTTGTTCACATGGGATCGATTCAAGATCTCGATGCTTGGTATAGCAAGCATACTAATGGGCGATTTTCCGACCCCGTACCTCACACTGAGGACGATGAGGTCGGGGTGGGGGCGTGAGGTGCGTCAGACTTCGAGCGTGATTACTCGATCCACTGCGCGTCGTTGTTGCCCGGCCATACGCCGGTGAGTTTGAGATGGCCTTGCCCGGTTCTCCAGGCTGCTCGGGGCGCTGCTATCTTTAAGGAATGGGAGGCGCCCATTACAAAGTCCAGATCGATGGTGAGGTCTTCAGCACTCATTGAAATGGCATGGATTGTGAATGTGCGCCGTCCGCTCACGGAGACTTCCTGAATGTGCTCTTCGCCGTTGGCGAAGTAGGAGACCGTCACCTTGACGAGGTAAGTGGTGGCGTTGTCGAGCAACAGGGTGAGGTAGGAGGTTGGCGTGCGTGCCGCCGAATGAACCTCGAATGCCTCAGCCATCGTGCAACTCCTTCTTCGAAAAATCAAATGATCGGCCGCGCGTGCCTATGTCACCACCAAGCATTTTTTGGCTGGCACGTGTCGCTCTTAACGGTGTGCGCAGCGATGGGAAGTGCGGTGGAAAACTGCCATATAGGTGGAAGAGACGCCTTGCGATAGGTCCAATCTATTTGAATACGTTACTTTGACAAGTGCATCAAAATAAGTTCATGAAGGCCCTGTTCATCCTCCTCCGAAAGCCCCAGCAACCTGCGCGCGGGATAGCGCACTTCCGGTGAGTCGCGACGCCGCTCAACGCGGTCCCGCAAGCCGAACTGGTGAATGGTGGCAATGCGGCTGGCCGCCTCGGTGAAGACGACGCGGGCCGAATCCGCGCTGCTCTCGGCTTTGAGATAGCGGGCCGTGGCGAGCCGGGCGAACATGCGGCGGCGGATCGCTCCCTTGTTCTTCCACTGGATGAGCGCGCGAAGGCGGCCATTGCGGAGGCCGTCAAGCCGACTCTTGCGAGGCTCGAAGGGTGTGCCGTCCGGATTCACCTGAGCGCCGATGCGCTGCCGCTGACGCTCACGCAGGCGGCGGGCGAGCTCGCGGGCGAGCGTGCGGCGCTCGGCCGGTTCGGTCTGCGCGATGAGGGCGGCGAGGCGGGCCTCAAGGACGTCGAGCCTGGGCATCAGGCCTGCGCTCCGGTGGTAGGAATGTCCAGCGGGCCGGTGGGCGGCCACATGATTTCCTGACCCTTCAGGAAGAGCTGCCAGGTGTAGCCCGCTGGCGTTACGTCGTATCCCGGTGCCGCCAGGTGCTCGGCCATCAGCCCACCGGTATCACTCTGACGCAGCACGACGCGCTCGGTGAGCTGCACGCGGATCTCAACGTCACAAGTGTCGTGGGTGAGGATCTCGGCCTCGAACTCGATTTGCGGCGTGGCCTGGTTGAGCAGCAGATCCGGCTGGTGCTCGGCGAGCCAGGCGATCAGGGGCACGAAGAGGCTGTCCGGGTGGCCGTGGTAGTCGGTCACGACGATGCTGCAGGTGTAGCCGTAGGCAAAGCCGCCCCCGGGCACGGCGGTGGCGCTGAGCGTGCCCTTGTCGATGAAGGTGTGCAGGCTGTCCGCCGCCGCTTTCAGGTGCGGGTTCGCCTGGATCAGCGCGGCCCGCAGGCTGGCTGGTTTGATCATGGTGCAGTGAGCGCGCGGTAGGTGATCAGGGTCGCCTGGCACTGCCCGAGCTGTCGGGCGACTTCATCGGCCTCTCCGGCGAGCTCGACAAGATCTGCAGCAGTCGCACCCGGAAGCTCGGCTCGCGGGGCGTCATCGTGGCCGGGTCCGGCGGCGGCAGCGCCGGGCAGATCGTTTGGACAGGTGGCACGGACGACAGGGACTGACAGGCGGGCAGTGCCAGCGCGATAAGCAGCAGCGGCGCGCGCGACTTCAGCTTGATCATGACGGGTCTCCTTCAGGGTGGTCGCCGCAGTGGCGTGGATGGCTTCAGCAGCGCGCTGCTCACGCACGCGGGCAGCTTCGAAGGCACGGGTGCTGGCCTGCGCTTCGCGGGTGATGCGGCGCGCATCGGCCAGATCGCGGATACCGGCTTCATGGGCCACGCCCTTCACCCAGCCTGTACCGAAACAGGCGAGTGCGAGGAGTGCCAGGAGCACGCAGCGGTAGGGCGCCGGGATCATCACTTGCACCACTTCCGGAAGTTGTCTTGCGCGGCGTTGTTGCGCTTGCCAAGGCTGGCCCAACGCCGACCACCAGCCCAGAGCCAGCGATCGAACTCATCCGCAGCCCCCCAGCAGTCGCCCGCGTTGAGCTTCTTCAGGAGCGAAGAGCCGGCGAGTGCGGTCGTGCCTTTGTTCCAGGCGAAGTCGCCCAGCATTTCACGCTGCTGCTGGGTGGTGGTGACCTTCACCATCTTTGCCAGGGCAGGCGCGACGATGTGCTGCATGAGTTCGATTTCCTTCTCGAAGCATTCCTGCTGCGTGTAGGTGCGGCCGGCCACAACCCAGCCCGGAGCGGCGGCATTGGTGATGCCGCGGCAGACCGTCAGCAGCCCCGGCACGGCCGGATCTTCATACGCCTGGTAGCGCACGCCTTCCCAGCCCGCGGTGAAGTCGTATTGCCGCTGAGTGACCAGATGGCTTGAACCGATCGCGATCAGGGTGCCGGCGGCAATGACGGGGAGGATCTGCTTCGCGGCGGAACCTCGTTGGCTGGCGCCCAGGCGGCGCTCCTCGCGGGTGTCGCGCCGGCGCTGGTAGTACCAGTTGATGAGGAAGGTGCCGATGCCCAGCATGAGGCCGATCTTGCTCTCGAAGCTCAGAGCGGCGATCTCTTCGCCGATGCTGGTGAAGAGGCCCTTGATGAAGAGGCTGATGCTGGTGGCATAGCTGGCGAGGGTGGTGTTCTCGGTGCTCATCGGTCAGTCCCAGAGGTTGAGGGTCTCGGTGGTGGAAGCGGTGTTACGCCTAGCACTCGCGGCCGGCATGCGCACTTCGGTATCCATCGGCAGGACGGCGCCGAGCTCGGCCAGGCCTGGATTGGCTTCCAGGACGGCTTCGACATGCCCCTGGGTCGCGCCGTAGTAGCGCCAGCAGAGCGCGTCGAGCGTGTCGCCCTGGCGGCTGCGGACGGTGTTGAGCAGGGTCGCCATCAGATGAGCTCGACGACGGTGCGGGGGCGGCCGAGGATGTCGCTGATCGCCCAGCGGGCGTCACGCCGGAGCACTTCGATGGGGGCTTCGATGAGCTCGGCACGCTGGGCCCCGGCGCCGGTGGCATCGGTCGCACGGTACTGCTCGGCGAGGCTCGCTGCCGCATAGCCATACACCGCCCGGCGAAAGCGGGCGAGGTGGGCCGACTCGCCATCGATCTCGGGCGCGGGGACGTCAGCGAGCCGTGCATGGCCTTCGGCGAGTCGATCGATCTTCCACTGGGCGAGCTGCTCGATCGCATGGACCATGCCCTCGACGAGGGCTGCGCGCAGACGCTCGGCCGAGACATTGCCATCGATGCGCAGGGCGGCCATGGCTGCCGCGGGATCGATCTCGGGCCACCAGTTGCCGGAGCGGATCGGAGCGCCGTAGGCGCCTGCCGGATCGGCGCCGACCGAGACAATGGGGCTGCTGCCAAATGCGCCGAAGGGGGAAGTCATGATGCGGCTCCTGGTGGTGCGAGGGGGGCGAAGGGGGCGAACGAGTTGGGGGCTGCGGTGCAGGGGGGGCGGTGGTCGGGGCGTCAGGGCCGGACCCGTGGCACGAGGCCAGCGGGCGGCTCATCAGCCCCGAGCCGCACGGGTGCGCGGGGCGCTCTTTAGGCCGGTGGCGGACCGGCGGTGTCGGGGGGCGAGGGGCTGGCCTGCCTGAGCTCACGCTCAAGGCGCTCGATGTCTTTCTTCACGCCGCACTTGTCGTGGAGCTGCAGCGCGCGGGTGAGGCACTCGAGCGCCTGGCGCCGGAGTTCGAAGTACTCAGCGGCCGAGTGCTCGGACGGCTCGGCCCTCTCGGCTCGCGCCCGCAAGGCATAGCCGCAGGCCTTCAGGAGCTTGGCGCGCACCTCGTCCGGCATGTCGGCCTCGGCGACGAGCTCGGCGCAGGCGAGGAGCTGTGGCGCATCGGCGGCGAGCTCCGCCCCCTCATGCTTGAAGGCGGTCTCCGCCATCTCCTCGGCGATGAGGCAGGCGGTGGTGCGCTGGAAGCGGTCGGGCAGCGCCAGATCGTGGGCGATGGCGTGCTGCGCCATGGGCAGCGCGGTGGCAAAGTCTCCGGTGTCGATCGTCCAGATCAGCACCGTCATGAAGACCTCATCCTGGCGCGGGCTGCCCGAAGCGATCACGCCCTCACACCAGGCGCGGTAGGCGGGCAGGAGCTCGCGCTTGACCGCGACCTTGCGCTCCGTACTCTGCACGGCCTTGAGGCGGCGCCGGTCAGCGTCGAGCTTGACGAGCATGAGCTCGTATTCGTTGGCGTTCGCGCGGGTCAGTTCGCTCTCCGCCCCGGCCTCTTCAGCCAGGGCGGCCAGCACGCGGTGCCGGTGGGCCAGTGCGTGGCGGCTCATGCGGATCAGCCTGCCACGATCTGGATGTTCTCGCAGCCGGCAATGCCTGCGAAGTCTTCGATGACGTAGTCATCGTTGGACGACTCGTAGTTCTCGACCCGGTTGCGCTTGGGGTTCTCTTGCAGGTAGCGGCGCCGCGCACCCTCCTGGTAGTAGATCGAGAGATTGTCGAGCCGGGTGATGAGGAGCCCGTTGGCCGGGAAGAAGGGCACGGACACGGCCTGCTTTCCGCCGATGCGCTTCTGGCTGATGATCACATCCGCCGCGGTGAGCTCGGAGTTGGGCTGCGCCTTATTCACCAGCGGGAAGTACTTGTCGGCCAGCAGCGCGCGACCCAGCACCACCACGAGCTCGGAATCCTCCTGGTACCAGGGCGCGATCAGGCTGTCGATCATGTCCATGACGAGTGCGTCGAGGTTCTTGTAGCCGTCGGCCGCCGCGACCTCGTCACCGATCTTGATGACGCCCGAGTCGGCCTTCACTTCCCGCATCCACTGCGCGCCGTTCTGGTACTCGCGCAGCTTCTGCAGCCAGCCCTTGTTCACGTCTTGCAGCAAGGGGTTGGCGTTGAGGTCCGTCGTCGCGGCCACGCTCTTGCCGTTGAAGCCGATCATGATGCGGTCGAGCGCCTGGCGCTTGATGATCGCGTCGCGCAGCCGGGCCTGAAAGTCGGGGAACTTGGCCCAGCCATCGAGCGTGGCGTACTTGATGTGCGTGTCATAGTTGGTCTGCACGCAGTGGTAGCCGTTGGCGTCGAGTGCCAGCGGGTCGCGCGTCTCGCGATCCTTCACATCGGTGTTGGTGCGGCTCGCAATCGGGCCGCCCACGCCCAGACCGATCTTCTCGCCTTGCTGCTCGGTGACCGGATAGACGTTGATCTGCTGCAGGAAGGCGCTCGACTCCTGCATGCGCGTCTCCAGCGTTTGCTGGACGCTGGGCTCGACGGCGAAGGTGTGGGTGACGGCATCGGTGCCGTTGAGGCGCGCGATGGCCGCGGTGTAGGCGTTGTACTTCAGGCGGGTGGCTTGGCGCATGAGAGCTCCTGATCGGGTAAGAGGGGGCGGCGTGGTGGGCGTCGTGGGGGTAGTGGGAGGAGGGCTGCGAGGGCGTCAGCAGTCGGTGACCACTTCACCCTGGCCGCCGGTGGCGGGCGCGCGGGCGGGGGCGGCCGGGGTGGCGCCGAGCTTCTCGACGATCGCCTCGACACGGGCCTTGAGCTCGGCGAGCTGGGTGAGCTCATCCGCAAAGCTGGCCAGACGCGCTGCGGTGTCCTCGGTGAGGGCGAGCTGATGCCGGGCGACTTCTTCGACGGCGGCATGCACATCGGCCAGGCGCGCGGCCTCGTCATCGGCCTTGCGGGCGAAGAGCGCGCGCACCTTGTCGAGCAAGCCCGGCTCGTCGGGGAGTGCTTCGAAGCTGAGCTCGACTTCTTCGGCCGCGGTAAAGAGGTTGTCGGGGTGGAGCTTGCGCGCGGCGAGCACGCCGGAGCGGGCGGAGAACTGCAGCATGTCAGTGCCCAGACTCGCCGGGCTGTCGGTGATGGCCAGCCCCACCAGATAGGCCTGGCCCGTCTTGGCGAAGTCAGGCTGCACTTCCATCGAGGTGTAGACCTTCTGCTTGGCCCGCGAGAGCGCGACCAGCTCTTCAGTCGGGTCGATCTGGGCGAAGAGGGCGAGCTTCTTCGTGCCCCCGATCTCGATCGATTCGGTCTTCAGCGCAATGACGTCGCCATAGGCCTTGAAGAGGCTCGTCGGGTCATAACCCTTGATGTGTTCGAGATTGATGCGGGCGCCGTAGGTCTTGGGGTTGTAGCTCGTGGCCATGTCCTGCAGCCACTTGCCATCGATGGTGCGACCGTCCGTGGTGGCGCCTTCTACGCCGATGCGAAACCACTGCTGCTTGAACTTCTTCGCCTTGTGGGCCATGTCTTTCCCCTGTCTGGATGGTGCCGCCGCGCGGGAAGGCTGCGAGGGCGGTGAGTACAGGGACATGGTCGGGATTTCAGGGGGGCGGCAGCAACGCGGCGCTGTTGTGAGCCGGCGAGCTCACAACCTGCACGCGCCAGATTCGCGCGCGCGCGACGGCATGCTGAGGGCATGGATCATTCGCCCCTTCCCGTCTCCGTCGATCAGGACCCGCGCCGCCAGGCTTGCCTGCTGTACTGGCAGGGCTGGCGCATGGCGCGCATTGCCGAACACCTGGGCCTGAAGGCTGCGACCCTGCACTCGTGGAAGCGGCGTGATGAGTGGGAGGCGACGCAACCCGTCGAGCGGGTGGAGGCGGTCCTCGAAGCCCGGCTGATGCAGCTCGTGGCCAAAGACGCCAAGGACGGGCGCGACTTCAAGGAGATCGATCTGCTCTCGCGCCAGATGGAGCGCACGGCGCGGGTGAAGAAGTTCGCCGCCGGCGGCAATGAAGCCGACCTCAACCCGAAGGTGGCGAACCGCAACGCGGGGCCGCGCAAGGCGCCCGCCAAGAACGAGATCAGTGAGGCCGCAGCGGAGAAGCTGCGCGAAGCATTCCTTGCGCGCATGTTCGGCTACCAGAAGCACTGGTACCGGGCAGGGCTCGTGGAGCGGATCCGCAACCTCTTGAAGAGCCGCCAGATCGGGGCGACCTACTACTTCGCGCATGAGGCGCTGATCGATGCGATCGAGACCGGGCGCAACCAGATCTTCCTCTCGGCCAGCAAGAAGCAGGCGCACCAGTTCAAGAGCTACATCCAGGACTTCGCCCGCGAGAGCGCGGAGGTGGAGTTGAAGGGCGAGAACCTGAAGCTCACGCTCGCGAACGGTCAGTCACCCGAGCTCATCTTTCTGGGGACGAACAGCCGCACGGCCCAGAGCTATCACGGCAACCTCTATCTCGACGAGTACTTCTGGATTCCGAAGTTCCAGGAGCTGCGCAAGGTGGCGGCCGGGATGGCCTCACAGAAGCAGTATCGGCAGACCTACTTCAGCACGCCTTCTTCCTTGACGCATGAGGCGGTGCCGTTCTGGGATGGGCGGCTCTTCAACCGGGGCCGGCCCAAGGCCGAGCAGATCAAGCTCGATGTGAGCCCCGCGGCCCTCGCGCGGGGTCGCAGCTGCGAGGACGGGCAGTGGCGCCAGATCGTGACGATTCTGGATGCGGCCGAGGGCGGCTGCGACCTCTTCGATATCGAGCAGCTGCGCCGGGAGTATTCGCCGGAAGAGTTCCTGCAGCTCTTCATGTGCCAGTTCATCGATGACGGCGAATCGGTCTTTCCGCTCTCGGTGCTGCAGCGCTGCATGGTGGATGCCTGGGAGGCCTGGGACGATTTCCGGCCCTTCCATGCGCGCCCCTTCGGCCACCGGGAGGTGTGGGTGGGGTATGACCCGGCACGATCGGGCGACTCGGCCGGCCTGGTGGTGCTCGCTCCACCGGGGGTGGCCGGTGGCAGGTTCCGCGTGCTCGACAAGATCCAGTTCAGCGGTCTGGACTTCGAGGAGCAGGCCGAGCGCATCCGGCTCCTGACCCAGACCTACAACGTGGGCCACATCGGCATTGATACCACCGGGCTCGGTCAGGCGGTCTTCGAGCTGGTGCAGAAGTTCTATCCGGCGGTGATGCCGATCCAGTACTCGGTGGAGATGAAGGTGCGCCTTGTGATGAAAGCCATTGCGGTGATCAATGCCGGCCGCCTGGAGTTTGACGCGGGGGCCACGGATCTTGCTGCCGCCTTCATGGCCATCAAGAAGACCACCACCGCGAGCGGCCGGCAGATGACTTTCGAGGCCTCCCGCTCCGAAGAGGTCTCACACGCCGACATCGCCTGGGCCTGCATGCACGCCCTCATCCGTGAGCCGCTCGAAGGCGCCACGGCCACCAATACCCGAATCATGGAGATCTTCTGATGCGTCAGCGACCGCGCAATCCCCGGGCCACCCAAGCCCGAGCCACCAACTCCCGCCTCATCGAGGCCCGCCGGACCCCGCCGGCAGCCCAGCGCCAATCCGCGCTCGAGTTCAGCTTCGGTGACCCGACGCCGGTGCTCGACCGGCGCGAGATCTTCGACTACCTCGAGTGCGTCGAGATCGGCGGGCGCTACTACGCGCCACCGGTGCAGCTCCTGGGCCTGGCGAACGTGTTCAGGGCAGCCCCCCACCATGCGTCGGCGATCTACTGCAAGCGCAACATCCTGCTCGACACCTTCATCGCCCACCCGAAGCTCTCGGTGCAGGACTTCTCGCAGCTGGCCCTGGACTACCTGGTCTTCGGTAACGCCTACCTCGAGCGTGTGCGCTCGGTGATGGGGGGCGCGATGCGTTACCAGACGGCACTGGCGCTCTATGTGCGGCGTGGCCTCAAAGCCGGCGAGTTCTGGTGGCTTGACCGGGGCTATGAGGAAGCGGCGATGCCGGTGGGGGAGGTGTTCCAGCTGCGTGAGCCGGATCTGCGCCAGGAGATCTATGGCATGCCGGAGTATCTGGCGGCGATCAACAGTGCGCTGCTCAACGAATCCGCCACGCTCTTCCGGCGCCGCTACTACCAGAACGGCTCGCATGCCGGCTTCATCTTCTACATGACCGATGCGGCCCAGGATCAGAAGGATGTCGACAACCTGCGCGAGGCCTTCAAGAACGCCAAGGGGCCGGGGAACTTCAAGAACCTTTTCCTCTACGCGCCAGGGGGCAAGAAGGACGGTGTGCAGCTCATTCCGGTGAGTGAGGTGGCCGCGAAGGACGACTTCCTGAACATCAAGGGCGTGAGCCGTGACGACTTGCTTGCAGCACACCGCGTGCCGCCGCAACTGATGGGCATCGTGCCCAACAACACCGGCGGCTTCGGCGACGTGGAGAAGGCGGCCAAGGTCTTTGCGCAGAACGAGCTGCGGCCCCTGCAGCGGCGCATGCGGGAGATCAACGCCTGGGCGGGGGAAGAGATCCTGCGCTTCAAGGATTACACGCTCGAGGCTGCGGCCTGAGCGGGATGCGACATGCAGAAAGCATGTTCCAGCGATGAAACGGTGCGACCGGCAGGGGTGCAGCAACACCCCCACCGGCCACCTCCAGCAGAGGGGATTCTGCTTTCAGCCAAGACACCGCGCCGTGCACGGCGGGCCGAAGGCTACCAGTAAGTGAATCACAATGACAAACCCGATTATTCCGTGGATGGGTGGCAAGCGCCGCCTGGCTGACCGTCTCCTGCCTTTATTCCCCGAGCATGAGTGCTATGTGGAGCTCTTCGCAGGCGGGGCGGCACTCTTCTTCATGCGGCCGATGCCGGCGCGCTGCGAGGTCTTGAATGATGTGAATGGGGAGCTGGTGAATCTCTACCGGGTGGTGCAGCACCACCTGGAAGAGTTCGTGCGCCAGTTCAAGTGGGCGATCAGCTCGCGCCAGGTCTTCAAGTGGATGCAGGCGCAGGCAACGGAACCGCTCACCGACATCCAGCGCGCCGCGCGCTTCTTCTACCTGCAGCAGCATGCCTTCGGCGGCAAGGTCGACGGGCAAACCTTCGGCACGGCCACGACGGGGCCGACGATCAATCTGTGCCGGATCGAGGAGAACCTGTCGGCCGCACACCTGCGCCTCTCAGGCGTGTATGTGGAGCATCTGCCCTGGCTCACGTGTGCTGAGCGTTACGATCGGCCGCACACCTTCTTCTACGCCGATCCGCCGTATTGGGAGACCGAGGGCTACGGCGTGGGCTTTGAGTGGGGCGAGTACGAACGCCTGGCGGCATTCATGGCGCGTGCTCGTGGCAAGGTGATGTTCTCGATCAACGATCACCCGGCCATCCGCGAGTGCTTCGCCGCCTTCCACTGCCACGAGCTCGACATCAAGTACTCGAACGGGAACCAGGCCAAGGGCGCGCAGGCTGCGAGCCGGGAGCTGGTCTTTACGAACTTCGACCCGATGGATAGCGGGCAGCTGTTCTAGCGGGCGCTCGCTCCGGCGGGGCTCTGAGCCTTCAACCGCCTCCGGGCGGTTTTTTGCCGCCTGCGCGTCGGTGTCATAAGGCTCGCCATTTGTTAGCGGGCAGCCAGTTTCCCGCGTAATGCACGAAAGGGCCTCACGACGGCCCAATCTATCCCTTGCTGAATGAATTTATCCATCAGCACCAGGCCCAGCAGGATGACGCACGCCAACACCAAGCCTTCCAATAGATCCGGGCTCGGGAATAGCTCCTGACCAATGCGATCGTCCTTTGGCAGCGTCATCAGTTTGAAAACGAATACCAAAAGGCCAGACGCGGCGATGCTTCCCATGAACATCCTTCTCGCGTGAAGGCGAAGTACCTGGCTGAGCACTAGGAGGAAGACGGCCCAGGAAAACGGATAGAAACCATTGTCAAAAATGATCAGGCGCTCGTCAAAATACTCGCCGGAGTACCAGGAAAAGCGGGAGAGGCCAAAAATGCCATACGCTGCAAGGAGTACGGTAAAGGTCTGAAATGCCTGAGAAATAAATTTGGAAGAACAGGGTTTCACTCAAGCTCCGCGAGCTGATCGACGATCTATTTTGAGCAGTGGAAAAAGGAACGGAATGCTCCAGTTTCGAATCGTAAAGTCCCAAGTCTCAGGGTGTCTCTGGAACATTGCGGTAAATCGGTGCTCGTGGATCCATTCAATGGACGCGAGTTGGAAGCTTTCATACGGCCTGAAGATGCTACGTTCGCTCAATATCTTCGTGAGGTTTTTGTTCAGGATGATGAAGTGGGTGGACTCTTCAAATGGGCAGTCTTCATCCGTTACGACCAGATAACCAGGGGCAATTTCGAACTGGCGTAGCAAGGAGTAGCCGGGAAGCGTGAGCGAGGTGGCAGATCCATTGGCGAGCAGCATTGTCCGAAGTGGCCAGGATTCTCGCTCACCAGAATGTTTGGCAAGTGAAAGGAGTTCGGTTTCTTTCATCGCTCGGGCCAGAAGTAGTCGAAAATCTCACTTGAACCGGCCCCGGCGATTGCGGCGCCTACGAACATTCCTGCGCCGACTACCCAGCCCGCAGGGTTACTTACAAGCGCGGTCACTACGAGAGCGCCCGCTGCACCGCCAGCGAAACCAGCCGCCAATGTGGAGCCTTCCTTGGCTGCTTGACGGGGTTTGTCCTCCGCTGTTGAAACGTTGTAGACAGCAAAGGCCAGTGACGCGACGAGAAGTGTTCGGCCCGCCATACCGTACCAACGGACATTCATATTGACCGATTTGTTCGACCGGCCGGCGGCATTGACGATTTCTACCCAGACTGCCTGGCGCTCCGCTTCGGAGAGTGTTGAAAAGGCTCGCCCGAAATTTTTTCTCGCATAGTGTTCTTCGAAGTGCGCAAGTGGAGGGCCGTCTTTTTTCAACTCACGCGAAATGGCTAAACCAAAGTCAGTGAGCTTTGATCTAGAGAGCGCCATGATTTGATTGCGCATTGCGTTCGCCGTGCGCGCTGCCTCGTGGGGCGTGATCTTGTGTTGCTTGACTAAGTCAATCAATTCTGACGATGCTGCTTTGGTCTTGCTGATGTACTCAGCTCGTGCAGCAGGGTCTTTGATAATGCTTTGAGCAAATGCAGCTGCCTCGCTTTCAAACAATCGCAACGCAGTCTCAAACTCATTGCCTGTTATCGAAACAGGTGTGGTGACCTGGGACGGTGTCGATGCGGATTTCCCACTTAGTATGGTTGCAACTGCCGGACCATTAGCCATGGAGCGATTCTCCTAAGATGTGCCAAGCGACCGATTCAGAAGAGTTTCCGGTTGGAATTGGTTGCGTCAGACCGTTTTCGTCCGTTTCACCTTCAATCACCACGCCATTGAACTCCAGTTTGTAAGGCTGTCGGACGAGCGGAACGCCTGTCAGGCTGTCACGGAGAAGAAAGCGCTGGTCGAAGTCCTCACCATGTTTTCCGACTTCAAGGCCTGCAACGTACGTAGAGCTATTCGATGGATTCTCTCCCTGGTTGACGGAGGATGCTCTCGTGTGGCCGGCGGATCCAGTGTCTACGGTGGTGAGCGATTGGCTGGAGATCAGAGTCGCTCCGCAGGCAGTCTTGTCTCCATGCCGAGCGACGGCTTTGCCATCAAACATGCAAGTCACGTCGCCCGAGATAATGACGGTTGTGCTCGGGCATCCATGCTTGGGGCATGTCACCTTGTTACCGATGCGAGCAATAGGCTTGCCGTCGATGGTGTCGAACAACGACCCCTCAATGACGACACCGCCGTGATCTGTCTTGTCTCCTACACAGATTATGGGCTGTGCAGTCATCACTTAGTCTCCCGGAAAGTTTTCAGTCAGCCTAAATCAGTGCCTCCACATATGTAGCTCGCGAGGCGCTTATTGGTGGCTCTGCGACTCTTATCGGCAGGCGTGAAGAATGACAAGGGGCGTCCATGGCATCGCTGACAGTTCGATCAAACTCTCTGTGCTCGCGCCCTGCGCGCGCGGTCGTCCCCCCGCCACGCCCCCCCGCTTCATGTGTGGGTTTGCTTGCACATGCAAAAAAGCCCCTCCGGCCCGCTGCAGCGGGCCTAGAAGGGGCGCTCTCTGCACATCAGAAAACTTGCAGATCCATGCAGACAAGTACTTGCAGCATGGGGCTGCCAGGGACTGTTGTTTATGCCAATTGACTGTCTAAAGCAAAAAGCCCGGCCCCGCTGTGGAGCGGGTTTCCGGGCTTGAAAATTGACAGGCTTCTTAGACGTTAAACGGCAACATCCTTAGCAATTTCAACGTACTCCTCGATCTTGTCGAACGACATGTAGCGATAGATCTTGCCTGCGTCGGCATTGATCACGCCCATGTCGGCCTGATATTCCGCCACGGTCGGCAGGCGGCCGAGCTTGGAGGCGATCGCGGCGACTTCGGCGGAGGAGAGATACACGTTGGTGTTCTTGCCCAGACGGTTCGGGAAGTTGCGGGTCGAAGTCGAGACGACGGTCGCACCTTCACGCACCTGAGCCTGGTTGCCCATGCACAGCGAGCAGCCCGGCATTTCGGTGCGCGCACCGGCCGAGCCGAACACGCCGTAGTGGCCTTCCTTGGTCAGCTCGGAGGCATCCATCTTGGTCGGCGGAGCCACCCACAGTTTGACTGGAATGTCGCGTTTGCCCTCGAGCAGCTTGGAAGCTGCGCGGAAGTGGCCGATGTTTGTCATGCACGAGCCGATGAAGACTTCGTCGATCGGGGTGCCGGCGACGTCGGACAGCACCTTGGCATCGTCCGGATCGTTCGGGCAGCACAGGATCGGCTCCTTGATGTCCGCGAGATCGATCTCGATGATGTGGGCGTACTCGGCGTTGGCGTCCGGCGCCAGCAGTTCGCCATTGGCAATCCACTCTTCCATCTTCTGGATGCGACGCTCCAGCGTGCGCTTGTCAGCGTAGCCATCGGCGATCATGTTCTTCAGCAGCACGATATTGGACTGCATGTATTCCACGATCGGCGCCTTGTTCAGGCGCACGGTGCAACCGGCGGCCGAGCGCTCGGCGGACGCGTCGGAGAGCTCGAATGCCTGCTCGACCTTCAGATCCGGCAGACCTTCGATTTCGAGAATGCGGCCCGAGAACTCGTTGACCTTGCCGGCCTTGGCGACCGTCAGCAGGCCCTGCTTGATGGCATAGAGAGGAATGGCATGCACCAGATCGCGCAGCGTCACGCCGCGCTTCTGGGCTTCATCCAGCGAGCCCTTGAAGCGCACCAGGATGGATTCGGGCATGTCCAGCGGCATCACGCCGGTGGCGGCGGCAAAGGCGACCAGACCGGAGCCGGCCGGGAAGCTGATGCCCACCGGGAAGCGGGTGTGGCTGTCGCCGCCGGTGCCCACGGTGTCGGGCAGCAGCATGCGGTTGAGCCAGGAGTGGATCACGCCGTCGCCCGGGCGCAGGGCGATGCCGCCACGGTTGGAGATGAACTTGGGCAGCTCGCGATGGGTCTTCACATCCACGGGCTTCGGATAGGCGGCGGTGTGGCAGAAGGACTGCATCACCAGATCGGCAGAGAAACCGAGACAGGCCAGATCCTTCAGCTCATCGCGGGTCATCGGGCCGGTGGTGTCCTGCGAGCCGACAGAGGTCATCTTCGGTTCGCAGTAGGTGCCAGGGCGCATGCCCTGGCCTTCAGGCAGGCCACAGGCGCGGCCGACCATCTTCTGGGCCAGGGTGTAGCCCTTGCCGGTGTCGGCCGGCACTTGCGGCAGGCGGAACAGGGTGGAGGCGGGCAGGCCGAGGAATTCACGGGCCTTGGCGGTGAGGCTGCGACCGATGATCAGGTTGATGCGGCCACCGGCGCGCACTTCGTCCAGCAGGACGAGGGTCTTCAGTTGCGATTCGGCGATGGTGGCGCCGCCCTTGGTGGCGGTGACCTTGCCGCTGGCGTGATCGACGCTCAGGGTGATCTCGTCGCCCATGTCCATCTTGGCCACGTCGATTTCGATCGGCAGGGCGCCGGCATCTTCTTGCGTGTTGAAAAAGATCGGAGCGATCTTGCCGCCGAGGCAGACGCCGCCGAACTTCTTGTTCGGCACGAAGGGAATGTCTTCGCCGGTCCACCACAGCACGGAGTTGGTGGCGGACTTGCGCGAGGAGCCGGTGCCGACCACGTCACCCACGTAGGCGACGAGGTTGCCCTTGGCGGCGAGGTCCTGAATCATCTTGATCGGGCCACGCTTGCCGTCTTCTTCCGGGGTGATGCCGGCGCGGGTGTTCTTGAGCATGGCCAGCGCGTGCAGCGGGATGTCCGGGCGGCTCCACGCATCAGGTGCGGGCGACAGGTCGTCGGTGTTGGTTTCGCCGGTCACCTTCAGCACGGTCAGCTTGATGCTGCTCGGGAATTCGGGGCGCGAGGTGAACCACTCGGCTTCGGCCCAGCTCTGGATCACTTCCTTCGCGGCGGCATTGCCGGCCTTGGCCTTTTCGGCCACGTCGTGGAAGTAGTCGAACATCAGCAGGGTCTTCTTCAGCGCGGCGGCCGAGATCGGCGCCAGCGCTGCGTCGTCCAGCAGATCGATCAGGGGCTTGACGTTGTAACCGCCGACCATGGTGCCGAGCAGCTCGGTGGCCTTTTCCCTGCTGATGAGGCCGACGGTAATGTCGCCATGCGCGACTGCAGCCAGAAAGGAAGCCTTGACCTGTGCGGCGTCATCCACGCCGGGCGGCACGCGGTGCGTGAGCAGTTCGACGAGGAAAGCTTCTTCACCGGCAGGAGGGGTCTTGATCAGTTCGATCAGCTCGGCAGTTTGCTTCGCATCCAGGGCGAGCGGCGGAATGCCGAGGGCGGCGCGTTCGGCGACGTGTTGGCGGTAGGCTACTAGCACGGTCTTTCCTCCAGGGATTGGGGCAGTCAGTGGTCGCAATCGAGATGATCGGACCGCTTCTGCATTTAAGCGTCAGTCAAAAAAACGTTCCAGAACTTCTTGTTGCAGCGTAATGCCGGTGGCGTGCGCCCGTTTGAGCACATTCCAGTAATACCGGAACGATGCCCGGTCATGCAGACGGTCCATGTGGCGGATGGGGCCCCAGTCTGCCTCGCGAGCAGCGAGGATGATTTCGCTGGCCATCCCGATCTCTGCGTCATCCGGCCGCATGCCGCGCAGAATGGGATCGATCTGGGCAGGATGAATGCTCCACATTCGCAGAAAGCCGAATTCTTCCCGCGCGCGGCGTGCATCCTCTTCCACAACGTCCAGGTCGCGGAGTTCGGTACAGACGTTGTGACTGGGAACCACGCCGTGTGCGAGTGCCGCGGTGACCGTCCGGGTCTTGGCTGCGACGATCAGCGGGTGTTCGAATTGAAGCGGGCTGCGCATGCCGGCGCCGGAAATCGCACCGTGATGGGCACTGACAAAATCCATCAGCCCGAAGTCCAGCGTTTCGACGCCGGGGAGGGCGGCGATTTCCCAGGCCTGATGCAGCGCCACATGTGTTTCGAGAATGACGTGCAGCGGAATTTCGCGCTGGATGCCGCCGCGGGATTCGATTTCCCGCAGCGCCGCCATGACGCGCTCGACGTCCGGAACGCCTCTGGCCTTGGGAAGGACGAGATAGGCCAGGCGCGTACCCGCCAATCCGACGATCTGCTCAAGGTCGGTTCGCCAGGCGCTGTGTGTGATGTCGTGAATGCGGGCGCCGATCCGGCCGAAGCGGTTCTCGGCACTCATCAGCAAGGCGCCGATCATCTCCGCATGGTCGCGCTCGGCTCCTGCACTGGCACCATCTTCGCAATCCAGCGTGATGTCGAAAACCGGGCCACGTTCGCCCTGAAGCGCCATTGCCTTGCGCATCAGCTTTTCGCTGCCGGCGTAGTGTTCGACCGCCGGCATTGCGGGAAGGGGCATTCCTTCCGGATAGAGCACGACTTCCGGGTGCTGCGGATGAATGATGGAAGCCGTACTCATGCCGGGTGCGCTCTGTTGCCGTGAAGCCGCTCAGCCGAGCAGGTCAGCGACGCCGGCGCGTTCTTCTTCGAGTTCCTTGAGCGTGAAGTTCATTTTCTCACGCGAAAACTCGTCGATCTCGAGGCCTTCCACACGCTTGAATTCGCCGTTCGCAGTGATGACCGGCACGCCGTAGATGATGCCTTCGGGAATGCCGTAGGAACCATCCGACTCGATCCCCATGGTGACCCATTCCCCGTTGGAGCCGAGGAACCAGTCGCGCATGTGATCAATGGCGGCATTGGCTGCCGACGCGGCAGAAGACAGGCCGCGAGCCTCAATGATGGCTGCGCCGCGCTTGCCGACGGTGGGAAGGAACACATCGCGGTTCCAGGCTTCATCGTTGATCAGCGCCTTGACCTTGTCGCCATTGCTGGTCACGAAACGATAGTCGGCATACATGGTGGGGCTGTGATTGCCCCACACGATGAGGTTCTTCAGGCTGGAAACCGGTCGGCCCGTCTTGCTCGAAAGTTGAGACAGGGCACGATTGTGGTCAAGGCGCAGCATGGCGGTGAAGTTCTTCGACGGGACGCGGCCGAACTTCTTTGCGCTTTCCTTGGCGATGTAAGCGTTGGTATTGCAAGGGTTTCCCACAACGAGAACGCGACAATCCGGCGCGGCATACTGACCAATGGCGGCACCCTGAACGGTGAAGATCTTTGCGTTTTCGGCGAGCAAATCCTTGCGCTCCATGCCTGGGCCGCGGGGGCGGGCGCCGACGAGCAGGGCGGCCTGGGTGTCCTTGAACGCAACGGCGGGATCATCGGTTGCGATGACGCCGGCCAGCAACGGGAATGCGCAATCTTCCAGCTCCATGATGACGCCCGCGAGCGCCTTCTGCGCCTGCGGCAGATCCAGAAGCTGAAGGATGACCGGCTGATCCTTGCCAAGCATTTCTCCGCTGGCAATGCGGAACAGGAGGCTGTAGCCGATCTGGCCAGCAGCGCCGGTAACAGTAACGCGGATTGGGGACTTCGACATGCGGGGCTCCTTGTGACGGGATTGGGCTCGGTTTCCGTGCTGGTTGCTCACGGCGGTTTGTGTCGGGGCTGGGGTGGCGGTCTTCTGTTTGAGGCCGCTCATTACTCCGGAAAGTTTATACCGTGAAAGTTTGAGTGTCAAAAGCTAACTGATGTCTTATATAAGATATAGAATAAGATATGGACTCGGAGGGTCTTTTGTGCTTGAATATTTGTCATGGCACATGAATCGCCAACTTTCAGCCCCTTGTACCGACAGATCAAGAATCTGATCGTTCAGGCGCTTGATTCGGGGGAGTGGTTACCCGGTCAGGCGATTCCGAGCGAACAGGAACTTGCGCTGAGATTCGGCGTCAGTCAGGGGACCGTGCGCAAGGCTGTAGACGAGCTTGCGGCCGGCAATATTCTTTTGCGCAAGCAAGGGAAGGGAACCTTCGTTTCGACACATCAGGATCCTCGAGCCGCTTTCCGCTTCTTGCGGCTGAAGGCTGTGAATGGCGGGCCGGTGCTGCCCAAGAGCCAGCCGCTGGAGTGCATGCGTGGCAAGGCGGGGCAGGAGGCGGCGCGAAATCTCGGTATCGAGCCGGGAAGCCAGATCCTGATCGTACGGCGTGTATTGCGCCTCGAAGGCAAGCCCGTCGTGATCGACGAGATCTATCTGCCGGGCGATGTTTACCAAGGCTTGACGATTGAGATGCTGCGCGACTGGCAGGGGTCTCTCTACAGTCTTTTCGAGTCCCGCTTCGGTGTGCGGATGGTGCGGGCAACCGAAAAACTGCGGGCCGTGTCGGCGGATCGTGCGGTCGGTGAGCTGCTCGGCGTCGGTGAGGGCACTCCGCTATTGTCGGTTGAGCGACTGGCCTTTACTTATGGTGACAAACCGGTCGAATGGCGTCGTGGCCTGTATTCGACCGCTGAACACTTCTATATCAATGAATTGAGTTAGCTGACAGGGGGTGCCGGATCCGGCGCCGGTTTGGATTAGAACAACAGAGAGGTGCATAACATGGCGGAAGCAGCAGTCAGAAAGGCGCGGCCAAAGCATCTGAATCTCATGCAGATCAGATTGCCGTTGCCGGGGATAGTGTCGATTCTTCATCGGGTCAGTGGTGCAGGTTTGTTTCTCTGCCTCCCCGTGCTGATCGGACTTTTCGGTGCAAGCCTGGGTTCGCCGGAGCAGCTTGAAACCTACAGGGCTGTCGTGGGCTTCACGCTGGCAGGTATTCCGCTTGTGAAGCTTCTGCTGCTTGGCTTGCTGTGGGCGTATCTGCACCACTTCTGCGCCGGCATCCGCTTCCTGCTGCTTGACATGCATGTCGGCATCGA
This sequence comes from Uliginosibacterium paludis, assembly GCF_039631355.1. NCBI lineage: Bacteria > Pseudomonadati > Pseudomonadota > Betaproteobacteria > Rhodocyclales > Zoogloeaceae > Uliginosibacterium > Uliginosibacterium paludis. Next base: position 25,291 of record NZ_JBDIVF010000010.1, on the reverse strand, counting down.
GCTCGCCTCGGCCCGTACGAGCGCGGTGGTCGTGCTGGCGGTGAGCTTGACTCTGACGGTTCTTCTGGGAGCGCTGACATGGTGAAACGTCTCGCAGTGGGCGCCCACTACGGCTTCCGTGACTGGCTTGCCCAGCGCGTAACCGCGGTCGTCATGGCGCTCTATACCGTTTTCTTCCTGATCCGGGTCGCTCTGCTGCCTGCGCATGACAACGCGGCCTGGCGCGGGATGTTTACAGGCGGTTTCACGAAGTTCGCGACCTTCCTGTTTTTCATGGCCCTGTTCTTTCACGCATGGGTCGGGGTCCGCGATATCTGGATGGACTACGTCAAACCGATCAGTGTCCGCCTTGCATTGCACGTTGCCACCCTTTTTGTCCTGGTCGGGTATGCCGGCTGGGTCGCACAGATTCTGTGGAGGCTGTAAGTGAAAGTCGCCAAGCGTACGTTTGATGCAGTCATCGTCGGAGCCGGCGGTGCAGGCATGCGCGCCGCCGTCCAGCTGGCCGAGTCAGGCCTCAAGACTGCCGTGATTTCCAAGGTTTTTCCGACCCGTTCGCATACGGTTGCTGCTCAAGGCGGTGTTTCTGCTTCGCTGGGCAACTCGGAGCCGGACCACTGGCACTGGCACATGTATGACACCGTCAAGGGGTCGGACTGGCTCGGTGACCAGGACGCGATTGAGTTCATGTGCCGCGCAGCGCCGCAGGTCGTGGTTGAGCTCGAACACTACGGCATGCCTTTCGACCGTACGGACGAAGGCAAGATCTACCAGCGCCCCTTTGGCGGCCACATGTCCAACTTCGGTGAGAAGCCGGTGCGCCGTGCGTGTGCTGCGGCTGACCGGACGGGGCATGCCATGCTGCATGCGCTGTATCAGCGCAATGTCCGGGCGAATACCCAGTTCTTCGTGGAGTGGCTGGCGCTCGACTTGCTGCGGGCGGCAGATGGCCGCGTGCTGGGGGTCATCGCAATGGAAATGGAAACCGGTGAAGTCACCGTTTTCCAGGCCAAGGCCACGCTCTTTGCCACGGGTGGTGCAGGGCGGATCTACTATTCATCCACTAACGCCTTCATCAACACCGGTGATGGTGTCGGTATGGCTGCACGCGCAGGCATCCCGCTCGAAGACATGGAGTTCTGGCAGTTCCATCCGACCGGTGTAGCGGGTGCTGGCGTGCTGATCACGGAAGGTGTTCGCGGTGAAGGCGGCATTCTGCGTAACGCCGGTGGCGAGCGCTTCATGGAGCGTTACGCGCCGAACGCCAAGGATCTGGCTTCGCGTGATGTGGTCTCGCGTGCCATGGTGACCGAGATCAATGAGGGCCGCGGCTGTGGTACCGGCAAGGACCACGTGCTGCTCGACATTACCCACCTTGATGCGGATGTCATCAACAAGCGTCTGCCAGGCATCCGTGAAATCTCGATCCAGTTCGCCGGAGTCGACCCGATCAAGGCCCCGATTCCGGTGGTGCCGACCTGTCACTACCAGATGGGTGGGATTCCAACCAACTATCGAGGCGAAGTCGTGGTTGGGGGCGAGGCCGTGGCTGGTTTCTACGCTGCCGGCGAATGCGCCTGTGCGTCGGTGCATGGCGCTAACCGTCTGGGCACCAACTCGCTGCTTGATCTTCTCGTCTTCGGCAAGAGCTCCGGCGAGTCGATGATCGAATACATCAAGGCCCAGCCGGCCGCTCTGCAGGACATTCCGCAGTCGGAGATCGACAAATCGCTCGCCCGGATTGATCGGCTGGATAACCAGAAGGGTGGTGCCGATGTGCACGAAACCCGTCTGGCCATGCAGCGCACGATGCAGAACCATGCCGGCGTTTTCCGCTTCAAGGACATGCTGGCGCAGGGCGTAGACAAGATCCTCGAGATCGAGAAGCAGGTTCAGCAAACCGGCATCAAGGACAAGTCCAAGGTCTGGAACACGGCCCGGACTGAAGCGCTCGAACTTGAAAACCTCATCGAGGTTGCCAAGGCCACCATCATTTCGGCCAATGCCCGCACCGAATCCCGCGGCGCGCACGTCCGCGATGACGCGCCGGATACGCCCGAGCATCCGAACGGTCGTGATGATGCCAACTGGCTCAAGCACACCCTGTGGTATCGCGATGGCAACCGCCTTGAATACAAGCCGGTCAACCTCAAGCCGCTCAGCGTTGAAACCATCGCGCTGAAGACCCGCGCCTACTGATTCCGGAGCATACGAATGGCAACCCGTACCGTTCAATTCAAGATCTATCGCTACGATCCGGACAAGGACGCAGCGCCCTACATGCAGGACCTGACCGTCGAACTCGACCCCTCTGACCGCAAGCTGCTCGACGCGCTGGTCCGGATCAAGGCCATGGACGATTCCATGTCCTACCGGCGCTCCTGCCGTGAAGGTGTCTGTGGTTCCGATGCCATGAACATCAACGGCAAGAATGGACTGGCCTGTCTGACCGACATCGACAGCCTCGCGCAGCCCATTACCTTGCGCCCGCTGCCGGGGCTGCCCGTCATCCGCGACCTGATCGTGGACATGACCCAGTTCTTCAAGCAGTACCACTCGATCAAGCCCTATGTGGTCAATAACTCGCCGGCGCCCGAAAAAGAGCGTTTGCAGACGCCGGACGAGCGCGAAGAGCTCAATGGCCTCTACGAATGCATCCTGTGTGCCTGTTGTTCGACGAGCTGCCCGAGTTTCTGGTGGAACCCGGACAAGTTCGTTGGCCCGGCCGGCCTGCTCGCGGCCTACCGCTTCATCGCTGACACCCGCGACGAAGCCACCAATGAGCGCCTGGACAACCTCGAGGATCCGTACCGCCTGTTCCGCTGCCACACAATCATGAACTGCGTGGACGTGTGTCCGAAGCATCTGAACCCGACCAAGGCGATCGGCAAGATCAAGGAATTGATGCTGTCGAGGACGGTCTGATCGATGTCTGACCTGAAAGCCTTGCGCGAGAAGATCAAGTGGCGGGCCCGCAGAGGGCTGCTGGAGATCGATCTTTTCTTCACGCGTTTTGCAGCCAGCGGGCTCGATGAACTCGATGAGAAACAGTTGCTCGACCTGCAGGACTTGCTGACCTGTGACGACCACGAACTGTGGGCGATGCTCAGCGGCAAGACGCCCTGCGAGGTCGAGCGATGGAAAGAAATGGTGGCTTTGCTGCGTCAGAGCGGGCCGTCGATACCCACAGAAGTACCCCAGGAAACACGAACTACAGAAGGGATCCCAGGCATGACCACTCAGAAAACCGCGACGCTGGGCTTCAATGGCCAGTCTTATGAGTTTCCGGTGCTCTCCGGCAGCATCGGGCCGGATGTCATTGACATCCGCACGCTGTATGGCAAGACCGGTGCCTTCACCTTCGATCCGGGCTTCATGTCTACCGCCGCCTGCAAATCGTCGATCACCTACATCGACGGCGACAAGGGCGAGCTCATGTATCGCGGCTATCCGATCGAGCAGCTCGCGGTGAACTGCGATTATCTCGAAACCTGCTATCTGCTCAAGCACGGCGAGTTGCCGAGCAAGGCGCAATACGACGACTTCACCAAGACCGTGCGTGAACACACCATGGTTCATGAGCAGCTTACGCGCCTGTATCAGGGCTTCCGTCGTGATGCGCACCCGATGGCCATTCTGGTCGGCATGGTGGGCTCGCTGTCTGCCTACTATCAGGACTCGCTGGATATCAGCAATCCCGAGCACCGCACGATTGCCGCCATGCGCCTGATCGCGAAGATGCCCACGATTACCGCGATGGCCTACAAGTACACGATCGGCGAGCCCTTCATGTACCCGCGCAACGATCTGGATTACTCCAGCAACTTCCTGCACATGATGTTTGCCACGCCGTGCGAGAAGTACGAGCCGAACCCGGTGCTCGCCCGCGCGCTGGACCGCATCCTGATCCTGCATGCCGACCACGAGCAGAACGCATCCACTTCCACGGTGCGTCTGTCCGGCTCCTCCGGCGCCAACCCCTTCGCCTGTATTGCAGCGGGCATAGCCTGTCTGTGGGGCCCGGCGCACGGCGGTGCGAACGAAGCCTGTCTGGTGATGCTGGACGACATCATGAAGCAGGGCGGTGTCGAGAAGATCGGTGAATTCATTGCCCAGGTGAAGGACAAGAACTCCAGCGTCAAGCTGATGGGCTTTGGTCACCGGGTCTACAAGAACTACGATCCGCGCGCCAAGCTGATGCGCGAAACCTGCCATGAAGTGCTGAACGAACTGGGCCTGCAGGATGACCCGATGTTCAAGCTGGCGATGGCTCTGGAAAAGATCGCGCTGGAAGACGAGTACTTCGTTTCCCGAAAGCTGTATCCGAACGTGGACTTCTACTCGGGCATCGTGCAGAAGGCCATGGGTATTCCGGTCTCCCTATTCACCGGCATCTTCGCCATGGCCCGCACCATCGGCTGGATCGCCCAGTGGAACGAGATGATCGGCGATCCCGAGCAGAAGATCGGACGTCCGCGTCAGCTCTACACCGGCGCTCCCCGGCGCGATGTGAAGCCGATGGCATTCCGCTGAGCCGTTTCACGGCAGACATGAGGGGAGGCGCAAGCCTCCCGCCAGAATAAAGGCCAAAAACGATGAGACAGTACCAGCTCAACTCCTACCTGTTCGGCAGCAATGCTCCGTTCATCGAGGAGCTCTACGAGACCTATCTCGAGAATCCTTCCAGCGTGCCGGATGAATGGCGCGACTACTTCGATTCGCTGCAGAACCTGCCGGGCGCCAGCCGCGATGTCGCGCATGCGCCCGTCATTGCATCGTTCGCGCAGATCGCGAAGCAGGGCAAGCCGCTGTCCTCCGCGGTCACGACACCGGGCGTGGCTGACAAGCGCCAGATCAGCGTGCTGCAGATGATCAATGCCTACCGCTTCCTCGGTAACCGCTGGGCGCAGATTGATCCGCTCAAGCGCCAGGAGCGTCCCTCGATCGCCGAGCTGGAGCCCTCGTATTACGGCTTCACCGAGGCCGACCTCTCGGCGAGTTTCAACATCGGCTCCTTCCAGTTCCAGGAAAGCAGCCACGCCTCGCTGCGCGAGATTCTCGACGCCGTGCGCCAGACCTACTGCGGCTCGCTGACGGTCGAATACATGTACATGGCCGATGTCCAGCAAAAGCGCTGGATCCAGAGCCGTCTGGAGCCGATCCGCTCGACGCCGTCCTTCGATGTCGCCACCAAGAAGCGCATCCTCGAGCGCCTGACCGCTGCCGAAACCCTGGAGAAGTACCTCCATACCCGCTACGTCGGCCAGAAGCGTTTCTCGCTCGAAGGTGGGGATTCGGCCATCGTCGCGATGGATACCTTCATCAACACCGCCGGCAGCATGGGCGTGCAGGAAATCGTGATCGGCATGGCCCACCGGGGGCGCCTGAACGTGCTGGTCAACACGCTGGGCAAGGCGCCCAAGATGCTGTTCGAGGAGTTCGAAGGCAAGCATGCTGCAGATCTGACCGCGGGCGACGTGAAGTACCACATGGGCTTCTCGTCCGACGTGGCCACCCCGGGAGGTCCGGTGCACCTGACGCTGGCCTTCAACCCCTCGCACCTCGAAATCGTGAATCCGGTCGTGCAGGGTTCGGTCTATGCGCGGCAGAAGCGCCGCAATGACGAGAGCAAGAGCCAGGTCGTGCCGCTGCTGATTCACGGTGACGCGGCAGTTGCCGGCCAGGGGATCAACCAGGAGCTGCTGAACTTCAGCCAGACCCGCGGCTACGGTACGGGCGGTGCCGTCCATCTGGTGATCAACAACCAGATCGGCTTCACTACTTCCGACCCGCGCGACTCGCGTTCTTCGATCTACTGTACCGACATCTTCAAGATGGGCGAATGCCCGATCTTCCACGTCAATGGCGATGATCCGGAAGCGGTGGCACTGGCCTGCCAGCTGGCGATCGAGTTCCGTCAGACCTTCAAGAAGGACGTGGTGGTTGACCTCCTGTGCTACCGCAAGCTCGGCCACAACGAGCAGGACGAGCCGATGGTCACCCAGCCGCTTATGTACAAGAAGATTGCGCAGCACCCCGGCACTCGCAAGGTGTATGCCGACAAGCTGGTGGGGCAGGGCGTGATCAGTGCTGACGAGCCCGAAAACATGATTTCGGAATACCGTGAGCATCTGGATCGTGGCGAGTTGCTGTACAACCCGGTCCTCTCCGGCCATAGCCGCAAGTTCGCTCAGGACTGGACACCCTTCATCAAGAAGGATTACACCGACGACGCGCCCACCGGCGTGCCGATGAGTGAGCTCAAGCGCCTCTCTGCGCGTCTGACGGATCTGCCCGAGGGCTTCACGCTGCACTCACGCGTGGCCAACATCATCGAGGCCCGCAAGGCCATGGGTGAGGGCACGCAGCCGCTGGACTGGGGCATGGCTGAAAACCTCGCCTATGCTTCGCTCGTTGCGCAAGGGTATGGCGTTCGCATTTCGGGGCAGGACTGCGGTCGCGGCACCTTCTTCCACCGCCACGCCGTGCTGCATGATCAGAACCGCGAGAAGTGGGATTCCGGCAGTCATGTGCCGCTGGCCAACATCCAGCCGGAGCAGGCGCCGTTCGTGGTGATTGATTCCGTGCTGTCGGAGTCGGGCATTCTGGGTTTTGAATACGGTTATGCCACCGCAGAGCCGAACCAGCTTGTCGTCTGGGAAGCCCAGTTCGGCGACTTCGGCAACTGCGCCCAGGTGGTGATCGACCAGTTCATCTCGTCAGGCGAAGCGAAGTGGGGCCGTCAGGCAGGCATTACGATGCTGCTGCCGCATGGCTACGAAGGGCAGGGGCCGGAGCACTCGTCTGCACGCCTCGAGCGCTACATGCAGCTCTCTGCCGAAAACAACTGGCAGGTCTGCGTGCCCTCCACGCCGTCCCAGATCTTCCACCTGCTTCGCCGCCAGATGGTTCGTCCGTTGCGCAAGCCGCTGGTCGTCATGACGCCGAAGTCGCTGCTGCGCCACAAGGATGCCATTTCCTCGCTCGATGAACTGGCGACCGGCCAGTTCCGCACGGTGATCGGTGAAGTCGACAAGTTCGACGCGAAGAAGGTCAAGCGCGTGGTGGTCTGCTCCGGCAAGCTCTACTACGAACTGCTCGCCGAGCGCCGCGCCAAGGAGATCAAGGACACCGTCATCATCCGCCTTGAGCAGCTCTATCCCTTCCCCAACGAGGCTTTCAGCGCCGAACTGGCGAAGTATCCGAATGCCAAGGAAGTCGTTTGGTGTCAGGAAGAGCCGCGCAACCAGGGTGCCTGGTACTGGATCGCCTCGCGTCAGCATCTGGCGCGTTCGATGGGCGACAAGCACACGCTCTATCTCGTCAGCCGCCCTGCATCCGCTTCCCCGGCCGTGGGTTACTACGCCATGCACAACGCCCAGCAGCGCGAGGTGGTGGAAGGCGCATTCGGCAAACTCGGACAAGACCTGGCACCGCGCTTCTGAGCGCCGTCAGCAGCATAGAAACTGGAGAACCAGAAAATGATCATCGAAGTCAAAGTGCCGCAACTGTCGGAATCCGTTTCCGAAGCGACTCTTGTCAGCTGGCATGCGCAGGAAGGCCAGGCCGTCAAGCGAGACCAGAACCTCATCGACATCGAGACCGACAAGGTCGTTCTCGAAACCCCCGCGCCGGCTGATGGCGTGATCGTCAAGATCATCAAGGCCAATGGCTCGACGGTGGCCAGCGGCGATCTGCTGGCACATATCGATACCGAAGCCAAGGCCGGTGCGGTCACGCCTGCTGCCGCGGCCCCTGCGGCAGCGCCTGCCGCGCCCGTGGCTGCCGCAGCGAGCGCTGCGCCGGCGGGTACCGGTCCGGCTGCCCGCAAGATTCTGGCCGAGAAAGGCGTGGACGCCGCCGCGGTACAGGGCACCGGCCCGGGCGGACGCGTGACCAAGGCGGATGCACTGGGTGTTGGCAAGCCGGCTGCGGCGGGCAGCTCCGTCTCGGTTCCCGCGACCCAGGCCCCTGCCGCTGCAACGGCCGCCGCGCTGCCGCAGCCGCCGGTGCCTCCGGCAGTCGAAGCCGTGCTGGCTGATCGTCCGGAACAGCGCGTGCCGATGAGCCGGCTGCGCGCCCGCGTGGCCGAACGCCTGGTGCAGTCGCAATCGACCAACGCCATCCTGACCACCTTCAACGAAATCAACATGGCGCCGGTCATGGAGCTGCGCAAGAAGTATGTTGAAAAGTTCGAGAAGGAACACGGCGTCAAGCTCGGCTTCATGTCCTTCTTCGTCAAGGCTGCGGTGCATGCGCTGAAGAAGTATCCGGTGCTGAACGCTTCGGTCGATGGCAATGACATCGTCTATCACGGCTACTTCGATATCGGTATTGCCGTCGGTTCGCCGCGCGGCCTGGTTGTGCCGATCCTGCGCAATGCCGATCAGATGAGCATCGCCCAGATCGAGAAGAAGATCGCCGAGTTCGGAGCCAAGGCCAAGGAAGGCAAGCTTTCGATGGAAGAGCTCACCGGCGGCACTTTCTCGATTTCCAACGGCGGCGTGTTCGGCTCGATGCTCTCGACGCCGATCATCAACCCGCCGCAGTCGGCCATTCTGGGTATCCACGCGACCAAGGACCGCCCGGTGGTCGAGAACGGTCAGATCGTGATCAGGCCGATCAACTACTTCGCGATGTCCTATGACCACCGCATCATTGACGGTCGTGAGGCCGTGCTGGGCCTGGTGGCCATGAAGGAAGCGCTGGAAGATCCGGCCCGCCTGCTGCTGGACATCTGATAACCAGGGGGTCGAGATGCCGGGTGCCGGAGCGTGGGGCGTGTCCCTGCGGAACTCCCGGTTCCCGGTGTCCGGTCCCTCTTATCCAAAGGATAAGCAATGAGCCAAGAATTCGACGTCGTAGTCATCGGCGGTGGCCCCGCCGGTTATGTGGCAGCCATTCGCGCTTCGCAGCTGGGTCTGAAAACGGCCTGTTGCGAATCCGAGGCCTATGCGGACCCGAAGGGCGAGCCGCGTCTGGGGGGGACCTGCCTCAATGTGGGCTGCATTCCGTCCAAGGCGCTGCTGCACTCCTCCGAGCTGTACGATCAGGCTTCGCATTCTTTTGTCATGCACGGCATCAAGGCCGATAACGTGACGATCGATGTGCCCTCGATGATCAAGCGCAAGGACAACATCGTCACGCAACTGGTGACCGGCATCAAGAGCCTGTTCAAGAAGTACAAGGTTACTTTCCTGCCCGGTCACGGCAGCTTTGTCGCCAGCGTGGACGGCAAGTGGCAGGTCAAGGTTGGCGAAGAAGTCGTCACCACGACGCACGTGATCGTGGCGACCGGCTCGAGCGCCCGTCACCTGCCCGGCATTCCGGTGGACCAGCAACTGGTGGTCGACAACATCGGGGCGCTCAACATCAGTGCCGTGCCCAAGCGCCTTGGCGTGATCGGCGCTGGCGTGATCGGTCTTGAAATGAGCTCGGTCTGGAAGCGTCTGGGCTCGGAAGTCACCATCCTTGAAGCCATGCCCGACTTTCTTGCCGCGGCGGATGCCAATGTGGCCAAGGAAGCCTGGAAGATCTTCACCAGCAAGCAGGGTTTGAAGATCCAGATGGGCGTGCAGATCAAGGAAGTGACGCCGAAGAAGAAGACCGTCGTCATCAAGTATGAAAACGATGAAGGCGATCAGACCCTGGAAGTAGACAAGCTCATCGTGGCGGTCGGCCGTGTGCCGAACACGGCGGGTCTGAACGCCGAAGCGGTCGGGCTGGCACTCGACGAACGTGGCCGCATCGCCGTGGATCACCACTGCGCGACCAATCTGCCCAACGTCTGGGCGGTGGGCGACGTAGTGCCGGGGCCGATGCTGGCGCACAAGGGCATGGAAGAAGGCGTCATGGTGGCCGAGCGCATCGCAGGCCAGGGCACCACGCTCAACCACGACACCATTCCCTGGGTCATCTACACGCATCCGGAAATCGCCTGGGTCGGCAAGACCGAGCAGGAGCTCAAGGCGGCAAACATTCCGTACAAGAACGGCCAGATTCCGTTCCTGGCGAATGGTCGCGCGCTGGGGCAGGGAGACACCACCGGTTTCGTGAAGGTCATCGCGCATGCCGAAACCGACCAGATCCTGGGCGTTCATGTCATCGGTACGAATGCTTCCGAGCTGATCGCCGAAGCGGTGGTAGCGATGGAGTTCGGTGGCGCCTCGGAGGATCTGGCACGCACTTGTCATGCGCACCCGACGCTGTCCGAAGCCATGCATGAAGCTGCGCTGGCAGTAGACAAGCGTTCGCTGCACTTCTGAGGAAAAACGGGACAAATCCACTGCGTAGGCCGATCTCGAAACTCCGGTGCTCAACGTACTGCTCGTACGTTTCCGCTCCGCGTTTCGACCTCGGCCCCCTCGCTACGATTTCTCCGCGTTTTTCGCGCCGACAAGGGCAAAGGCCAAAACCTTTGCCCTTCATTGTTTTGAGGCAGGAGTAATGGACTCACACAAGATCCTCAACGTGCCCGAGTTCGGGGTTCGCGAGGCCTATGACGCCTTGCTCGGCATGCGTGGCTACACGGCTGATCCGGCGCAGTTGCGAGCGATCGCCCGGCTCCAGCAGCTCTATACCGAGCTGCTCGAATTCAAGGCTCGCCGCCGTACGACGTTGCGCAAGCTCTTCATCCATCCCGATCTGCCGCGCAGCGTTTTTCTCTGGGGCGGCGTAGGGCGAGGCAAGAGCTTCATCATGGATTGCTTCTTCGACACCTTGCCCTACAAGCGCAAGCGCCGGGTGCATTTCCATGCATTCATGCAGGAAATCCATTCCCAACTGCGGGCGCATCAGAATGAGGACGATCCGCTGGCCTGCGTGGCCGAAGTGATCGCCAAGCAGACGCGATTGCTGTGCTTCGATGAATTCCACGTCTCGGATATTGCCGATGCGATGATTCTCGGTCGTCTCCTTCAAGCGCTCTTCGAACGCGGTGTGGTGTTCGTGATGACTTCGAATTACCCGCCGGATGGTCTCTATCCGAACGGACTGCAAAGGCAGAACTTTCTTCCGACCATCGAACTCATCAAGCGTCAGTTCGATGTGCTGGAAGTCGATAACTGCACTGACTACCGCATGCGCACGCTGGAAGCCCTCAACATCTATCTCACGCCCGACGACGAAGCGGCACAACGCGAACTCGCGGGGCACTTCGGCAAGATCGCCGGGAACGTGGGGAAAACCGGTGAAATCACGGTGCTCGAGCGCCCGCTGCCCGTGCATCGTGTCGCCCCGGGCGTGGTCTGGTTCGACTTCGCCACACTGTGCGGGGGGCCACGCTCCCAGAACGATTATCTCGAGATTGCGCGGCAATACAACACGGTCGTGCTCTCCGGCGTGCCGGTGATGACCAGGGAGCAGGGCAACGAAGCGCGGCGTTTCACCTGGCTGATCGACGTGTTCTATGAAGCGCGCGTCAAGCTGATCCTGAGTGCCGCAGCGGAAGCCTCCGAGCTGTACCGGGAGGGGCCGAACGCACAGGAGTTTCCGCGCACCGTGTCGCGCCTGATCGAAATGCGATCGCGGGAATACCTGGCCGAAGCGCATCGGCCTGGCTGATGGGGGAAATATCGCTCCGGCCGTAGGCGCTGCGCGAGGGAGGGGCTATCATGCCGCTCCTCCTCCCAACCAGTCCGGCTGCGCTTGCAAGCCGGCGTGCCACTGAGGCGCCTCGCGCGCTGCCGCCATGATTTCCGTAAAGAACGTAACGCTGCGTCGCGGCGTCAAGGTTGTTCTCGACCAGGCTTCGGTCACTTTCGCGCCCGGCGAGAAGGTCGGGCTGGTGGGCCGCAATGGCGCCGGCAAGTCGTCCTTCTTCGCACTGCTCAACGGCAGCATCCATGAAGACAGCGGAGAGTTCTCGATCCCGCCGCAGTGGCGCATGGCGCAGGTGGCGCAGGACATGCCCGAGACCACGCAGAGCGCGACCGAGTTCGTGGTGGAAGGCGACACGGTGCTGCAGGCAGCGCGCGCCGAAGTCGCCGCCGCCGAGGCCAGTGACGACGGCATGGCGATGGCGCATGCCTACACCGCGCTCTACGACGCCGGCGAACACGATGCGCCGGCCCGCGCACAGGCGCTGATCCTGGGCCTCGGCTTTTCCGTGGCGGAGCTGGATCAGCCGGTGAACAGCTTCTCCGGTGGCTGGCGGATGCGCCTGCAACTGGCGCGCGCGCTGATGTGCCCCTCCGACCTGCTGCTGCTCGACGAACCCACGAACCACCTGGACCTCGATGCACTGGTGTGGCTGGAAGCCTGGCTCAAGCGCTACGCCGGCACGATGATCGTGATCAGCCACGACCGCGAGTTCCTCGATGCGGTGACGCAGGTGACGGTGCACGTCGATAACGCGCGCCTCGTGCGCTACGGCGGCAATTACAGCAAGTTTGAAGACATGCGCGCCGAGCAGATGGCGCTGCAGACCGCAGCACTCGCGAAGCAGGCCGACAAGATCGCCCACCTGCAGAAATTCATCGATCGCTTCAAGGCCAAGGCCAGCAAGGCGCGCCAGGCGCAGAGCCGCGTCAAGGCGCTGGAACGGATGGAGAAGATCGCGCCGGTGCTGGCCGATGCGGAGTTCAGCTTCGAATTCAAGGAGCCGCAGAACGTGCCCAACCCGATGCTCTCGATGCTGGGCGCGAGCTTCGGCTATCCGGCGCCGGAGGACGCGGTTGCCGGCACGCCGCCTACGGTGATCGTGAAGGGCATCAACCGCTCGGTGCTTGCCGGCCAGCGCATCGGCATTCTGGGCGCGAACGGGCAGGGCAAGTCCACGCTGGTGAAAACCGTGGCCCACGCGCTCACGCCGATTGCCGGCGAGATCAGCGAAGGCAAGGGGCTCAACATCGGCTACTTCGCCCAGCAGGAGCTGGACGTGCTCGACCCGGAAGCCTCGCCGCTGCTGCACATGCAGCGCCTGGCGCACGATCTGCCCGCGCATTTGCGCGCCGGCCAGGGCACCGGCGAGCAGACGCTGCGCACCTACCTCGGTACCTTCAACTTCGGTGGCGACATGGTCAAGCAAGCGGTCGGCACCATGAGCGGCGGCGAGAAGGCGCGCCTGGTGCTGGCGATGATCGTGTGGCAGCGCCCGAACCTGCTGCTGCTCGATGAGCCGACCAACCACCTCGACCTTGCCACGCGCGAGGCGCTGGGTGTGGCGCTCAACGAATTTGAAGGCACGGTGATGCTGGTGAGCCACGACCGCGCGCTCTTGAGATCCGTGTGCGACGAATTCTGGCTGGTGAGCAAGGGCGGCGTGGAGCCTTTCGAGGGCGATCTGGACGACTACCAGCAATTCCTGCTGGATGAGGCGCGCAGCCAGCGCGAGGCGGCGGCCGCTTCGCAGCGGAAGCGCTGAGTCCTTGATTCTCCCTTCTGTCCGAGTCTCGGCCGGGCTCATCTCCGCCAAACCTGACTGACTGCCGGAAAGCGTCTTTCACGGGCTTTGCAAGCGCCTACAATGCCCATTCCTGCTTTCCGGGGAGACGCTCATGCGCCGCCTGTTACTCGCCCTGATCTGCCTGATGCTGTCCGCTGCCGTGTCTGCCCAGCAGCGCATGGAAATCCTCAGCCTGCGTCATCGTCTGCCCGAGCAGGTTCTGCCGACCCTGCAGGGCTTGCTGGAGCCCGGAGGCAGCGTGTCGGCAATGAGCGGCAAGATCATCGTGCGCAGCTCGCCCGGCAATATCGCCGAACTCCGGCAGGCGCTGGAGGCGATCGATCAGCCGGTCAGGCGCCTGCTGATTTCGGTTCGCCAGGGCGGGAGCCGCAACAGCGAGGCCACCCGGATCGGTGCGGACGGCCGGGTGATCCTGCGTGGTGACGAGGTCGATGTGCGCGCCCGGGCTGATGCGGAGTCAGGACGACGCAGCGAGTCCGAGAACATCGTCTCGCGTGTGCAGACGGTGGAAGATGGCGAGGCGCTGATCCAGCTCGGGCAGTCGGTGCCGGTCCCCGCGACCCAGACGGTATACGGCCCCAACGGCGTGGTCGTCACGCGCGGTGCGCAGTACGTCTCCACCGGTAGCGGTTTCATGGCGCGGCCGCGTCTGGCGGGCAACAACGTGACGGTGAGCATCGCGCCGCAAAGCCAAAGGATGAGCCCCGGCGGCCGTATCGAGGGCAGCGGTCTGCAGACCACCGTCAGCGGGCGGCTGGGCGAGTGGATTCCGCTGGGCGGCGTGAGTCAGCAGAGCGAGCGCACCGAACGGGGCCTGAGCCGCTATGGCGACAGCCGTAGCGAAATAAGCAGCGACTTCTGGATTCGTGTCGAGGCGCTCGACTGAAGTTCAGAGTCCTGCCGTCCGGGTTGGCAGGGCGGTGTCGGTCATCGTGTGTGGGGCGTCTTCACTCACGATGTCTTCGCCGCTGGCCAGCAGGCGGGCATAGGCGCCATTGGTTGCCACCAGTTCGTCATGACTGCCGATTTCCACGATGCGGCCGCGTTCCATCACCACGATGCGGTTGGCATCGCGGATGGTGGTCAGCCGGTGGGCGATGACGAGTACGGTGCGGTCGCGCCGCAACTCGACCAGCGCCTCGCGTACGACGCGTTCGGATTCGTTGTCCAGCGCCGACGTCGCTTCGTCGAGCAGCAGGATCGGCGCGTTTTTCAGGAAGGCACGCGCAATCGCGAGACGCTGGCGCTGCCCGCCCGAGAGCTGGTTGCCATTGGTGCCGATGCGCGTGTCGAAACCCATCGGCAGTTTGCCGATGAACTCGAGCGCATGGGCCTGGCGCGCCGCGGTTTCGATGTCTTCACGGCTGGCGCCCTGGCGGCCGTAGGCAATGTTGTGTGCAACCGTATCGTCGAAGAGGGCCGCATGCTGACCTACCAGCGCGATCTGGCTGCGCAGGCTGGTCAGCGTGACTTCGTTGATGGCTTGATCATCGATCAGGATCCGACCGGAGCGGGCATCGAAAAAGCGGGCAACCAGCGCCATCAAGGTCGTTTTGCCTGAACCCGAGGCGCCGACGAAGGCGACGGTTTCACCGGGCTGGATGTCGAGCGAGAAGTGGCTGATGGCCGGGCATTGCTGTTCGGGATAGGCGAACTCGACCTCTTCGAAGCGGATTGCGCCGCGTACCTTGTCCAGCGTGCGGCGACCGTCGTCCGGCTCGGCCGGCAGGTCGAGCAGCTCGAAGATGCTCTGTGCGCCGGCCAGCCCGCGCTGGATGGTCGAGTTGATGTTGGTCAGTCGCCGGATCGGTTCGAAAATCAGCGAGGTGATGGTGACATAGGCCATCAGGTCGCCCGGTGTGAGCAGGCCCTTGCTGACGAGTGTACCCGCCGCGTACAGCACGCCGGCAACGGCGACAAAAGCCAGCACCTGAACCATCGGAACATTCAGCGCCGAGATTCGCACGACCCGCATTGTTTCCTGGCGCAGGCGGTTCGAGATGTTCGCGAAGCGTCTGGCTTCATGCGCCTGGGTGCCGAAAATCCGGATCTCGCGCAGGCCGGCCAGTTGCTCTTCGACGGCACTGGTCATTTCGCCCATCTGCAGTTGCTGCTTGCGGTTGGAGGCCCGCATGCCGGCACTGGCCTTGCGGATGATCCAGGCGATGACCGGCCCGATCGCGATGATGATGAGCGTCAGATGCCAGGCGCTGTAAAACAGCCAGCCGAGCAGTGCTACCACGGTGAGTGAATCCTGGATCACGATGATCCAGGCATTCGAGAGCGCGGCGCCGACTTGGGGAATGTCGTAAGTGATGCGCGAGAGCATCCGGCCCGAGGTCTGTGCCTGGTGGGTGCTGACGGGCAACACCATCTGGTGCTGGAAGACGAGGCGGCGCAGGTCGTCGATCGCCTTGTTGGCGACCCATTGGCTGGAGACGCTGGAGGCGTATTCCGCCAGGCTCTTGAAGAAGACGATGGCGACCAGCACGCCCAGCACGCTGTTGAGCGCGCCCGGGGTCTGCCGGATGAGGACGTCATCGACCAGGAATTTCATCTGCCGGCCCAGCAACGGCGTGAGGCCGGCCACGGCGGCCATGGTGAGGATGGAGAGCAGGGAGACGCGCCAGTACGGCTTGATGTAGGCGAGCAGCCGGGTATAGAGGCGGAAGGAATCTTTCATTGAACCGTGCTGGCAGACGCACAGCGGCGCCGGGACTGGGCCGCTGCCGGAGCCGGCATTGTAGCAGCGGGGGCAGGGCGCCCCCGCCGGTCAGGCTCAGAAGGCGTAAGAGATGCCGGCGCTCAGCACCGGATACCACTTGTAATCGCTGGCCTTGTCTTCCACTTTCTGGCGCTCGGCCTCGGCGTCGGTGCGCAGCTGGCTGCATTGCGCCGCACTCAGCGCTGAGCCGCAAGTGACGTCCAGCGTGGTCTTGGGCTTGCCCATGTACATGGCACCGATGTCGGCATAGAAGCCCAGGCCCTTCTTGCCGATCATGCCGTAGCCCAGCCCCAGATAGGGCGCTGCGCCATTGCCCAGCTTGATGCGGCCTTTCAGGCTGCCAACGTCGCTGGCCTGGTAGGTCGTGCCGTTGAGGGTGTAGCTGGTGCCGCTGGGGCGACCGTCGATGTCGATGCGGTTGTTGTTGAAGGCGAGCCCGCCGGTGACGCGGAAGCCGTAGCCCAGTTCCAGATCTGCCAGCGCGCGGAAGCTTGAGAGCTTCAGCTTGCCGTCGTAGTCGACGTCGGTGTCATGCACCGAGTGCGAATAGTTGAAGGCCGAGTAGCCGACGCGTGCGCCGAGGCGGTCGTTGATCTGATAGCCGAGATCGGCGCCGTAGCCAGTGGTGCCGATCTGCAGGCCGACGCCGGTTTCGGCCATGGCGGGCGAGCAGAGGAGGGCGCAGAGCAGTGCTGCAGGCAGAGTCGTGCGATGCATGGGTTTTCCTTTGTCAGGTCTGATTGCCGCATGAAGGGAAAAATACACCGGCATGTTCGCCGGTGCCTGCGCACTTCAACGGTCCGAAAAGCCGGAACTTGACCCGTGAAAACCCTTGCTGCCGGATCTACTCCCGATGCAGGACCCGATCAACCAGGAAGTCGGCCCAGCCACGCGTGTGGAAGGCGGCCTTGAGCTGATCGCGGTCGTAGACCGTCTCGAGCCAGACCATGAAGTCGATCGGCTCACGGGCATTGGCCAGGAGATATTCCTCAAAGAAGAAGTCCAGGATGCCGGTTTTCGAACCCTTGAAGTGGCCGTACTTCCAGGAGAGCTCCTTCAACGCTTCCTGCACCGGCTCGTTGAGCCTGAACATGCGGTAGAGCGCGGAAGCGAAGCCAGCCCGGTCCGCACCGCTCTTGCAATGAACGAGCGCCGGATACTCGATGCGGGCAAACATTTCCTGCGCCTTGCGGATCACGTCCGGGTAGGGCGCGCTGCGCGACATGATTCCCCAGAAGTCGATCAGCTCGATGCCCAGGCGGCGGCATTCCTCCGCTTCCAGTGCGTAGCGGCGGGAATCATCGGCGCCGCGCAGGTTGATGATCGTGCGCAGGCCCAGTTCGCGCTGATACTTGCGGATCTGGCCCGGGCTGGGCTGGCTGGAGCGGAAGAGGCCGCCAGACAGCGCATAGAGGTTGTTGTAGAACACGCGGAAGATGCCGTGATCCACGAAAATCAGGTCGAGGTAGGCCAGGAAACGGCCACGGAAACTGGTTACATCACGCGCCACGAAAATCAGACCGGTCAGGCAGCCGTTGAGGCAGGGCCGCTGATTATCCTTGAAAACCCGAGCGCGCGTAGCGGTGGTGTGGTACGCCCGCTCAGAGCGATTCGTCTTGGGCCGGTGGTGCCGTCCGCAGAACCTCGTCCAGGCTCGTCTGCCCCTTGGCTACCTTCAGCGCACCGGAAATCCGCAGCGGCTTCATGTCTTCCCGCATGGCCTGCTGCCGCACCGCCGCCAGCTCGGTGTTGTTGTGAATGAGGCGAGCAAGGGCGGGCGACATCAGCGCGGTCTCGTAAATACCCATGCGCCCGCTGTAGCCAGTCTTGCGGCATTCAAGACAGCCGACCGGATGATGAATCTGGCGCGGTACGTTCGCCTTGAACGGAGCGACGAGGCGCTTCCAGGCTTCGGCTTCTTCCTCGGTGGGTTCGGCAGCCCGCTTGCAATGCGGGCAGAGAGTGCGGACCAGGCGCTGGGCCATCACGCCGAGCACGGTGGCATTGAGCAGATAGGGTGGTACACCGAGGTCGAGCATCCGGGTGATGGCCGAGGGGGCATCGTTGGTGTGCAGGGTCGAGAGCACCAGGTGGCCGGTGAGCGCCGCCTGGATCGCCATTTCGGCGGTTTCCAGATCGCGGATTTCGCCGATCATGATGATGTCCGGATCCTGACGAAGCAGAGCGCGTACACCGTCGGCGAAGCCCAGATCGATGCCGGCCTGGACCTGCATCTGGTTGAACGCACCCTCAACCATTTCGATCGGGTCCTCGATCGTGCAGACATTGACCTCCGGCGTGGCCAGATGCTTGAGCGTGGAGTACAGCGTGGTGGTCTTGCCCGAGCCGGTCGGCCCTGTGACCAGGATGATCCCGTTGGGCTGCTTCGTCATGTGCTGCCAGCGGGCGAGGTCGTCATCGGTGAAACCCAGTTCGGCGAAGCTCCTGACCAGAACGTCCGGGTCGAAGATCCGCATCACCAGCTTCTCGCCGAACGCGGTCGGCAGGGTTGAGAGGCGCAGCTCGATTTCCAGTCCGGCCGGCGTGCGGGTCTTGATCCGGCCATCCTGCGGCCGGCGTTTCTCGACCACGTCCATGCGGCCAAGGATCTTGATCCGGCTGGTCATGGCGTTGATCACGCTCATCGGCAGCTGATAGACCTGATGCAGCACGCCGTCGATGCGGAAGCGGACGATGCCGATGTCCCGACGGGGTTCTACATGGATGTCGGACGCGCGCTGCTCGAAGGCATACTGCCAGAGCCAGTCGACGATGCTGACAATGTGCTGCTCGTTGGCATCGAACTGCCGGTTGGTCTTGGAGAGTTCGACCAGCTGTTCGAAGTTGCTGATCGGCGAGTTCTGCTGGTTGGCCTTGCTGTTGGCGTTCTTGACCGAGCGGGCCAGGTTGAAGAACTCCACCTGGAAACGCTCGATATCTGCCGGATTGGCAAAAACGCGCCGGATCGGTCTGCGCAGAATCGGCTGCAGCTCGTGTTCCCACTGGCGCAGGAAGGGCTCCGCGCTGGCGATCACCACCTCCTGCTGGCTGACCTGCACCGGCAGCACCTGCAGACGCGCGGCGTAGGCGGAAGTCATCACCTCGGTGACCGTCGAGAAATTGATCCGCAACGGATCGATGTGGAAATACTCCAGCCCCAGCCGGCCCGCCAGCCATTCGGTCAGCATCTCCAGATGCAGGAGCTTGTGCGGCGGTTGGGCCGATTTCAGCTGGCGCTCCGCAATCTGGATCAGCGGATGGGCGTCGGCCTTGTACTGGAAGCGCTCCTTATAGACGGTTTCCGCCTCTTCATGAGTGATCAGCCGGTCTTCGCGAAGCAGGTGCAGGATGTCCCGCAGCTGCAGGCGTTGCTCTGCCTGCGAGGCCATTTTTTCCGCGCGACTGGGTGCGCTGTGTTTCGGAGCGGGACTGTTCATAGGGGGCACGGGTGATCTGGGCAGGCTGGCAATCTAGAACGGGGGCGGCGACGGAACAATCTTCGTCGGCACTTTTTTAACGGCTTAACAGTGATTTTCTGCTGCGGATCAACCGGGAAAAGCGACGTGCTACCATCGCGCGGCTTTCCTCCGGTCTCTCCATGCTAGACGTCGCCCCCCATTTTGCCGATGACGGCACGCTCGCCCGGGTCATTCCCGGTTTTCGTCCGCGCCCGCAGCAGCGTGAAATGGCGGAAGCCATTGCACGTGCCATTCACGGCAACCGGGCGTTGGTCGCCGAAGCCGGTACGGGCACCGGCAAGACCTTTGCCTACCTGGTGCCGGCGCTCCTCTCTGGCGGCAAGGTGATTGTTTCGACCGGAACCAAGACCCTGCAGGATCAGCTCTTCCATCGCGATCTTCCCGCCGTACGCAAGGCGCTCAAGGTGCCGGTCAGCGTGGCGCTCCTGAAGGGGCGGCAGAACTACGCCTGCCACTACCATGTGGCGCGCGCCCAGCTGGAGGGGCGTTTCATCAGTCGCGATGACGCGGCGCATATCCGGACGATTGCCAAGTGGCTGCTGCATACACAGACCGGTGACAAATCCGAGTGCACCGGTGTGCCGGAAGACTCGACTGTCTGGATCGCCGCGACTTCGACGCGCGACAACTGCCTGGGCCAGGAATGTCCGAACGCCAAGGAGTGCTTCGTGATGGCCGCGCGCCGGACGGCCCAGGAAGCGGATGTGGTCGTGGTGAATCATCACCTTTTCTTCGCTGACGTGATGTTGCGGGACGAAGGCATGGGCGAGCTGCTGCCCGCCTGCAATACCGTGATTTTCGACGAGGCGCATCAGCTGCCTGAAACGGCCAGCATGTTTTTCGGCGATTCGGCCTCGACCGGTCAGATGCTCGATCTGGCACGTGACACGCGACACGAAGCGCTGGCTTCCGCGCGGGACTTCATGCCACTTCAGGACGCTACGCGTTCGCTCGAGAAAGCCGCGAAAGACCTGCGTCTCTCGATTCCGGGCGAGAACGCGCGCCTGTCTTTCGAGCAGGTTGCGGAGCGGGCCGATTTTCTGAGTGCGCTGGATCTTGTCGAGCACGAGCTGGAGCAGTTCGTGAGTCTGGCGGAATCCCAGGCGGAGCGCTCCGAAGGCCTCGAGAAATGCTGGCAGCGCGCCACGGAGCTTCATCAGCGGGTCTGCAACTGGCGGCGCCTCAATCAGCCTGACAGCATCCGCTGGGTCGAAGTGTTCAGCCAGTCTGCTTCGCTCAATACGACGCCGCTTCAGGTAGGCGAGATCTTCCGCAAACAGATCGAGGGCAATGCCAAAAGCTGGATCTTCGCGTCCGCCACGCTTGCGATCGGTCAGAGTTTTGGCCATTACTGCGGCGAGCTTGGGCTTGATGTGCTGGATCCGGTTCCCGAGACCGGTATGTGGGGCAGCCCCTTTGAATACGGCGAGCAGGCCGTGCTCTATGCGCCGGCCAACATGCCGGACCCCAACAGTCCGGCTTACCTCGACGCCGTCGTGGAGGCGGCCGTTCCGGTGATTCGCGCAGCGCAAGGCCGTACCTTTGTGCTCTGCACTTCACTGCGGGCGATGAAGCACATTCATGAGGGGCTGGAATCCCGCTTTCATCGCGAAGCGCTCGATCTGCCCCTGCTGATCCAGGGACAGGCCTCGCGAAGCGAACTGCTCGAACGCTTCCGCCAACTGGGTAACGCCGTGCTGGTCGCCAGCCAGAGTTTCTGGGAAGGCGTGGATGTGCCCGGGGACGCGCTCTCCGTGGTCATCATCGACAAACTGCCTTTTGCGCCGCCGGACGACCCGGTGCTGCGCGCGCGCGTCGACTGGATGGAAAAGCAGGGCAAGAACCCATTCATGGATTATCAGCTGCCGCGCGCCGTGATCAGCATGAAGCAGGGGGCAGGGCGGCTCATCCGCACCGAGCGAGATCGCGGTGTGTTGATGGTCTGCGACCCTCGCATGATCAGCAAGCCTTACGGGAAACGGGTCTGGCAGAGCCTGCCGCCCATGCGGCGCACCCGCATCGAGGAAGAGGTTGTCGCCTTTCTTGAAACCCTGCCGCCGCCTGCTACACCCGCGGGCTGAATGAGCGATATTTCGTTTTCCGGGCTGGTATCGGGGCTCGTCCCAAAGTAATATCGGCTCAGCTTGATGTAGGAAGGGTCCTACATATCGCACGGCATGTCCGGCATGCGTGCAAAAGCTTCGAGGAATGAAATGAACGGCCTTGTTTACGCCAAGACCACTGCCGGGATGCAGGAAGTGCAGCTGCGCCATGCGCGATTGCATCCGCGCGCGCGCTCACTCCTGATCCTGATCGATGGCAAGCAATGCGTGAACGACCTTTGCGGCAAGTTCGCCACGCCGGCGCTTGTGCAGGAATATCTCGATGTATTGCAGGAAAAAGGCCTGATTCAGGCACTGAGCAGCTACGGCAAGGACATCGCTGACGAAGTCCTGTCCCAAGAGCCGCAGCACGCCGAAGCGCCCCTTTCCGAGCAGCAGAGTCTTCCTCCGGCAGGCCGGGCAGAGCGTCTGGCGGCATTGAAAGCGATCATGCTGGGCGCAATCGAGGAATACTTCTCCGCTCAGCCGGATGCCTATCTCGAATCACTGGGCCGGGCGCGTCGCATGCGTGATTTCGTCGCGCTGGGCAACGAGATCATCACCGTCCTCAACAAGACCGGCCGTATTGCGGCGGCCGTCGAGTTCAAGCAGAAGGTCAAACCACTGCTGCGCTGATCACTTCGGCACGATCGGAATCACCTTGCGGGGTTTGATGCGGTTTCGAGGCTGCCCGGCGGCAAGCTGGCGCTGCCGCTCAAGGTCGCGCTGCCAGAATCTGAAGCCAAGCAATACAGCCAGGATCAGTCCGTACATGAGCGGCTCTGAAATATCCCGCTTGACCAGCCACCAGTAGTGAACGATCGACAGGATGCCGATCGGATAGACACTGCGGTGCAGGGATTGCCAGCGTCGCCCGCCCAGCCAGCGGATCGCCCGGTTGAAGGAGGTGGCCGCGAGTGGTATGAGCAGCACGAAGGCGGCGAAACCCACCGTGATGAAAGGGCGGCGCAGAATGTCGCGTGCCATGCCGGACCAGTCGAAGAAACGGTCCAGCCACAGATAGGTCATGAAGTGCAGGCTGGCGTAAAAAAACGCATAGAGCCCGAGCATCCGCCGGGTGCGCAGGAGCCAGTTCCATCCGCTCAGCTGGCGTAATGGTGTGACTGCCAGCGAAATCAGCAGGAAACGCAAGGTCCAGTCGCCCGTACCACGCGTGATGGCCTCGACCGGGTTGGCTCCCAGTGCGTCTTGCTGGAAGCCCCAGCCGAGGTGAGCCGCCGGGATCAGGCAGAGCAGGAAGAGGACGCTCTTGATGAGGCTGATCGTGTTGCGATCGGGGTTGCGCGGGTCCATCAGAAGTTCTTCTTCAGGTCCATGCCGGCGTAAAGCGACGCGACCTCCGAATAGCCGTTGAACATCAGCGTCTTGCGCTTGGTGAGTTCGCCGATCCGTCGCTCGGTGTCCTGATCCCATCTGGGGTGCGGCACATCCGGATTCACGTTCGAATAGAAACCGTATTCATTGGCCGCGGCCTTGTTCCAGGCGGTACCGGGCATCTTTTCGACAAGCCTGATGCGCACGATCGATTTGGCTCCCTTGAAGCCGTACTTCCAGGGCACGACGAGACGTATCGGTGCGCCGTTCTGCGGCGGCAGTGTTTCGCCATACATGCCGACAGCCATCAGCGTGAGCGGGTGGAGCGCTTCGTCCATGCGCAAACCCTCGGTGTAAGGCCAATCCAGAATGGGTTGCCAGGTGCCCATCATGGTCTTCCTGTCATACAGGCTGACAAACTCCACGAACTTTGCGCTGCCCTGAGGCTCGACTGCCTTGAGCAGACTCGCGAGCGGGAAACCGATCCAGGGGATCACCATTGACCAGCCTTCCACGCAGCGCATGCGGTAGATTCGCTCCTCAAGCGGCGCGAGCTTGAAGAGATCCTCGATGGCGAAGCTGCGAGGCTTGTTGCACAGGCCTTCAACGACAATAGTCCAGGGACTCGTTTTCAGCGCCCGCGCGTTTTCGGCCGGTTCGTCCTTGTTGACGCCGAATTCGTAGTAATTGTTGTAGCTCGTGGCATCTTTCTGTCGGGTGGGTTTGTCCGTGATCTTCATGCGGTTGGGCTGGACCCCCGCCAGAACGGCGGCTTTCGCCTCTGACCAGGGCAGGGCCAGCGAGACAGCGCCCGCGAGCGCGGCGCGGCTGCCCAACTGCATGAACTCGCGGCGTGCCTTGTAGAGCTCGGGCGTGGTGATTTCCGATGGAATGATGTCGGACGAACGACGGATCAGCATGGGGCGCATCCTTTCCCTGGCCGCACAGGCCAGACTCTCTGTGTTGCGGTATTTTTGTTTGTTCGTGGGCGCGATCCGGCTCTGCGCGAAACACGGCTTCCCAGTCAGTAGACCGGAAAAGTCGAAAAAGCTTACGCCGGTGACGCAAAAAAACTCAGTCGGGCATGCCGCCGCAAAAATCTTCGTTCCAGCATTGCCCATTTCTCGAAAGCTCGGCTATAATCTCGCCTCTTCGCGGAGAGGTGGATGAGTGGTTTAAGTCGCACGCCTGGAAAGCGTGTTCAGGATAATATCCTGACGGGGGTTCGAATCCCCCCCTCTCCGCCACTAAGTTATTGATTTCTAAAGATCTGACTTAGTGGTGCTGCGAAAAAAACGGGGCTTTTTGGGCAGGTTATCGCAGCCTTTTTGTCGGGCTCCCCGGCAACATCTTGACGGCCATTCCTCCAGCTTGCAGGCTGGCATCCGGAATCCAGCGGCCGTAGATCCTGAAAATCATTGCAGTGTCCAAGTGGCCATTTTGCCCGGCAACCCAGATCGGATTTTCCCCCGCGCTCAGCATCATGCTGGCATACGTGTGGCGCATCTGGTACGGGTTTCGATAGCGCACCTTGGCGAGCTTCAACGCCGTTGTCCAGGCCCCTTCACGAGTGAGCTGATCTCTCGCCCATGGCCCATTGCTTCGCGGGTCGAGAAATACGCGCTCGCCTGCCGTGAAGGTGAATGGCTTCTGGTCCTTCAGCGCGGTGAGCGCGGGCGCAAGCTGTTTCACGCTTCGCGTGCCGCGCCGGGTCTTCTGTGATTCGGCCTCGGTCACGGCCTGAGTCTGAGTACGTGACACGCGCACGAATCCCTTACGCCAGTCCATTTCCCCCCATTTCAGGGCAACGAGTTCTGAGGTGCGGAGGTCAGACCAGAATGCAAACTGAAACAGGTTGCGAACCTGATCATGTCTGCAGCCACGTCGTCTAACCGGTGCTTGGCTTGAAATGACCTGAATGGTCAAAGGCTTGTCCGCGGAGGACAGTGTCGGCGCCCACGGTGCCTATGACACGAAGGCCTGTCATGCGGCCATCGCCAGCCGAGGGGCACATGCTCTGACTCCGGTGCGCAAAAATGCGCAACCGTGGAAAGAAGGAAGTGCGGGCGCGCGAGCCCGAAACGACATTCTCCGAACCACCAAACGTCTGGGACGGACAATCTGGAAGAAATGGAGTGACTATCACCGGCGCAGCCTGGTCGTAACCACCCGAGTTCGACAGTTCGTCGCGTAAGTTGTTGATTCGTATATGAGCGAATCTCAAACGTGCCCCTACAAGAAAGTG
>NZ_JBDIVF010000001.1:497341-1032786 GCF_039631355.1 Uliginosibacterium paludis | reverse complement strand
CGAGCGCAGATCCCCTCGTGCCGTACGCATGACCAAAACCCACTACCCCATCAAGAAAAATGCCGCTCAGTCTTAACCGAGCGGCATTGCCGCTGATGCGGCCGTTTTTCATTGCCTTGCCAGTAGTGCATCGCATGCAGCGATGACGGCCTCAATGCTGATGGCTTCAATGCAGAGCGCTTGTGCGCAGCCCGAAGGTGGCAAACCGGGGCGCCTGGCGCACCGACGAACCCAGTCGGCTTCGCGCTTGAACAGCGTGCGCTGATTCCGGCATGCGATGTCGACGCTGAGCGCCGTGAACGGCGTGTGGGTGAAAAACGGGCTGCTGCCGAAGAGTTCGACCGCTCCCTGTCCGAATATGCCTGCCGTTGGCGTGCCCACGATGCGGCCCAGATGCATGACGCCGGTATCGGGGCAGATCAGCAGGCGGGCGCCACGCAAGGCGTGGGCGAGTTGCAGCAGATCGACCTTGCCTGCCAGGCTGGGCCAGCGCTGATGCGGATCTGCGGCCTCGACGAGCGCGGTTTCGCGTGCGCCGGCACTCCAGACAGGCGTCATGCCGCGCGCTTCAAGCGCTTCAGCCAGTGCATGCCAGCGTTCTGCGGGCCAGTTGCGGAGCGGGTTGCTGGCGCCCAGGTGCAGGATGGCATAAGAGGCGGCGGGCAGTGCTGCCGGTGCGGTGGGAGCAAGGGGCCATTGTTCCGGCTGATAGGCGGCGGGCGGTTTGCCGCCCGCAAGCAGCGCGAAGAGTTCGGGCAGCGCCGTGAGTTGCCGCGGAAACGGGACTTGTTCGGTGACAGGCCAGTACTTCCAGCCCGGCCGGTCTCCTGACAGTGCGCGGATGCGGCGTGCGCCCAGTGCGAGGGCCAGCCAGGAGAGTCTGGCATCGGCTGGCAGCACGGCGAGATCGAAGCCGCGACGTCGCCACCAGGCGATCAGGCTGCGGCTGTCACGCGGATCGTAGGCGAACGCCGACACGCCCCATGGGCGCGCAGCAAACAGCGGCAGGAAAGCCGGAGGGCAGGTCAGCAGGATTTCTGCATCCGGATGATTCTCGCGCAGCCTGGCAAAGAGTGCCGCCAGCATCAGGGTGTCGCCGAGCAGCAGATGGTGGGCAATCAGGATCCGGCGCGGGCTATCCGCCGGGCAGCGCCGGAACAAGCGGGTGACACAGCCTGCCAGGACCATGGGCCACAGCAGGAGTCGGGACGTGCTCCGGCTCAAGCCCGCTTATCCGGCAACGCGCTGGAAAGCGGCTTCCATGCGGGTGATCATGCGCTCGATACCGCAGTTGTCGAGCGCAAAGGCGCGGGCGCCTTCGCCGAGACGTGCTGCCTCCTGCGGGCTGTCGACGAGCTTGCGGATCGCCTGCGCCAGTGCCTTGCTGTCCTTCGGCGGCACCAGCATGCCGGTGAGGCCAGCCTTGATGACGTCTGCGGAGCTGCCGATCGGCGTCGTGATGACGGGCAGGCCGACCGCCATCGCCTGCATCACGGCCTGCGAGACGCCTTCATTGGCGTAGGAAGGCAGGGCGAACACGTCGAGGGCCTGCAGCCAGGGCACGACATCGCGCTGCTGACCGGCAAAGCGCACGGTGCGGGTGAGACCCAGTTCCACGGTCAGGCGATTGAGCTTGTCCCGCTGCGGGCCGTCACCGACGATGACCAGACGGATGCGCGGATCGTCCAGTTCGGCAATCGCCTTGAGCAGGTACTTGTGACCTTTCCAGGAGCGCAGCGTCGCGATGATGCCGATCCAGACGGCATTCACGTCGAGCCCCAGCTTCTGGCGGGCTTCGATCTTGCTGCCCGGCATGAAGCGTTTGGTATTGATGCCGGTGAAGATGGACTGGACCTTTTCAGGAGGCAGACCCAGGCCGTCGATGAGTTCGTGACGCAGCCCTTCACCGGTGGTGACGATACGCTGGGCGGCCGAGTTGTAGAGCCAGCGGTTGGCGAAGGTGTTCTTGACCGGCGCGGAAATGTGGCGCGTGCGCAGGACGGGCACGGCCTTCTTGCCCAGCGAGAGATTGGCCAGTGCAACCAGCCAGGAGTCGGTCGAGCTGTGCGTGTTGACGAGATCGATGTCTTCGCGGTTTTCGAGGATCCAGGCCCGCATGGCCTTGAAGTCGGGCCAGCGCTTTTCGCGGATCGGCAGCGCCACGGCCTTCACGCCCCAGTCGCGGGCTCGCGCGAAGAGGGTGGATTCAACCGGGCACAGGACGGTCACGCGATGGCCGCGTTCCATCATTCCGCGCGACTCCTCGAGGATGCGGATTTCCTGACCGCCCCAGCCACAGGACGATTCGGTGTGCACGATGTGCAGACAGCGCTGCGAGAGCAGGGTGTTGTATTGCGCCATGATGCGTGGAATTCCGTACAGATCGGTGGGGAATTATAGCGGTGATACCCGGGCCATCAGCTGCCGGTAGAGCGCCACAAGTTGCACGGCCATCGCTTCCTTGCTCATTTCTGCCACGCTTTTGCGCGCGGCGATCCGGATGGCGACGCTTTTTTCCGGATCCTGCATGGCGGCCAGCATTTTTGCCGCTTTTCCGACGATGGCGGCGATGTCCAGTGCGTCGACACATTCGCCGTTTACGCCCGGCGTAATCAGCTCTGCCGCCCCCGAGCTCGTCGAGCTCAGTACCGGCAGACCGCTAGCGAGCGCTTCCATCGCGGCATTGGGCATCGGGTCGTAGAGCGTGGGCAGCACGAAGGCGTCGGCTGCACCGAGCCAGGGCGTTACATCCTGTTGCGGCCCGCAGAAGCGGATCCGGCCAGCGACGCCCAGTCGCGCGGCGCGCGCGCGCAGGCGGCTTTCCTGGCGATCGCGGCCCACGATCCACAGCTCGGCCGCGGCCAGCTCGGGATGGGCCATGGCCTCGATCAGCGCCGGGACGCCCTTGCGCTCGAAGCCGGAGCCGACATGGAGCAGGACCGGCCGCGACTCGGGCACGCCAAGCGAGGCTCGCAGCGTGGCCCGGTGCTGTTCGCGCAAGCCGGGATGGAAGCGCTCGAGGTCCGTGCCGTTGTGGATCACATGCAGTCGATCCGCGAGGCGGGGATGGCGGCGTGCGATATCGTCGCGCACCATGCGTGAATTGCAGATGACCGCGCGCAGCGCCGGGTCTTCGAACATCTGTCGCTCCTGCGACAGGATGAAGCGGTGCCAGGGAGACAGGCGCTGGCCGAGCCGTGCGAGCGGCCCCAGCGTGCGGGCACGCAGATCCAGCCAGGTGGCATGGACACCGTCACCGGCGCGGAAGATGTCGCAGCCCGGGATGCGTTCATGGCTTTGCACCAGATCGAAGGCCTGCTCCTTCACGCAGGCCTGCACCGCGCGGGCAAAGCTCCAGTCCCGCAGCAGGCGGCCGGCCTTGACTGCGCGCAGCTGCAGCACATGGAGGCCCGGCTGTGCTTCGCCCTGCCACTTGCGTGTCAGCAGCGTGACTTCGAGTGCTTCCTTGCCCAGGGCGGCGAGCGCACGTTCGACGAATCGTTCGGCGCCGCCGAAGGGGTTGTAGGCCTGGCGCACGATGGCCAGCCGCAGCGGTCGGGCGTCCTGCGCCGTCACGATGCGAGCGTCCGCCGGATGGCATCCATGACCTGGTCGGCCTGGATGCTGACGAGACATTCCGAAAGCTTGCCGTTGCCACAGCCATCCATGCCGCAGGGGCGGCAGCTGTGCTGACTGGTCACGACTTCGCCGCGCACCATCCAGGGCCCCCACTCGCGGTCGCCCGAGGGGCCGAAGAGCGCTACGCAGGGCGTGTCGACCGCTGCGGCGATATGCATCGGCGCGGAGTCCACCCCGACGAAGAGCCGGGCGCGGGCGGTCAGGGCGGCGAGTTCGCGCAGCTTGAGCTGGCCGGCCAGATTCACCACCGGGACGTCTGCGTCACGGATGATCGCGTCAATCATGGCCTGCTCACGCGGGTCAGGGGCGGCCGTCATCACGACCTGCTCGCCAGCTTCGACGAGTTGGCGCAGCAGGGCTGCATTGCGTTCAACCGGCCAGCATTTGAAGAACCAGCGCGAGGCCGGATGGAACTGGACGAATCGGCCGGCTTCCACCCCATGGCTGGCCAGCAGCGCATCGACGCGTTCGCGGGCTTCGGGGCCGGGCTCCATGCGCAGACGCCGCGCCGTCTCCGGCACCGGCAGACCGAGGCGGCGCAGGGCATCGAGATGGGTTTCCACCGTGTGGCGACGTCCGCCCCCGACCGGCTTGTAGAGATGGGTGAAGCTCTTCTTCCACCATTTGCCGCCCTTGCTGCGCTGTGCCGCAACCGCCCAGCGCGGCCCGAGCAGGCGGCTCAGCCAGGCGCCGCGCGGGTGATCGGTCAGATGGATGACGAGATCATAGTTGCGTGCGCGCAGCGTGCGGATCAGCGCCCACTCATGGCCCAGCTGGGTCAGCGGGCCGAGTTTCTTCCAGTCGCGCCCGATCCGGTGCAGAACAGCGAGATCGGGGTGGCCTTCCAGCATGGGTGCGGTGTCCGCGAAGACCAGGGCGTCCACTTCGCAGTGCGGCGCGGCGGCCTTCAGGGCAGACAGGACCGGGCTGGTCAGCAGCACATCACCGTGGTGACGCAGCTTGATGACCAGCGCACGGCGCAACAGACCGGGATCGATGGCATCCGGGAGATAGCTTGAGGCGGCGGGATTCGGCATGGCGGCATTGTAGCGGAGCGGGCCTGCCGGGCAGGCATGTTGCGGAGCAGGACGACGCCCGGAACGGAAGCTGATACGCTGTGGTCACAGACAGGTAATCGCGATCAATACCTGCTATCGAGGAGACATGAATGACAACGATTGAATGGCAGCAGGGCCAGCACGCGCTGGCTGCCGGTCCGATGGACGAGGCCCATCAGGAGTTCGTGATGCTGACTAACCTGCTGGCCGCCGCAGATGATGACGACGAAGCGCGCTGCCTGCAGCAACTCATTGCTCACTGCGAAGCCCATTTCGCGCAGGAAGAGCTCTGGATGCGCGAGTTCCGCATGCCCATGGCCGAAAATCACACACGGGATCACGAAGGCGTGATCAGCCTCCTGCAGAGTGCGTTGAGTGACGTACGCCGCGGTCAGGCCGGTGCCGGGCGCGAACTGGTCGAGTCGCTCGGTGAATGGTTCCACCGCCATGGTGAAACCATGGATGCCGCGCTGGCCTTCCAGATGCAGATCCGGTCGCGCGGCACGCCTGCCAACGGGATCAGCTCGGTCGGTTGATGTCTGACGCCGGTCGCGGCAGGCTTTGCAGCTCGCCGTGACCGAACACGTGGCACATCCAGTCAGCATCGGGCCAGTTGCGCAGGTAGCCCACCATCGCCCGCAGCGGGCCGCCGTGGCTCACGATCACGAGCGGGCCGCTGCATCGCATCAGCCAAGCCTGCAAGGCCGCGCGGGTCCGCGCCGCCATGGCGGCCACGCTTTCGCCGCCGGGCGGGGTGAAGCCGAGCGGATCCAGCGCCCAGGCATCGATGGCTTCGCGCCCGATATCGTCAAAGCGCTGCAGCTCCCAGGTTCCGAAATCGATTTCCATGAAGTCCGGTTCCAGCAAGGGCTCGCCGAGGGTTCTTGCGAGCGCCAGGCAGCGCGAGAGCGGGCTCGAGATCAGCGTGAATCGTTCGGGCAAGCGGCTGCGCAGCGCCGCGCCCAGCGCCTCGGGCGCCTCGCTCAGGGCAACATCGCTGCGGCCATAGCAGGTGCCAGCCGGCACGCAGACCGGCGGGTGACGGATCAGGTGAATCATGCAGGGTCAGGTGATTGATGAGCAGAGGATCAGATAGGCCGTCAGCTCGCAGACCTGCTGCGCGGCGCCGAGCGCATCGCCGGTATAGCCTCCGATCCGCTGGCGAAAATAGCGCGCGCAGAGCAGACCGGCCAGGGCCAGCCCTGCAAGCAGGGCAAGACAGCACAGCGGCGTGAAGCCGCCCAGCGCGCAGCCGGCGAGCAGCGGCGCCAGCCCGAGCAGGCTGCCGGTGAGCCATTCGGCAATCCGCAAGCCTTCGGCGACCGGCTTGGCGCGGGTGTTGTCGTCCTCGCGCACATAAGTCATGAAGGCCATGATCAGGAGTGGCGGCACCCGCGAGGCCGCATGCACCACCGGCAAGGCGAGCAGGGCCGCCGAGCCGAGCGCCTGCAGCGCAGCGAACTTCAGCATCAGCGCGGTAAGCAGTGCGCTGGCGCCATAGGTGCCGATGCGCGAATCCTTCATGATCGCCAGCACTTTCGCCTTCTCCCAGCCACCGCCAAAGCCGTCGGCCGAATCGGCCAGCCCGTCTTCATGGAAGGCGCCGGTCAGCAGCAGGCTGACGAGCATGGAAAGCAGTACCGCGATGGCGGGTGACCAGAACTGCAGCGCGGCCCACAGCACCGCCGCGCTGACGCTGCCGACGACGAGGCCCACCAGCGGGAAATAGCGGGTGGCGCGGTTCAGCTCACTGGACGACCAGCCCACCCAGGCCGGAATCGGCAGGCGGGTGAAGTAGCCCAGAGCGATCAGGAAGCGGCGGAGTTCTTTCACGGGGAGTCGGGAGTCGTGAGTCGGGAGTGGGAATGCGGGCCGATGTTGCGACTCACGACTCCCCACTCACGACTCCCGCAGAAGCTTCGCTTACGCCCGCATCCTCAAACCCCGCCATTTCGTTCATGCAGGCCAGCGCGGCGCGGATCAGCGGGAAGGCGCTGGCCGCCCCCGTGCCTTCGCCCAGGCGCATGCCCAGTTGCAGCAGCGGCTCGGCGCCAAGGTGCCTGAGCTGGGCGACATGGCCCGGCTCGGCGCTGCCGTGGGCGAACACGCAGTAGTCCAGCACCGCCGGGTTGATCGCGTGGGCGACCAGCAATGCGCTGGTGACGATGAATCCGTCGACCACGATCAGCATGCGCGCTTCGGCCGCCGCCAGACAGGCGCCAACCATGGTGGCAACTTCGAAGCCGCCGAACTCGGCCAGCGCTTCCAGCGCATCGAGCTGGCGGCCGGCGACGCGCGCTGCGGCCCGGGCGAGCAAGCCGCGCTTGCGCGCGAGGCCGGCGTCGTCCAGCCCGGCGCCGCGGCCAATGACATCGTCAAGTGCTGCACCGGTGATGAAATGGGTCAGCAGGCTGGCCGTGGAGGTGTTGCCGATACCCATCTCGCCGAAGCCGATGGCATTGCAGCCCGCCGCCTGCCAGCCGCGTACCAGCTCAGCTCCGCGGGCGATCGCGGCGTCGCGTTGCGCCGGCGTCATGGCTGCCTGCTCCAGGTAGTTGGCCGTGCCGTAGCCCTGCTTGGCGATGACATATTCCACGCCCGGCCCGCTTGTGTCGGGAACATCGCTTGCGACGCCGCAGTCGATCACCGACACCGCCAGCTGTGCCTGGCGCGAGAGCACATTGATCGCAGCACCACCAGCGAGGAAGTTCATCACCATCTGCGCGGTCACCTCCTGCGGATAGGCACCGACGCCGGCCTTCGCGGCACCGTGGTCACCGGCGAACACGGCGATGCGTGCTGCGCTGATCTGCGGTGTCAGCGTCTGCTGGATCAGGCCGGCCTGCAGTGCGATGGCTTCGAGGCGGCCAAGGCTGCCGAGCGGCTTGGTGCGCGTGTCGAGGCGATGCTGCAGGGCGGGGGCGAGGTCGCGCGAGAGGGGCGCAATGTGGAATGAGAGCGTCATGGTCGTTCAGGCGGGGTTTGAATCGGGTGAAAGATCCGGCAGCTGATCGTGCAGCCGGAAGATGTCGGGTGCGGCGCGAAGGGCGGAGGTCACCACTGCCAGCGGGCGGGCGTGGATCTGCGGAAAATCCGTTTCCTGCGGATCCTGAAGTTTGAACGCAAGGCGTTCGCGAGGCGGGTCGAACTCGGCTTCGACGCCGGGCTTGTTGCCGCGCGCATCGATCCGGTACCAGCCGAAGCCGGGCAGCAGCACCGCGTTCAGGCCGTGCAGGCAGTAGGGCGCGCCGGTGTCGCCCACCGAGAGCCGCTGGTAGCACAGTCCGGCAGGAATGCCATTGGCACGCAGGAGCGCTGCGAGCAGATGGCTTTTGGCATAGCAGTAGCCATAGCCGGTTTCGAGGACTTCGGAGGCCCTCAGCGTCACCGGCCCCTGGCGAGCATCCCAGCTGTGGGCAATGCGGTCGCGCACGAATTCGAAGCTGGCCTGAATGAGCTCCAGGACATCAGCATGCGCAGCACGGAGTGCTGCGGCCTTGTGCTGAATGGCGGGATGCTCGAAGTCGATGACTTCGCAAGGCGCGAGATAGGCGTCGGGTGCGTCGGTCACCTGCAGTGCAAGCGGCGCCTTCCAGGCTGGATTGCACAGCCCATTGAGCACCACATCGGTCCATTCGCCGTCGAGCCGGATGTACTGGCGCGCAAAGCCTTCTCGCTCGAATCCCAATCGGGCAAGCACGCCGGCGCTGGCAGCATTGTCGGGGCGGTAGTTGGCCTCGATCCGGTGCAGGTTCAGATGCTCGAAGGCATGGCGAATCGCGGCTGAGGCGGCTTCAGTCATCAGCCCGCGACCGGTGTGATCCAGGTCGAGCCCGTAGCCCAGCATGCCGGCGTGACGTACCTCGCGCTGGATCGAGGTGATCGCGACATGGCCGATGATCTGCCCCGGCTCATCCTTCAGCCGGATGAGCCAGCGGTAGCCGGAGCCTGCCCGGGCCGCGCGCAGCTGGGCCTCGATCCTGCGGAAGCAGGCGTCCTCGGTGAAGTCGGCGTCCGCGCGCTGCGGCCCGTGCGCAGCATGAGTGATCCGGTTGCGCAGCTCATAGGCCAGCAGCTGTGCCATGTCCCCGATCTGGACGAGTGAGAGCCGCAGCCGTGCGGTATGCAGTTCCTGCTTCAAACGCCGCCTCCCTTGAGACGCAGCGGCAGGCCGGCCGCGACCAGCGTGACCTCGTCGCACAGCGCTGCGACGCGCTGATTCAGCCGCCCTTGCTCGTCGCGGAAAAGGCGGGCGAGCTTGTTCTCCGGCACGATGCTCCAGCCCACTTCGTTGGAGACGAGCAGTAACTGGCCTTGCGCTGCCTGGATGGCCGTGCCCAGCGCCTGCACACGCTGCTCCAGTGTGTCCGGCTGCGTGCACAGGATGTTGGAGAGCCACAGGGTCAGGCAGTCCACCAGCACGCAGGCGCCGGGTTGGGCGAGGCGGGCGACGGCTGCGGGCAGATCGAGCGGCGCCTCGGTGACGTGCCAGTGCGCCGGGCGTTCGGCCTGATGCTTGGCGACGCGTTCGCGCATTTCCTTGTCAAGAATTTCGGCCGTGACGATCAGCTCGATGTCACCGGCATGCGCTTCGGCGATGCCCTGCGCGAAGCGGCTCTTGCCGGAGCGGGCGCCGCCGAGGATCAGGTGGGCGCTCATGCGGGGAGCCTTTCGTAGGGTGGGTTAGCCGCAGGCGTAACCCGCCGGTTGTGGGTATGCGGCCGCTTTGCGGCCGGAAATTGATTGATCGGCGGGTTACGCGGCAAGCCGCTAACCCGCCCTACGCCTCCGGCCCTCATGGTTTCCTCCGCGCGTCGTCCAGCGCATGGCACGCCGCCTGCGCGCCATCGAGGATGCGCGGGCCGTGGCGGCTGATGAGGTCGCCGGGGATCAGCCACAGCTGGCGGTTCTTCACCGCGCTGAGCGAGCCGAACTTCAGCCAGTCCGCGAGGCTGGGCTCGTCCATCGCGCGCAGCGCGTCTTCGCCACCACCGCCCATCTTCGCGGTGAGGATGACATCCGGATTGGCGGCGACCACGCTTTCGGTGGAGAGATGCGGCACCAATGCCGGCTCCTTGCCGAACACGTTCACGCCACCGCAGAGGCGAATCACGTCCGAGATGATCTGCTGGTCGTTGATCGTGAGCAGCGGCTTCTGTGCGATCTGGTAGAACACGCGCAGCGGCGCGCGGCCGGCGTATTCGCGCTGCAAGGCCGTGTGGCGGGCGCGAAAGCGCGTGGCGGCGGCACTCGCGGTGGCGTCAGTGCCGAGCAGGCGACCAATGCGCTCCAGCGCGCCGGGGATGTCGGCGATGCCGTGCGGTTCCAGATAGAACATCGGGATTTTCAGGGCGCGCAGACGTTCCACTTCGCGCTGCGCGTTGCCGTGATACCACACCAGCACCAGATCGGGGCGGAGCTGCGCGATGCGCTCCAGATCCAGTTTCTGGTTGCTGCCGATGCGCGGCAGCTTCTGCGCAGCGGGCGGGAAATCACTGTATTCGACGGCACCCACCAGGCGCTCTCCACCACCGGCTTCATAGACCATCTCGGTGAGACTGGGGGCGAGCACGATCACGCGCTGCGCCGGGGCTTTCAAGGTGAGCGTCTGGCCGGCGTCGTCCTTCACCGTGATGGGAGCGGCGTGGGCGAGACTCGCACACAGCGTGAAAAGAATGACCGCAGGGTGGGTTAGGCCGAGGGCCGTAACCCGCCGATCCATCAGTTTCCGGCCGCGTTGCGGCCGCAAGCCTACAACCGGTGGGTTACGCAAAAAGCCGCTCACCCTCCCTGCGAAAACCATCACCCGCTTCAAGATATTCATACGGAATTCTCCAGGTCGACGCGGAACCATCTCGCGTCATGCTCTTCGCGCAGGCTCACCGGCACGCCGTAGGCCGCTGACAATGTGTCGGCCCGCAGCACCGCCTCACGCGGGCCGTGCACTGCACCGCCCTTGCCATCGAGCAGCAGTGCGTGGGTGGCGAGCGTCCAGGCGAGATTCAGGTCATGTACGGCGACCAGTACCGTACCGCCCTTTGCTGCCCAGGCCTTGAGCCGCGCCTGCAGCAGGGCCTGATGCGACCAGTCCAGATGTGAGCTGGGCTCATCCAGCAACAAGAGCGGCGCACCTTGCGCACAGGCGGTGGCCAGCGCCACGCGCTGACGCTCGCCACCGGAGAGCTGGCGCACATCGGTGTCTGCCAGATGGCCGACGTCGAAATCGGCCAGCGCTGTGCGTGCCTGGGCTTCGATCTCGGCCGCAGCCAATTCGGGGTGCAGCGCCAGCAGCGCGCAGGCCACTGTTTCCCAGGCACTGACGGGAAACGGATCAAGCCAGAACTGCGGGCACCAGGCGCGCTGGCGGGCGAGCGCCGCAGCGCTCCAGGCCGCGAGCGGCTTGTTGTCGAGCAGAATGCCGCCGGCATTGGGTGGCAGCAGTCCGGCGAGCGCAAGGATCAGGGTCGACTTGCCCGCGCCATTCGGCCCCAGCAGCACCCAGCGCTCGCCTGCCTGCATGTTCAGCGAGAGCTCGCCGATCAGCAGCCGTCCCCCGGGCTGGCCGCCGGCGTTCAGGCAGAGCTTGTTCAGGGTCAGCGTGGTCATGCCCGCCTCCGCAATAGCAGCATCAGGAACAGCGGCACGCCCACGGCCGCCGAGATCACGCCGACCGGCAGCTGGGCGGGGGCGATCGCGGTGCGCGCCACCGTGTCGGCCAGCACCAGAAACACGCCGCCGAATACGGCCGAGAAAGGCAATAGCACGCGTGCTGCGCGCAGGCCGGTGAGGCGCACGATGTGCGGCGCGACGAGGCCCACGAAACCGATGCTGCCGGCGGTGGCGACGGCCGCGCCGGTGGCGAGGCAGGCCGCGAAGATGGCGAGGCGGCGGCGCTTGGCGACCGGCACGCCCAGCGTCCACGCCCAGGCATCGCCACGCGCGATCCAGTCCAGCTCCTGCGCGCGTGGCCAGGCCAGCAGCAGGGCGAGACTCGTAGCAGCCCACACCGGCCACCAGAGTGCTGCGCCATTCAGGTCGCCAAGCAGCCAGAACACGATGTTGCGCAGCTGCTGATCATTGGCCATCGCCAGCATGAAAGACACCGCCGCGCCGCAGGCCGCACCGATCATCACCCCCACCAGCAGCACGATCACCGTGCCGGGCGAGGCGCTGGGGGCGAGGCCGCGACCCATGCTGCGCCAGGCCAGCGCGAAGACCAATGTCATGGCAGCCAGTGCGCCGAGAACGGCGCCCAGCTCGGGCGCGAGCAGCAGGCCGGCTGGCGCCAGCATCAGCATCAGCAGGGCGCCGACCGAGGCACCGCTGGTGACGCCCAGCACATGCGGGTCGCCGAGCGGGTTGCGGGTGACCAGCTGGATCAGCGCGCCGGCCAGGGCCAGCGCGGCACCGGTGCCGAAGGCCGCGAGCACGCGCGGCAGGCGGATCAGCCAGAAAATTTCCTCGCTCGGCCAGCCCCAGCCTGCCGAGCCCGAGAGCAGGCCCAGCGCGAACGCGGCCGGCACCGCGAGGGCGGTGAGCAGCAGGGCGAGGGTGAGGGGGGGCGGTTTGAGGGTCATGCGAGCGAGGCGTGAGGGGTGAGGAGTGGGGCGTAGGGCGCACTGAGCGAAGCGAACTGCGCCGGTCGTAAATCAGCATGCAGCCGCAGCGCGGCTGGAAACTCATGGACCGGCGGGTTACGCGGCAAGCCGCTAACCCACCCTACGAAAACCGTCGCTGCCATCACGCTCGGCCCTCCAGAATCGCCCTCAGCTTGTCTGTATCCATGAACGCTTCGACGGTGTCGGCCAGCCGTTCGATGCTCGCTTCACGCAGCGCGGTAATGTCCGGCGATTTCGCTTCCGCGAGGCCGGCCCAGGCGAGCAGCGCGTCGCAGGCGGCGGGTGAGTCGAAGAGGCCGTGCAGGTAGGTGCCGAGGATCTGGTTGTCCGCCGAGATCGCACCATCCGGAATGTAGCCCGGATGCAGCGTAGCGGAATCCGGGGGGGCTCCGGCGCCCGCTCCCGGATTCCGGCCCTCGGCCTCCATCCGGGCTACGCGGCAGGCTGGGTGTTCGAGGGCCGGGCCGGTCGTGATTCCCGCATGGATTTCGTAACCGCGTACCGGCGCATTACCCAGGCTCAACGAGCCCTGCACATTGCGCAATTGCTTCTGCGGCGCAAGCGTGGTCTGCATGTCCAGCCAGCCCAGCCCGTCTGCCACGCCCGGTGCGCCTTCAAGTCCTTCAGGGTCGGCGATGGCTTTGCCCAGCATCTGGAAGCCGCCGCAGATGCCGATCACTTTGCCGCCGTAGCGCAGGTGTTTGGCAATCGCGGCGTCCCAGCCTTGCTGGCGCAGAAAGGCGAGGTCGGCGCGCACGGCTTTGGAGCCGGGCAGGATGATCAGGTCGGCACTCGGGATATGTGAGCCCCCGGTGTGTCCGCAAGCGACCACCCCCCCCCCCGAGGGGGTAGCGTCAGGCTTGGGGCGGCCCGAAGCCTGACTTGCTTCGTCCGGCCCGATGAAACGGAAATCGACTTGCGGATGCATTCTCAATGCATCGAAATCTGTGTGGTTCGAAATGCGCGGCGTCACCGGCAGCACGACGCGCAATCGCTGGCCTTCGCTCGTGGGCGAAACGACATCGCGGGCATCCGGAAAAGTCGCCGGGCCGCCCCAAGACTTTTCCGGCCCCCTCGGGGGGCGCTCCGGCGTTTCTTGCCGGAGCGGGGGTGGTGAAATTGCGTCCTCCGCTTCCAGCTGCAGGCCGTGCAGATAGGGCAGCACGCCCAGCACCGGCTTGCCGGTGCGCGCTTCCAGCCAGTCCAGTCCGCTCTGCAGCAAGGCGATATCGCCACGGAAGCGGTTGATCACGAAGCCTTTCACACGTGCCTGCTCAGACTCAGAGAGCAGTTCAAGCGTGCCGACCAGATGCGCGAAAACACCGCCACGATCGATGTCGGCGACGAGGATCACCGGGCAATCCACGGCTTCGGCGAAGCCCATGTTGGCGATGTCATTCGCACGCAGATTGATCTCGGCCGGCGAGCCGGCGCCTTCCACGATTACGGCCTCGTACTGCTTGCACAGGCGGCTAAAGGAATCGAGCACGGCGGCTTTCGCGGTGGCCTTGTAGGCGTGGTAATCGAGCGCATCCATGTTGCCAATGGCATGGCCCTGGATGATCACCTGCGCGCCGACGTCGGTATTGGGTTTCAGCAGCACCGGGTTCATGTCGGTGGAAGGCTGAATGCGGCAGGCCATGGCCTGCGCGGCTTGCGCCCGGCCGATCTCGCCGCCGTCAGCCGTGACGGCGGAATTCAGCGCCATGTTCTGCGGCTTGAAGGGCGCGACGCGCACGCCCCGGCGCACCAGCCAGCGGCAGATCGCCGCAACCACGGTGCTCTTGCCGGCATCTGAAGTGCAGCCTTGAACCATGAGGGTGCGGGCGCTCATGCGCGGCCCCCCGTGGAGATTTGCGTAGGGTGGGTTAGCGGCTTGCCGCGTAACCCACCGGTTGTGAGCACGCGGCCGCTTTGCGACCGGAAATCTTTTGATCGGCGGGTTACGGCCTGCGGCCTGACCCACCCTACGAAAACCGTTCGGCTCATCGCATGACCTCTGCGAGCACAGCTTCGAATTTCGCCCATTCTTCCTCCGCGCCCGGCAGGCCGATGCGCAGGCCGCCGTCATGTTCGCGCGTGAGCACGGCGCGCTGGGCGAAGGCGGTGAAGAGTTCGTGGGCCAGCGGCGTGGGCACCCAGCGGAAGAGTGCGCAGCCTGAGGGCGAGGGCAGACCGTGGGTGGCGAGCAGGGCGGCGAGGCGTTCGCTTGCAGCCAGCAGGGCGGGCGCCGTGGTTTCGCGCCAGGCGCGGTCGGCCAGCGCGCGCTGCGCCACCCAGCGCGCCGGGCCGGACACGGTCCAGGGGCCGAGGCGTTCGGCGAGTTGATCGAGGATGGCATTCTCGGCGGCTACAAAGCCGCAGCGGATGCCGGCCAGCCCCCAGAACTTGCCCAGTGATCTCAATACGATCAGGCCCGGCTCGCTGGCCGCCCTGAGCACGCTTGCTTCCGGCGTGGCGTCGATGAAGGCTTCGTCTACGACCAGCAGACCGCCGCGTGCGGCCAGCCGCGCATGCCAGTCCAGCAGGGGGGCGGGCGGCAGAAGCCGGCCGGTGGGATTGTTCGGGTTGGCGAGCAGCAGCACATCGACGCGCTCCACGGCTTGCTCCGCGTCGGCATCGTCGATCAGCTCGACTTCATGCCCGGCGCCATGCCAGGCCTTGAAGTGCTCGGCGTAGCAGGGCGAGAGGATGCCTACCCGGCGCGGTGTGAAGAGCTGCGGCAGGATCTGGATCGCGGCCTGGCTGCCGGCCAATGGCAGCACGCGCTGGCCGCCGAAATAGGCAAGGCTGGCCATGGCGAGGCCGTCGTCGTCCTCGGGCAGGCGGCGCCATACTTCGGCGGGTAGTGCCGGTACTGGCCAGCCCTGCGGGTTGATGCCGGTGGAAAGATCCAGCCAATGCTGCAGCGGAATTCGGAATTCATGCGCGGCCGCGCGCAGGCGGCCGCCATGGGCGAGATCAGTAGAGGGTGACAAGTGCATCTCCGAAGCCTATCACCAGCAGCCAGAGCCACAGGCTGCGAGCGATCAGGCATAACGCGCGCGGAATGTCGGCACTGTTGGCCGGCCGACCGCTGCCCAGCGTCGGACGCGCTTCGCGCACGCCCTCATAGATCGCCGCACCGCCAAGCTGCAGGCCGAGGCTGCCGGCGCCGGCGGCCATCACCGGGCCGGCGTTGGGGCTGCTCCAGCTGCCGGCCTGCGCGCGCCAGCTGGCCAGCGCCGTGTGCGTGTGGCCGAGCAGCGCGTAGCTGAGTGCGCAGAGGCGGGCGGGGATCAGGTTGAGCAGATCGTCGATGCGTGCCGCGACTTTGCCGAAGCGCTCGAAACGCGCATTGCGGTAGCCCCACATCGCGTCCAGCGTGTTCGCGAGCCGGTACAGGATCACTCCCGGCGCGCCGGCCAGGGCACACCAGAAGAGCGCTCCGAAGATCGCGTCGTTGCCGTTTTCGAGCAGCGATTCCACCGTCGCGCGCGCGACTTGCTCCTCATCCATCTGGGTGGTTTCGCGACTGACCAGATAGCCCACGCGGCGGCGCGCTTCCTCCATGTCGCCATGCTGCAAGGCCATGCTCACATCCTGGCCGTGTTCGGAGAGCGCACGGGCGCCCAGCGCGAAGTACAGCGCGATGCCATCGACGATCCAGCCCGCAGGCAGGCGCGAGGCGAGCGCCGCCAGCAGGACGGGCGGCAGCACCAGCAGCGCCCAGCCCAGCGCGCCGCGCAGGATGCTGTCCGTGTTCAGGCGCTTTTCCAGCCAGCCGGCACAGCGCCCGAAGCCCACCAGCGGATGCCAGCGCGGCACTTCGCCGAAGAGGCGATCGAGCAGCACGCCGAGCAGGATGGAGAGCGTGAGGCTCATGCCCGGCGCTCCGCCCAGTTGCGGATGATTGCGGCGAGCTGGCGCAGGCCGTCGGTGAGTGCGGCGGGGCCGGGCTGCAGGATGTCGCAGGACTTGATCTCGTACAGCTCGCCGTCGCGCACGGCAGCTACGGTGGCCCAGCCCGCGCGGGCGAGCACCTGCTCGGGCTGGAATTTCTTGCCGCACCAGGAGGCGATCAGGATGTCTGGTGCGCGGCGCACCACTTCCAGCGGGTCGGCGATGATGCGTTGCTTCGCCGATTTATGCTGTTTGAGTTCCGGGAAGCTCTCTTCGCCGCCGGCCAGCACGATCAGCTCGGCGACCCAGCGGATGCCGGAGATCAGCGGCTCGTTCCATTCCTCGAAATACACGCGCGGGTGGCGCGGCAGGGTGGCGGCTTCGGCGGCGACGCGATCGATGCCGGCACGCAACTCGGCGACCAGTGCGGCGGCTTTCTCGGGTACGCCGGCCAGTGCGCCGATGGTGAACACCGTTTGCAGGATTTCCTCGACGCTGCGCTGATTGGTGATCAGCACATTGATGCCGCTGCGGATCAGTTGCGAGGCAATGTCGGCTTGCAGATCGGAGAAGCCGATCACCAGATCCGGTTCGAGTTCAAGGATCCGGTCGATCTTCGCACTGGTGAAGGCCGAGACCCTGGGCTTCTCCTTGCGGGCCCGCTCGGGTCGCACGGTGTAGCCGGAAATGCCGACGATGCGCGCCTCTTCGCCGAGCAGGTAGAGCGTCTCGGTGGTTTCTTCCGTCAGGCAGACGATGCGTTGCGCGCCGCTCATGCCGAGAACAGCGCGGCGACCGCGTCCGGGTTGGAGGGGAAGTAGAAGTGGATGTAGCTCGCGGTGATGCGGCCCGCGCGATAGACCGCTTCGGCCGCTCCGCCGCCATTGGGATTCGTGCCTCGGGCGATGGGCGAGAGCGGTGTTTCGGCGCGGGAGTAGTGAAAGCTGTGGCCGCGCAGCTCGCCTTCCGGCAGGGTGACAGCCTGCAGGCCGAGCGCGGCGAGCTTGCCTTGCATCAGCGCGCTGCCCTCGAGCAGGCCGAAGCCGTTGTGCATGGCGCCGTCTGCCGTCACCAGCGTCTCGAAGAGCGCCATCATGCCGCCGCATTCAGCGAGCAGCGGCTTGCCGGCCGAGGCATGAGCGAGCAATGCCAACTGCATGGATTCGTTTCCGGCGATGCGCGCGGCATGCAGTTCCGGATAGCCGCCCGGCAGCCAGAGGGCGTCACACTCCGGCAGGCCACCATCATGGAGCGGTGAGAAAAAACACAGCTCGGCGCCCAGTGCGCGCAGGGTGTCGAGGTTGGCGGGATAGGTGAAGCAGAAGGCGGCGTCCCGCGCGATGGCGATGCGTCGGCCT
This sequence comes from Uliginosibacterium paludis, assembly GCF_039631355.1. Taxonomy (NCBI): domain Bacteria; kingdom Pseudomonadati; phylum Pseudomonadota; class Betaproteobacteria; order Rhodocyclales; family Zoogloeaceae; genus Uliginosibacterium; species Uliginosibacterium paludis. The sequence continues at coordinate 1,015,230 of NZ_JBDIVF010000001.1, read as the reverse complement.
TTCAATGGGGAGTGGGGAGTGGGGAGTGGGGAATTGGAAACTCCTTCCCATTCCAGCAGCAGCGAGGGGTCGAAGCGCAACGCGCTGGCAGCCTTGTCCAGCTTGCTTTCCAGGTCGGCCAGCTCGGCGGCAGGCAGCAGGCCGAGATGGCGTTCCGGCAGAGTGATCGCGCCCTCGCGTGGCAGCCAGCCGAGGCCGGGAATGTGCGCCGGCAGGGATTCAAACAGCATATTGGCATGACGCTCGCTGCCGACGCGGTTGGCGATCACGCCGGCAAATTCCAGCCCCTGCTGGAAGCTTGCGAGGCCATGCGCCAGGGCTCCGAAGGTCTGGGCCATGGCGCTGCCATCGATGACGGCCAGCACCGGCAGTTCGAAGGCACGTGCCAGGTCCGCGCTGGACGGTTTGCCGTCGAAGAGCCCCATCACGCCTTCGACCAGGATCAGGTCCGCTTCCTGCGCCGCCTGCGCGAGCAGGGCGCGGCAGTGCTCCAGCCCGCCCATGAAGAGGTCCAGCTGGTAGCAGGGCGCGCCGCTGGCGGCCTCGTGAATCATGGGGTCAAGAAAGTCCGGCCCGGTCTTGAACACACGGACCCGTTCGCCGCGCGCACGCGCCTGGCGGGCCAGCGCGGCGGTGACGGTGGTCTTGCCCTGGCCCGAGGCCGGTGCGGCAATCAGAAAGGCGCGGCAACTCATCGGGCGCTCACCATTCGATGCCGGGCATGGCTTTCACTCCGGCGTGATAAGCGTGTTTCGTGAGTTCCATGCTCGTCACCGTATCGGCGATCTCGATCAGGCCTTCGGGCGCGGCGCGGCCGGTGATGATCACATGCTGCATGGCCGGGCGGCCGTCGAGTTCATGCGTCACCTCGTCCAGCGGCAGCCAGCGGTATTTGAGCGTGTAGGTGAATTCGTCGAGGATCAGCAGGTCGATCGCCGGATCCTTCAGATAGACCATCGCCTGCTCCCAGGCGACGCGCGCGGTGGCGGTGTCTTGGGCGTTGTCCTGGGTGTCCCAGGTAAAGCCGTCACCCATCACATGCCATTTCACGCGGGGATGGTCGCGGAAGAAGGCTTCCTCGCCGGTGTCCGAGCGATTCTTGATGAACTGCACGACGGCGCAGTTCAAGCCGTGGCCAAGTGCCCGGGCCAGCACGCCGAAGGCTGCGCTGCTCTTGCCCTTGCCGTTGCCGGTGTTGATCAGCAGCAGGCCGCGTTCTTCGTCGGCCGCGGCAATATGAGCGTCGATCACGGCTTTCTTGCGGGCCATGCGCGCCTTGTGGCGGGTTTCGCGTTCGCTGTCGCTCATCAGTCTCTCCGTATGCGGGGGCAGCCGGCAGGTGGCCGGCTGCGGTCGGTGCAGCTTACTTCGGCTGGTAGCGCAGGGTGACGAATGCGCCCACACCCGGCTGGTTATAGGTGCTGACCGTCTGGTAGCGCTTGTCGAAAACGTTCTCGACACGCGTCTGGATGCGCCACTCGGGGTTGAAGCGGTATTCCACGCGCAGGTCTGCGGTGGCGTAGCCGCCCATCTTCACCGTGTTGTTGGCGGCGTCATAGCGCTTGCCCGTGCCGTTGAGCGAGGCTCCGACGCTCCACTGGCCGATCAGCTGGTCGACGTCGATGCGGCCGCTCTGGCGCGAACGGCGCGCCAGAAGGTTGCCTTCGGTCGCGCCACCCGAGTGATCCTTGGGATTGAGCAGCGTGGCGCTGGCACCGACCGTCGTGTTGCCGAATTTCTGGCTCGCCGAGAGTTCCAGACCGGTGATGTGCGCGCGGGAGACATTCCCCGGCACGTAGTTGCCGGAAGCATCCGGCGCCCAGGCGATCAGGTTGTTGATGCGCGTCTTGAAGACACTGGCATCCCAGCTGAACTGCCCCAGCTTGCCACCGGCGCCTGCCTCGATCGTGCGCGAGGTTTCGGGCTGCAGGTTCGGGTTGCCCGACGAGGGGTAGTAGAGGTCATTGAAGCTGGGGGCCTTGAAGGCCGTGCCGTAACTGCTGCGGACGCGCAGGGCCTGCGAGAAGCTGTAGCCCGCAGCGATGCTGCCGGTGTTGTGGTGGCCGTACTGCTCGTTGCTGTCATGACGTGCGGAGAGCTGGAGGTCTGCCTGACCGAATTCGCCCAGATACTCCGCGAAGGCTGCGCGATTGCTGCGCTTGGTGCGGCTGAAGGCGCTGTTGCTCAGGACTTCGTCATAGACATAGTCCAGCCCGCCGACCAGCTGCTGGCCTTCCGCCAGCGAAAAATCGTTCTGCCAACTGGCCTGACTGCGACGGGTGTCGATGCGGGAGGAGAAGTTGTCCTCCTTCAGGTTGGTCGAGGCGTCAAGATTTTGCGCCAGCCGCAGGGAGGTGTTGTAGCGGGCGTTTGCCGTGTATTGCAGGTTGCCGGTGTAGAGATCCTGCTTCACATCGGTGACGTTCGGATTGCCGTCGTACTTGTTGCGCGCTTCGGTGTGCAGGGTCTGCAGATCCCAGTTCAGCGACTGGCCGATACGGCCGCCGCCGCGCACGTTCATGCTGCTGCGGGTGTAGCCATCCTTGTCCGGCTCGTTGGCGGTTTCGCGCACGTTGATGCCGTGTGTTGCAAAGCCCGAAGCGCCGACGTTGAGCCACAGGTCCTGCGAGCCGAAGCCGCCCGTTGCCGAGCCCTGATAGGTCTGACGCGAGCCGCCGCCCAGGCTGAATGCCGCCGGTTGCGGACCCTTGCGGGTGAAAATCTGGATCACGCCGCCGATGGCTTCCGAACCATACAGGCTGGCGCGCGGGCCGCGCACGAGCTCGATGCGTTCGATCTGCTCGACCGGCAGATCCTGCAGGCCGGCGCTGCCCAGCGTGGCCGATCCGACGCGGACGCCGTCGATCAGCACCAGCGTGTGACCGTCATTCGTGCCGCGCAGAAAGAGCGAGGTGTTCTTGCCGATGCCGCCGTTGTTGGTGAACTGGACACCGGGCAGGCCACTGAGCAGCTCGGGCACGGTGGCCGCCTGTTTCTGCTCGATGTCCTTGCGGGTGATGACGCTGACGGAGGTCAGTGTGTCTTCAGCGGTCCGGGCAACGCGGTTGGCAGTCACCACCACGTCGTCCAGAACGGTTTCCGTGTCTGCTGCCAGAACGGAATGGGAGAAAGCCAGCAGGATGGCTGCCGGCAGGGCTTTGCTGCGTGGGAAGTTCAAGATCGTGCTCCTTCCGTGCCGCCCGCACGGGATATACAAGAGGGGCGGGGCGCCGGAAAGGAAGTCGCGGAACGGGAGAGCAGGGTTCCGGTCATCGCCCTCCGCAATGCGCCTCGATGCGCTCCGGGCCGGTCTCCGGACTCGCGAGCGGAGGTGTCATCCTCCTGATGCAGCGCCTTCCCGTAACCGCGTTACAGTGGCCGTCTGCTGCATCGTGACTCGCTTACCGTTGCGGGGGCAGTGCCGGCATTGCAGGCGTCGCAAGACACCACTCACCGGCTTCCCGTTTAATCTGCACGAAGGGTTCCGTGCAGACACCTGAAGCTGGCGCGGATTCTATCGGAAAGCCGCCGGACGTGCGTTGACCGCCTTCGCTGCGCCGCACTACCATCGCCCGATGGATGCCGAACTCACCAGCCTCGAATCGCGCCTGAACGCACTGCTTGCCGAATACAAGGGCCTGCATCTCGAAAACCGCGAGCTGACCACGCGTGTTGCGACGCTTCAGGCCGACAACCGGCGCCTGACGGAAAAACTCGCCGTGGTGACCGAGCGCGTGGAAGGGCTGCTGGCCCGTTTGCCCCAGGGAGATGGCGCATGAGTGACACCATGCAGATTCAGATCATGGGGCGGGCTTACCAGGTGTCGGTGAAGCCGGGCGAGCGGGCGTCGCTGGAAGCTGCCGTTGAAATGGTGAACGACAAGTTGCAGCAGCTCATCGGCAAGCAATCGTCGGGCAGCGAGTCAACCGCAGTGATGTGCGCGCTGATGATTGCGCATGAAGCCGTGGTGGCGCAACGCACGGCAGGCTTGGACATGCCTGCGTACCAGCGTAGAATTGAAGCCATGGTCGAGCAGATCGACAAAGTGGCCGGCAAACAGGAAAACCTTTTCTGAGCCGTTCGTGAAGTCGGGAAATATCCTCACGGAAATTTTCGCTGCAAAGGTCCATAAAGAATTCAGGGCGACATCGCGATGCGGTGTTTCCCCGGCAGTTTTCCCCTGCGGTGTTGGTTGGAGCCACATACTCCTTGAACCAATGTCTTCGTGACATGGTTGCCGGCTCAGCACCCCGCTGTTGTGAGCGCCCCTTATGCCGGGCGCACCTGATGCGGTTGAGTGGCAACCCCCTGAACCCCAGGTTCAGGATGACGGCTCGACGGCACTTGCGGGGGATCCCTTCCAGAGCGTGAGGCAGGTTTGCCTCACGCTCTTTTCACATGAGGCCTCCATGCGCTACTGGCTCATGAAAAGCGAGCCCGCCGACTGCAGCATCGACGACCTGGCGGCCAGGCCTGACCAAAGCGTCCCGTGGTATGGCGTTCGCAACTACCAGGCACGCAACTTCATGCGCGACACCATGCGTCCGGGCGATCTGGCATTCTTCTATCACTCATCCTGTGCGCATCCCGGTATTGCAGGCATCGCCCGTATTGCCAGCCTCGCCTACCCCGACGCCACCCAGTTCGACCCGGCCAGTCCGTATCACGATCCGAAATCAACACCCGAGTCGCCTCGCTGGTTCAACGTGGACGTGCGTTTCGAACGCAAACTCTCATTGATCCCTTTGGCGCGTCTCAAAAGTGTCCCCGAACTCTCCGGCATGAGGGTCCTGCAGCCCGGCAACCGTCTTTCCATTACGCCGGTGACACCAGAAGAGTGGGCCTTCATCACCGGGAGGCTGGCGGGGCAGTGAGTTTTCAGAGTCTGTGAAGCGCGGAGTTCGACAGAACCGCACCCTCCAAGGCTCTGCGCGCAAGGTTTTCCGGGAAACACTTTGATTGCCCGCAAAAAAGACTAAGGGTTTTCCCTTATCTTGTTGATTTGAAAGGTGTTGCGCTCGCGACACGATAAAAAAGTTTTGGGGCAAAAAGTTCAATTGATGTATTCATAAGAGGCGGTGATGTGTAAGAATTCTTCTCACCACGGAGTCAGCTCCGCACCGCAAGGCGCCAGGGCACACCATGGGGAGTGAGGAGACTGGCGTTCCTTGAGAGAACGCTTACAACGGGGCGCACCACAGGTCGCAGCTCCATACGGCAACCGGGCCCGGGTTCAGGGCCCGGTTAGCCGGCAAGTTGAAGGCACGGAATTTTTGCAGGCAGCCAGTGCTGTCGGCGGCGGTGAAGCACCGCACGAAGGGGGAGGGAAATCCGGTTAGCGGATTTCCTCTATTTGGGACGGGAAGCCACAGTGTGACTTCCCGTTTTTTTGTGCCCGTTGAGTGACGACAGGCGTTCAGGCCGGAATTCGCTCTGATGACCACTGCAAGGGTGTTTCCGGTTGCGGAGAGTGCTTAACAGCAAACCCTGATCACAAAATCCGGCGGCAGGGCATAGGATGAATTCGAGGGTGCCGTGCCCGAGAATGCGTCAGGAGGTATGCCATGGGAAGCGTCGGATTTTCTCCAAAAAGTCTTGTTGTTCACGAGCCGTTTCATGCTGACTCGGAAAAGGAGGCAGAAGGCTTCGTTCAGGAGTTGGTTGCGGACCGGCTCCAGACACTGTCTCTCGACGAACGCTACATCAGCGATCACGATCGGGTCGAGGCTTACGGCATGAGAATGCTGCTACGCAGCCTGTGACCTCTCCAGCGGCCCGTGCCGCTGTCGCCTTGACGAAGCCAGGCTGCTTGCCTGGCTTCTTTCATTTTCGCTGCTGAATCAGTTCCCGGCTCGGGCAGAAGCGCGTTCCATGCACCTTGGCGAGTCGATTGGCAGGATGTTGCCTAGCGCCGAGCTGGTGACCTCCACGCCTAGTCGTCGAAGGTGCTTGGTGCAGCCGGGGTTGGCAGCAACGACAAATGGACCAGAAACGAAAAAGCCAAACCCGGTGGTTTGGCTTTTTTTCATGCTCAATCACTTGCGCGTGATTGATGTGGAGCGGGCGATGGGAATCGAACCCACGGCTCTAGCTTGGGAAGCTAGGGTATTACCATTATACGACGCCCGCTCTGCGCTTCCGGCAGGAAGAGGGGCGATTGTAGCCATCCGGCCGCGTCGCCTGCAAGTCATTGCTGCATGCCAGCCCGGGGCTGATCGCCCCTGCATGGTAAAATCGGGGCCGGATTTTTCCCGTAACAGCCGCCGTCCCATGCTCGCGCTCAAGATCAATGGCGAAACCCGCCAGGTGTCCGCCCCGTGTTCCGTTCTGTCTCTGCTCGAGGACATGTCGCTCGTAGGCAAGCGTGTCGCCGTCGAGCGCAACGGCGAGATCGTACCCAAGGGCCTGCATGCCACCACGCAGCTCGCCGAGGGTGACGTGCTCGAAATCGTTGTGGCCGTAGGCGGCGGCTGAACCAGACTCAGGAACCAGACATGACTGATGTGTTGAAGATCGGCGATCGCGAGTTTTCGTCCCGCCTGCTGGTCGGCACCGGCAAGTACAAGGATTTCACCGAAACGCGCGAGGCCATTGTTGCCTCCGGCGCGCAGATCGTTACCGTCGCCGTGCGGCGCGTGAACATCGGCCAGAACGCCAACGAGCCCAGCCTGCTCGACGCGCTGCCGATGAAGGAATTCACCTATCTGCCGAACACCGCCGGCTGCTATTCGGCCGACGACGCGGTGCGCACGCTCCGCCTGGCGCGCGAGCTGCTCGACGGGCACGACCTCGTCAAGCTCGAAGTGCTGGGTGACCAGACCTCACTCTTCCCGAACATGCCGGAAACGCTGAAGGCCGCGGCAACGCTGGTCAAGGACGGTTTCAAGGTGATGGTGTACTGCTCGGATGACCCCATCCAGGCGAAGATGCTGGAAGACATCGGCTGCGTGGCGGTGATGCCGCTGGCGTCCTTGATCGGCTCCGGCATGGGCATTCTCAATCCGTGGAACCTGCAGCTCATCATCGATCAGCTCAAGGTGCCGGTGATCGTCGATGCCGGCGTGGGCACCGCCTCGGATGCCGCCATTGCCATGGAGCTGGGCTGCGACGGCGTGCTGATGAACACCGCGATCGCCAAGGCGCAGAACCCGGTGCTGATGGCCGGCGCGATGAAGAAGGCCGTGGAAGCCGGGCGCGAAGCCTATCTGGCTGGCCGCATGCCGAAGAAGTTCTACTCGGCCAGCCCCAGCTCGCCCACCACGGGCCTGATCGGTAGCTGATCGGCGCGGGGCGGGGCGATGCGCTATCAGGGTCGCCTGAGCCAGTGGGACGACGCGCGCGGCTTCGGCTTCATCACCCCGAATGGCGGCGGCGAGCGCGTGTTCCTGCACATTCGCGCCCTGCCGCGCAGCAGCGCCCGGCCTGTTGAAGGCATGCTGTTCACCTATCAGCTGGGGCGTGACGCACAGGGCCGGCCGCGCGCCATCGAGGCGCGTCGCGTGGGCGAAGCGGCGGCTCCCGCTCCCGCGGGGGAAGGGCGTGTGGCGCCGGTGTTCGCCTGCCTGTTCTGCGTCGCCGTGTTCGCGCTCACGCTTGCGGGCCGCCTGCCCTGGCAGCTCGCGGCGGGCTATGCCGGGCTGAGTCTGGCAAGCTTCATCGCCTACGCGCTGGACAAGCAGTCCGCGCAGCGCGGCGGCTGGCGCACACGCGAATCCACCCTGCACCTGCTCGCCCTCGCCGGCGGCTGGCCCGGCGCCCTCGCTGCCCAGCGCCTGGTGCGTCACAAGAACGCCAAGCCCGAGTTCCAGGCCGTGTTCTGGCTCACCGTGCTGCTCAACTGCGCGGGGCTGCTATGGTTGTTGATGCCACCCGGGCAAGCTTTCCTGCGTTCGCTCGGGGTTTGAAACGGTTTCTGAAGAGTTCTGAAGAATGACTGACGAGAAAGACGAAAACAACGCGGCCCCCCAGGGCGAACCCACGGGCCGCTTCTCCCGCCAGCCCATCCGCAGCTTCGTGCTGCGCCAGGGGCGCATGTCCGACGCGCAGAAGCGCTACATGGACGAGCTCTTGCCGCGCGTCCAGATTCCCTACGCGGAAGGCTTCATCGACTACGCCGCGGTGTTCGGCCGCCAGGCGCCGGTGGTGCTGGAAATCGGCTGCGGCATGGGCGACACCACGGCGAAAATCGCCGCCACGCTGCCCGACACCAACTTCATCGGCATCGAAGTGCACGGCCCCGGCGTCGGCAATCTGGCCAAGCTGATCGACGAGCAGGGGCTGACCAATCTGCGCGTGATGCAGCACGACGCCACCGAAGTGGTGCGCGACATGCTCGCCCCCGATTCGCTTGCCGGCATCCACGTCTACTTCCCCGACCCCTGGCCGAAAAAGCGCCACCACAAGCGCCGCATCCTGCAGCCGGCCTTCGTCGCCCAGCTCGCCTCGCGCCTAGCGCCCGGCGGCTATCTGCACTGCGCGACGGACTGGGAGGAATACGCCCAGTTCATGCTCGAAACCCTCTCCGCCGAGCCGCTGCTGCAGAACACGGTGGCCGACTACGCCGAAAAACCCGCCTACCGCCCCCTCACCAAGTTCGAGGCGCGTGGTTTGCGCCTGGGGCACGGCGTGTGGGATCTGGTGTTCCGGCGCAAGCAGGATTGAGCTGCGGGGCCGCCGGAGGATTGCCTCTCGCCAAGGCTTTGTGCGGGGTTCGGTGGTTCGGCAGGGGAATGCGCGAGCTCTGATCGCTTGGCCCCAAGCCGTCCGCACTTCGATACCTCAGTGCGAACGGCTTTGGGTGGCGCCGGCGTGAAGCAAGCATGCTTGTGGCTGGGCTCTCGGCGCTAGCTGTTTTGGGAGGCTGATGGTTGCGGACCGTTAAGCCCGTCGCTGCGAGTTCTTCCCGAATGGCGTGTTGGCGCTACGTGGAGGCTGTCGTTCAATTCCGTTCGTGCTGAGGTATCGAAGCATGAACAGGCGCCGGGGGAATCGCATGGCCTTTTACGTCTACGTCCTGAAATGCGCGGACGGCAGCTACTACACCGGACATACGGACGATCTCGAAGTTCGTATGCAGCAGCACATGAGCGGCGCGATCTTGCTGCACGGCGCGTCGTTTGCCGCTCGAGCTGGTATTTCAGGAAGCGTTTGTGACGAGGGAAGAAGCGCTGGCGGCAGAGCTGCAGATAAAAGGCTGGAACCGAGCGAAGAAGGAAGCCATGGTCCGCGGCGACTGGAATGAGGTTTCGCGTTTGGCGCGGCGCTGAAATGCCTTCTGCTTCATCTTCTGGCCAGCGCTGATTTTCGCCAGCCAGGGCTCGGCAGAATCCTTAATGCACGGAGTTTGTTCGCCCGGCCCATGGCCGTTCACACTTCGATACCTCAGTGCGAACGGCTTTGTGCGTGGCCGGCGTGGAGTCGCGTTGTTGTGTTTCGGGGGGGGGGGGGGGGCGCCTGAATGCTTCCGCCAGTTCCATCCAAACCACAACCCCGCTCGTGCTGAGGTATCGAAGCATGAGCGGGCGCCGGGGCAAAATTTTTCCAAGTGCTTCGTGTGTGATTTCATGAAAATCGGGAGTTGGTTTCGCTGGATCTGATCGAACCCGTTGTAGGAGCCAGCGTGGCTGGCGATACTGCGGGTTCCCCATCCTGAGCGGGCCTGCCGCTGATTCCGAATTCATGACTTCGCTCCGCCTTCCTCCCACACGCATCCTCGGCATTGACCCCGGCCTGCGCATCACCGGTTTCGGGGTGATCGAGCGGATTGGCAGCGCGCTGCAGTATGTGGCCAGCGGCTGCATCAAGTCGCCCGATGGCTCGCTGCCCGAGCGCCTGAAGGTGATCCTTTCAGGCGTGCAGGAGGTGGTGGATACCTACCAGCCCGCCGAGGCCGCGGTGGAAATCGTGTTTGTGAACGTGAATCCGCAATCCACGCTGCTGCTGGGCCAGGCGCGCGGGGCGGCGATCTGCGGGCTGGTGAGCCGCAATCTGCCGGTGTCGGAATACACCGCGCTGCAGGTGAAGCAGGCGGTAGTGGGTTACGGCAAGGCGAACAAGGAGCAGGTGCAGCACATGGTCAAGCGCCTGCTGCAGCTGCCGGGGGACCCGCAGGCCGACGCGGCGGACGCGCTCGCGGTAGCGATTTCCCATGCCCACGGCGGCGCGGCGGCAGGCGGCCTGCTGGCCATGGCGAAGAGCACCCGCAAGCGCGGCGGGAGACTTGTGAGCCTGCCCGAGTCCAAGCGCTGAGAGACACTTCCGCAAGCGCTGCGGAACCAGGATTTTGCCCGACTCCCGACTCCCGACTCCCGACTCCCGACTCCCGACTCCCGTGTTCTCAGCGCCCCAGTTCTGCCGCGAGCTGGCTGGCCATGCGCTCCGCCTGACGCAGGTAGCCGCCACCGAAAAGATTCAGGTGGTTCAGCACGTGATAGAGGTTGTAGAGCATCTTGCGTTGCTCATAGCCCTCTGCCAGCGGCCAGGCTGAACGATAGGCAACATAGAAATCCATCGGCAGTCCGCCGAACAGCTCGGTCATCGCGAGATCGGTGTCGCGGTCGCCGTAATAGCAGGCGGGGTCGAACAACACGGGCGTGCCATCCGGCAGGGCGCCGAGGTTGCCGCTCCAGAGGTCGCCATGCAGCAGGCTGGGTTGCGGTGCGTACTCGAGGAACAGTGCCGGTGCGCGGTTGCACAGTCGTTCGCCGTCGCGCTGCAGGTCGCCGCCGAATCCCTTCCTGGCGGCCCGTTCGAGTTGCGGCAGCAGGCGCTGCTGGACGAAGAAGCGGGACCAGTTGTCGCTGGCGGGGTTGGTCTGTGGCGTGTTGCCGAGAAAATTGTCGTGATGCCAGCCGAAATGCTCGCCGGTGCAGCGGTGCAGTGTGCTCAGTGCCTCGCCCGCCCGGCGCGCAGTCTCAGGGCTGCGGATCGGCTGGATGTCCAGCCACTCAAGTAGCAGGAAGGTCTGGTCTTCGATGCTGCCGTGGGCCAGGACCTCGGGGGTACGGATTGCGCTGCAGGTGCGCAAGGCGGCCAGGCTCGCCGCTTCGGCGGCAAACATCGCTTCGCCATCCGCTCCGCGCAGTTTGACGAACGCCGCTGCGCCGGGGCCGATCAGCTTCAGTGCGGTGTTGATGTCTCCACCCCGGACAGGCTCGACGGACTGGATCCGGAAATCCGAACCGAGCGCTTCCCGGGCATGCTGTTCGAGTGCGGCGCGCAGGGCAGGTGAGACCATCGGCTCAGCCTTCCTGCTTGTAGGCGTAGGAGAAGTTGATCGGCGGTGAGGTGACCGAGAGGTAGACGAAGTCGGCTTCGCTGTCGTTGATGAAGCCGTGCACCTCGCCATCGGCGAAGCGTGCTACATCACCCGCTGTGATCGGCTGCGTCTGCTCATCGGCCAGCAGCAAGCTGCCGCAGCCTTCGAGGGCGATCCAGATCTGTTCGGAAGATGAATGCGTGTGGCGCTTCTGTACTGCGCCCGGGGCGACCACTACCCGCGTCAGGGTGACGCGCTCGGAGAGGGAGTTGTGCGGCGAGAGCAGCTGCGTGGACACCACGCCGGGGTTGCTCAGAACCTTGAACTGCTCGGCACTCAGGAACTCCATCTCGACCTCTCTGCGTGAAACAGGCGGGACGGGCCCGCCTTGTCGTGTGGCTCAGCTTGCCAGCCGCGCTCTCGCCCGGGCGATGGCTGCGCGCACCTGCTCCGGCGCAGTGCCGCCGATGTGGTTGCGCGAAGCCAGTGAGCCTTCGACGGTGAGCACGCCGAAGATGTCGTCAGCCAGTTTCTCCGGCGCGCCCGGCACATGGGCCATGCAGGCCTGCAGTTCGGCGAGCGACATGTCCGGCAGATCGCAGCCCTTGGTTTCGGCGGCACGCACGGCCAGCGCCACGGCTTCGTGGGCGTCGCGGAAGGGCAGGCCTTTCTTCACCAGATAGTCAGCCAGGTCGGTGGCGGTGGCAAAACCCAGCTTCAGGGCTTCGCGCATGTTGGCGGCCTTCACCTTGATGCCGGTGATCATGTCCGAGTAGATGCGCAGGGTGTCGATCATCGTGTCGGCGGCGTCAAACAAGGGTTCCTTGTCTTCCTGATTGTCCTTGTTGTAGGCCAGCGGCTGGCCCTTCATCAGCGTGAGCAGCGCGATCAGGTGGCCATTGACGCGACCGGTCTTGCCGCGCACGAGTTCGGGCACGTCCGGGTTCTTCTTCTGCGGCATGATCGAGGAGCCGGTGGTGAAGCGGTCGGCCAGATCAATGAAACCGAAGCGCGGGCTCATCCACAGGATCAGCTCTTCGGAGAGGCGCGACAGGTGCATCATGGCCATCGCCACGGCAGCACAGAATTCGATCGCGAAGTCGCGGTCCGACACGGCGTCCAGCGAGTTTTCGCAGACCTCGTCGAAGCCCAGTTCGCGCGCGACGAATTCGCGGTCGATCGGATAGGTGGTGCCGGCCAGGGCGGCCGAGCCCAGCGGCAGGCGATTGACGCGGCGGCGCACATCGGCAAAGCGCTCGGCATCGCGGCGCAGCATCTCGCTGTAGGCCATCAGGTGGTGGCCGAAGGTGACCGGCTGGGCAACCTGCAGGTGAGTGTGGCCTGGAAGCGGCGTTTCGGCATGCTTTTCAGCCAGATCCAGCAGGTTGCGCTGGAATTCGGCGATCAGGCCAAGGATGCTGTCGATCGTGTCGCGCAGCCAGAGGCGGATGTCGGTAGCGACCTGATCATTTCGCGAGCGTCCGGTATGAAGTCTTTTGCCCGCCATGCCGATAAGGAGGGTGAGGCGCTGTTCGATGTTCATGTGAACGTCTTCGGCGTCCAGACTCCACTGGAACTCGCCACGCTCGATCTCACCGGCAATCTGGGCCATGCCGCGTTCGATGTCGGCCAGATCCTGCGTGCTGATGATGCCCTGTTTGGCCAGCATCTTTGCGTGGGCGAGCGAACCCCGGATGTCCTGGGCAGCCATGCGGCAGTCGAAAAATACCGACGCCGTATAGCGCTTGACCAGATCGGAGACGGGTTCCGAGAAACGGCCGGACCAGGTGCCGGTAGATTTGTCTGTCATAATGATTTTCTTGATCTGCAGGATATCTGAAGCAAAAAGGAGCTGGTTGGCGCGTCATGGCAGACACACCGGAAACAGGGGGTACAAGTATAAAGCAAGCGTCCGATCGCTCCGCGATTCCGGAGCGGCTGCGCGTCATGGTGCCGGATTTCCGCAATCTGGGCGCCTTGCTGCGGGTGCTGGCGCTGGGCCACGCGCTGCTGCTGGCCACCGTCCTGATCCGTACCCCCACGCTGCACGACTCTCCCCAGATGCTGATCTACATGATCGGTCGCATCGAGCTGCCGCTGCTGCTCTTCGCCATCACGCTGTATGTGTTCGGCGACTGGCTTCATCACCTCTCCTGGCGGGATCTCACGCTGACCGTCGCCAGTATCGCGCTGGGGCTGACCATCGTCTGCCAGACCTGGATCCTGCCTTCGACCAGTTCGGATGGCTATCTGCGCGGCATGCTCTGGGCGCTTGTCTGTTCGCTTGTCACGGTGGCCTATTTCCGCTGGCGACAGATCGCTCAGATGCCTGCGCTTGGCGAGGCACGGATTCTGGCCCTGACCGCCCGGATCCGTCCGCATTTCTTCTTCAACAGCATCAACGGCGTGCTGGGCGTGATCCGCTCCGACCCGAAACGTGCCGAGCAGTCGCTCGAAGCGATGGCCGAACTTTTCCGCGAACTGATGCGGGACAGTCGGGAACTCGTGCCCTTGTGCGATGAAATCGAGCTCTGCAACCGCTACCTTGAGCTGGAGCGCTTGCGTCTCGGGGATCGCCTTTCGGTGAAGTGGGAACTCAAGCACGCACCGCTTAACGCACTGGTTCCGCCGTTCATGCTTCAGCCCCTTCTCGAGAATGCCGTATATCACGGTATAGAGCCTAATCCGGAGCCGGGGCACATCCTCCTGCGCATCGTCAGGCGCGGCAGCATGCTGGACATGCGGATCAGCAATCCTGCCTGCAAGGAGGAGCGGAAGTCCGCCGGCAACAAGATGGCCATGAACAACATACGTGAGCGCCTGGCGCTGTTTTTTGACCTGGAAGCAACGCTGACGACGGAAGAGACCGAAGGGGAATTCCGTGTCAGGGTGAGGCTGCCACTACGCAGGGAGGAAAAATGATGGATCCGGCACCTTTGGCCGTTCTGATTGTGGATGACGAAGCACCGGCAAGGGAGCGGCTGCGGGATCTTCTGGGTGACATCGCGGCAGACCAGCCCACGCGCGTGGTCGGCATGGCCGGCAACGGTCTCGAAGCATTGCGCATGCTCGAGAACACCAACGTCGATGTCATCCTGGTCGATATCCGCATGCCCGCAATGGGCGGCATCGAGTTTGCCCAGCATGCGAGCAAGCTGAAGGTGCCGCCCCGCATCATTTTCGTGACGGCTTACGACGAGCATGCTGTCCAGGCTTTCGAACTCAACGCGATTGACTACCTGCTCAAGCCGGTGCGCTCCGAACGCCTGGCCGCCGCGCTGGGCAAGGCCCGCACGGCCGCCCCGGTCACCCGCGAGGAGCTGGATCCGATCGCCGAACCGCGTCGCCACCTGACTTGCAGCGAGCGCGGCAAGATTCATCTGATTCCGATCGCGGATGTGCTCTACCTCAAGGCCGAGCTGAAATACGTGACGGCCCGCACGGTGGCTCGCGAGTTCCTGCTCGAGGAGTCCCTCGTGCAGCTGGAGCAGGAGTTTCCGGAGCGTTTCGTGCGGATTCACCGCAACTGTCTCGTGTCGCGCGAGGCGGTGGTCGGTTTCGAGCGCTCTGTCGGTGAGGATGGTGGCGAAGGCTACTGGAGCGTTCGCCTGAACACGCTGGGCGAGCTGCTGCCGATCAGTCGCCGGCAGTGGGCAAACGTCCGCGCTGTGCTCGGCGACTGAAAACCGCACATAAGCCTGCTGGGCGGGCCGATCTCGAAGCTCCGGTGCTCAGGCTGCTCACGTAGCCATTCGCTCCTTGCTTAGAGCCCCGCCCGCTCGCTACGGCTTCTGCGCGATTTTTGGAGCGTGTCTGCAATGCAAAGGCCGGCTGGATGCCGGCCTTTTTGCTTTCGGGGCTCAACTGTCGCCCCGCATGAAGGGCTGCGGAATCCGGGGCGTTTTTTCGTCAGGCCTTGCTGACTTCGACGAGGCAGTCGTAGAAGGTGGCGCCGCCGCCCATGTCGGTCAGCGCTTGCGAGGTGACGGCGTTGGCATTGTTGCCGTCGCCCGAGAGCTTCTGCCACCAGATCGATGGCGCAGACACCACGCCTTCGCGCACGCCGGGCTGTGCGGTATCGACGCGCAACCAGGCATGGAACGCGCCGCGCCGGTTGAAGATGCGCACGCGTTGCCCGTCCGAGAGGCCGCGCGCAGCGGCGTCAGCAGGGTGCATGTCCAGCCAGGGCTTGCCCTCTGCATCGCGGAAGCGGGGCAGATTGGCAAAGCTCGAGTTCAGGAAGTTGCGCGAGGGCGGGCTGACAAAGGCCAGCGGAAACTCGCGCGCCAGCTCCGGATTGCTGCGCGGCCCCTCGTGCGGCGGCACATAGTGCGGCAGGGGATCCATGCCGTTTCTTGCCAGCATGTCGGAGTAGAACTCGCATTTGCCTGACGGCGTGGGGAAGCCCCCTTCGGCAAAGGGCGCGTAGGGGGTCGGAACGTCGAGGCGTTGCCAGCCCTCCGCAGCCAGCGTGGCAGGGTCGATACGGGCGCTGCGCGCATGATCCTTGCGGAAGGCGCCTGCGCTGATCTCCTCGTCGCTTTCCTGGAAGCAGGCTTCGGTGAAACCCATGCGGCTGGCCAGTTCGCGGAATACCCAGGTGTTGGGCCGCGCTTCGCCGAGCGGGGCGATCGCCGGCGTGTTGAGCATCACGTTGAGGTGGCCGTAGGACTTGTGGATGTCGTGCTGCTCCAGCTGGCTGGTGGCGGGCAGCAGGATATCGGCGTAGTCGGCGGTGTCGGTCTGGAAGAGTTCGTGCACGACGACGAACAGATCTTCGCGGGCAAAGCCGGCGCGTACCCTGGCGGACTCCGGCGCCACAGCAACCGGGTTCGAGTTGTAGACCATGACCGCGCGGATGGGAGGATCGGTCTCCTCCAGCAGCGCGTTGCCGATGGCGCTCATGTTCACATGCCGCGGCGGAAAGCGAGGATCGGCCGGGTAGAGGTCCGGGCGTTCAAGCGCGGCGTCATTGACGCCATAGCTGCCGGAGGTCGAGAGCAGGATGCCGCCATGAGGCGAGCGCCAGTGCCCAGTCAGCGCGGGCAGGCAGGCAATGGCGCGCATGGCCGAGCCGCCGCCGGCACAGCGGTTGAGGCCGTAGTTGGCCCGGATCACCGCAGGTCGGCCTTCCTGGCCATAT
This sequence comes from Uliginosibacterium paludis, assembly GCF_039631355.1. Lineage (NCBI taxonomy): Bacteria > Pseudomonadati > Pseudomonadota > Betaproteobacteria > Rhodocyclales > Zoogloeaceae > Uliginosibacterium > Uliginosibacterium paludis. The sequence continues at coordinate 998,830 of NZ_JBDIVF010000001.1, read as the reverse complement.
TCCCGTGCCAGTTGTTCGATGTCGGCGGCAGCGAGCCCGGTTTCCGCGGCAGCGCGCTCCGGCGTCCATTCGGCGACCCGCCGCTTCAGTGCGGCATAGCCGGTGGTGTAGCGGGCGATATAGTCTTCGTCGCAGAGCTCGTCACGGATCAGCACATGCATGAGCGCGAGTGCCAGGGCGCCGTCGGTGCCGGGCAGGGGAGCGAGGTGCCAGTCGGATTTCTCAGCCGTCAGGCTGCGGACCGGGTCGATGCAGACGACCCGTGCGCCCTTGCGGCGTGCCTCCACGATGCGCGACCAGAGATGCAGATTGGAGATGACCGGATTGGAGCCCCAGATGACGATGTACTGTGCGTCGGCAAAGGCTTCCGGGTCGGTGCCCAGGCTCGCGCCGATCGTGGCCTTGTAGCCCTGGGCGCCGGCTTCGGCGCAGATCGTCCGGTCAAGAAAGCTCGCGCCCAGGCGATGAAAGAAACGCCGGTCCATTGAGCTGCCCTGCACCAGCCCCATCGTGCCGGCGTAGCTGTAGGGCAGGATGGCGCGCGGATCGGTTGCCGCGATGTTGCGGAAGCGCTCTGCGATTTCGTTGAGCGCTTCGTCCCAGCTGATGCGCACGAAGCGGCCTTCGCCCTTCGCGCCCACGCGTTTCATCGGGTACTGCAGGCGCTGCTCCGAATAGGTGCGCTCAAGGTAGTGGGCGACCTTGCTGCACAGCGTGCCGCGCGTGAACGACGGGGATTCGGCGCCGCGCAGCTTGATTGCACGGCCGTTCTCGACCGTGACTTCCATCGCGCAGGTATCAGGGCAGTCGTGCGGGCACACGGCTTTCACCTTTGTGGCCTGCGAGGGGGGTGTCGACATGAAGCGCTCCGGTGTCGGTCAGTTGCCGGACTGGCCGCTCAGCTCGATGTAACGCTTGCGGTCAGTGTCGAAGCGATTGCGCATCTGGTCCATTTCACGTTGCTTGGCAGCAATCACGGAGCGGATCGATTCGAGCTCGGCCTGGGTGGTCGCGATGTTTTCGGCCAGCGCCTTCGGTACCCTGCCCTTGTCGGGAATCTGTTTTTCGAGCTTGAGGCCCTGGGCCATCAGGTCGGCCTCCCGCGCTCTGGATGCGCGGATTTCGCCTTCCAGGTTGCCCAGGTCCCGGTCTCGGCGTCGGTCGAGTTCGCTGACGGTGGCGTAGGATTCCAGCAGGACCTGGTCGCGCCGGCGGGCTTCGGCTTCCCGCGCGAGCTTGTCACGCTGGGCACGCAACTCGGCGTCCTTCTTCGCACGCTGTTCGGGCGTCATCGGGGCGTCGACGGTCCGCACGATGCGACCGCCAACGATCTCGAAGTAGGTCTTGTCGTAGCAGACCTGGGGCAGGGTGTCGCCGCAGGCACGGTGGCCGGCGGCATCATTGCAGCACAGCGAGCGCGACTGAGCCTGGGCCGGCACGGCCAGCGGCAGCAGGAACAGCGGCAGGATCAGGGCGCGCAGCAGCATCAGCTGACTCCGTAGGTCTTGCGGTAAGCCTGGACGGCAGGAAGAAACTCGGCGAGGCGGGCATCGCCCGAGATGAAGCTCATCAGGTCGTCGAGATTGGCAACCGCGATGACCGGCACGCCGAACGCATCACGCACTTCCTGGGCGGCGCTCTTCTCGCCGGTGCCGCGCTCCATGCGGTCGATCGCGATCAGTACGCCGGCCAGTTCGGCGCCAGACGCGCGGATGATCTCGACCGATTCGCGCACCGAGGTGCCGGCGGAGATCACGTCGTCGATGACGATGACGCGCCCCTTGAGCGGTGCGCCAACGATGATGCCGCCTTCGCCGTGATCCTTGGCTTCCTTGCGGTTGAAGCAGAATGGCGCGTTGCGGCCGCCTGCCGCAAGCTGCATGGCGGTGCCGGCGGCGAGCGGGATTCCCTTGTAGGCCGGGCCGAACAGCATGTCGAACGCGATGCCCGAAGCGCGGATCGCCTGCGCGTAGAAGTGGCAGAGCTGACCGAAGGACTCGCCGTCATCGAAGAGCGCCGTATTGAAGAAGTAGGGCGACAGGCGACCGGCCTTGGTCTTGAACTCTCCGAAGCGCAACACCCCCTTGCGTTCCGCGAGGGCCAGGAAATCACGGCTAAAATCCACGGTATTCATTCTTTTCGGGTAAATGCCGCCATGGTACGCATCATCACTGCCAACCTCAACGGGATCCGGTCCGCTGCCAGCAAGGGTTTCTTCGAGTGGCTGGCCACGCAGGATGCGGATGTTGTCTGCCTCCAGGAGCTGAAAGCGCAGGAAGCGGACCTGAGCGCTGAAATGCGGGCGCCAGGCGGCATGCACGGCTTCTTTCACTGCGCGGAAAAGCGTGGTTACAGCGGTGTCGGCATCTACAGCCGTCTGTCGCCGGCCAGTGTGACAAGCGGCATCGGCGTCGAGGAGTTCGATCTTGAGGGGCGCTACCTGCAGGCGGATTTCGATCTGCCGTCCGGCCCGCTTTCGGTGGTTTCGCTCTACCTGCCTTCGGGATCCAGCTCAGAAGAGCGCCAGCAGGCCAAGTTCCGCTTCATGGAAGCCTTTGCGCCAAAGATGAAGCGCCTGATCGAGAGTGGTCGCCATGTCGTGCTGTGCGCCGACTGGAACATCGCACAGCGCGAAATCGATCTGAAGAACTGGAAGAGCAACCAGAAGAACTCGGGCTTCTTGCCCGAAGAGCGCGCCTGGATCGCGGCCCGCCTGGCGGAAGGCTGGGGAGACGCCTACCGCCTGCTTCATCCGGATGCCACGGACGAGTGCTACACATGGTGGAGCAATCGGGGGCAGGCCTGGGCAAAGAACGTGGGCTGGCGACTGGATTACCAGCTGGTGACACCCTCGATGGTCACGTCGGTGCGCTCGGCCACCGTGTTCAAGGCCCAGCGTTTTTCCGACCATTCGCCACTGATTGTCGATTACGCACTCTGAATGCGGGCTGATCGCTATGTGGCAGGCCGTGACTGGATTAAAATCCCGGGATTAATGAAACGGGCTTCGCTATGGATACGCTCCAATTGCTGCACGAATTCCTCAAGCGGCGGGTAACCAATCCCCCCGAGACCCTCTCGGTCGAGATGCGGCTTGAAGAGATCGGTGTGGATTCGCTGACGCTGCTGGACCTGATGTTCGACATGGAAGACAAGTTCGGCGTGCGCATGCCCGACGACCTTCCGCGCCCCGAAACCGTGGGTGAGCTGATCGACATTTTCGAGAAACTCAAGCCCGCAGCGACCCCGAATGAGTAAATCCATGCGTCGCCGCGTGGCGGTGACGGGAGTCGGGCTGGTCAATCCCTTTGGTGGTCTGGACGCGCAGGACTTCTTCTCCCGCTTGATGCGGGGGGAGTCCGCCGTGCGCGCCTACACCCATCCCGCCTCGCCTTCTCCCCTGATTCAGCCTGCCGGCGTGTGCGCCGGTTTTGACCCCGAAACGATGCTGGGGCGCCCGCTCGCGGCCGTGACCGATCGCTACAGCCAGCTTGGCGTGGCCGCCGGTTTTGCGGCTTGGGACGACGCCGGCCTGCCCCGCGAGGGTGGGGGCTCCGACGAGGCAGGCGTGTCCTGGGCCACCGGCGTCGGCGGCACGCTGACCTTCGAGAAGGGCTACACCGACTTCTATGTGCACGGCAAGGACCGGGCACATCCGCTTTCGGTCGTGCTGGCCATGAACAATGCCGCCGCCTCGCACCTGGCCATCACGCTGGGTCTGGGCAGTGCCTGCCTGACCTATTCGGTGGCCTGTGCTTCCTCCGCGGTTTCGATCGGCGAAGGCATGCGCCGCATCCTGGCAGGCGAATCCGATCTGGTGCTGGCGGGCGGCTCCGAAGCGCCGCTGTCCTTCTCGGTCATGCGTGCCTGGGAAGCGATGCGCGTGGTGGCGCAGGGCGATGAAACAAGCGCCTACCGAGCCTGTCGTCCGTTCCAGAAAGGGCGTACCGGGCTGGTGCTGGGCGAAGGGGCTGCGGCGCTGGTGCTCGAAGACTGGGATCGTGCCGAGGCACGCGGCGCACGCATCTATTGCGAGCTCGCCGGTTACGGGCAGAGCTGCGACCATACCCATCTCGTCAAGCCGGACGCCTCCGGCCAGACACGTGCAATCCGGCTGGCGCTGCGCGAAGCCGGGCTGGCGCCGGACGAGATCGATTATGTCAATGCACATGGCACGGCCACCCGCGAAGGCGATCCGGCCGAGATCGAAGCCTTGCGCCAGGTTTTCGGCGAGCACGCGAGCCGGCTGATGGTCAGCGCCACCAAATCCATGCATGGACATCTGCTCGGCGCGACCGGCGCCATCGAGGCGCTGATTGCCGTGCTGGCCGTGCATCGCGGCGAGGTGCCTCCCACCGCGCATCTTGATGAGGTGGCGGACGATTGTCTGGGCGTGCGTCATGTGATGGGCGAAGGCCTGCGTGACGTGCCGGTGCGTGCCGCCCTGTCCAACTCCTTCGCTTTCGGCGGCAGTAATGCCGTGCTGGCATTCAGGGCCGTCGCATGAGTCGTTTGCTGGATCTGCGGAAGACGCCGGGCGCTGGCCGCTTGCCGGGCGCGCTGGGCTGTGTGGCTTACGGACACGGTGTGCAGCTTGCCGGAGCGGACGTCAGTGTCGGCCTGAAAGTGTTCGGCGCCGAGGCGGAGGCTCATGCATGGCTGGCCGAGGGGCCCTTCACCGAAGGGACGCTGGACGGCCTGCATTACCGCCACAACAAAGATTTCCTCTTCGGCTGGATCAGCCTCGGCGAGCAGGCCTGCCGGCCCGGAGCCGACATGAGTCCGCTCGAGACGGTCAGTCGTCAGGCCTATGACGCGGTTTTCGCGGTGCAGGCGCAGACCGGCTTTACCCATCTGCTGCGCTGCTGGAATTACCTGCCCGGCATCAACATCGACGGCGGCGGCCTGGAGCGCTACCGCCAGTTCAACATCGGTCGCCAGGACGCCTTCATCGCGGCGCGCCAGGCCTGGCTCGATGGCTCGCCCTCGGCCTGCGCGCTGGGTTCGGCCGAAGGCGAGCTGGTGGTCTACTTCCTCGCCGGCCGGCATTCGGCGCTGCCGATCGAGAATCCGCGCCAGACCAGCGCCTACCGCTATCCGGCGCAGTACGGCCCGCGTGCGCCGACCTTCTCGCGCGCCAGCCTGCTGCGGCTGGAGAGCGAGGAAGTTCTCTTCATTTCCGGCACGGCCAGCATCGTTGGCCATGAAAGCCTGCATCTGGGAAACGTGCGCGAGCAGACCCGCGAGACGCTGCGCAACCTGGATGCGGTGGTGGCCGAAGCCAACCGGCATGCCTTCTTTGGCCGCTTCGAGACGCGCAAGCTGTTTCTCAAGGTTTATCTGCGTCATGCCGAAGATCTGCCTGTGATTCGCGAGACCCTGCAGCACGCGCTGGGCGAGGGGCTGAACGTCTCCTTCCTGCTGGCGGATGTCTGCCGGGCCGAGCTGCTGGTCGAGATCGAAGCCTTCGGTTTTCTTGATGCGGAGCCCGCATGCTGAAACGCAGCCTGTTGTCCTGTGCCTTGCTGGCGACACTGCCTGCCCAGGCGACCGAAGTGCCGCGCTGGGAACTCGGAGCCGGCCTGGGCGGTGTGCGCCTGCCCGATTACCGGGGCTCGGATGAATCCCGCAACTATCTGCTGCCTTTCCCTTACTTCGCGTATCGCCTCGACTGGCTCAAGGCTGATCGCAACGGCGTCCGCGCCAGGCTCTTCGATCTGGATCGCACCGAGCTGAATTTCAGCGTCGGGGCCACGCCGCCGGTGCGCAGCAGCAAGAACCGCGCACGCGAGGGCATGCCGGATCTCAAGCCGATGCTGGAGTTCGGCCCTTCGCTGGATGTGAATCTCTGGCGCAGCGCCGGCGACAGCTACCGGCTCGACCTGCGCATGCCGCTGCGGGGCGCCATCGAGGCGCGCTCGAATCCGCGGGCAGCAGGCTGGACCTTCTCGCCGCGGGTGAATCTCGACATCGCCGGCCTCGGCCATGCTGACGGCTCGAAGGACGGCTGGCGCCTGGGCCTGCTGGCCGGCCCGCTGTTTGCCGACAGCCGTCAGAACCGCTATTTCTACAGCGTGAGCGAATCGCAGGCGCGCGCTGACCGGCCCGCCTACCGCGCCAGTGGCGGCTATTCCGGCATGCAGTTTCTGGCCTCGGTCTCGCGCCAGTTCGGCGATGTCTGGTTCGGCGCCTATGCGCGCTGGGATTCGCTGCACGGCGCCGTGTTCGAAGACAGTCCGCTGGTCCGGCGGACCAGTTACCTCACCGCCGGCTTCGGGCTGACCTGGACCTTCGCCCGTTCGAGCGAGATGGTCACGATCGATGATGATTGAGGCGCATGAATCCTTCGCACCTGCCTCGTTTCCTGCGTCATCTCTATGAACGCTTTGCACTGCTGCTCGGCCTCGGCGGCCTCGGTATCGGCTGCCTGATCTGGACGGCCTTCGCCTTGCCGCTCGGCTTCGTGCTGCGCGGGCGGCGCGGCGTGCTGATCGGCCGCGGCGTGGCCGAATACGGTTTCCGCTTCTACCTCTGGTGCCTGCACTGGATCGGCGTAGCCCGCTTCGATCTGAGCGCGCTTGATCGCCTGCGCGACGAAGGCGCGATGATCATTGCTCCCAACCATCCGGGGCTGCTGGACGCGCTGATGGTGATTTCGCGCCTGCCCGACGTGGCCTGCGTGCTCAAGGCCAGCCTGCTCGACAATCCGCTGTGGGGCGCGGGCTCGCGGCTGGCGGGTTATATCCGCAACGATTGGTTCGTCGGCTCGATCAACCTGGCGGTCGAGGAGCTGCGCAGCGGCGGCCAGCTGCTGCTCTTTCCCGAAGGCACCCGCACCGAGGCGCCACCGCGGCTCAACGCGTTTCGTGCCGGGGTGGCCTATGTCGCGCACCGTGCCGGCGTGCCGATCCAGACCGTGATCATCGAGGCCGACACGGCCTTTCTCGGCAAGGGCTGGCCCATCCTGCGCCGGCCGGACATGCCGATGCACTTCCGCATCCGGCTCGGGCAGCGCTTCGAGGCACCGGCCGATCCGGTCGCCGCCACGCGCGAGCTGGAAGCCTACTTCGCGACGCAGCTGCCGCATTCTCCGGGCAAGGCATGAACGCATCCCTGACTCATCTCGTCCTGATTCCGAGCTACAACGCCGGCGCGAAACTCGCTGAAACGGTGCGGGCAGCGCGTGCGCAGTGGAACCCGGTATGGGTCGTGATCGATGGCTCCACCGATGGCAGTGCGGCAGCGGTGGAGGCCATGGCGGATTCCGACGCCGGCCTGCGCGTGCTGGTGCTGCCGGAGAACCGCGGCAAGGGGGCCGCCGTGCTGCACGGGCTGGACGAAGCCGCGCGCGCGGGCTTCACCCATGTGCTGACCATGGATTCCGACGGTCAGCATCCGGCCGACCTGATCCCCGCCTTCATGCAGGCCTCGCGCCAGCGTCCGGCCGCGATGGTGCTGGGCGTGCCGGTGTTTGACGCGAGTGCGCCGGCGCTGCGCGTGAAGGGACGCCGCATCTCCAACTGGTGGGCGAATCTCGAAACGCTCTGGGCAGGCATCGGCGACTCGCTGTATGGTTTCCGCATCTATCCGGTCGAGCCGCTGCGCCGCGTGATGCACGGCCAGCGCTGGATGCGGCGCTTCGATTTCGACCCGGAAGCCGTCGTTCGTCTGGCCTGGGCGGGCGTACCCGCCCTCAATCTGCCGGCGCCGGTAAAGTATCTGAGTGCAGCCGAGGGCGGGGTCTCCCATTTCAATTACTGGCGTGACAACCGCCTGCTGAGCTGGATGCACTTCCGCCTGATGTGCGGCTTTTTCCTGCGCCTGCCGATGCTGCTGGCGCGCCGACTGTTTTCCTCCCGATAGCGAGGTCGAGATGTCCGCTCCGGCACGCGATACGGTTCATGCGCCGCATGCGCCGCTGACTGACTACTACGCCAGCGAAAGCGAGCGGGCCGGCTTCGTGCGCGGCATGTTCGACAGCACGGCGGTCGATTACGACCGCATGGAGCGCATCCTCGGGCTCGGCTCGGGCCCCTGGTATCGCGGCAAGGCGCTCGAGCGCGCCGGACTGCGCGCCGGCATGCGGATCTGCGACGTCGGCACCGGCACCGGGCTGGTGGCACGCGCGGCGGTACGCATCACCGGTGACGCGAAGCTGGTGGTCGGTGTCGATCCCAGTCCGGGCATGATGGCGCAGGCCCGTCTGCCGGAGGGTGTGCAGCTCGTTGAGGGCAGGGCCGAGGCGATTCCGTTTCCGGATGCGAGTTTCGATTTCCTCTCGATGGGCTACGCCTTGCGCCACATCGGTGACCTCTCGGTCGCTTTCCGCGAATTCCACCGTGTCATGAAGCCGGGGGCGAAGCTCTGCCTGCTGGAGATCACCAAGCCGGAAACCCGCTTCGCGAGCTTTCTGCTCAAGCTCTACATGAAACTCTGCGTGCCCTTGCTGGCCTTTGTCGTCGGTCGCGAGAAGCGGGGCACCAGCAGACTCTGGCGTTACTACTGGGACACCATCGAAGCCTGCGTGCCGCCGGCCGAGGTCGTCCGCACCCTCGAAGAAGCCGGCTTCGTGATGGCGCGTCGCCACATCGATGTCCGTGGCATGTCCATCCTGGCCGAGTACCAGGCGACCAGGCCCGCCTGAGGTCTTGCCACTGTCATGCAGATCGGGCAGATCCGGAATCATCTTGCAGAGCTGGGGGCCAAGCCCGAGCATGTGCGCCGCGTGCTGCGCGCCTGGCTGCATGCGCAGCCGCTGACCGCCGGACGCAAACGGGCCGAGGACGTATTGCCGCTCGCGGTGCGTCGGGCGCTGCCGGCACTGGAACTGGAGCTCGCCGCACTGGCGGCGCTGCGCTCCGAGCATCCGGGCGAGGACGGCTCCGCGCGCCTGCTGGTCGGCCTGGTGGATGGCCAGACGGTGGAAAGCGTGCTGCTGCCGCGTGACGGGCTCTGCGTCTCCACCCAGGTCGGCTGCGCGGTCGGCTGCGTGTTCTGCATGACCGGGCAGGACGGGCTTCTGCGTCAGGTCGGCAGTGCCGAGATCGCGGCCCAGGTGGTGCTGGCGCGCTCGCGGCGGCCGGTGAAGAAAGTGGTGTTCATGGGCATGGGCGAGCCCTCTCACAATCTTGACAATGTCATGGAGGCGATCGAGCTGCTCGGCACGGTCGGGGACATCGGTCACAAGAATCTCGTCTTCTCCACCGTGGGTGACGCACGCGTTTTCGAGCGTCTGCCACAAGGCCCGGTGAAGCCGGCGCTGGCGGTGTCGCTGCACACCACCGACGCGAAACTGCGCGAGGAGCTCTTGCCGCGTGCGCCGCGTCTCGATCCCGCCTGGCTCGTCGAGCAGGCCGAGGCCTATGCGCGGGCGACCGGTTACCCGATTCAGTATCAATGGACGCTGCTCGAAGGCATCAATGATTCCGAGGCCGAGCTGGACGGCATCGTGCGGCTGCTGGCGGGCAAGTATGGTCTCCTCAACATGATTCCCTACAACGCCAATGAAGGCCTGCCTTATCGCCGCCCGTCCTGGGACAAGGCGCGCGAGATCGCGCGGCGTCTCACGCAGGCCGGCGTGCTGACCAAGTTGCGTGACTCTGCCGGACAGGATGTGGATGGTGGCTGCGGGCAGTTGCGCGCCCGCGAGAAGGCCAGCTTCCAGGCCTCTGATGCGCGCGAGCAGCGCGTGCGCTGGCTGCGTCGCGAGGACTGAGCCCGCCACACGCACGGCGCGGCGGTGGCCTGCGCAAAAAACGGGCAAATCTGTGTCGGTGCGTCACATGCCGCGTGAATACTGCGGTCGGGCCTTGCGGCGGCACAGTCCGTGACAGTGTGCGGGCGCCCGTCTTCCTAGAATCCGTCTCGAAACACTTGCCCGCCTGCTTCCGCAGGCTCCCATCGAGACCGCATTCAAAGGAATGAACATGACCCGCAAGACGACACTCTCCCTCGTGGCTGCCGCACTGCTTTCCACGCTTCTGACCGCGTGTGGCGGTGGCGGAGGCAGCGGTGACAACAACTCGCTGGATGATATCGGCCACACGCTCGACAAGGCCGTGACGACCGTGAATATCGAGAAGGGATCGCTGAGCTGCGACGGCAATGGTGCCAAGGTCGATACCACGGATGGCTTCGGCATCTGTGTCGCACCGGCAGGAACCACCGATCTGACGCTGAAGACGATCGCAGTGGTCACGAATGTGGATGCCGATGATCTGAAGTGGGAGTGGAAGCCGCAGGACGCAAGCATTACGGCGCAGGCCCCCACCTTCGACAAACTTACTTCGTCCGTGCAGCTCAGCCTGCCGAAGAATCTTGCTGCGGGTGACTACAAGATTGACGTTCATGTGGAAGGCAAGAACGGCAAGTCGGGCGATACCACCTATACGATCAAGCTCAAGTAAGCGGATCCAGTTCGATCTGTTTGCTGAAGAAAAGAGCTTGCTTCGGCAACACATGCAGTTCAGCCTAGAAAAAACGCCGTTTGCCCTGAGCTTGCCGAAGGGTAAGACGGCGTTTTTTCCGAGCTGCGAAGCCGTTCATGGTTCGACAAGCTCACCACGAACGGCCCAAGTGAAATGCATTATCGCCGCGGCGAGGCCTTTTTCATGCAGCGCGGGCTTCAGCGGGCGCCCGGTCCGTAGTTGTTGTATTCCCACAGACGGTTGAGCGCGGGGTCGTCCAGATTGCGGTCCGGCGCGATGTTGCCCTTGTGCGGCCGGTTGGTGGTGGCGGCCTGGTCCCAGGGCGTGGCGGCCTTGATGCTGGAGTCGATGTAGCTGTCGCGGATCACGATCTGGCCGTTGGGCGACTGGCCGACGAGGTAGCCGGTGCCGCCCGCGCCCTGATCCCAGGAGCGGCCGAGATAGACCTTGCCGCTGCCCTCGAAGCCCTTGTCGCCGGTGATGCGGCTGTTGATCACCAGGAAGCCGAGCGAGGACGCCGGTACGGTGTCGGGCGCGAAGATCACCGCGCGATCATTCTTGCGGGTGGACACCGCGCGGAACTCGCAGCCGTCGAACACCGCGTTGGCCCGGCCGAACACGAAGTCGATGTCGCCTTCCACATAGCTGTTGCGCACATAGGCGCGGGCGATCCGGTCGGTCGGATAGGTGCCGAGCTTGTTGGCGGCCGTGGGCGCTTCGCCGACGTTGATCAGGAAAGTGTCCTGCCGGCTGATCAGACGCACGTTTTCGAGCTGGCTGCGGTCACCATCAATGCGCAGCGCCACCGCCTGGTGGGTTTCGGCGTCCACCGTATCGAGCAGGGTGTTGATGACCGACAGGTTGGCGAGCTGGAAGTCGACTGACTGCGACCACATCACCGCAGCGCAGGGCGTGTCGATCACCTTGTCGGCCGGCAGCGTGGCGCAGGTGTTGTACATCGTCCAGGCCGGGTCCCCCGCCTTGAACTGGCCAGCCGGATTCACCGCAGCGACATAGACCGCCGGCTTCGTGCGCGCGTCCAGGGTGAGCTGGATCTTCACCGCCTCGGCCTGGCCGCTGCCATAGAGCGTGATCGGCGGCGCGTCGATCGGCACATAGACCGCGCCGTTGTAGGTGCCGGGCGCCACATGGATGTACTGGCGCGTGGTCTTGCCGCTGGCGATGGCAGCATTCACCGCCTGCTGCACGCTGGCGAACTGCGCGCCGCTGCCTACGGTGAAGTCAGGCTTCACGCCGTCGAGCCGCAGCGGCTTGGGATTCCAGGGATCGCGCACCGGTGCGGAGAGGCTGCCGCGATGCGCGAAATAGGTTTCAGGGGTGAAGCGGGCGGCTTCTGCCGCACTGAGGACGGGGCGGCTGACCGTACCGGGGGCCATCTGCGGCGAGTCGGGTTTCTGGCGGGTCATGCTGCATCCGGAGAGCGCCAGCACCAGCAGGGATGCGGCAGTCAAAAGCGCGAGGGGTTTCATCATCAGGAGGGCGGTCGGCTTGCACCGCAAGGGTTGATAACGATAACACGGTAAGCGCGGACTGCCTGTGACCCTATCAGGGCGAACCCCGATCCGGCGGATTCGCCTGATTCAGATCATGCCGCCATTGATCGAGATGACCTGAGCGGTGATGTAGGCTGCCGCATCGGAGGCGAGAAAGCCGACCAACTCCGCGACTTCCTCCGGCGTGCCGGCGCGTTTCATCGGCACGATCTGCTTGATCGCGGCCTCGTCGAACACGTCCTTCGTCATGTCGGACTGGATGATGCCCGGCGCGACGGCGTTGACCGTGATGCCGCGGCTGGCGAGTTCCAGGGCGAGCGATTTGCTGGCCGAATGCAGTGCGCCCTTGGCGGCCGAGTAATTCACCTGACCACGGTTGCCGGTGAGACCTGCGACCGAGGAGATGTTGATGATGCGGCCCCAGCGCGTACGGATCATCGGCATCGTCAGCGGTTGCGTCACATTGAAGAAGCCATTGAGCGAGACATCGATCACGCGATGCCATTGCGTACTGCTCATGCCGGGGAAGACCGCGTCGTCATGAATGCCGGCGTTGTTCACCAGCACCTGGATCGGGCCGGCTTCGAGCAGACTGTCGAGCGCGGCGCGGGTGGCGGCTTCATCGGCCACGTCGAAGCGGCAGGCTTCGGCGGAAAAACCTTGGGCAAGCAGTTCGGCCGCCAGCGCTTCGGCGCCGGCCAGATTGCCATTGGCATGAATGATCACATGCAGGCCGCTGGCGGCAAGGCGACGGGCAATGGCGGCACCGATGGCGCCGCTGCCGCCGGTGATGAGGGCGCGTTTCATGCGGGATTCCTTTCAGGATCAGGCGGCGGGAGCGCCCGGCGCCTGCAGTTCGGAGTCTGCGTCAAGCATCACGCTGGCTCGCCCGGTGATCAGCGGCGTGCCGGCCGCTTCGACGCGGAAGGCATACATCAGGTGATTGCCGTCGCCGTTGAGGCATTCGGCATGCAGATCGAGATCGGCTTCGCCATCGAGCGAAGCAGCGAGGAATTCCACCTCACGCACGCTGGTCAGAAAACCCGCGCGGGGCGCGGCGTCCGAACCCGCACGCAAGGCGCCGTGCACGGCCATGGCCTGTGCCGCGTACTCGATGCCGTTCGCAATGCCGAGCCGGCCCGCCGCACGCAGCGGGTTGCCCGCTTCGCGATGGCTGCTGGCGCGGCAGTGGATCGCATCCTGCGACCAGCTCACCACACCGTCGAGCAGACACATGCTGCCGGCATGCGGGATGCGCGCGGCGATCCAGGCCCGATCGTGGATCACGCGCCTACCTCGATTGAAAGCGCCAAGCGCTCAAGGTAGTCGATCACGACGCGCCCCGGTTCGCCGCTCGCAATCCGCGCCAGCAGCGGCAGGGCGCGTGCAGTGGGCACCTGCTGGCGAAGCTGCTCGAGCGCCGGCTCGGTCATCGTGTCGGCCGCATCGGCGCAGAGCGAGAGCGAGAGGCTGGCGAGTGTCTTCTCGCCGGCGTGCGGGCTCAGCAGCAGGGCAATGCCGACGGCATGGGGGATGGGGCGCAGCGAATAGAGCGGCTCCGGGTAGGCGGTGTCGTAGGCGAGCAGCAGGCAGGGCTTGCCGGTCGTCACGACCTGGCTGGCTGCGTTGAGCAGGCCGGCCGAGAAGGTGGCGTCATAGGCGCAGAGGCTGGTCGAGGGCGCCATGCTCTGGGTCGCGATGCTCCAGTAGCCGGCCGGGGCGTTGTGCACCGAATTGTGGAAGCGGGTCGGCGATACCGAGCGGTCGTCAGAGGCCAGCACTTCGAGAATGGCGTGGCAGTTGTCGCAGTCGCCGCCGGTGGAGGAAAACACGCTGGCGAGCGCGCGGGCGTCAGCACCCGCATGGCGCACGGCCTCGAAGCCGATGGCCATCGAGAGTTTCACCGGCAGGCCGACCCGGCGGCGCTCGGCCGGCGGCAGGGCTTCGGCCGGGGGCAGCACCAGCGGGGTCAGATGGAAGGCTTCACGGCCGGCAAGCACCGCACGCGAGGTCTCCCAGCCGGGCAGCCCCGGGCCGAGCAGGCCGATGCCGTCGAGATGGACGCGCATGTTCATGATCAGCCCTCCGCTTTCGAGAGCACGAGGCTGGCATTGCTGCCGCCGAAGCCGAAGGAATTGCTCAGCACATGGCGCAACGGCAGGTTCAGGTTTTCAAGCAGGTAATTCACCGGAATGCTTTCATCGACATGCGTGGTGCCGGCGCCGGCGGGCGCGAAACCGTGTTCGAGCGCCAGCGCGCAGACGATGGCTTCCACACCGCCCGCCGCGCCGAGCGTGTGGCCAGTGTGGCCCTTGGTCGAGCTGCAGGGCGTCTGGCCGCCGAAGAGTCCGGCCACGCCCTTGCCTTCGGCCGCGTCATTGCTGGGCGTGGCCGTGCCGTGGAGGTTGATGTAGCCGATGTCGGCCGGCGTGAGGCCCGCCATGTCGAGCGCGGCCTGCATCGCGTTACGTGCGCCCAGCCCTTCCGGATGGGGGGAGGACATGTGGTGGGCGTCGCTCGATTCGCCGACGCCGGTCATGAGGATGTCGCCGGGCTGTGCCAGCTCACCGCGTTCGACCAGGATGAAGGCGCCGGCCTCGCCGATCGAGATGCCATCCCGCGCGGCGTCATAGGGCCGGCAGGCCTGGCCGGACACCAGCTGGAGCGAGTTGAAGCCATACAGCGTTGTCAGGCACAGGGTGTCGACCCCGCCGACGATGGCCGCATCGATCAGGCCGCAGGCCATCATGCGCTGCGCGTCGGCAAAGACCTTGGCCGAGGACGAGCAGGCAGTGGAGGCGACCCAGGCCGGCCCCTCCAGACCGAAGTAGCTGCGCACGAAGTCGCCCACCGAATAGGTGTTGTGGGTGCGCCGGTAGTCGTGGGTGGCCCAGACGCCGGTGTCGTGCGCGCGATGCGGTTCGCGGAAGGCGATTTCGCTCGACAGGATGCCCGAGGTGCTGGTACCGAGGAACACGCCCACGCGTGAGGCGCCATGGCGGGCGATGGCCGCGCGCACCGCCTCGGCAAAGCCGTCGGATTCGAGCGCCATCTGCGCGAGGCGGTTATTGCGGCAGTCGAAGGCGGCAAGGTCTTCGCGCAGCACGAAATCATCCAGCCCTTCGACTTCACCGATGCAGGTGTCGAGGGTGACGGTTTCCCAGGTCTTGCGGACCAGGCCGCTGCGGGTGTGGCGCAGCGCGTCCAGCGTGGCGGAGCAGCCGCGGCCAAGCGCGCTGACAACAGTGTAGGCAGAGAGTCTGAGGGCGAGCACTTCGTTCCCGGTGTCGAAGATTGAGCGGCGGGGAAGCCGCGGAGGCAACCGTGGATTCTAACCGAGGCAGGCCCTCAGGCCGGCACCCGGGCGACCAGCATCACGTTGGCGAAGAGTGTTCCGTGGCTCATCGGCGACGCACTGACGCAGAAACCGCGCTTGCCGAGCTGCGCCTGCCAGTCTTCCAGCGGGCGGCACCAGGTGGGCGGATGACGGTGCCCCTGCACGCCGGCCATGCAGCGATCCACCAGCTGACTGAAACGGAAGCGCCAGCCGGCCGCGGCATTGCCGACCCGGGTAATGAACACGCCACCGGGGGGCAGCGCAGCGCGGATGCGATCGAGCAGCGCTTCCTGCGCGGCGTAATCCACGTAATGCAGCACGTCCAGGATGGCGACCGCATCCACGTCTTCCAACGGGACCTGGCACATGTCGCCGCCCGCGAATTCGACGCGGCCGGGAAAGTGCGGCTGCAGCGCGCGGTTGCCGACCTCGGCTTCGCGCCCCATCAGCTCGAAACCCCGGAAGCGCAGCTTGCGCGGCGGCGGTGGCAGATGGCCGGGCCACTGTCCGGCCTCCGCCAGCTGCTCGGCGGCGAGCAGCCAGGCGGCCAGCAGGCCGCGGCCGCAGCCCAGATCCAGCACCCGGGCGTGATCGTGGAATACGCCATGCTCGATCAGCGCGGGGAAGATCGCGTCCTGCCCCAGCTTGCCGCGCGCCCAGCGGTAGTTGAAAGGGCCGGTCTGGCGGTAGGCGCGGGTGGCGTGGTCCCGCAGCGTGCGGCGGAAGTCAGGATTCATGGCAGGCGTCGCGCAGGGTGACCGGTCGGAGTCCGTGTCGGGCAAGGAGGGTCAGCAGTTCGGGCAGCACGGCGAGGATGACCGGCTCGCCGCCGGCATCGCGGGCCGCATGGCCGTCATGCAGCAGCAGGATGTTTCCGGCGGCGAGATCCCGGCTCAGCCGCGCCAGCACATCGCTCGCGCTGGCGTTGCGGGTGTCGAAGCCGCGCCGCGTCCAGCTGGCCAGGCGCAGGCCCAGCGACTGCAGCACCGGGTCGAGAAAGGGATTGCGAATGCCGGCAAGCGCCCGGTAGAAGCGTGGCGGTGAGCCTGCGAGCGCGGTGAGCGTGTGCTGGGCGTCGGCCAGCTCGCGCCGCCAGCCCGCGAAGCCCGAGAAGGCCAGCGCGTTGCGATGCCGCTGGCCGTGGTTTTCCACCGCGTGGCCGGCCGCGACGATGGCCTGCACGAGTTCGGGATGCGCGGCCGCCCGCTCGCCGATGCAGAAGAAGCTGGCCTTCGCGCCATGTGCTGCAAGGATCCTGAGCACTTGTGGCGTCACGACCGGATCGGGTCCGTCGTCGATGGTGATGGCGACTTCGCCCCGCGCCGCGGCGGCAGCGGGCAGGCGCACCAGGTTCTCGCCCAGCAGGCGGCTGCGCGGCCACAGGCCAGCCAGCGCGATCACCAGATGATCGAGCAGGAAGATCGCCAGCAGCAGCGGCCAGCTCGCCGGCTGCAGCAGCCAGGCGAGCAGGAGCGCCAGGTGCAGCGCGAGCGAGCATTTCAGGAAGGGCGTGGGTTGCCAGTTCTTCAAGCGAGTGTCCGCAGCCCGGCCAGCGGGCCATGATCCAGCCAGTGTTGCCAGAGTACCTGCCAGACCGGCCAGTCATGGCCACCCGGCGTCAGGTAGACCGCATCGGCCGGCAGGAGTTGCGCCAGCATCATCTGCTTGCGGATGAAGCGGTCCTCGCTGCCGCTGCCGAACCAGACCGGCAGCGCATTGTCGGGCGCGCGGGTGGCGAGCCAGCGCCAGAACACCCGCTCATGGCCGGCTTCCGACGCCGGCGTGGCGGCCCAGGCCATCGGCCCGCCGGCCGCGCTGATTTCGGCGAGGATGTCGCCGGTGCCGGGGTAGGGCGCCATCAGGCACAGGCCGGCAAGTTGAGCCTCGCGCGAGGCCGCGCAGAGCAGCGCGTTGAACGCACCCAGCGAGATGCCGGCCAGCCAGATTTCGCGGTAGCCCGCGACCTGCGCCGGGCCGAGCACATGGCGGTCGAGCTGCTCGACGACTTCGCCGGCCATCACATGGGAGTGATCCAGCGCCGGAATCCAGATGTCCGCAGCGATGCCGCGCTCGCGCACGGCGGCGACGAATCCCTGGTCGAGATAGTCCTGCGGCGTGGTCTGCGCGGGCGGCAGCAGCACCACGAGCCGCGAGGGGCGCGGTGCAAGGTGATCAGTGAGTGTCAGCATCGTGCTTGCGCGAGAGGATGGCGGCGGCGATGAAGGCCAGCAGGGCGCCGGGGCCGACTGTGCAGCCCAGATAGGCGAGCACCGGCACCTTCGAGAAGGCGAGCGCGCCGAAACTGCCGACCGCGGTGAGGTTGGCGACCACGATGGAAACCTGCACCTGCTCGCGCTGGCGGGCGGTGCCGGTGTGGCTGCCGGCATCGAAGAAGAGGGTGTAGTTGCGCCCGATCGCTACCACCAGCAGCAGGCCGATCAGATGCAGGATGGTCAGGCTGGTGCCGCTGGCGAGCAGGCCGGCGGTGACCAGCACCACCGCACAGGCCAGCGGGGCCACGGCGCGCAGGGCGCGGGGCAGCGAGCGCAGCGCCACGACCAGCAGCAGGAAGATCACCAGCATGCCGCCGCCCACCAGCAGGCGCGCCTCGTTGAGGTAGCCGGAAAAGAGCCGGGTGGATTCGTCCAGGATGTCCAGCACCGCCACATTTTTCAGGCCGGCAGCGGCGAGGCCGGCTTCCAGTGCGCGGGTGTCGAGTTCTTCCTGGCCGGCCGGCGCGCGCAGCGGCATCAGTACCAGCACGTCATGCGCGCGCTGCACCAGCAGCGAGTCGACCGCCAGCGCGCTGGCACTGCCGGTCAGATCGCTGCGCTTGAGCGCAGGCTGCTGACGGGCGCGGGCCACGTCGGCGATGAAGCCTTCCAGACGCTCGGGTCGCAAGGGCTGATCCGCCAGCGCCTCGGCCAGGCGCGCGCGCAGCGTGGCTTCGTCCGGCAGTGCGGCCTGGCGTGTCTGCTGGGTGCGCAGGCTGGGCAGGATGGCTGCCGGCGAGGTGAAGCTGCCGAGCCGGCCGGCGCGGACTTCCTGCTGCAACACCTTGCCCACCGCTTCGGCGGCCTGCAGGGCCTGCTCGCTGTCTGGCGCGGTCAGCGCGGCGATGTAGCGCATGTCGGGCGCGCCGAGGTCGCCGCGCATGCTCGCATCGAGCGCCTGCTCGGCCTGGGTGACGGTGCTGAGCGCATTGAGCTTGCGGTTCCACAGCGCGTCGCCATGCCAGGCCACCCAGGCAGCGGCTGCGATGACCAGCGCGATCAGCGCGGGCCGCAGCCGGCGCGCCGCGTCGATCAGCCGGTCGAGCCGCGTGGCGAGGCCGGAGAGGTCCGCCAGACGCAGCGTTTCGGGGGTCAGTGCCGGCAGCACATGGCGGCCGGTGAGCGCGGCGGCGACCAGCCCGGCCATCGAATACACGCCCAGCTGCGCCAGCCCGGGAAAGCCGGAGCAGAGCAGCACGGTGAAACCGGCCAGCGAGCTGGCGACGCCCAGCCACATCGTGCGCCAGAAGCTTCGGGCGTCGATGCCGGCGGCGCGCTGGATGAAGAAGTAGATTGCGTAATCCACCGCTTCGCCGATCAGCGTGCTGCCGAAGGCCAGGGTGAGGCCGTGGATGTTGCCGAAGACGAGGCTCACCGTCGCGATGCCGGCCACGATGCCCGAGAGCACCGGCAAGAGGCCGGTGAGGAGCAGGCGCAGCGAGCGATAGACCGAGAGCAGCAGCAGGACCACCAGCAGCGTGCTGATCGCCGCGAGGCGGTGGATGTCACCCTGGATGCGTTCGCGCGAGGCGACTGAGAACACCGCCGTGCCGCTCATCACGAGCCGGCTGTCCGCACTCTGGCCGGGCAGTGCGGCGAAGCGGCTGCGGATCGTGTCGAGCAGTGCTGCCTGGGCGTCGGTGTCGGAGCCGTCTGCCCGGGTCTGGACCAGCAGCAGGGCGCGGCTGCCGTCGCGCGAGGCCCACACGCCTTCCACCTCATGCGGCTGGCTGCTGCCGGCGAACTGCTCGATCAGCGCGAGACTTTCACCGGTCGGGTCGCGCGGCAGCACCTTGCGCAGCAGGATGCCGGCATTGCCGGAGAGATTCTCGATCGAGCGGCCGATGGCTTCGTGCAGGCCCTGGCTGCTGAAGTGCCCGGGCGTGACGGCCGGGCTCAGCAGGTAGCGGTTGTCGAAATACCAGGCGCGGTCGAGTGCTTCGATCTGCGCTTCACCGTTCTGCACGCCCAGGAAGGCCGGGTCCGCGCGCAGCTGTGCGGCGAGCCCGCGCGAGAGGGCCGCGCGGCTGGCCGCGTCGCCGCCCTCGATGCCGACCATCACCAGGCGGGCGATGATGCCGTCGCGCAGTTGCTCGATCAGCATCTGCTGGCGGGCGTCCGGCGTGCGCGGCATGAAGGCGGAGAGATCGGCGACGAAGCGGGTATGGACGATCACCAGCACGCAGCCGGCGAGCGCGGCAAGCCAGATCAGGAGCGGCCGCAGCCGGGCAAATCGCGGGCTCACGGCTTGCTGCGGCTGATGAGCATTTCGCTGCGGTCGCCGTCAGGCAGCTCGAAAGCCACCTTCTGCACCTCGGCCTGGCTGCCGCTGATCTCGACGCGGCTGATCACGTCGCTCATGCGCGAATAGCGTGGCGAGAGGATCAGCTTCCATTGCGCCGCGCTGCCGTTGAGGGCGAGGCGGAAGTTGTCTTCCAGTGCCTTGCGGTCCCCGGCGAGCGTGGCGCGGATGCTGTCGACGAAGGCGGCGACTTCGGGATAGCTGCCCAGCGCGATGCTCATCGGCGCCTTGCCGGCCTGCTCGATGTAGAGCTGGTTGCCGTCGAGCTTCATCAGTTCGGGCTTGGGCTTGAGTGTGCGTTTCTCCAGCTTGTCGGGCGCGGTGAAGGAGAGCGTGCCGGAGGATTCCGCCGGCTTGTCGAGCAGCGCGATGTATTTCTTCTCGACGAAGGTGCCCTGTGCGGATTTCTGCTTCGCAAGCTGCTCGAGCAGCACGGCGGGCGTCCATTCGGCCGCCTGCGCGAGCAGGCCGGCACTGCAGAGCAGGGCGCCGGCAACGAGGCGCAGCCCGTCACGAACGGGGCGAAGAGGACGGGTTTTCACGGGCAGACTCCCAGAAATCGAAGAAATTGAACCAGTTGTACGGATGCGCGCGGCACAGGCGCTCCAGCACGGCGGCATAGCGGGTGATGGCGTCACGCACGGCGGTGTCACGACGCGCCGGGCCGACCTCGCTGAAGTCGGCCAGCGGCTCGAACACGATGTCATAACGCCCGCCGCCGAGATAGAGACCGGCCATGAATTGCACTGGCTGGCGCAGCAGGGCGGCCATGCGGAAGGGGCCGGTCGGGAAGTCGGCCGGGCTGCCGAGGAAGTCGACGCGCTGCATGGTGTCGTCGCCGCTGGCGCGGTCGGCCAGCAAACCTACCGTGGCGCCATCCTGCAGGCGCTGGTGGGCGATCAGCATCGAATCGAGCCGGCCCAGCGGGATCATGTCGGCGAAGGCGTCCGGATTGAGCTTGAGCAGGGCGGCGTTGAGCTGCTGCGAGTTGTCCGGATACATCGCCATGCAGACCCGCATCGCCGGGAAGCGGTGCGATAGGCAACGGATCGCCTCAAAGCTGCCCAGATGCGCGCCGGCGAGGATCATGCCGCCCAGCCGGGCCTGCTCCGCATGCATGGCTTCCACGCCCTGGCTGCGGATGTCGAAGGCGCCGAAGCGGCCGGCGACGAGGAAGGTGCGGTCGTGAATGATGGTCGAGAAGCTCAGCACCTGTCGGTAGAGGTCCAGCCAGTTGGCGGGGCGCCCCAGCACGCGCGGCAGGTAGGCGCGCATCGCGCGGCGGGGCGCGCGGGCGGCAAGCAGGAAGTAGAGCGCGATGAACCAGACGATGGGCCGCGAGAGACGCCGCCCGATCAGCAGTGAGAGCTGCTGCATGAAGCGCAGCCAGAACAGGCTGCCGCGCTCCTCGCGCTGCATCCAGGCGGGCGCGCGGGGCTGGTCGCGCTCGTTCATGCGGCGATGCGGCCGAGCCGGAAGCGGCCGCTGGCGACCAGACGTTCGCCGGCGCGGATCTCGAAGCGCACGGTTTCGTCCGTCGGCGTGAAGTCGAGCGTCAGCGCGTCTGCCGGCGTGGCGGGGCTGCTGAACTTGGCCATCGCCAGGCCGCAGCAGGGCTGCCCGCAATGCGCTTCGATGAGCAGCTGGGCCTGGTCCAGCAGCAGCACGCCAGGCACGACCGGACGGCCGGGGAAATGTCCGGCCAGTGCAGGGTGGTTTGCCGCGATCGGGAGTTCAAGCCTTGGCATCGTGATCGCTGGCGGGAATGTGGCGGGCAATCAGCGCCTGCATGTCGGCCGCCATGATCTTGCCGGTGGCGTTGCGCGGCAGGCGGTCGAGGAAAACGATGGGGCGCGGCAGGAAGGCGGCGTCCACATGAGGGCGCAGGGCGGCGGTGATCTCCGCCGCGCGCAGGCCGGGCGCCACGACGAAGGCCGCCAGGCGTGCGGCTTCACCTTCGCGGGGCAGGCAGAAGGCGCCGTCGCGCACGCCCTCGATGGCCAGCAGGATGTGGTTCAGGAAGGCGATGGAGGAGCGCTTGCCGGCGATGTTGATCATGTCGGCATGGCGGCCGACCAGACGGAAGCGGCGCTCGTCGAGCTTCTCGACGATGTCGCCCAGTGTTTGCGGCTGCTCGACATGGCCGCCCTCGACCTGCGAGAGATCTTCCGCGCCCTGATGCAGGCGGATGCCTTCATGCAGGGTCCAGGCGTCACCCCCGGTGGGGCGGCGGGTGGCGATCTGGCCGGTTTCGGTCGAGCCGTAGATCTCCATCAGCGGCGCACCGAGGCTCGATTCTGCCTGCCGGGCGAGTTCGACCGCCAGCGGCGCGGTGGCCGACATCACGCAGGCCAGCGGGGCGACCGGCGTGCCGGATTCGAGCAGGTTGCGCAGGTGATACGGCGTTGTGACCAGCACGCGCGGCACCGGCAAGCGGGCCAGGGTGTCGGCGACATCGCCGGGGAAAAAGGGCTTGGCGGCGGCCAGCACGCCACCGCCGAAGAGCGGCAACAGTACGGTGGATTCGAGGCCGTACATGTGCTGGAAAGGCACCGTGCCCAGCACCGAGAAGCCGGGGCCGGTGAGGGCACGCAGGCAGTCGGCCTGCGAGTGCACGTTGCGCACGAGTTTGCCGAAGCGCTTGAGGTGGGCCTGCGGCTGGCCAGTGGAGCCGGAAGTGAAGACGCAGGCGACCAGACGGTCATCGGGAATCAGCGGCATTTCCGGCGTCGGTCCGCCCGGGTCACGCGCCGGCACATGCAGCCCCGGCAGGTCGAAGGGCATGCTGCCCTGGTCACTCAGGCAGAGCAGGTCGGGGTGACGCTCGCGCAGCGCAGCGATATTGCCTTCGGCCAGCGAGTTGGGCAGCAGGCTCAGGTTGCCCCGGCAGATCCCGGCCAGCAGGCCCAGGGCGAACTGGTAGCGGCTGCTGCAGAGGTTCAGCAAGGGGCGGCCTTCCGGCAGGCGTGCGGCGAGCGCAAGCACTTCACGCATCAGGCGTGCTCGGCTGACGGGCTCGTCACCGAGCATGGCGGCAAGGCTGTCGGCTGCCGCTTCGGGAAGCAGCGGAAGGCTGCGCTGGGCCGTTTCAGGGGCGACGCTGGGAGTACTCACGGTAGGCACGGATGGTCTGGGCGATGCTGGCATGCCGGTCTCGCGGCAGCACGCGCAGGCGGATCGCGAACTCGATGACGAAGATCGCACCGATGATGAAGGGGGTCAGCAGGTTGGCGTACACCGACCAGATCTCGAGCGGTGCCAGCCAGAACAGCAGGATCGACAGCAGGGTGGTGAGGGCGAAATAGACCGTCCAGGCCACGGTGACGCGCCAGGTGTAGAGGTAATAGGCCTCGTCGAGCTGCTCGCGCCCGAAGACCACTTGCGACACCTTCGAGCAGAGCGCGTCGGCATGTGCGCCACCCAGCGTGCGACCGAACATCAGCCCGAGCAGCGCATGCATGCCGGCATGCTGGACGAAATACACCCAGGGCGCATTGGCCCGCAGGAAGCCCAGATGCGTGAAGATCAGCGCCAGGCTGCCGACGCACAGCCCCAGCAGCCAGACCGAGCGGGCCTGCAGGGCGAGTACGAAGGCGCTGAAGGCCAGCGGTGCGAGCCCGATCAGCAGGGAGGCCAGGGAGGGATCACTGGAGGTAGACGCCTGATGGCCTAGCCACAGGTAGGCCAGCCCGAAGGGGGCCAGCAGGGCCAGGCGCAGGAACTGCTTGCCACTCATGGATTTACTTCGTGCGGTGGGCGGCGATGTGGGCGGCGAGACTGCGCAGCGAGGAGAAGATGCGGAAGTTGTCGTCGCTGTCGGCCTTCAGCTGGAAGCCGTAGCGCTTTGAAATCACCAGGGCGACTTCCAGGATGTCGATCGAGTCCAGCCCCAGGCCTTCATCCCCGAACAGTGGCGCTTCGGCTTCGATCGAGCTGGCGGCCACGTCCAGGTTGAGTGCTTCGACGATCATTGCCGCGACTTCCTGTTCGAGTGCGGGGTCAGCGGCGGCTGGTGACTGGGTCATGATGTAAAACCACGTGAAGTTCAATCGCGGGATTATAGCCAATAGCATCGGGCGCCCTGAGCCAGATCAGCAGCAAACCCGAACATCTGGCTAGAATCGCGGTTTTTGGGGGTTTCGGGATGGACAAGCGCAAGGAGAACCTGGCAGACGCCAGACAGGCCATGGCCGAGGCAGACTGCCTCGTGAACAACGATCAGGTGGAGGCCGCACTCGATACCATGGCTGCCGCGATCACCGCGAAGCTGGCCGAGAGCGATCCGCTGGTGTTCACGGTCATGAACGGCGGACTGGTGCTGGCTGGCCGCCTGCTGCCCAAGCTGAATTTCCCGCTCGAAGTGGCCTACCTCCATGCCTCGCGCTACGGTCACGCACTCAATGGCACGCTGCTCGACTGGCGGGTGCGCCCGACTCAGGACCTGCGCGGCCGCACGGTGCTGGTGCTCGACGACATCCTGGACGAGGGCTGGACGCTCCAGGCCATTCTCGAGCACATGAAGAACGAGGGCGCGACCGAAGTCTTTTCCGCCGTGCTGGTCCACAAGGATCACGAGCGCAAGGCTTTCCCCGGCATGCGGGCTGACTTCAGCGGGCTCGACGTGGCCGACCGCTTCCTCTTCGGTTGCGGCATGGACTACAAGGGCTACTGGCGCAATGCGCCCGGCATCTACGCCCTCAAGGGCCACTGAGCGCTGCCGTTACTGCTTTCTGACGCCGGCCTGCGCCGGCGTTTTTCATGGGGCTGCGGCGAAAGTCCGTCGTGCAGCATGCAGAAAGCATGATCGGCGTCAGCTTTACGGACAATGACGCATGGATAAACTGTCGGCCCGGACCGCCGGGAGCCGGTCCGCTCGCAGTTTCCCTCAACCAGACCAGAATAATTGGAGCACGCATGTCGTATTGTTCGGGAGCAGTCCTGTCCCTCGCCCTGCTCGGGCTTGCGGGCGGCGCGTTTGCCGCGGAAGGCGTCAAGGGCGCCAACAACCAGATCAGCCTGAGCGTCGGCAAGGAGAAAATCTCCTACACCGAAACCGCTGACGGCAACTGGTTCAATTCCGAGAACGGCCGGATCAACCAGGCCCGCATCGTCTACACCCTGCAGGGGGACTTTGCCGGCGTGCGTGAGGTCTACTTCCAGGGCGTCTTCGGCTACGGCAAGGGCCGCACGAATTATGACGGCGCGCTGATGTATGCCGATGGCAGCACCACTCCCTATCAGGCACGGACGCGTGTCACCAACAGCGATGTCGGCATTCGTCTGGGCAAGGCTTTCGGCCTCGGCAGCCGCGTGCAGCTGACGCCGTTTGCTGCCTACGACTATCACCAGTGGGAGCGCGATCTCGCCGGCGAAGACGATGCGGGCTACAAGGAGGTCTATGACCACCATGCCTTGTCCGTGGGGCTGCTGGGCCAGCTGGCGCTGACCGACCGTCTGGTGGCGTCCGCCTGGGCGAGCCGCGGCAAGATGATCCGCGCACGGATGGAGTACGAACATGACACGACCTTCAGGCTCAAGTCCAAGCCGGTCACTTCCTGGGGCATCGGGCTGGATTACCGGGTGAATGAGCAGTTCCGCGTCAATGCGGGCTATCAGGAAAACCGCTTCAGCTACGGACAGTCGCCGGTGGAAAGCGGCATGTACGAGCCGGATTCGGAAACCCGTCTCAAGTCCTGGTACATGGGCGCCGGCTACGCGTTCTGACGCAGGCCCGGGCACGATGCAGAAACGCCGGCTTCTGCCGGCGTTTCTGTTTGTCAGGGCGGGAGATGCACACCTATAGTCGGCGACAGTCGCGCAGCAGCACCCGCTCCTTCGCGGCGTCGTCCGCCGCCATGAAGGCCAGCCAGGCTTCCTTGCCCTTCGTGTAGAAACGCAGACCGCGCTGCTCGTCGACGTCCACATAGCGCACGCCCGAGCCCGACTTCGCGCGATACATCAGCACCGGCTCGCCCTGCCAGCTGATCGAAGCGAAGCTCTCCCCCGCGGTCTGATTCAGGAAGGCCGCCTCCAGTGTCCTGCCGTCTGCACAGGCATAGCTCGCCTTGCCGGATTCCCACTGAACGGTGTCGGGCGTGCGGGCCTGAACGGTCTGGAGGGCCAGCAGGCCGCCCAGCATCAGACCCGGGAAAAGCATGGGTTTCATCCGCATCTCCTTGTCGTCGCACAGCTTGCGGGTCGCGACTCGGACATGCGGCGCGCAGGCTCAGCGCCAGAGTCCCAGTGCGACCAGTTGTCTGGTGGCCGCTTCGGACCAGCCACGATTGGCTGCCGGGCTGGCCGGGCTTGGATGCAGCACGCGGCCGAATTTCAGCGGCATGCCGGCACAGGCTTCACGCGCGCGGACTTCCGACCAGGCGCCGATACCGATGACCCATTCTGCACCGGTCGTTTCCACCAGACTGCGAAGGTGTGTGTCGCAGGCCGCCAGCAGCGGAGCCTGTTCGGCGGCCGGCAGCTTGTCGGGCGTGACATTGCGCTTGCCCTCGAAAAAGGCCAGCGGGCAGTAGTTGGCGACCAGATGCTCGGCGAAAAACGCGTCAGCCGTGCCGAAGCGCTCGGCAAACAGGCCCCACAGCCGCCGTCCCGACACCTCAGAGCGCGCACAGTCCCAGCCCTCGATCGGCCGCGCAGCGGTTTCGCTGGCTGGCTTCTCTACCGGCGCGGACAGCCCCATCCAGTCCCGCGCGGCGGCGATCTCGCCGAAGGGCACGCCGATCTGCACCATGCCGAAAGGCCCGGGATTCATGCCGACGAAAATCACCTTTTTCCGGCCTTCTCCGAATCTGCGCAGGTATTCCTCATGCGGCGCCCAGGCGTAGTCCAGCGGGTTGTACACGTGAGTGATCGGTGCGCCAAAGCGCATCGGCGCCACCGCGGCAGAAAGCGCGCGGGCCGCGGTGATGAGGGCAGTGGAACTCATGAGGGATCCTTGATTGCAGAGGGTTCGTTCCACGGCGCCACCTTGAAGAGCAGCAGCATGCCCGGAATGGCGAGGAAGAAGCAGAGCCAGAAGAAGTTGAACCAGCCGAAGTAGCCCACCAGCCAGCCGGCCGAGGCATTGATGAAGGTGCGCGGAATGGCCATCAGGCTGGTGAAGAGGGCGAGCTGGGTGGCGGTGTAGGCCGGGTGGGTGGTGCGCGCCATCCAGGCGACGAACGCAGTGGTGCCCAGCCCCATGCCGAGCGCTTCAGCGCCGATCACGCCGGCGAGGACGGCCAGCCGGGTGGCGTCCGACTCGGCCGTGCCCAGCCAGGCGAGGCCCACGAATCCGAGAATGGTGACCCACTGCACGACACCGAAGGCCCACAGCGCGCGGTTGATGCCAAGCTTCACCATCCAGATGCCGCCGAGGATGCCGCCAATGACGCCCGGCCACAGGCCGGCGTTCTTGGCGATCACGCCGATCTCGCTCTTACTGAAGCCCATGTCGAGGTAGAAGGGCGTGGCCAGCGCGGTGCACAGCGAATCGCCCAGCTTGTAGGCGAGGATGAAGACGAGGATCAGCAGCGCGCCGCGTACGCCCTGACGCGTGAAAAACTCATGGAAGGGCTCGACAACCGCCTGGCGCAGGGTGCGCGGGGCAGCGCCGGAGGCTTTCGGCTCGCCCACCATCAGGCTCATCGCCGCGCCCGGCAGCATGAACATCGCGGTGATGAGGAAAACCTGCGTCCAGGGCAGGTGGTCGGCCAGGATCAGCGAGAGTGAGCCCGGGATCAGCCCGGCCACGCGGTAGGCATTCACATGGATCGCGTTGCCCAGGCCCAGCTCGATCTCGGGCAGCAGCTCGCGGCGGAAGGCGTCCAGCACGATGTCCTGGGTGGCCGACAGAAACGCGACGCCCGCGGTGAGTGCGACGATCAGCCCGACCTGCTCCCTGGGCGAGAGTTGCCCAAGCGCCGCGATGGCTGCCACCAGCAGCAACTGGGTGAGCAGCATCCAGCCGCGGCGGCGTCCCAGCAGCGGCAAGGCATAGCGGTCCAGCAGGGGCGACCAGAGGAATTTCCAGGTGTAGGGGAACTGGATCAGCGCAAAGGCGCCGATCAGTTTCAGGCTCAGACCCTCGGTCTTGAGCCAGGCCGGCAGCAGGTTCAGCAGCAGGTAGAGCGGCAGGCCCGAGGAAAAACCGGTCACGATGCAGATCAGCATCCTGCGGTTGAGCAGGACTTCGAGCCAGGCAGGGCGGGAAGAGGTCACGGGCGGTGTCCGGAAAGGCGTGGTGCGATTATCGCCCATGGCGGGCCGCTCATGCGCCGGCGAGGCCGCAGATCTCGCGTCGCAGCGTAAAGGCATCGCCGAACAGGCCCGCGCACTCCCGGATCAGGCTTGCCGGCGGCTCGGAGGCCGCAGCGAGCGCCGGGTTGTCGACGCCCTCACGGCGGAAGGTTTGCAGCACGAAGTGCCGGGCGCCGAGGTGGTGCGCAAAATGGGCGGCGAGACGGGCCGAGTCTTCGTTCAGGGCCTCGTGATGCCAGGTCAGGCGGAACTCGTGCGTCACGCCGCTGGCGACGACGAGCCGGGCGCTGCGGGTCGCGCGGGCGGCACTGCCCGGCGTGGCAGTCACCGCTTCGTAGCCCTCATAGTCGGCTTTCAGATCGAATCCGATCCAGTCGAGCAGGGGCAGGACGCGCTCAAGGCGCTCGGGATAGGCGCCCGAGGTGTGCAGTCCGACCGGAAAACCCATCGCCCGCACGGCTGCCAGTGCTTCCGGCAGCGCCGCGTCTGCGGTGGGCTCGCCGCCTGAAAACACCACGCCGCTGATTTCGCCGCGCAGGCTTTCCAGTTCGCGGCTGATCTGTCCCCAGTCCGGGCCGCCGCTCTGGCGACGACGTGTCTGCAGCCGCGGGTTGTGGCAATAAACGCAGCGCCAGGGGCAGCCGAGCAGATAGATCGTTGCACAGCGCCGGCCCGGCCAGTCGTGGCAGGCATCGGGATCGAAAGAGGCGGTGAGCAGGCGCGCCTGCCAGGCGGCATGCGCTTCGTCGTGAGTCGGCATGGGGCGCGATTGTAAGGTGCTGCGCGGCCGGAGGACTTGATCTGAAACGTGCCGGGGCTGCTGCACTGGGGCGCCAGACGAGGTGAACAAAAAAAGCCCGCCCTCCGTCAGGAGAGCGGGCTTGGCCTGTGAGCGCCTGGCGTGTTCGAGCTCAAGGGGTGGTGATGCTCACTCCGTTGAACACGCTGGTGTCGGTGATCCCCGTGTTGCCCGAGACGCCGACCAGGCCCACGTACACCGTCGAGCCCAGCTGGGTGGCGCCTGTTGCGGTGGAGAAGTCCTGTGTCTTCTCGGCGCTGAAAGTCACGCCGCTGTCGACGGAGTAGCTGACGTAGATAGCCTGGTTTACACGGCGCAGCTTCATCATGATGGGCGTGCTCAGCGGCAGCGTAATCGTGGTGTTGGTGACCGTGGAGGAGGACACGGCACCACCATCTGCAAGACGCTGCTCCCAGTAGACCTTGCCTGAACCGCGCATCAGCTCGCCGTAGAAGCGGCTGTTGTCGGTCAGGTCGTTGCGGACCATCACGCCTGCGCGAATCGTGGAAGTATTGGTCAGCGCAGCCGGCATTTCCAGCGAGGTCAGGCTGGCGATCAGGGTGAAGTCCCCGGTCACCTGCTTGTACGCGAACTGCATGCTGTCGCTCAGCACGACGTTGGTACCCATGAGACCCGCCGAAACGAGCGTATAGGTGCCATTGACGCTGTCATAGCTGGTGCTGACCGGAACGCTCAGCGCGCCGGATGCGTAGGCGGTGGTCAGTGTGCCGGAGCCGGCAATCGTCGTGTTGGTGCCGGGGGCAGACGATGCCGCGGCGGAGGACGAAGCGCCTGCCGACGAGCTGGCGGCGCTGCTGGATGCGGCGGCGCTGGAGCTGCTCGACGCTGCGGCAGAGGAGGCGGCAGCACTGCTGGCGGCGCTGCTGCTGGTGCTGGAGCTGGCCTTCGCGGCTTCGTCCCAGTTGCCGTATTCAGCCAGGTAGGCTTCGCTGCTCGTGCCATACACCGTGGCCGCACTGTTCACCGTGGTGGCGTTCCACGGGCCGCTGGTGGTGGCAATGTGCTTGCCGATGATCGAGTCGCGCACGATCATCTTGCCGACGGTGCTGCTGTCGGTATCCCACTGGCGGGCCAGGAAGACGCTGTTGTCGGTGGTGGCGGCATCTGCACTGAACACGCAGCGGCTGAAGATGAAGCCGTAGGCCTGTGCTGTCGGTGTGGAAGGTGCTGCGTTGTAGCCGCCGCTGGGCTTGCGGGTGCCGGTGTAGCGGATGTTTGCGCCTTCGAAGACGGCGGTGCCGGAGCCGAAGATGAAGTCTACGTCGCCGGTGATTTCGCCACCGGTGAAGTAGGTGCGCTTGCCGGTGTTGTTCAGGTACAGGGTGTCCTGATTGGAGATCAGGCGCACGCCGTCGAACACCACCTTGTCTGCCTTGTCGACCATCGCTGCCAGCGCCTGGTTGTTGCCCTTGGCATCCGTGTCGCCCCAGGTGTTCTGGAAGGTCAGGTTGACTGCGTTGAAGCCATCGTTGTGGATGCGGATCGCGGTCGAGCACTGCTTGCCCACCGCGGCGGCGCGGTAGCAGGCGTTGTAGTCGGTCTTGATCGTGCTGTTGGTGCTGGTGGCATATACCGAGGTGGCGAAGGTGGCCCCGTTCATGGCGGTGTAGTCCGCCGCGACGCTGTTCTGATACAGCGCGGTGCTGACCACGACTTTCGACGCGTCACTTTCCGTCGAGTACAGCGTGATCGGCGTGGTGGCGTGGGCCACGATCAGCTGCTCGTTGTAGGTGCCGGCCTTGACCTGGATGTACAGCCGCGCAGCGCCCGAGGTGTCGTTGGACGCCGCGTTCAGCGCAGCCTGGATCGTCGTGTAGCCGCCCGTGCCATCCTGGGCGACGACGTAGTTCGGCGTAACCCCGGTCAGGTTGATGCGGCCCACATTGGGCTGATCAGCGTTGGCCAGCTGCGGTGCCCAGGCGTCGGAGCCGGCGAGTGCCTTGGCGACGGTGTAGCTGGTGGCGGCGCTGTCGGTGAGCTGCGGGCGGATGGCCATTGCTGCCGGAGCGACGATCAGCTTGCCGGCGCCGGCATTGGCCAGGTTGTGTTCGCGCACCTGTGCTGCCGAACTGCCAAGGGTGTAGCCGTAGGTCGGGGTCCAGCCCAGTTCATTGGTGTAGGCGGCGAGCGTGAAACCGCCGGAGCTGCCTGCCTGTGCCGCAACCGCCGAGGTCCAGCGGGCTTCGAGTGCGGCCTTGGCGGCCGCTTCCAGAGCGGCGGAGGCGGGGGCGCCGTTGAACCAGGAACCGTTGTCCTTGAACTGGTAGCCATTCAGGTTGGAGATCACCTGGCTGACTGTGGCCTTGGAGCCCGTCAGGTCGAAGACGTTGGATTCAGACAGGATCTTCGATTCCGCGCCCATGCCGATGTAATAGCTGGTGGCGTAGCTGGCCTTGTCCGTGTCGCCCGTGTAGTAGTTGTTGTACACGTGCGCCTTGGCAAAGCGGACGCGCGGTGCGCGCTGCACGGAGTCCTGCCAGATGTTGTGGCTGAAGGTGAGGTGGTTGTAGTCGCGTTCCTTGGCGTAGTTCTGGTCGCCCGAACCGCCAACCATGTTGGTCTTGTCGTGGTTCTTGAAGATCGAGTAGGAGACGGTGATGTAGTCCGAGCTGTCTTCGATGTCGAGCAGACCGTCGTGGCGCATCACTTCCAGCGTGTAGCCGTTGATGGTCTTCACTTCAGCCGAGTCGGGGTGGGCGCCGTCGCTGAACGTGCAGTGATCGATCCACAGGTGCTTGCCGGTGACGACACCGAAGGCCTTGTAGGCCGCATTCCATTCCTGCTTCTTGGTGTCGTACTGGGTGGTCAGATCCTGCGGTGCCTGCAATTCCAGATTGCGCACAATGATGTTGCTGCCTTGGTCCTTGGAGGTACCTCCGTTGACCGAGAAATAGCCGTCGATCAGCTTGGCATCGCTGCCTACGCCCATGATCGTGGTATTCGACGGGATCTGGAACTGGATCTGAGCCTTCTGGATGCGAGCCAGGGTGCTGCGCGCGGAAGACAGCGCTTTGACCTTGGTATTGGTGGCGATCGCGTCGGCGTCACCCGCGGCGACCTTGGCAGCGAGATCGGCAGCCCAGGCTGTGTCGAGGCTTTGCAGGTAGAGGTTGAAGTCCCACTTCGCTGCGGTGGTGTTGGTGGACTTGTAATAGGCCTCGTCGGCGAACTTGCCGTTGCCGAGGTCGGTGCCCCAGACCGTGCCGACGATGTAGATGATCTTCGGCTCTTTTGCCGCAGGCGCTGCCAGGCCGAGGCTGCTTGCGCTGGCATCCGAATAATTCGGGCTGTTCTTGTTGGCCAGTGCGTTGAGCAACTCTGCGCGGTTATGAACGACATAGATGTTGCTCGCCGGGGCGCCGGCGCCGCCCGTGGTGCCGCCATCCATCGAGGCCCAGCCGGAGACCGCCGTCTGCACGCTCAGATTGCCTGTGGAGGACGTGGCGCTGCTCGCCGAGCTTGCGCTGCCTCCCGAGCCATCGCTGCTGGTGCTTGTGCTGGATCCGCTTGAAGCCGAGCCGCTGCTGCCGCTGGCGGACTCGTTGCTGCCGGTGCCGCCACCGCCGCAACCTGTCACCAGCGCGCTGATGACGAACGCGAGCGAGGCCATGTCGCGCAGGCGCGACGCCTTGTGTGATGCAAACATCTTGTCTCCTCATTTTTCCGGCAGGGCCGGAGTGCTGGCTTGTTTTTGTCATGCCCGGATGGCATGGCCGCACTTGAGGAGCTCTTATATCACCAGGCTGGCTGGTGAAAAATGACATGTTGTTACCGGGCGACAACAAGTTGTTGCGCCGACTGGTGAGTTTTTTCCTGCTTTTACGCGCGACCGAGCCGGTAGAGCGCGAGGCTGGCGTAGTTGTTGGGTTCCAGTTCCACTTCGCGGTCTTCATCGAATGCGGCGCGCTCCAGCACGCGGATGCCGCGCATTTCGCAGAGCTGCTCGAAGTCCGCCATCGTGAAGAAGCGCACGTTCGGCGTGTTGTACCACTGGTAGGGCAGGCTGTCGGACACCGGCATGCGGCCTTCGTTGATCGAGACCCGGTGCCGCCAGTAGCCGAAATTCGGGAAGCTCACCACCGCTTCACGGCCCACGCGCAGCATTTCGGCAAGGATGCCTTCGGTGTTGCGCACGGCCTGCAGCGAGAGGCTCATGATCACATAGTCGAATTCGCCGTCCTTGAAGCCTGACAGGCCCTGCTCGAGGTTCATCTGCAGTACGTTGATTCCGTTGGCGAGGCTGGCGACGACACGGTCGGTGTCGGACTCGATGCCATAGCCGCGGGTATGGCGGGTGCGTTCGAGATGCCGGATGAGGCTGCCGTCATCACAGCCGAGATCCAGCACGCGGCTGCCTTCGCTGACCCAGCGTGCGATGACCTCGAAGTCGAAACGCTGTCTGTTTTCGATAGTCGTCATCTCACACCTCGATGTTCTTGAAATAGGCACGCATGGCCGCGTGATACTGCGGGTTGTCGAGCAGGAAGGAGTCGTGGCCGGCTTCGCTGTCGATTTCCGCATAGCTCACCCGGCGGCCGTTGTGGAGCAGCGCGAACACCAGTTCCTGCGAGCGCTTGGGCGAGAAGCGCCAGTCGGTGCTGAAGGAGGCGACGAAGAAGTCCGCACTGGCGCGTGCCAGTGCCGCCTCCAGATCGCCTCCGTATTCCCAGGCAGGGTCGAAGTAGTCGAGCGCCTTGGTCGTGAGCAGATAGGTGTTGGCGTCGAAGAACCCGGCGAACTTGTCGCCCTGGTAGCGCAGGTAGGATTCGATCTCGAATTCCACGTCGAAGTGATACTGCGGCGTGTCATGACGCAACTTGCGGCCGAACTTGTCGTTCATCGCGTCATCCGACAGATAGGTGATGTGGCCGATCATCCGGGCCAGACGCAGGCCGCGGACGGGCACCACGCCCCGCTCGTAGAAGTTGCCGCCGTGGAATTCCGGATCGGTCAGGATGGCCTGGCGCGCCACTTCGTTGAAGGCGATGTTTTCGGTCGAGAGCTTGGGCGCTGCCGCGATCACCATGCCGTGCCTGACGCGCTCGGGATAGCGCAGCGTCCAGGCCAGTGCCTGCATGCCGCCGAGGCTGCCACCCAGTACCGCTGCGAGTTGCTGGATCCCAAGGCGATCCATCAGACGGGCATGGCTGTCGACCCAGTCTTCCACGGTTACAAAGGGAAAGGCCGCGCCCCAGGGCTTGCCAGTGGCGGGATTGAGGCTCATCGGCCCGGTGCTGCCAAAGCAGCCGCCGAGGTTGTTCACTCCGATGACGAAGAACTTGTCGGTGTCCAGCGGCTTGCCTGGGCCGACGAGGTTGTCCCACCAGCCGGCGCTCTTCGGCTTGCCTTCGTAAAGACCGGCCACGTGATGCGAGCCCGACAGTGCGTGGCAGACCAGCACCGCGTTGGATCGGTCCGCGTTCAGCGTGCCGTAGGTTTCATAGACGAGATCGTAGGCCGGCAGGCTGCCACCGGCGCGCAGCGGAAGCGGCTCGCTGAAATGCGCGGTCTGTGCGCTGACGATGCCGACACTGCCCTGGTTTTCTGTGCTCATGAATGCAAAAACCCGATCGGCTCAAGCGCGATCGGGTTTGCCCATCCGCTTTAGCCGTATTTGTTACGCGCCCGCAAGCTGAACTCAAATCGGCGCAATGCAGCAAAAGTACTCGTCGAGGCGGTGAAAGTCAAACCCGGGCTGCCGGCAGCAGGGCGCTGCCGGGCGGCTCAGAGCTTTGCCACCGCTTCGCGGATCTTGTCCGGCTCGTCCAGACGCAGGATCTTGCCGACCTTGACGCCCAGTTCGGTGGTGTCAGAAAGCAGGATGTCCTGCTTGATCTGCAGGATCTGGGCCGGATGCATCGAGAACTGGCGCAGGCCCATGCCCAGCAGCAGTTTGGTGAACTGCTTGTCGCCCGCCATTTCGCCGCAGACCGAGACCGGGATGCCGGCCTTGGCGCCTGCCTGGATGGTGACGGCGATCAGCCTGAGGATCGCGGGGTGCAGCGGATCGTAGAGATGGGCGACGGCTTCGTCCGTACGGTCGATGGCGAGGGTGTACTGGATGAGGTCGTTGGTCCCGATCGAGAGGAAGTCGAGCCGGCGGACGAAGAGTCCGAGTGCCAGCGCGGCCGCCGGAATCTCGATCATTCCGCCGATCTTGATGTCTTCGTCGAAGCGGATCTTTTCTGCCCGCAACTGGTTTTTCGCGTACTCGATCGCGTTGAGTGCCGCATCCACTTCATGCGCGTGCGCCAGCATCGGGATCAGGATCTTGATCTTGCCGTGAGCGGAAGCGCGCAGGAGCGCACGCAGCTGGGTCTGGAACATCTGTGGTTCGGCCAGACAGAAGCGGATGGCACGCAGGCCCAGCGCAGGATTGGTTTCGGCCCGCGGCCCGCCGGTGGCCAGCGTCTTGTCGGCGCCGATGTCGAGCGTCCGGATCGTGACCGGCTTGCCCGCCATCGCACGCGCAACCGTCTTGTAGGCTTCGAACTGCTCTTCCTCGTTCGGCAGGGTGTCCCGGTTCATGAACAGGAATTCGGTGCGGAACAGGCCGATGCCGTCGGCATATACGTCCTTGACGGCCGGAATGTCGCGGGGCAGTTCGATGTTGGCCTGCAATGCGATCTCGACGCCATCCATGGTGGCGGCGCGATTGGCCTTGAGGCGCTTGAGCTTGTTGCGCTCGAGCTCCAGGGCGCTGCGCTTGAGGCGGTACTCCTCCAGCACCCGTTCGTCCGGATCGATGATCACCACGCCGCGCGTGCCGTCGATGATGATGACATCGCCATCCCGGGTGATGTGCCGGATGTGGCGCAGACCGACGACGGCCGGAATGCCCAGGCTGCGAGCGACGATCGCGGTATGCGAAGTAGCGCCGCCGACATCGGTCACGAAGCCGGCGATCTGGCTGTCCTTGAAGTGGATCGTGTCGGCCGGCGAAAGATCGTGGGCCACGACGATGGTTTCGAGCCCGTCCTTGCCGCGCCGGGCGGTAACATGGCTCGGGTGGCCCAGCAGGGCCTTGAGCAGACGCTCGACCACCTGGATCACGTCCGCCTTGCGCTCGCGCAGGTAAGGGTCTTCGATGCTGTCGAAGTCGTCGACGATGGCTTCCATCTGCTGCACCAGGGCCCATTCCGCGTTGCAGCGACGCTCCCGGATCAGTCGGATGGCATTGGCCACCAGCATCGGGTCATCCAGCAGCAGGGTGTGCAGATCTACAAATGCCGACACCTCCGACTGGGCTGTCGTGGAGGTCTCTTTCAGCGCGCGCAGCTCGAAGCGGACCTTCGCGGCCGCGTCTTCAAGACGGGCGACTTCCGGCTCCACATGCCGGGGTGCGATCAGCAGGTGATCGACTTCAAGCAGTGCGTGCGAAATCAGGTGCGCAGTGCCGATGGCAATGCCTTGCGAAACCGGCAACCCGTGGATGATGAAAGGCATTGGCGGGCCTATTCGCGCTCGCCGAAACGGCTGTTGATGAGCTCGACGATGGCATCGAGCGCAGCTTCCGCGTCCTCACCTTCGGTTTCGATGGTCAGTTTCGTGCCGTGTGAAGCGGCCAGCATCATGACTCCCATGATGCTCTTGGCGTTAACGCGACGACCATCACGTTCGAGCCAGACTTCCGAACGGAACTGGGTCGCCAGCTGGGTCAGCTTGGCAGAGGGCCGTGCATGCAGGCCAAGACGGTTGGCGATTTCGGCAATCGCTGTCGGCATTTCAGATACTCCCTTTGATG
Source organism: Uliginosibacterium paludis (assembly GCF_039631355.1). NCBI lineage: Bacteria > Pseudomonadati > Pseudomonadota > Betaproteobacteria > Rhodocyclales > Zoogloeaceae > Uliginosibacterium > Uliginosibacterium paludis. Next base: position 962,157 of record NZ_JBDIVF010000001.1, on the reverse strand, counting down.
TGGATGACTCCATCACAGGCGCCCGTGATGGCCTTCTGCACTACTGTGTCAATATCGTTCTTTTCCCGGTAGGTCAATACGCGAAGCAGCATGCTGACATTCACCCCGGCAACGACTTCCACCTTGCCCGGGTCGCGCAGCTTCATGGCGATATTGCTGGGGGTCGCTCCGAAGATATCGGTCAGGATCAGCACACCTTGACCGCTGTCGAGCACTTCGAGCTGGCGTCTGGCTTCGAGGAGGACGTCCTGCGGATCGTCCTGGGCGGCCACGCCGATCTGCACGATGCGCAAGGGACGCTTGTTCACCACATGGCATGCACACTGGATCAGTGATTCACCAAGGGTGCCGTGAGTGATGAGCAGGATGCCGATCATGGGGGCGGGCGAGGGGGCGTGGTCAGGCATTTTTACTCTACCACCGTGTCTGCCTGCATCCCGGAGACCCAGCGCAGCCGTGCCCGCATGGCCGTCGTGACGCTCACGCGCCCCGCCGAGTCCACCTTGAGAACATGGTCGACGCCGCATCGGCGGGCCATGTCGCGCCAGCGCTGGTCTGCCAGGAACACGGGTTTGCTGCAGACATCCGAGCGCATGCCGCTGGCCTCGCCCGGAGTGATCAGGATCGTGACGGCTTCGGTGTGCCGCGCCGGTTCGCCACTTTGCGGATCGAGCAGGTGGCTGTAGCGGCGGCCATCGAAATCGAAATAGCGCTGGTAGTCTCCGGAGGTGCCGATGGCTTCGCCATCGTAGAGTGCAAGGGTCGCCATGGGGCCTGGGGTCCGTGGATGCTGGATGCCTACGGACCAGGTCTGCTTGCCTTTGGTTCCGAGGGCCATCACGTTGCCGCCGATGTTGATCAGGGCGTTGCGGATGCCATGTTCATGCAGGATGGCCGCGGCCCTGTCCAGTGCGTAGCCCTTGGCGATGCCGCCGAGATCGAGCATCACGGCCGTTTTGCGGCTGCTTACGGTGTGGTCCCGGATCTCCAGGTCCAGGACGCTGGGGTGCGCGCGGACGGCCGCCGCAACGGCTGCAGGGTCAGGCAGTCGCGGCACGAAAGTGTCGCTGTGAAAGCCCCAGAGCTCGATCAGATGACCGATGGCCGGGTCGAAAAGTCCATCGCTGAGCGTTGCGTAACGACGCGATGCGTCGAGCAGATGGAGCATTTCATCGTCGACCTGTGCGGGCTTGCCCTGGGCGATCGCGTCGTTCAGTCGGGTGAGGTCGGAAGCCTGCCACGCATGGTAGCTGCGATGGAGGCGGTCGAATTCGCGCAGCACTGCCGCGAGCGCCGCACGCGCTTCGGGTTCCGGGCTGCCGAAGCTGACGACTTCGACTTTTGTGCCGAACACGTAGGATTCCTGGCGGACCAGTGGCCCGTCGCCGCATCCGCTCAGCAGGAGCGCGGCTGCCAGTGCCAGCAGGAAGCTGAGGCAGAGGCCACGTCTGCCTGTCTGATTGTGCATCCGCACATGATACGGCAGTCGGGCCTTTCAGTGCTCCGCGCGGAGTGCTTCGATGCGCTGCGCGAGATACTGGCGGTGCTGTGCGGCGGCGGGCTGGAACTGCGCGGGCGAGGTGTTGTCGGGTGCCTGATCCAGTGCCCGGATCAGCAGGTCGGGCGCGAAGTCATTGGCCAGGAGCATTTGTTCTGCATATCTGTCCGCGGCGAGGAGCTGCTCTGGCGTGTAGTCGGCCAGCGCCAGACCGGCGCCCAGCGCATTGATGCTGCCGGGCTCGTTGCCGAGCAGGGTCGCGGCGCTGAGCCGCAGCAGCTTGCGATCCACCGCATTGCGCAAGGCGTGTCGCAACTGGAGATGCCCCAGCTCTACGCAGAGCAGGGCGATCCTTGCGGACGGATCCGGCACGCTGGTGAGAAAACGTTCGTTGAGGATGATGTCTCCGCTCGGCAGGCTCATGAGGCGGGCGGTGGTGGAGGGCTCCCGGCTCAGCACCAGGCGATAGGGCGGCGCTCCGGCTTCCGGGGCGGAAAGCGCGCCGAAGCGGGCCTGCAACTGTTCGAAGTCGGCCTGCTGTGGCGAGGCGGAGGCGGCCTCTACCGGCAAACCGGCATGGGGGCGCGCGGCGCTGTCAGACATCTGTTGTGACGCATCGCGAATCCAGCTGGCCGGCAGGCTGTTTGCGATCGATTTGCCCAGCCGTGGCAGCGCGAGGTTCAGCACGCTGAGCAGCGCCGCAGTGAGGAGGCCGGCAAGCAGCGCTCTGGAAAAACGCACCGGGGCGCGGACAGGGGAGGTCGGGCGCGCCGGTGTGCAGCCCGGCTCGCCGGCCTCGGCTGCCCGCGCGTGCTGGGCACTCGTGGGGCTGAGCCTGAGCGAGTCGGGGACGAAGGACAATCTCATTGATTCCGCCGCATGAAGGTGGAAAGGATGAGTTGATTATGCGGGGCGTCAAATTCCGGACTGACGCCGCGCCCCTTCGTCGGTACGCAAATAAGGGTGCAGGACAAAACCTGACAGGGCTGCCCTTACTCAGCGTGGCAGGGTTTCGAGCTTCTCGATGAGTCGCTGGGCGATGTCGAAACCGGTCTGCTGGGCGATTTCCACCATGCAGGTCGGGCTGGTCACGTTGATTTCGGTCAGGTGCCCTCCGATCATGTCGAGCCCGACAAGCAGGAGTCCGCGCTCCCAGAGCACGGGTGCCAGGGCCGTCGCGATTTCCTGTTCGCGTGGCGTGATCGGCATGGCCACACCCTTGCCGCCTGCGGCAAGGTTGCCTCGTGTTTCGCCGGCCATCGGAATCCGTGCCAGGGTGTAGGGCATCACTTCGCCTCCGACCAGCAGCACCCGCTTGTCGCCCTCCGTGATCTGCGGCAGGTAGCGTTGGGCCATGATCGTGCGCTGGCCGTCAGCGGTCAGCGTTTCGATGATGGCATTGCGGTTCGGGTCTTCCTTGCGGACGCGGAAGATGCCGGTGCCGCCCATGCCGTCGAGCGGCTTCAGGATGGTGTCGCCGAGTTCGTCGATAAACGCGTTGAGGCTGGCGGCCTCGCGCGCGATCAGTGTGGTCGGCGTGAATTGCGGAAACTCGGCGATCGAGACCTTCTCGGAATGGTCACGAATGGCGCGCGGATTGTTGAACACCCGAGCGCCCTGGGCAACGGCCCGCTCCAGAATCCAGGTCGCGGCAACATACTCCGCGTCGAAGGGCGGGTCCTGACGCATCAGCACGGCATCGAAATGCGTCAGCGGAAGGAGCGCCTCGCCGCCGGGCTCATACCACTGATGATTGTCGGTGCTCACGCTGAGCTGCAGTGCGCGGGCGCTGACCAGACCGTCGCGCACCACCAGCGATTCCCGCTGGATGGTGAAGAGGGCGTGGCCGCGTGCCTGGGCGGCGCGCATCATGGCCACGCTCGAGTCCTTGTAGGGCTTGAGCGTGTCAAGCGGATCGATGATGAACGCGATCTTCATGCCGAGGCCAGTTCTGCCGGAGCGGTCTGTTCGATTTCGACGGCGGCCGCGAGCAGGGCGAGCCGGGCGATGACGCCGTAAGCGTAGAAGCGGTTCGGGGGCGCGTCGGTCGACTTCTTGCAGTCCGGCACGTTGCAGCAGGTTTCGAAAGCCAGCGGCTCGAAATGCATGCCCGGCGCGTTGAGATTCTCGTCGCGCCCGCGCTCACCGTGGACACGGTAGAAGCCGCCCACGACATAGTGATCCATCATGTACACCACCGGCTCGGCCACGCCGCCATTGACGGTTTCCAGCGTGTGCACGCCTTCCTGGATGATGACTTCGGAGACCTGCTGGCCTTCCTTGATGACGCTCATCTTGTTGCGTTGCTTGCGATTGAGTCCGACGACTTCGGACGCGTCACGCACCGTCATCACGCCCATGCCGTAGGTGCCGGCGTCTGCCTTAACGACCACGAAGGGCGTCTCCTTGATGCCGTATTCGGCGTACTTCTGGCGGATCATCGTGAGCAGTGCATCGACCTGGGTGGCGAGGCAATCTTCGCCGGTGCGGTCGTGGAAGTTCAGTTCGCCACAACGCCCGAAATAGGGATTGACCAGCCAGGGGTCGATATCGAGCAGGCGGGCAAAGCGCGCTGCGACCTGGTCATAGGCCGCAAAGTGATTGGATTTGCGGCGGGTGGCCCAGCCCGCATGGATCGGCGGTAGCAGCCACTGATCTTCAAGCCCCTGCAGGAGGGCCGGGGCACCAGCGGACAGATCATTGTTGAGCAGCACGGCGCAGGGGTCGAAGTCCTTGAGCCCGAGCCGGTTGCCATGGCGCACCAGCGGCTCCAGCAGCAGGGAGCTGCCGTCAGGCAGTTCGATCGGGGTCGGCTCGGTGACGTCCGGCAGCAGCGAGCCGATCCGCACTTCCAGACCGGTCAGCCCGAGGATGCTGGCGATGCGCGCTACGTTCTGCAGATAGAACAGGTTGCGGGTATGGTTTTCCGGGATGAGCAGCAGACGGCTGGCATCCGGACAAAGACGCTCCACCGCGGCGTGGGCTGCCTGCACGCACAAGGGCAGGAAGTCGTCCGACAGATTATTGAAGCCGCCGGGAAACAGGTTCATGTCGACGGGCGCCAGCTTGAAGCCGCTGTTGCGCAGATCAACCGAACCGTAGAAGGGGGGCGTGTGCTCGATCCACTCCGAACGGAACCATTGTTCGATGCGGGTGGCGTTGCCAAGCAGACGTTTTTCCAGCTCCTGGAGCGGGCCGGACAGGGCGGTGGTGAGATGCGGCACCATTTACAGCCTCTTTTCTCGGGGGAATGTTGGGCGGCTTGCCGGGCATGGGATGGTAACCCATCCGGCAGGAGCCGGTCTTAAAGCGGCGGGCATGCGGCGATTCGCGTAAAATCCGGTTCTTCCGTTTCCAGCCATGGTACTTCCCTTCATGTTTTCCGGAATCGTCGCAGCTGCAGGCCGCGCCGCAGCGTGCGATCCCTCGCGGGATGGCGCGCGCGCCGAGTCCGGTCGCCACGCCAGCAAGTGGGTGCAGGGATGCCATTTTTCAATCAACCCGCGGTCAATTTCGTCTGGCGCGTCCGCGCCAGTACCGTGCAGGGCCGGCCGGGCAGGCTTTTCCGGCGTCCGGCACGGCGCGTGCGGGCCTGAATGGAAAACCAGTCATGAGTAACGTACAGCTTTCCCCCATCCGCGACATCATCGAAGACATCCGCGCGGGCAAGATGGTGATCCTCATTGATGACGAGGATCGCGAGAACGAGGGCGATATCGTCATTGCCGCGCAGCATGTCACGCCCGAGGCCATCAACTTCATGGCCCGTCATGCGCGGGGTCTGATCTGCCTGACGCTGACCGAGGAGCGCTGCCGCCAGCTGGGCCTCAACCCGATGGCGCGTGACAACCGCAGCCAGTTCACCACCGCCTTCACCGTCTCCATCGAGGCGGCCGAAGGCGTGACGACCGGCATTTCCGCTGCAGACCGCGCGCGCACCGTGCAGGCAGCGGTGGCGCGCAATGCCCGACCGGCCGACATCGTGCAGCCGGGCCATGTCTTCCCGATCCAGGCTCGCCCGGGAGGCGTGCTGGTGCGCGCCGGGCATACCGAAGCCGGCTGCGATCTGGCAGGTCTCGCCGGGCTTGAACCCGCCTCGGTGATCTGCGAGATCATGAACGAAGACGGCAGCATGTCGCGCCTGCCCGACCTGATTCCCTTTGCGGAGCAGCATGGGCTGAAGATCGGCGCGATTCGCGACCTGATCCACTACCGGGCGGCAGTCGAGAAGCTCGTGGAGCGCGTGGCCGACAAGCCGGTGCAGACCGCTCACGGCGAGTTCCGTCTGGCAGCCTTCACTGATCGCGCGTCCGGCGAGCTGCACCTCGCACTCTACAAGGGCGAGCTCACGCCGGATGTCGAAACGCTCGTGCGCGTGCATGAGCCGGTTTCGGTGCTTGATTTTCTCGACCCTGCCGGCAGCCGCCACAGCTTTCCGATCGATGACGCACTGCGTCGCATTGCGGCCTTTGGCCACGGCGTGCTGATCATGCTGCGCCGCCCCGAAACCACCGATGAAATGCTGGCTGCGCTGGGCGTGAAGCAGGATGCGCCGAAGCCCGCCGCCAAATGGGATCCGCGCCTCTTCGGCATCGGCGCCCAGATCCTGCGCGATCTCGGTGTGGGCCGCATGCGCGTCATGGCCACCGCCCGCCGCATTCCCAGCATGACCGGCTTCGGACTCGAAGTGACCGGTTACGAAGAACCCGACGCCTGAACAGGTACGCTCAACATGCCCAGTCTTGAAAACATCTCCGTGCTCCAGCCCAACCTCGAAGGCAAGGGGCTGCGCATTGCCATCGTGACCGGCCGTTTCAACGCCAATATCGGCGAAGGTCTGCTTGGCAGCTGCCTCGATACGCTGCGTGCACACGGCGTCGCGGAAGCCGACATTCTGGTCACCAAGGTTCCCGGCGCGCTCGAAATGCCGCTGACATTGCAGGCGCTGGCCCAGACCAAGCGCTTCGATGCGATGGTGGCGCTTGGCGCCGTGATCCGTGGTGACACCTATCACTTCGAGGTCGTGTCCAACGAAATGGCCTCCGGCATTACCCAGGTCCAGCTTGACACCGGCATTCCGGTGGCCAACGGAGTGCTGACCACCAATACCGATGAACAGGCGGAAATCCGCATGGAAATCAAGGGGCGCGAATGCGCCGAGTGCGCCATCGAAATGGCCAATCTGCTGAGGACGATCCGCGCATGAGCGAAGAACAGAAGAAAACCCCGCGCCGCCTGGCGCGCGAAGTGGCCATGCAGGGCCTCTATGAATGGCGCATGAGCGGCAACTCCCTGCCGGTGATCGAAGACCACCTCGAGCAGGAGAGCGAAGAGTGGGCGCGGGCTGACAAGCCGCTGGCGCTCGTCCTGCTGCGCGGAGCGGCCAACAACGCCGATGCGCTGGAAGCCAGCATCGAAGCCTTCGTCGATCGCCCGCTGGCGGAGATTTCGCCGATCGAGCGGGCGATCCTGCTGCTCGGGGCGTATGAACTCACCCACCGTATCGAGACGCCCTACCGCGTCGTGATCAACGAAGCCATCGAGCTGGCCAAGGCCTTCGGTGGCACCGACGGGCACCGCTACATCAATGGCGTGCTCGACAAATTCGCCCCCACCGTGCGTGCCGCGGAAGTCGAACATGCCGCCAAGCAGAAGGGGAGAAAGGGCTGAGCGCCCCGGCTTGCACCGGCTGCCGGAACGGAAGACGCCGTGCTTCCGGTCATGCGGCCTTGTGCGCCTTGAGCCCTGCTGCCTGACACCATGCCTGGCGAGTTCGAACTGATTCAGCGGTTTTTCCACCAGCCGACCAGCCACACGGAGCTCGGGGCGGGGGACGACGCCGCGCTGATCCGGCCTCGCCCGGGCATGCAGCTCGCGATTTCGACCGACATGCTGGTCGAGGGACGCCATTTCTTTGCCGGTGCCGATCCTTTCCTGCTTGGCTGGAAAGCTGCTGCGGTCAATATTTCCGACATGGCCGCGATGGGGGCCGAGCCGCGCTGGATCACGCTGGCGATTGCCCTGCCCGCGGCCGATGAGGCCTGGATCGATCTGCTCGCCCGCGGCTTCCGTGATTGCTGCGAAGCCTATGTGGTGGATTGGGTCGGAGGCGACACCACCCGTGGTCCGCTCAACCTGTGCCCGACGATCTTCGGCGAGCTGCCTGCCGGCGAAGCCATCCGTCGGGATGGCGCCCGTCACGGCGATGACATCTGGATTTCCGGTTGGCCCGGCATGGCCGCCCTCGGACTGGCGCACCTCCGCGACGGGCTCGAGTTGGTCAGCGGCTGGCAGGAGTCCTGCGTCGAGCGCCTCCACCGCCCGATGCCCCGTGTCGCGCTGGGCATCAAGCTGCGCGGGCTGGCAAGTGCGATGCTGGATGTCTCCGACGGCATGCTGGGTGATCTCTCCCATATTCTCGAGCGCTCGGGTGTCGGCGCGGTGCTTGAGGAAACCAGTCTGCCGATTGCGCCACTCCTGGCCGCCTGCCGCCGGACCGAGCATGCGATGAGCGCCCTGCTCTCGGGCGGGGACGACTACGAATTGCTGTTTACCGTGCCGCGTGAGCAGCGCGGCCAGATCGAGGCACTGGCGCGCAAGCTCGAGCTGCCGCTGCACCGCATCGGCCGCATTCTCGACAAGCCGGGGCTGTGGCTGCAGCGCGGCAATGGTGTGGCGGAGAGCGTCGAGGCTCTGGGCTTCGATCACTTCGGCGCTTCCTGATTTTCCGTTTGCCGCGCCGATGAGCGTCGGCCGTTTCCGGTAATGCCATGAATACCGTTTCCAATCGTCCTGGTCTTGCGTTTCTTTTTTCCAAACCGCCGCACCTGGTGTCACTGGGCTTCGGGGCCGGGCTGGCGCCGGTGGCGCCGGGCACGGTGGGCAGTTTCGTGGCCTGGGGGCTGTACGCCCTGCTGCCGGCCGGGCTGCCGACCGGCTTGCTGCTGGCCGTGCTGGTCATCGCCTTTTTTACCGGTGCAGCCTGTATCGCGAAAACCGGCGCCGCGCTGGGCGAGGTGGATCACGGTTCGATCGTCTGGGACGAGTTCGTGGCGGTATGGCTGGTGCTGCTTTTCGTGCCGGCCACGCTGTGGTGGCAGCTGGCTGCCGTGGTGGTCTTCCGCTTCTTTGACATTCTCAAACCCTGGCCCATCCGCCAGGCTGACCGCCGCTTCAAGAACGGCCTCGGCGTGATGTTCGATGACCTGCTGGCGGCCGGCTACACGCTGCTGCTCATGGCGCTGGCCATCCGGGTGCTGGCGTGAGTACTGCCGCCCGGCTCGACTTCATCCTGAAGCTCGACGGCCTCAAGGCGGTGGAGCGGCGCACCCTGCCTTCCGGCATGAATCGTCCGGAAAACAGCGCGGAGCACAGCTGGCACTGCGCGCTCTGTGCGCTGTTCATGGAGGCGGAGTGCGCTTTCCCGGTGGATGCCCGTCACACGGCCTTATTGATGCTGATGCATGATGTGCCGGAGATCGGCTGCGGTGACACCTTCGCCTATGCGGCGGCGCGCGCCGGGGCGGAAGCGCGCGAGCGTCAGGCGTTGCTTGAGTTGCTCGGTTCCTTGCCGGGCGCGGAATCGGGCCGGCTGCGCGAGTTGTGGGAAGAGTTCGAAGCCTGCGAGACGCCGGAGGCCCGCTATGCCAATGCGCTCGATCGCCTGGTGCCGGTGCTGCACAACCTGAGTCATGACGGTCTGAGCTGGCGCCAGCATGGCGTGCGGCTCGAGCAGGTGCTGGCCCGGCTCCGTTGCGTGGCAGAGGTGTTGCCGGGCGTCTGGGCCTTGCTGCGACCGCGGCTGGAACAACATTTTGCGGAGGCAGGACATGAGCGATGAATTCGAGGACATGGCCCGTCAGCTCGGTGCGCTGCTCGCGCAGCGGCGCTGGCTGCTGACGACGGCGGAATCCTGCACCGGTGGCCTGGTGGCCGGCGCGGTGACGGCGATTGCCGGCTCCAGCGCCTGGTTCGATCGCGGTTTCGTGACCTATTCGAACGAGGCCAAGGTCGAGCTGCTGGCGGTTTCACCGCTCACGCTGCATGCGCATGGCGCCGTCAGCGAGGAAACCGTGCGCGAGATGCTGGCGGGCGCCCTGCTGAAGTCGGTGGCGCATGTCGCGCTTGCGGTGTCCGGCATTGCCGGGCCCGGCGGCGGAACGCCGGACAAACCGGTCGGTACGGTCTGCTTTGGCTGGCAGCGCCGGGGCTATCCGGCAACATGCGTGACCCGCCACTTTGACGGCGACCGGCAGGCTGTGCGTGCGGCGGCGGTTCGCGTCGCGCTTGAAGGCGTTTCAGGTCTGGCTGCTGCCTGAGCCGGTCTTCGCCCTGCGGCGGTCCCGGATGCACAGGCCGCGCCCTTTGCGCTGCTCCAGCTCGAAGAGATCGATGGCGCGGAAGATGTCGGCCAGCTTCTTGTAGCCGTAGTTGCGCGAGTCGAAAGAGGCCTGATTGCCGATCAGGCTGCCGACCCGGGCCAGCGGCGACCAGCCGTCATCGCTCTCGGCCGAGAGCACGGCGTTGCGCAGCAGGGTGATGAGCTTGGCATCGCCCTTGAGTTCCTTGGCGCCCCATTTCCGGACGCTGATGCTGGCGTCTTCGCTGCTGTCGCGCGGCGTTTCTTCCCGGTCAAGATAGAGGAACTTCGAGCAGGCATTGACGAAGGGTGAGGGCGTCTTGCGCTCGCCGAAGCCGACGACGGTCTTGCCGTCGGCCTGCAGGCGCGTGGCCAGTGGCGTGAAGTCCGAGTCGGAAGACACCAGCGCGAACACGTCGACCCGGCGCGAATAGAGGGCATCCATCGCATCGATGGCCAGCGCCATGTCGGTCGCGTTTTTCCCCTTGGTCAGGTCGAACTGCTGGATGGGCTGGATAGCATATTCATGCAGCAGCTTTTCCCAGGAGCTGAGCCGCTCGCCCTTCCAGTTGCCATAGGCGCGGCGGATGCTGACGGTACCGAAGCCCGCCAGTTCGTTGAGGATCACGTCGACATGGCTGGCGGGAGCGTTGTCGGCATCAATGAAAAGGGCGACGAAGCGATCGGAGCCGTTCATGGCAGTCCCTGGCCGTAAGATGGGTTTCCCATCTTACGCGGGAGTCTTCGCCCGGGCTGGTGCTTACGGACAATTTGACCGACTCCCGACTCCCGACTCCCGAGCTCAGTGCTGCCTGTGCTTGCCGGACAGCCCCAGCTTGTGCTGCAGCCAGTCGAAGGAGAGGAAGAGCGCCGGTGTGATGTAGAGCGTGATCAGCTGGGAGAAGATCAGCCCACCGACGATGGCGACCCCCATCGGCTGGCGCAGTTCGGCGCCGGCGCCGATGCCCAGCGCGATCGGCAGGGCGCCCATGATCGCGGCCAGCGTCGTCATCATGATCGGGCGGAAGCGCAGCCGGCTGGCTTCCGAAATCGCCTTCTCGGGCGACAGGTGTTCCGTGCGCTGCGCTTCGAGTGCGAAGTCGATCATCATGATCGCGTTCTTCTTCACGATCCCGATCAGGAGCAGGATGCCCACCATGGCAATGAAGGTGAGCTCCAGCCCGGCGAGCCGCAGCGAGAGCAGGGCGCCTACCGCTGCGGAAGGAATGCCGGCGAGGATGGTGACCGGGTGAATCCAGCTTTCATACAGCACGCCCAGCACCACATAGATGACCGCGATGGCGATGAGGATCAGCCACAGCTGGCTGTTCTGCGAATCCTGATACACCGCGGCGTCGCCCGCGAAGGAGCCGAACACGTTGGCCGGCATGGCCATTTCGTTCTTGATGCGGGTGACTTCCTCGATGGCCTGCGAAAGCGTGACGTCCTGCGCCAGATTGAAGGACAGCGTGACCGCCGCGATCTGCCCCTGGTGGTTGACGGTGTTGTTGACCGAGGCGCGCTCGATGCGCGAGAAGGCGGTGACCGGGACGAGCTGTCCGGTCTTGGAGCGCACGCGCAGAAACTCCAGCCCGCTCTCGTCCGCACGGTACTTTTCGTCCCATTGCAGCAGGACCGGGAAGTTGTCCTGCGGCGCATAGATCGTGGTGACCTGGCGCTCGCCGAAGGAGGCGTTGAGCACATTGCGCAGGCTCTGCATGTCGACGCCGAGCGCCAGGGCCTGGTCGCGGTCGATGACGAGCCGTGCCTGGATCGCGCGCCGCTCGGCATCCGAGTTGATGTCTTTCAGCAAGGGCGATTCGCGCAGCCGGCGCTGCATGCGTTCGGCCTGGTTGGCGACCAGGTCGTAGTCGACCGATTGCAGCGTATACTGGAAGCGGGCATTCGCGCTGCGGCCACCTAGGCGCAGGTTCTGGATGGCCGAGAACGAGACCTGGCCGCCTGCGATGCCGGCCGTGTCCTTGCGCAGCTGATCGAGCACTTCCTTCATCGCCGGCCGCTCGCCCTTGGGCTTGAGCGTGATGAAGAGGAAGCCGCGATTGCCGCTGCTGTTCATGTTCGAGACTACGTCGAGTACGGCAGGATTGGCGCGGATTTTCTCGTCATAGCGGAGCACCAGATCCCGGGTGGCTTCCCAGGACATGTCCTGGGCGGGCGTGACCGGCGCGCGAACCTGGCTGATGTCCTCGTCCGGGAAAAATCCCTTTGGCATGATCAGGTAGAGCCAGACGGTTCCCACGCAGGTGGCCAGTGCGAGCAGCAGCATGAGCCAGCGCTTGCCGAGCGTCCAGGCGAGGCTGCGGGTATAGGCGCCGAGCACGCCATCGAACATGCGCTCGAAGGCCCGGCTCCACCAGGGGGTCTTGACGTCGTCATGACCGTGGCGCACGAAGCGCGCCGCGAGCATCGGGATGATGGTCAGTGCTGCGAGGGCGGAGACCGCAATCGACAGTGTCACCACGATCGCGAACTCGTGGAACATCAGGCCGATGGTGCCCGGCATGAAGAAGATGGGGATGAACACGGCCACCAGCGACACCGAGATCGAGACCACCGTGAAGCCGACTTCCCGCACACCGCGCACGGCCGCGTGGAAGGGTTTCTCGCCGTTCTCGATGTGGCGCACGATGTTTTCCAGCACCACGATGGCGTCATCCACCACCAGACCGATGGCGATCGTCAGCCCCATCAGCGAAATGTTGTTGAGGCTGTAGCCGTACCAGAGCATCAGGCCGAAGGTGCCCAGAAGCGAGGCCGGCAGCGAAACAGACGGGATCAGTGTTGCCGAGAGCCGGCGCAGAAACATCAGGATGACCAGCATCACGAGCCCGATGGTCAGCAGCATCGTGAGGCTGACGTCGTGGATCGAATCGCGGATGGACGTGGAGCGGTCGTTGAGGATCTGGATGTCGACCGACTCGGGCAGCTGGGATTGCAGCTTGGGGATGGCCGCGCGAACCGCGTCGACCACGGCCACCGTGTTGGCACTGGGCTGACGCAGCACCTGCAGGTTGATGCCGCGCTTGCCATTGACCCAGCTGGCGCTCTTGATGTTCTCGACGCTGTCTTCCACCGTGGCCACATCCGTGAGGCGCACCGGCTGCCCGTTCTTCACCGCCACGATCATGCGCGAGAAATCTCTTGCATTCATGAGCTGGTCGTTGGCCGAGATGACCAGGGTCTGCCGCTTGCCCTCGAACGAGCCCATCGGCGTGTTGGAGTTCGCCGCGGCGAGTGCGGTCGACAGCTCGCCGATCGAGAGGTCGCGTGCCGCCAGCCGGGCGGGGTCGACGGTGATGCGCACGGCATAGCGCTTCTGGCCGTTGATCGACACCTGGGCCACGCCGTCCAGCGTGGAGAGCGTGGGCGAGATCAGGTTGTCGGCGTAGTCGTTGAGCTGGTCGAGCGAGATCGAGGGTGAGTCGAGGGTGATGAACAGGATGGGGTCATCTGCCGGATTGACCTTGCGGTAGCTCGGCGGATTGGTCATGTCTTTGGGCAGCTGACGGTTGGCCCGCATGATGGCGGCCTGCACGTCGACCGACGCGGCATCGATGTCGCGCGAGGGAATGAATTCCAGCGTGATCGAGGTGCTGCCAAGCTGGCTGCTCGACGTCATCATCTTGAGGCCGGAGATCGTCGAGAACTGGCGCTCCAGCACTGTGGCCACCGAGGACGCCATGGTTTCCGGGTTGGCGCCCGGCAGGCTCGCGCTGACCTGGATGATCGGCTGGTTGAAAGAAGGCAGCGCCGCGATGGGCAGCTGAAACCACGCGGCCAGACCGGCCAGCATGACCGACAGCCACAGCAGCGTGGTGGCTACCGGTCGGTGGATACTCTGTTCGGAGAGCCTCATTGCGCCCCCGATGCCTTGGCTGCCTGACGCTCGCGCCAGCGCGCGATGATTTCCCGCTTCTGATCGTCATTCGCGTTGGCCCAGCGCTCCGGGTCTCTCGGCTGGAAACCCGCCGGAATCTCGACACCGCCGGCCGCGCCGGCCTTGTCTGCGGCCGCCGGGGCCGAGGCTTCTCCGCGCGGCCCGCCATCCTTCCTGCGGCCACCGTCCTCGCGTTTGCCGTTGCCCGACTCCTGGATCTTTGCGCCCGGCCGCAGGTTCTGCGTGCCTTCCTGGACGATTTTCAGGCCGCCGGGAATCCCCGAGACAACGGCTTTCTGGTTGGCAATGCGGAGGACTTCAACCGGCTTCGGTTCGACGGTCTGGTCGTCGCCCACCGAATAGACAAAACGGTTGTTTGGCCCGTTCACGACGGCCTGGGCCGGCAGTACGACCACGTCGCGCAGCTCCCCTGCTTCAACCGAGACATTCACGAACTGGCCGGGCCAGACGAGGCGCTCGCGGTTATCGAGGCGACCTTTCACCAGCAGCGTGCCGGAAGCCTTGTCCACATTGCTGTCGACGAAAATCACTTCGCCCTTCAGCGTGGCCTGCGCATTGGTACGGGCGGAGAGTCGCACGCTGCCCTTGCGCAGGGCTTCGAGCAGCGGCGGCATGTCGCGTTCGCTGATGGAGAAGCTCACGCCGATCGGATTCATGCGGGTGAGCTTCACCATCGATGTCGCGGTGGAGTTCGACGTCACCAGACTGCCGGGGCGCACGTTGATCACGCCGGCGCGGCCGTCGAAGGGCGCGGTGATGCGTGTGTAGGACTGGCTGACACGCGCCTGCTCGAGCGCCGCCTTGGCCTGGCCCAGGTTTGCGAGCGCGGTGTCGAGACGGTTGCGCGAGGTGTCGAGCGCTGACGGCGCGATGTACTGCTTCTCGAAGAGTTCCTGAGAGCGGGCGAGATCCCGTCGGGCGATCGCGACGCCGGCGTCCGCGCTGGCCACGGCGGCTTCGGCCTTGCCGACGTTGGCGGCGTCGTCCCGCGCGTCCAGCGTGAAAAGCAGCTGCCCGGCCTTGAGCTCCTGACCTTCCCGGAAATGGATCCCGGTGATCATGCCGTTCTTCTGCGGACGGATGTCCACTTCATCCAGCGCCAGCACATTGCCCTGGGCTTCGATCATCAGCGGAACGGTTTCGACACGGCTTCGGGTCGTGGTGACGACCTGGATGCGGTTGCCGCGATCACTCTGCCCGCGGGACGAAGCGGAGGCGTTGCTGTCTTGCTGTTTTTCTGCAGCGGAATCATGTTTCTGACATGCCGCGAGCAATCCGGAAAGGACAAGCAGCAGGACAAGCGGGGTGCGGGGCATCGTTTTCATCCTGGCGTTTCCGCCATGGGCCTGAGTTGTGAGGACACTGCGATGCGTTGATCTTCGCTGAACTGGCTGCGTCACGCCAAGGCTCTTAACGCACCTTGACGTTGCATTCCGCACGGCTGTTGTCACAAGTCCTTCGTGGTGTATATTCATACAGCTTTCCGGCGAGACTGCGCGGCCCGGGCTTGATGGCCGGTCGCTCACGCAAGCTCTGTGCCATAATCAAATTCATCTTCAGGAGATCGGTTCAATGGACGACAACAAGGCCAAGGCGCTCGCCGCCGCGCTTTCCCAGATCGAGAAGCAGTTCGGCAAGGGTTCCATCATGCGGCTGGGCGATGGCAAGCTGGAGGAAAACATCCAGGCCGTCTCCACCGGTTCACTCGGCCTGGACATCGCGCTGGGGATTGGCGGCTTGCCGCGCGGCCGCGTCGTCGAAATCTACGGTCCGGAATCCTCGGGCAAGACGACGCTGACCCTGCAGGTCATTGCCGAGATGCAGAAGCTCGGTGGCACAGCTGCCTTCATCGATGCCGAGCACGCGCTGGATGTGCAATATGCCGCCAAGCTGGGCGTCCGGGTCGAGGACCTGCTGATTTCGCAACCCGATACCGGCGAACAGGCTCTTGAGATCGCCGATATGCTGGTGCGCTCCGGCAGCGTGGATATCGTGGTCATCGACTCGGTTGCCGCACTTACGCCCAAAGCCGAAATCGAAGGCGAAATGGGCGATCAGTTGCCCGGCCTGCAAGCCCGCCTGATGAGCCAGGCGCTGCGCAAGCTCACCGGCAACATCAAGCGCACCAACACCATGGTCATCTTCATCAACCAGATCCGCATGAAGATCGGTGTGATGTTCGGCAATCCGGAAACTACCACCGGTGGCAACGCGCTCAAGTTCTACGCGTCGGTCCGCCTCGACATTCGCCGCACCGGCACGATCAAGAAGGGTGACGAAGTCGTCGGTTCCGAGACCAAGGTCAAGGTCGTGAAAAACAAGGTTTCGCCGCCGTTCAAGGAGGCGCACTTCGATATCCTCTACGGGGAAGGCATCTCGCGCGAGGGCGAAGTCATCGACATGGGCGTGGAGCAGAAGATCGTCGACAAGTCGGGTGCGTGGTATGCCTACAACGGCGAAAAGATTGGCCAGGGCAAGGACAATGCGCGCGAGTTCCTGCGTGCCAATCCGGCGCTGGCGGTCGAGATCGAGAACAAGGTGCGTGCGGCGGTAGGCGTGGCCGCCGTTCCTACGGCAGAATCCGTGGAGTAAGGGATGAAGCCGCCCGGGTCTGGCTCGCTTGCCGCCAGGGCCTTGCGAATGCTTGCGAATCGCGAGCATTCGCGTGAGGAATTGCGACGGAAGCTGGCGTCGAAAGCACAGGAAGGCGATGATGTGGAAGCCGTGCTCGATCGCATGCAGGAGAGCGGTTTCCAGTCGGATCAGCGGTTTGCCGAAAGTTTTGTCAGGAGCCGGGGCGGGCGCTTCGGCGCGGGGCGGATCCGGCGCGAGCTCGAAGAGCGCGGTGTCGCCTCAGAGCTGGCAGCGGATGCGATGGGCGAGACACTGCCCGCGGACGAACTGGATCGCGCACGCGCCATCTGGGCCCGCAAGTTTGGTCAGATACCGCAGGATCGCAAGGAGTGGGCGCGCCAGGCGCGTTTCATGCAAGCAAGAGGATTTGCGGTCGATGTAATCCGGAAATTGTTGAAAGAGCCGTTTGATGAGTCTGCTGAGGGTCAGTAACCTGAAGAAGCGCTACAAGTCCCGCACGGTCGTGCAGGATGTTTCTTTCCAGGTGGGCAGTGGTGAGGTGGTGGGTCTGCTGGGCCCCAATGGTGCAGGCAAGACGACCTGTTTCTACATGATCGTTGGCCTCGTTCGAGCCGACGGCGGCAGCATCCATCTTGACGGCACGGAGCTCACGCACTGGCCGATGCACAAGCGTGCGCAGCAGGGGCTGTCCTATCTGCCGCAGGAGAACTCCGTTTTCCGCAAGCTCTCGGTTTCCGAAAACATCATGGCCGTGCTGGAGCTGCAGAAGCTGGGCAAGGCCGAAATGGACAAGCGACTCGACGAGTTGCTCGAAGAACTCAATATCGGTCACTTGCGCGAGGCTACGGCCATGTCGCTCTCCGGTGGTGAGCGACGGCGCGTCGAAATTGCCCGCGCGCTTGCCACACGACCGCGCCTGATCCTGCTTGACGAACCTTTTGCCGGTGTCGACCCGATCGCCGTGATCGACATCCAGAAAATCATCGGGTATCTCAAGGCACGCGGGATTGGCGTGCTGATCACTGATCACAATGTCCGCGAGACGCTTGGCATTTGTGACCATGCCTATATCATCAATACCGGCGAGGTGCTGGCCGGTGGGACGCCTGAGCACATCATCCAGAACGACCAGGTCCGACAGGTCTATCTCGGTGAGCACTTCAGACTCTGATTTCGCCCTTTCACCTCTTTTGCCTGGCGCATGAAACCTTCGCTTCAGCTCCGAATGTCCCAGCAGCTTGCGCTGACCCCGCAGCTGCAACAGTCCATCAAGCTGCTTCAGCTTTCCACGCTGGAACTGAATCAGGAGATCGAGCGCATCCTGCTTGAAAACCCGATGCTCGAGCGCGAGGGGGGCGAGGAAGAAGGGGAAGTCGCGCCTGTCGTGGATCGCAGCGAAGGCAGCCTCGCGACGGCGGGTGAGGAGTTCAGCAGCGATCGCGGGCAGTCTTCCGGCGGAGATGACGAGGCTCCCGATACGCCCGGTGTCACCGAGATGCCAGACAGTATCGGCGAAGCCTATGACAGCGTTTCGGATGACGACATCGGCGAGGCCGCCGAGTGGCGCAGCGAGGGTTCGTCGCGCAACAACAATGACGACGACGAAAGCGATTTCCAGGAGTTTCAGGCCGCGGCCACATCGCTTCGCGAGCATCTGCTCGGACAGGTGGCGCTCATGCCGCTGTCGGACCGGGATCGCGTACTCGTCCAGTTCATCATCGAAGCGCTCGATGAGGATGGTCTGCTCATGCAGGATCTCGAGGAGCTGCTGCCGCTGATTCCGGCCGAGTGGGAGGTTGAGCTCGATGAGTTGAATATCGCCTTGCGGCAGGTTCAGAACCTCGAGCCTTCCGGGATTGGCGCGCGCAACCTGCAGGAGTGCCTGACGCTGCAGCTCAAGGCCTTGCCCGAGAGCGAAAGCCGTCGCCATGCCTTGCAGATTACGGATGGCAATCTTGAACTCCTGGCTGCGCGGGATTTCGCCCGCCTCAAGCGCAAGCTGGGTTGCAGTGATGATGCGCTGCGCAGCGCCCAGGATCTGATCTGCAGCCTGAATCCGCGTCCTGGAGCCCAGTTTGCGCAGGTCGAAGCGCGTTACGTAGTTCCCGATGTGGTCGTACGCAAGCTGCGCAGCGGCTGGACGGTCAGCCTCAATCCTGAGGCCATGCCGCGTTTGCGTATCCATCGGGTCTACGCCGATATCCTCCAGCAGAACAGGGGCGTAAGTAGTTCACTGTCGTCCCAGCTTCAGGAGGCAAAGTGGTTGATCAAGAATGTGCAGCAGCGCTTCGACACGATCCTGCGTGTTTCGCAGGCCATTGTGGACCGGCAGCGACAGTTTTTCGACCATGGCGAAGTTGCCATGCGCCCCCTTACCCTGCGGGAGATCGCGGAGGAGCTTGAGCTCCACGAATCCACCGTTTCCCGGGTCACCACCCAGAAGTACATGGCCAGTCCCCGGGGTGTCTTCGAACTGAAATACTTTTTCGGCAGCCATGTGTCCACCGATACCGGTGGGGCATGTTCGGCTACGGCGATACGGGCGCTGATTCGCCAGCTGGTCGCCGCGGAAGACGGGAAAAAACCCCTGTCGGACGCGCGGATTGCCGAATTGTTGGGCCAGCAGGGGATTGTCGTGGCACGTCGTACGATTGCAAAGTATCGCGAGTCTCTCAACATCCCGCCGGTCAGTCAGCGCAAGTCGATCTAACTGGAGAGGAGTGCTTTATGAATCTCAACATCACCGGCCATCATCTGGAAGTGACCCCTGCTCTTCGCGAGTATGTGATTTCCAAGCTCGATCGGGTGATTCGCCATTTTGACCATGTCACGGCGACCCATGTAATCCTCTCGGTACAGAAGCTCCGCCAGCGTGCGGAAGTCACGGTTCACGTCCGTGGTCGTGACATTCATGTCGAAAGCGAAGATGACGATCTGTATGCAGCCATTGATGCGATGGCCGACAAGCTGGACCGCCAGGTCGTCAAGCACAAGGAGAAGGCGGCAGATCACGGACATGATTCCATGAAGCGTCAGCAGGGCGCAGAGAGTACGACCTGAAACTTCCGACAGCGGGTCGGGGCCAGCATATAATGGCCGTGACCCGCGGATGAAGAAAACCTTTCATCCAGATTGCAACCTGATAGCGGCGAGTCATCCTTGAGAGACTCGCCGTTGTGCTGTTAGAGCCCGCATGGATCTGATTTCCTCCATTCTCAGCCTGCCCCGCGTCTGCATGGATGTGCCGACCGGCAACCGGGACGAACTGTTTTCCCTGGTCAGCGGTCTGTTCGAGCGCGACAGCGGGATTGCCGCCCGCAAGATCAGCGACGGGCTCAAGCAGCGGGAGGCGCTGGGTTCGACAGCACTGGGCATGGGAATCGCAATCCCCCATCAGCGCATCAAGGGGCTCAAGGCGCCGCTCGGCGCTTTTGTGCGGCCGGCTGCGCCGATGCCGTTTGATGCGCCTGATGGTGAGCCCGTCCGCCTGTTCTTTGTCATGCTGGTGCCCGAACAAGCCAATGAAACCCACCTGCGCTTGTTGGCGGAGCTGGCGCAGCGTTTCAGCGACAAATCTTTCCGTGACCTGCTGCTGCTTGCTCCGGACGCAGCGGCCGTGATGCAGGCGTTCGAGAACTGGAGTACCCATGCGGCGAGCGAGCGTAGCTCAGCTGTTTGAAACGAATCGCGCAGCCTTGCAGCTGCGCCATGTGGCAGGGCGTCTCGATTCCTTCCTGAGCGTGGTGGATGACCGGGTCTGGCCTGCCGACCTGGTGGGTCACCTCAACCTGATCCACCCGAGTCGCCTGCAGATCATGGGCGAGGCCGAGTTCGCCTGGGCACGCCGGCAGACTAAAACCCGCCTCGAAAATTACCTGCAGGACATGCTCTCATCCCGCCCGCCTGGCGTGATCGTGGCGGACGACTGCGAAGTGCCGGACATCGTCCGGCGAGCCTGCGAGCTTGCCGGGGTGCCGGTTATGGCCTCGCCGCTCGAGTCCGCGCGCGTGATCGAAGTGCTGCGGGCCTACCTTTCCCGCACACTGGCCGAGCGCATATCGCTGCATGGCGTGTTCATGGATGTGCTGGGTGTCGGCGTACTCATCACCGGTGACTCGGGCGCGGGTAAATCAGAGCTTGCGCTGGAGCTCATTTCGCGCGGTCACGGTCTGGTGGCGGACGATGTGGTCGAAATCTCGCGGGTCGCTGCAGGCGTGCTCGAAGGGCGCTGTCCGGAGTTGCTGAAGGATTTTCTCGAGGTGCGCGGGCTTGGCATTCTCAACATCCGCACGATCTTTGGCGAAACGGCCTGCCGGCGCAAGATGAAGCTCAAGCTCATCGCCCATTTGCAGCGGCGCGGCAGCGGGCAGGATGAGCCGCTGCGACTCTCGCTCGATGACGATGATTCACAGGACATCCTCGGCGTCCGCATTCGTCGCGTTGTACTGCCCGTTGCGGCCGGCCGTAACCTCTCGGTGCTGTTGGAGGCCGCTGTTCGCAACACCATTCTGCAGTTGCGGGGCATCGACTCCACTCAGGAGTTCATCCAGCGGCAACGTGAAATCCTGGACCGGGAAGCGCCCTACGACAACTGAATGCGGTCTCGGTGTAGAGACCGCGGACTCGTGTGCGCTGCAATCAACTCAAGAGCTGGCGGATGACCCGGCTGCGCTGCATGCCGGGTCTGTCGCGCCAGAAGCGCGCGTCAGCGCTGGCCGATGTCGAAGAAGATCACTTCGGCGCCGACTTCGGTCGGCGAATAGCCGAAACCGATGCGGCCCCGCGTCGGGAGTTCTGTCTCAGCCCGCCGGAGGGCGATTTCGTTGCCGGTTTCGTCTGTCATGAACGTGCCGTTGGTGCTCGTGTCGATCAGGACATAGCGACCCTGACGCCACTCGATACGGGCGTGGTGGCGCGACGCCCTGCGGTCGGCGATGACGAGATCATTGCCTTCCTCGCGGCCCGCGAGAATGACGGGGCGGCTGTCGGAGACGGACAGCATGTTCTTGTTATGCCGCAGCATCATGCTGCTGCGCGCGGCAGCAGGCTGGTTGGCGGGAGGCGGTAGCTCGGGCGATTGGCCAGCGTCGCTTCCGACACTTGCCGCGTCTTCTCCCTCGGACAACTGCTTGCCCGTTTGCGGCAGGGTGTTGCCACGGAATACGAAGGCTCCCGGGGCCGCCTCCAGGTCGCAGCCTTCCAGATGGGCGCGAATGCTGGCGGGCAGCGCGTCAGCGGCCTCCCGGCTGATCAGGATCTGCCCTGCGGCAGCGGCGCTGACCAGCTGACGTGCCTGGCTCATGGCGGTTTCGACGGGCTGCTGACTGCTGTCCAGGCGGCCGAAATGAATCGAGGCACGCACCGACAGCATGACGCCGGAAACGGGAGGCAGTTGCTTGACGCGGTCCCGCAGGTCGAAAGCCGCGTGGGCGGCGTTCTCGCTGCGTGCAAAAAGCGCTGCGAGCGCTCGCCCCTGGGCTTCCAGCATGAGGCCATCACAGGCGCCGATGGCGCGCTCCGCACGGTTGCGGCTGCGCTCCACCGCGCGCTGCGTTTCCATGGCGCCAAGCTTGCCGAGCAGCGGGGCGTCACCCGTGATCTCGGCAATCAGGATGCAGGCGTCAGACTTCAGTTGATCCGTCATGAATCGTGTGTCCCCAAGAGTTTTGATTGCGCGGGTCGCCGCCCGGCTTGTTCCACAACACAGGCACGCCATCCACGGCGTTACCTGCCGGTGTGCCCAGACTCGGTGAATCGAAGGCGATGTCTCCCTGAGCAAGCAGCGTGCCACGCGCGAGCCGCCTGAAATCGAAGAGCTCGTTATCGGCAAGGTGACTCGGGACGACGTTCTGCAGCGAGGTAGCGATCGATTCGACACGGCCCGGGAAGCGGGTTTCCCAGTCGGCCAGCATCTGCTTGATGATCTTGCGCTGGGCGTTCTCCTGGGAGCCGCAGAGGTTGCACGGAATGATCGGGAAATCCATGGCGCGTGCGTATTTTGCAACGTCCTTTTCGGCGCAGTAGGCCAGCGGACGGATCACCATGTGCTTGCCATCGTCGGAGAGAAGCTTGGGCGGCATGGCCTTGATCTTGCCGCCGAAGAACATGTTCAGGAACAGGGTCTCGATGAGGTCTTCCCGGTGGTGACCCAGCGCGATTTTCGTGGCGCCAAGATCTGCCGCCGTGCGGTAAATGATGCCGCGCCGCAGCCGCGAGCACAGCGAGCAGGTGGTTTTGCCCTCGGGAATCTTTTCCTTGACGATGGAGTAGGTGTCTTCGGTGACGATCCGGTACTCCACGCCGATCGACTCGAAATACCGTGGCAGTACGTCAGCGGGAAAGCCGGGCTGCCGCTGATCAAGGTTCATGGCGATCAGGCGGAAGTTGACCGGTGCCCGTTCGCGCATTGCCTGCAGGAGCGTGAGCAGCGCGTAGGAATCCTTGCCGCCGGAGCAGCAGACCATGACGACATCCCCGTCTTCGATCATGTTGAAGTCGGCGATGGCCTGACCGATGGAGCGCGTCAGGCGTTTCCTGAGGCGCAGGACAGTGTTGGAGAGGTCTTCGACGGCGATCGTGCTGAGGGTGTTCACGGCTGCTTGATGCTGACAGTATTGCGGTAGCCGATTATATCCAGCCCGGTACCCGGAATCGTTAAAAGACGTCTTCTGGTCCGTCGATCATGCGCCATGAGCCGCCGGGAGGCGACGCCGGCGGGCTGATTGCGCCGGCGTCTCGTCGGTTTGGCCGATCAGGCCTCGTTGCGGCGCCCGACCTGGATGCCGAGCTGTTTGAGCTTGCGGTACAGGTGCGTGCGCTCGAGTCCGGTCTTTTCGGCCAGGCGCGTGATGTTGCCGTCTTCGAGCTGCAGGTGGTGCTCGAAGTAGATCCGCTCGAAGGTTTCCCGGGCTTCGCGCAGCGGCAGATCGAGCGGTAGCGCGAGTGCGGCGTTCGAAGCGCGGGAGACGAAGCGGACGACCTCGTCAGCGTTGATCTCGTTGTCGAGCGAGCCCAGCGCCAGCGAGCGGACGGCCGACTTGAGCTCCGGGAAGCCGCCGCCCCAGGGCGTGTTGCGCAGCGCATTGAGCGCGCTGGTCGAGAGTGTGCGGGGCGGGACTTCGCCGGTTTCCGTCATGTGCTGGAGCAGTTGGGTGACCATTTCCGGCAGTTCATCCTTGAGCTCCAGCAGCGAAGGCGGCACCAGCGAGATTTCGAACAGGCGGCGAACCAGCAGCGGATCCCATCCTTCGCCGATCAGTGCTTCGGCGCTGACGGAGCAGGCGACCAGCAGATGGAGGTCGTATTTTTCCAGCCGGTCGACGACGAAGGACAGGTTCTTCTGCTGTGCGCGGGAAATCTGACTCAGGTCTTCAACGAACAGCTGACCGCCGCGAGCGGACTCCAGCATCTGGACTTCGATCGGCTGGGTGAGGTTGCCCAGATCAAGCCAGGGCGAGCCTGCCGCCTGCAGCGAGCGGCCACAGAGTTCGGCCAGCGAGCCCGCGCCGACACGCAGCAGGATCTGCCGGCTCTTCTGGTTGAGCTGGTCGAGGCGTCGGCGCAGGTCGCGCAAGGGGGCGGAGCGCTGGAAGGCGCCCAGCGTGAGGTGCGACTGCGTCTTGCTCGGCTGGCGTTGCAGCCCGCGCTTGACCGCAGCGAGCAGCTTCTGCAGCGCGATGGGTTTCTCGAGGAAGTCGAGCGCGCCGAAGCGTATGGCTTCAATCGCGGTATCGATGGTGCCGTGGCCCGACATCATGATGACCGGCATCGAAAGCAGGCCCGATGCGGCCCACTCCTTGAGCAGGGTCACCCCGTCAGTGTCGGGCATCCAGATGTCGAGCAGGACGAGGTCCGGCCGAGTCGCCTGGCGGACCTTGCGGGCCGAGGCGGCATTTTCTGCCAGCAGCACGTCGTAACCTTCGTCGCAGAGGATTTCCCGCAGGAGTTCGCGGATCCCGATTTCGTCGTCAACAACAAGAATCTTGGCCATATGCGGAAAGACTACCAGAGCACCATCAATTAATCAGCGGCTCAACCGCTCCTTGTGGAGCGGTTTCAGTGAGCCGCAACCGTACCCGAATTTCGGCACCGCCGTCCTGATGATTGGCAATAAAGATTTCGCCGCGGTGTTCCTCGATGATCTTGCGCACGATGGCAAGACCCAGTCCCGAGCCTCGCGGCTTGGTCGTCACATAAGGCTCCATCGCTCTGGCCAGAATCGCAGGCGGGAAGCCCGGTCCGCTGTCTCGCACGACAAGTTCCACGCGCTTGCCATCGGTGCGCGTACTCAGCTCAACACGGGGCTCTGAAACCTCGGAAACGGCGTCTTGCGCGTTCTGTAGCAGATTGTGAATCACCTGCCTGAGCTGACTGGCATCCCCCATCACGAGCGGGAGTCCGGCCTCCAGCCGGTGATGGATCGGCACCGGTGCTGCTTCATACAGGACAAGGATTTCGCGCAGCAGGGCATTGAGGTCGAGGGACGCCAGCTGCGGCGAGGGCAGACGCGCGTAATCCCGGAAGCCATTGACGAGCTTCTTCATCGCCTCGACCTGGTTGACGATCGTTTCGGTCGCGCGCGTCAGCATGGCGCGATCCGTGTCGCCCAGCTTGTCATTCAGCTTGTGCTGCAGGCGCTCGGCCGAGAGCTGGATCGGCGTGAGCGGATTCTTGATTTCATGGGCGAGGCGTCTGGCGACTTCGGCCCAGGCCGCGTTGCGCTGAGCGGAGATCAGTTCGGAGATGTCGTCGAACACCACCACGAAGCCACCGTCCGTGGCCTCTGGCAGGCGCGAGCCGTGCAGCAGCAGGGTCTGCATGTTGCCCTCGCCATGGTCGATCTCGAGTTGGGAGTGCCAGTCGGACTCATGCTCCGAAAAGCCGCCCAGGACCGCGTCGCGGAACTGCAGGTGTCCTTCCCACTGGTCCAGGGGCTGCGAAGCGAAGTCGACCAGATCGTCACGCAGGATGGTGGTGGCGCCGCGGTTGGCCGCACGCAGTTCGCCGGTATTTGAGAAGGCCAGCACGCCGGCGGACAGGTTGTTGAGCACGCTCTCCAGATAGGCCCGTGCGGCGTCTACGGCCGCCCGGCTGCGGTCGGCCTGGGCACGTGCGTCCTGGAGCTGGCGCGTCATGCGGTTGAAGGACTGTGTCAGCACGCCCAGCTCGTCACGGGCCGGCAGCGCCTGTCTGGGGGAGAGATCACCGGCAGCCACCGCCTGGGTCCCTTCCGCGAGGATCAGCAGCGGCGCGGAGAGCGAGCGGGCGAAGAAGAAGGCCACCGCCATGGCGGCAGACATGCCCAGCAGCAGGGCCAGTGTCAGCGTGACCAGATAAATGCTCTTGAGCCCCTGGCGGGAGAGCAGCAGCTCCTGGTAGGTGCGGTGCAGGTCCTGGATTTCTTCGGCGCTCTGCGCCAGCGTGGCGGGGACGGCCGCACGCACCTGCAGCAAGAGCGGATCGGCCTGGAAGTAGCGCGCCGGCACCGGAATCACGACCCGCATGACCAGCTTCTCGCCTTCGCCTTCCACCGCGCGGTATCCGCGCCCCTGCCGGGCCTGCCGCAGCTGGGCGGAGGGCAGGATATCGGGCGCGAGGCCGCTCGGGGCTTCGCCGGTGGAGGTCACGATGCGGCCGCTGGTGGAGAGCAGGGTGATTTCGTCTGCGCCGAGTCGCTCGCGGATGCGGATCAACGCCGGCAGGCTGGGCGGCGTGACGCTGTCACCGAGCTCCAGAGCGATGCCCCGGCTCCGCTCGCCGAGCTGGTCGACCAGCGCATCGAGGGCGCTGCGACCCAGCGTGAGGCCGGATTCCAGCGCCGAATCGACCCGGACGTTGTACCAGGACTCGATGGAGCGGACGGCGAACTGCACCGAAATCACATAGATCAGCGTGCCCGGCCCGATGGCCAGCAGCAGGAACATGCCAATCAGCTTGAGTTTGAGTCGGGAGCCGAACTGCCGCTGGCGGTATTCGCGCCAGAGCGTGCGCAACTGCAGCCCGACCAGGCCGGCCAGTGCAATGCCCAGCGTGATGTTCAGGCCCAGCAGCAGCGGGTAGTTGTGCGCGAATAGCGAGGAGTTCGCGCTGGCCGAGGCCAGCAGGAACAACAGGATCGTGCCCAGCGACAGGATGACGACCAGCAGGCGTTTCATCGAGCGTCAGTGGCGGAAGCGACAAAATTCCATTGTACCCAGCCTGTCGTGAGGTCGAGATCCCGGTTGCCGAAGATCACGACCTGGAAAGGCTTGGGGAGCTGGGACATGTCCAGCCTGAAGCGCAGGGCGGCGGTGTAGGTTTCGCCGTCAGCCAGCCGGCTGCGGTCCGCCACGGCCCAGTTGCGGATTGAAAGCATGGCCCGCAGCGCCTCGTCATAGGTACGGAAGCTGCGATGGATGCTGCCGATGGAGAGCCGGTACTGCCGGGTCAGCGCGTGATAGAACAGGCGGAAATCGATGTTCCGTTGTTCCACGGTTTCATCCAGCCACCACCAGCGCGAGCGGGTGAGGACGAACTCCGCCTTGAAGGGGATCGAGACGCCACTCTCGAGGATTTCCTCCAGTCGTGCATTCGGTGGCATGTCGACCGAGGCATTGACCACGTAGAGCAGATCGATCGGCACGATTTCGTGCGAGCGGAACTCGAGCCCCTTGCCGCTGGCCATGGCGGCCGGGGCAAGCAGCATCAGGACGAGTCCGGCGAAAAGGCTGTACAGCCAGGCCCGGAAAACAACACCGAGTCGGCGCGCGCGCAGACCCTCAGGGTGTTTTCTCCAGCAAGGCAAAGTAGAAGCCATCATGTAGCGCGCTTGGCAGCCATTGTTTTTCGAGGGAGCCGTCCGGGAAACGGGTGCGACGACAATCCTTGTGGCGGGCTGCAAAGCGCGCGAGCTGACGTCCGTTCTCTTCCGGGAAGACCGAACAAGTCAGATAAAGCATTTTTCCGCCAGGCGCCAGAACTTGCCACAGCGCCTCCAGAATTTCGGCCTGAACCGTTGCGAAAGCCGCAATGTCCTCTTCCCGGCGCAGCCATTTGATGTCCGGATGGCGACGGGCCACACCAGTGGCTGAACAGGGAACGTCGGCCAGAATCCGGTCGAAGGCTTTGCCGTCCCACCAGCTGCCGATCGCGCGGCAATCTGCCGTGCGGATTTCGGCCGCGAGGCCCAGTCTTTCGAGGGTGTCGCGGATTCGCTGTGTTCGCTGTGGCTCGAGTTCGAGTGCCAGCAACTCGAGATCTGCGGACTCCAGCAGGTGGGCGGTCTTGCCGCCGGGGGCGGCGCAGGCATCGAGCACGCGCTGGCCGTCATGAAGGTCCAGCAGGGCGGCCGCCTGCTGTGCGCCCCAGTCTTGTACGGACACCTCGCCGGCGGCGAAGCCGGGCAGGCTGGCAACCGGGCGGGGCTGGGTCAGCTGGAGCGCCAGCGGGCCGAGTTCGGTGAAGGCCATGCCTTCGTCATGGAGGGCGTGGCGGTACGCTTCGGCGTCGCTGCGTCGCGGATTGATGCGCAGGCTCATCGGCGGATGCATGTTGTTGCCTTCGAGCACCGACTCCCAGGTGTCCGGGTAGTGCCGGCGCAGCGCACTGATCCACCACTGCGGATGCCGCCAGCGGGCTACCGGCGCGTTTGCGGCATCGCGCATCAGTGCGTCCCACTGGCGCAGGGCGTTGCGCAGCACGCCGTTGACGAGCGCCTTGAGGCGTCCTTCGGCGAGGCGCGCAGCCGCCTCCACCGCCTGGTCGACAACCGTGTGCGCGGTTTCCGGGCGGGCTTCCAGGCGGTGCAGGGCGATCAGCAGCAGGGCTTCAATGCGGAGTTCTTCCAGCGGTTTGCTGAGCAGCCCTGCCAGGATGTGCTGGCCGCGGCCGTAGTCGCGCAGCGTGCCATAGAGCAGATCCTGAACGGCGCCTCGGGTGGCGGGAGTCAGATCCGGCCAGGTTTTCCAGAGCCCCAGCAGGCCATCATTGAGCGCATAGCCCTTGAGGACGGCTGCCAGACCGTCGCTGGCGACGAGCAGGGCTTCGCCGAGGCTTCCGGCAGGCAGGGGAGGCAGCGTGGGGCTGCGGTGAGGGACTCGCGGGCGCGAGGCGTCGCCCGCTCTGGGCGGGCGACGGTTCGGTGCTTGGGGTTTCATCCCCGCATTGTAAGGCCTGGCGGCGCCGCCGCCCCGGGCTGAACGGTGCTCAGCGCTTGAGGCTGGCGATCATGGCGGCGAACTTCAGCGGATCGGTGCTGGCGCGGCGGGCGTCTTCCAGACCGACAGCACCCGCGCGGATGAGGCGCATCAGGTCGTCGTTCATGCTGTGCGAGCCCGAGCTGCTGTCGAGCGTCATCACATCCAGCAGTGTGCGGATGCCCGAGAAATTGCTGGTTTCGATGAGGTGCGCGACTTCGGCATTGACCGTGAGGCATTCGGTTGCCAGCAGGTAGCTGTCGCCGTCCACGGCTGGCAGCAGGGCCTGGCAGAGCACGCCGCGCAGGCTGCTGGCGAGCGTTTGGGCCTGGGTGTCGGAGTTGCCGAGCAGGCGCAGCATCTTCTGCAGGCCCAGCTCGGTGGAGCGGGCGTGCAGGGTGGCGAACACCAGCGGGCCGGCTTCCGAGAGCGCCAGCGCTTCGCGGGCAGTCTCGGCGTCACGGATCTCGCCGATCAGGATCACGTCCGGCCGTTCGCGCAGCGCGTCGAGTGCGCCGAGGTAGTAGCTCGCCACGTCGCCATCGGTGCCGACCTCGCGCTGGGTGATGATGCTCTTGCGTTGCGGAATCAGGGTTTCGACCGGATCCTCGATGGTGATGATGTGGCCCGAGCGGCGTTTGTTGATGTCGTCCAGGATCGAGGAGATGGTGGTCGACTTGCCCTGGCAGGTGTCGCCGACCAGCAGGACGAGGCCGCTGGTGAGGCGGGCGAAGGCCTGGGCGTTGGGGCGCAGGCCCAGCGTGGCGAGCGACAGCGGCTCTGCCGGGAAACGGCGGATGACGCAGCCCAGGCGCTTGCGGCCATGGAAGGTGAAGCAGTTCACGCGCAGGCGGGCGCTGTAGAGATCCTTGGCGCGGTCAAAGGCGCGTTCCTGGATGCGGTCTTCCCAGGCAGGCTCGATCACTTCGAAGAATTCTTCCAGTTCCTGGCCGGTGACCGGCACGTCGGAGACGGCCACCAGGCGCTTGGGCTGGCGCAGCATCACCGGGCTGTTCTGGTGAATGATGATGTCGGAAAAAACGATGTCCGAATTGAGCAGGCTGAGAATCTGCTCGATGAGGGTGCCTGAGCTGGGGAAGCTGGGGTTGTCGCCAAGCGACAGGGTTTCGATCAGTGAGTGTTGGGCGTGGTCCATCAAGCGCTCCGGCCGGGTTTGTCCGGTCGGAATCCTTGCCCGGACGGCATCAAATAGCAAGCGAACGGAGACGGGCGTGAGGAGTCCGGAGACCGGGTGCGGCATTTCGCCGACAAGTTTTTACATATTACTTTGGCCATAGGCAGAAAGCGACGGAGCCCGCCTTTCCTTTCGGTCAGGGCGGGCTCCGCAGCCTTGCGCCGGCTGGCCTCAGCCGCTGTTGCGCAGGCCTGCTGCCACGCCGTTGATCGACAGCAGGATGCCACGGCGCACGCGGTCATCCTTGTCTCCATCGCGGTAGCGCTGCAGCAGCTCGACCTGAACATGGTTGAGCGGGTTCAGATAGGGCAGGCGGTTGCGGATCGAGCGGGCCAGCAGCGGATTGCCGTCGAGCAGCTCCTTCTGCCCGGTAATGGCCAGCAGCACTTCCAGCGTGGCCTCCCACTCGGCCTTGATGCGGGTGAAGATGGCGTCGCGCAGGCCGGCATCCTGAACCAGGTCGGCATAGCGCGAGGCAATCGCCAGATCGCTCTTGGAGAGCACCATGTCCATGTTGGCGAGCTGGGTGGCGAAGAAGCTCCATTCGCGATGCATGCACTGCAGGCGCTTCATGCCGTCCTCGCCGTGGCGGGCGAGATAGCTCTTCACCGCGCTGCCGAAGCCATACCAGCCCGGCAGCATCACGCGCGACTGCGCCCAGGAGAACACCCAGGGAATCGCACGCAGATCCTCGATGGCGGTGCTCTTCTTGCGCGAGGCCGGACGCGAACCGATGTTGAGGTTGGCGATTTCCGAGATCACGGTGGATTCCCAGAAATAGGTTTCGAAACCGGGTGTTTCATAGACCAGCCCGCGATAGGCCTTGAAGGCCGCATCCGAGAGCTCGTCCATGGTTTCAAGGTATTCCGCGCGCGGCGCGGCTTCCGGGTGCGAGAGCAGCGTGGCTTCGAGGGTGGCGGCGGCCAGCACTTCGAGATTGCGCCGGCCGACTTCCGGATTGGAATATTTGGAGGCGATGACTTCGCCCTGCTCGGTGAGCCGGATCTGGCCTTGCACGGCACCACCCGGCTGCGCCAGGATGGCCTGGTAGCTGGGGCCGCCGCCGCGCCCGACCGAGCCGCCGCGACCGTGGAACAGGCGCAGGCGCACGCCGTGCTTGCGGAAGACTTCGATGAGCTGGATCTCGGCCTTGTAGAGCTCCCAGCCCGAGGTCAGGAAGCCGCCGTCCTTGTTCGAGTCGGAATAACCCAGCATGCATTCCTGGGCTTCTTCGCGCGAGCTGACTAGCTGGCGGTAGAGCGGAATCGACAGGATGCGGTCCATGATGCCCGAGGCGTTCTGCAGGTCACCGATGGTTTCGAACAGCGGGATGATGTTCACATCCAGCTTCGCTTCATGCGGGCGCAGCAGGCCGACTTCCTTGAGCAGGACGGCCAGCTCCAGCATGTCGGAGACGCCGTCGGTCTTGGAGATGATCGCGTTCTGGACGCAGTCCTTGCCGTAGATGCGGTGGGCCTCGGCGATCTGGCGGAAGATCGCCAGCTCGCCGGTGGTTTCCTCGGAATACTGCACGCTCGGCGAAGAGAGCGGACGCGGCGTGGCCAGCTCCTTCAGCAGGATCGCGATGCGGCCTTCCTCGTCCTTCTCGAGATACTTCGTGCCCGGGTGGGCGGCCTCGAGCAGCTCGGCAACGGAGCGCTCGTGCACATCGGAATTCTGGCGAACGTCGATGCTGGCCAGGTGGAAGCCGAAGACCGAGGCGGCGCGCTGCAGCTCACGCAGCTTGCCGTGAGCGAGCTCGGGCGAGCAGTGCTTGAGCAGCGAGTCGTGGATGACGTCCAGATCGGCGCGGAAGGAAGCTGCGTCCGGGTAGGCGCTGGCCTCCGACACCGGCTGGCGGCCGGTGGGACGCAGGCCCAGCTTGACGGCCGTGGCCCACAGGCGCGCATTGACGCCCCGCATCGCGCGGCGATAGGGCTCGTCCTCGGTGTGCGGGGTGCGGTAGGGCGACTGCTCGGCCAGCGCGACCAGCTCGGGGCTCACGTTGACCAGCCCGCTCGAGAGCGAGAGGCGGGTCGCCAGACGGCTGGTTTCCTCGATGTAGAAATTGAAGGCGACCTGGGACTGCAGCTGCAGCGCGCGGCGCAGGATGTCGGCGGTCACGAAGGGGTTGCCGTCGCGGTCGCCGCCGATCCAGCTGCCCATGCGCAGGAAGGAGGGCAGGTCGACATGGCTGCCCGCGCCGGTACGGGAAGACAGGCGATCTTCCAGCCGAGCATAGAACCGCGGCAGTTCGCGCAGGAAGGTGTAATCGTAGAAAGACAGGCCGTTGGCGATCTCATCGACTACCGACAGCTTGGTCAGCCGCAGCATGCGCGTTTCCCACAGCAGCAGCACTTCGCGGCGCAGTGCGACCTCGTTTTCGTGCTGCTCCTCCGGCGTGAGCTGGACGCGGTCGCGCTCGTCGAGCAACTGGGCGATCCGCAGCTGGCAGTTGAGGATGCTCTTGCGCTGGACTTCGGTCGGGTGGGCGGTCAGCACCGGCCGGATCATGGCGGTGTTGAAGAAGGCACGCAGGCGCTGGTCATCAATGCCGGCCTTGTCCGCCAGCGCCAGCGCATGGGCCATGCTGCCCTCGCGTGGTGCAGAGCCCGCGCACAGGTGGGCACGCGAGCGGCGGATGTGGTGTTCGTCTTCGGCGATGTTCGACAGTTGCGAGAAATAGCTGAAGGCGCGCACCACATTGAGCGTGTTTTCGTGCGCCACTTCCTTGAGCATGGCTTCGAGCTCGCGACGCGCGGCCAGATCGTCGTCGCGGTGGAAGCGGACCGAAGTCTGGCGGATGCGTTCGATGAGCTCGAATACCGCATCGCCTTCCTGGGCGCGGACGGTCTGGCCCAGGATGCGACCCAGCATCCGGATGTCTTCGCGCAGAGGGGTGTCCTTGTCCTGTTCGGTCAGAGAGGCTTGATGATCGTTCATGCTGGCTTGTGGGGGCTTGGTCTCCGGGGAGTTGCGAATATAGCAGTCCGGCGGGCTGCCCGGGCGGGCGTGCTAACATCCTTCGCCCCGTTCTCAAGCAAGAGACATTCCGTTTCCTGTATGCCCATGTCCTCAGAAAAGCAGCGTCCGCCGAGCCGGATCGTCATTGCCACCCGGGAGAGCCGCCTTGCGCTCTGGCAGGCCGAACATGTGAAAGCGCGGCTCGAACACTGCTGGCCGGGGTGCGAGGTGCAGTTGCTCGGCATGACCACCCGCGGCGACCAGATTCTTGACCGCTCGCTGTCCAAGGTGGGCGGCAAGGGGCTTTTCGTGAAGGAACTGGAAACCGCGCTTGAAGACGGCAGGGCGGACATTGCGGTGCACTCCATGAAGGATGTGCCGGCCCAGATGCCTGAAGGCTTCGCGCTGATCGCCACACTGGAACGTGAAACCCCCTTCGACGCCTTCGTTTCGAACCGCTATGAAAGCCTGGCCGACATGCCACCCGGGGCGGTTGTCGGAACGTCCAGCCTGCGCCGCGAGGCACAGCTGCATGCGCAGCATCCGTATCTGGGCGTGCAGCCCTTGCGTGGCAATCTCGACACTCGCCTGAAGAAGCTCGACGAAGGTCAGTACGACGCGATCATCCTTGCCGCAGCAGGGCTGCGCCGGCTCGGTCTGGCGTCGCGCATTCGCAGCATCCTGCCGCCGGAGGACAGTCTGCCGGCGGCCGGGCAGGGGGCACTCGGCATCGAGGCACGGGCAGACCGGCCCGAGGTGGCGGCGTGGCTGGCGCCGCTGGTGGATCCGCTGACCACCGCCTGTGTGGCGGCCGAGCGGGCGCTGACCCTTGCCCTGCAAGGCGGGTGTGACGTACCGATCGGTGCGTTCTGCGAGCCGGCGGCTGACGGCCGTCTGGCGATGCGCGCCTTTGTTGCCACGCCTGACGGCAGCCGGGTCGTGCGCAGCGAAGGTTCTGCCTTCCGGGAGGACGCCGCGGCACTGGGCGCGCGACTGGCGCAGGATCTGCTCGCCCAGGGCGCCGACGCCATTCTCGCCAGCCTGAGGGCGCAGGCGTGAGTCAGCCTGCAGCAGCCGGTCCGCTGACCGGGTGCTGCATCGTCACGACCCGGCCGGCCGGGCAGGCTGCCGGTCTGATGGCCAGGCTCGAGGCGCAGGGGGCCGAAGTCATCAATTTCCCCGTCATCGCGATCGATGCCGCGGATCCTGCGCCCTTGGTGGCTGCGGATCTTGCCGCGTTCGACATGGCCTTCTTCGTCTCGGCCAATGCCGTCGAGCAAGCCTTCCGCATCCGGCCGCGCGCTGACTGGCCGGATCAGCTGCGCGTGGCAGCAGTCGGTCCGGCAAGTGCCCGGGCGCTGACGGCGCAGGGCTGGCCGCGGATCATCGTGCCGCAGTCGGGGTTTGACAGCGAGGCGGTACTGGCCCTGCCCGAATTCTCGGCCGAGCAGCTCGCAGGCCGGCGCGTCCTGATTCTCAAGGGCGAGGGCGGGCGGGATCTGCTGGCCCGCACGATCGGTGAGCGCGGCGCGGCGCTGGAGCAGATCTGCGTCTATCAACGGAGCAAGGCTGCGCTGGATCCGGCTGGTTTGCTTGCCCGGGCAGCGCGGGGCGAACTCGATGCGCTGGTGTTTTCGGCCAGCGAAGGCCTGCGCTTCTTTCTTGAAATCACCGGCGAGGCCGGGCGGGCGCTGCTCGCGGCGAGGCCCTGTTTTGCGCCCCATCCGCGCATCGTGAGCGCACTGGTCGAGGCCGGTGCAGGGCAGGCGGTACAGAGCGAACCGGGGGATGAAGGCATCGTCGCGGCGCTGCTCGGGCATTTCGCGCCAGGGCAGCCGGCCCCGGGCGGTGCGCCCAGAACAAGGGACTGATCGGGTAACATTGCACACCATGGAAAACGACAAGCAAGCTCTGACTCCCTTGCCGGAAGTCCAGTACCGGACGGGGCCGCGCTGGAACCGCATCTTCACGACTGCCGCGCTCGCCTTGCTGGCCGTCGTCGCCTGGCAGGCCTATGACTCCCGTCAGGACATCGCCGCGCTGCGCAGCGAGTTCGACCATCGCGTGGCCGACAGCGACAAGGCCGCGCTGGAGGCCGGCGCCCTGGCGGCCCAGCGCCAGGCCAGCATCGAGGCGCTGCAGGCACGCATGGCGACGCTCGAAACCCAGTTGCATGAAGCCCAGACCCAGTTCGCGTCGATTGACAACCTGCACGCCGAGTTTGCGCGCGCCCGGGACGAGCGCATGGTCAACGAGATCGGTCAGTCGATCGAGATCGCCAGCCAGCAACTGCTGCTGGCCGGGAATGTTTCCGCCGCGCTGACGGCCCTGCAATCCGCCGACTCCCGCCTCGCGCTGCTGGATGCCACCCGCTACCTGCCGGTGCGCAAGCTCCTGGCGCGCGACATCGAGCGCATCAAGACCCTGCCGCTGGCCGACGTGCCGCGCATGGCGCTGCAGCTTGAATCCCTGATCGGTCGCGTCGACACCTTGCCGCTCGGCTTCGAGCGCACGCTGCCGGCGCCGGCCCGCGCGGCCGCCTCTTCTTCCGTTGCCTCGAAGAAAAAGGCCGTGTCCGCCGCGGCCGCGAGCCAGTCGGCGGCGAGTGCTCCGGCTGATGCGCCGCTGCCCTCGCCTGGCGTGCTGGCCCGTCTGGTCGATGACCTGTGGCACGAGTTCCGCAGCCTGGTCCGCATCGAGCGGCTCGATCAGCCGGACCCGGCCCTGCTGGCACCGGAGCAGGCCTCCTATCTGCGCAGCAATCTGCGGCTGCGCCTGCTTTCCGCGCGTATCGCCCTGCTGCAGCGTGAAAACCGCATGTTTGCCGATGACGTGCTGCAGGCGCGCACCTGGGTGCAGCGCTACTTCGACCCGGCGGCGCCGATGGTGCGAAGCACGCTTGACGAGCTCGATGCGATGTCGCGCATCCGTCTGGACGCCGACCTGCCGAACTTCGACGAAGCCCAGGCCGCCCTGCGCAACGTGAAGCCGGTCGTCAAGCGCTGAGGTCGATGATGCGAGGACTTCTCTGGTTGCTTGGCCTCTTCACCCTGGCAGTGGCGGTCACGCTCGCTGCGCATTACAACGACGCCTACGCCTTGCTGGTCTGGCATCCGTGGCGGATCCAGATCTCCCTGAACCTGCTGGTGCTCCTGCTGCTGGTGCTGTTCCTGGTGGGCTACCGCGTCGCTCGGGTCTTCGTGCGCGCCGGCGAGCTGCCGCGTGAAGTCTCGCTCTGGCGCCGTCAGCGTCGTCGCGAGCAGGCCCAGGGCGCCTTGCATGATGCCGAGCGTTTCTACCGCGAAGGGCGTTTCGGTCAGGCTTTCCGTGCTGCGGTGCAGGCCTACGGCGGGCTCGAGAAGCCCGGCATCGCCGCCTTGCTGGCGGCGCGTGCCGCCCATGCCATGCATGACGCCGAGCGCCGCGATACCTGGCTGGGCCATGCTGCTGCGCATGACCGCGACATCCGCATGGCGCGCCTGATGACGGAGGCGGAAATGGCCTGCGCCGAGCGCCGTTTCGATGTGGCTGCGGCCTGTCTGGAAGGGCTCAAGGCGGGCGGGCACCGGCACCTGGCGGTGACCCGTCTGGCCATGCAGGTTGAACAGGGCCGCGGGCGCTGGGTAGAGGTGGCCCGCCTGGCACGCACCCTGCGCAAGCATTCGGCGCTCAGTGCCGAGCAGGCCGCGCCCTTGCTGCGCCGTGCCCAGCTCGAGCAGCTGCGCGATGCCGAAGGCGATCTCGCCGCGCTGACGCGGGTCTGGGAAAGCATTCCCGAAGCCGAGCGGCATGAAGCGGGCTTCCTGATTCGGGCCGTGCCCCACCTCATCGGAGCGGGGGACGACAAGCTGGCGGTGGAGGCGATTGCCCAGGCGCTGGACAAGGACTGGGAGTCCGAGCTGGCAAGCCTTTACGGCCGCTGCCAGAGCCGTGACCTGCGCAATCAGCTGGCAGTGGCGGAAGCCTGGCTGAAGTCGCACCCGGATGACGCCCAGCTGCTGCTGACGCTCGGCCGCCTGTGCCTGCGTGCCCAGCTCTGGGGCAAGGCGCAGAGCTATTTCGAAGCTTCGCTGTCACAGCAGGCCACCCGCGCCGCGCATCTTGAGCTCGCCCGCCTGGCCGAGCAGCTTGACCGGCCCGAACAGGCCCGGGCGCACTATCGCGAAGCCGCGACCCTGGGGGCCTGATGAGTACGCCGCCACGCCGTCTTGACCTGACCGTCCAGTTTGCCCTCGAGGCGGAAGATCTGCCCGAGCGCGCGCTCATCCGGCGCTGGATCCGCGCAGCCGAGCCCGGCGCTGCAGCGCTTGCGGTGCGCTTCGTCGATCGCGACGAGGGGCGTGCGCTCAACGCCAGCTATCGCGGCAAGGACTACGCCACCAACGTGCTGTCCTTCCCCTACGAAATCGACCCCGTCCTGCAGGGCGACCTTGTGCTGTGCTGGCCGGTGGTGCAGGAAGAAGCCCTTGCACAGGGCAAGCCCGTCGAGGCGCACTGTGCCCATCTCGTCGTGCATGGCGTGCTCCACCTTCAGGGCTGGGAGCACGAGGAAGACGACGAAGCCGAAGAGATGGAGCAGGAAGAGCGCACGATTCTTGCTGAGCTTGGCTATCCCGACCCCTACGCCGACGAAAAGGAATGACCGGCGCGTCGGGGCCCGTGCAGTGCCGGCCGCCATGCCGGCCTGCGCCTGACCCGCGGCCCGCCCTGAACCGAAATGGACCCTGCCAGTAGACCGACCATTCTTGAACGCCTCTCCGCACTGCTCACTCACGAGCCGGATGAGCGCGAACAGTTCCTGGACCTTCTCCACGCCGCCCACCAGCGCGAGCTCTTCGATGCCGACGCGCTGAGCATCATCGAGGGGGCGCTCCAGGTTGCCGAAATTCCGGTGCGCGAAGTCATGGTGCCGCGCGCCCAGATGGATGTGATCCGGCTTGAGCAGCCGATTGAGGCCATCATCGATTTTGCCGTTCAGACCAGCCACTCGCGCTTTCCGGTCGTCGGCGAGAATCGCGACGACGTGCTGGGCATCCTGCTGGCCAAGGATCTGCTGCCCCTGCTGCGCAAACCCGACCAGGCGCTCACGGCCCTGCTGCGACCGGCGATCTTCGTGCCGGAAACCAAGCGGCTCAACGAATTGCTGCGCGAGTTCCGCATCAGCCGCAATCACATGGCGATCGTTGTCGACGAGTACGGCGGCGTGTCCGGCCTGGTGACCATCGAGGACGTGCTCGAGCAGATCGTGGGCGACATCGAGGACGAACACGACTTTGACGAGGATGCCGACAACATCCTCGTCGTGCCCGGAGGGCGCTGGCGGGTGAAGGCGCTGACCGAGGTCGATGACTTCAACGAAGCCTTCGGTTGCGAGCTTGAGCATCAGGGCTTCGATACCGTCGGCGGGCTCGTCCAGCACCATTTCGGCCGCATGCCCGCGCGCGGCGAAATGATCGAGATCGAGGGCTTCCGCTTCAAGGTGATGCGGGCGGATCGTCGCCGCGTCTACACCCTGCTCGTCGAGCGCCTCCCTGCGCCAGACGGCGTGGGCGGCTGAGCGGCGCTCCGCGCCCGGCCGGTTTTCCGGCCGTAACAGGCTCCGCGTAGAATCGCGGGGCCTTTCGTTCCGGATATTCCGATGCGCTTCCTGATCCTCCTGCTGGCCGGTGCGGCCAGCGTGCTTGCCTACGCGCCCTTCGGCCAGCTCTGGCTCATGCCGCTGAGCTGGGGCGTGCTCTATCTCGCTCTGCGCGACGAGGCTGTCGGCCCCCGGCGTGCCTTCATGCTCGGCTGGGCCTGGGGCAGCGGCGCGCTGTTTGCGGGTCTGTGCTGGCTGGTAGTGGCGCTCAACCGTTTTGGCGGCCTCTCGGCGCCGCTCTCGGTTTTCCTGATCCTCCTTTTCTGCGTGGCGCTGGCCCTCCATCCGGCCTTGCTGTCGGCGCTCTTCGCCCGTTTGCGCCCGGCCGGCTGGCTGGGGCGAGCCGGCGTGGCCGCGGCCTGCTGGACCCTGTCGGAGCTCCTCCGCGGCCAGATTTTTCCTGCCTTCCCCTGGCTTGCCATCGGTTACACGCAGACGCCGCCGAGTCCGCTTGCGGGCTGGGCGGCCGTCCTGGGCGTCTATGGCGTCGGGGCGCTGCTCGCCCTGAGCACGGCGCTGGCGGTGGAAGTCTGGAAAACGCCTTCGGCCAGACGGCATGCTGCCGTGCTCGCGCTCTTGCCCTGGCTCACCGGGGCCGGGCTGCGGCAGGTCAGCTGGTCGCATCCGGAGGGCGCGCCGGTCAGCGTGGCGCTGATCCAGACCAATGTGGCGCAGGACCAGAAATGGCGCGCAGACACCTTGCTCGCGCAGCTGGAGCTCAACGCCGAGCTGCTGCGGCGCAATCCCGCCCGGATCATGGTGATGCCCGAGAGCAGTCTGCCGATGTTCGAGCAGAGCCTGCCGGAAGGCTATCTCGACATGCTGACCGATCAGGCGCGGGCCCACGGCGGGGATGCCATCCTGGGCGTCTTCACCACCGATGCGGCGGGCGGCGTGTACAACAGCGTGATCAGCCGCGGCGTCTCGGCGCCCCAGCAATACAGCAAGAATCATCTGGTGCCTTTCGGGGAGTTCCAGCCCTGGGGTTTCGGCTGGTTTTTCCGTCTGGCGAGCATTCCGATGGCCAACCAGACGCCGGGCGGGGATCACCAGCCGCTGCTGGATCTGGGCGGGCAGAAAGTGGCGATGAACATCTGCTACGAGGACGTTTTCGGTGAGGAGCTGCGCCGTGCGCTGCCGGCGGCCACGCTGATGATCAATGTGTCGAACCTGGCGTGGTACGGCGACTCGCATGCCCAGCCGCAGCATCTGCAGATGTCGCGCATGCGCGCGCTGGAGTCGGGCCGGCCCCAGCTGCGCTCGACCAACACCGGCATGACGGCGGTGGTGCAGCCCGACGGCTCGGTCAGCGATGTGCTGCCGGCCTTCACGCAGGGCGCGATCCGGACCAGCGTGCAGGGGTATCAGGGGGTGACGCCTTTTGTGGCGCTGGGCGACTGGCCGACCTGGCTGTTCGCGCTGGGGGTGCCGGCGGGTGCGCTGCTGTATCGGCGCAGACGCCGCAAGGCCTAGCGCGCCGGGCCGAGTTCGGCGCTGAAGTCGTCCCACCAGCGCGTGTCGGAGTGGGGCGGGGCGAGGTTCGAGAGTTCCGGATTTTCAAGCCGGAACACCTTGCGTCCGGCAAGCGGCAGGTCGCGCAGCACCTCGCGCTTGTAAGCCCGGTAACGGCGTTCGAATTCTCCGCTGGCGGCCAGGCGGAGCAGTCCGTCACGGATCCGTTCGGCCATTCGCGCGCCGGTCGGGGTGCGCGGTACGAAGTAATAGCGTGCCAGCGGGTAGAGCAGGGCGAGGCGGTTTTCGATCGCCAGCCCCGGCGTCGATTCGCGGTGGCTGAGCCACTCGGCGCGGATTTCGTTGGCGCCGCGTGAAAACAGCTCGAAGCGGTTGGCCTGCAAACCCTTGAAGAGCCCGTCAAAGCTGTCCGTCGCGACCACGCTGAGGCCGTTGTGACGCAGGATGGTGGTGTCCGTCCAGCTCGGGCGTTGGCCGATGCGGAAGGCCTTGAGATCCTCGAGGTTGCTGACCTGGTCCAGTGCCGTCTGCTGGGGCTCCATGATCAGGAATAGGCGCAGGCCCAGCAGGCCCTTGTCCAGCGGCAGCGGAATCGCCAGCAGTTTCTGCTCCAGCTGCCGGTTGGTGCCGGGCGCGAAGATGTTCAGGCGCTCGCCGCCTGCCTCCAGCTCGGCCTGTGCACGCTGGTAGTTCATCGGTGTGGGAAAGGCTTCCAGCGTGTAGTCGCCATACTGCTCGCGGTTGCTCTCCAGCACGGCTTCGAGCAGTTTCCAGTAATAGACCTGGCGCTGATCGTCAGCGTTTTCCGGTGGCGGATAGACGAAGCGCATCGGCGCCGCAGCGGCCGGGGTGGCGATCAGCAGCGGCTGCAGGAGCCACAGCAGCCAGGGCAGCAGGATGCGGCGGGCCGGCTTCATGTGCCGCGGCCCGGGCGATTCGCCGGAGCCAGCTCGGCGGCCAGGTTGTCCCACCAGAAGGGGTCGTCCGGGGGCGGTGCCTTGTCGGAGAGCTGGGTATTGGGCAGGCGGAACACCGTGCGGCCGGCCAGGCGGACGTTGGCGAGCACGTTCTTCTTGTAGCGCCCGTAGAGCCGGTTGAACTCGCCCGACTTCGCGATCAGCCGCAGGCCTGCCTCGATCCGTTCCGCCATTTTCCGGCCCTCATCGGTGTTCGATACGAAGAAATAGCGTGGCATCGGATACGCGAGCAGGAGGTGTTTTTCGATCATCAGTCCGGGGATCTGGTCCTTGTGGGCACGCCACTCGGGTTCGATCTCGATCACGCCCCGCGAAAAGAGGTCAAAGCGCTGCGCCGCCACCATCTGGAACAGGCTTTCGTAGTTTTCGGTCAGCACCAGGCGGAAATCGTTTTCGGCCAGGATGCGGGCATCGGTCCAGGCCGACCCCTGGCCGATGGAGAACTGCTTGAGGTCGCGCAGGCTTCTGACCCGGGCATCCAGCCGCGCCTGGGTGTCGCCGGTGATGAGGAACATGCGGTAGCCGAGCAGGCCCTTGTCCAGCGGCAGGGGAATGGCGCGCAGCTTGTTCTCGAGCTCCAGGTTGGTCGCCCGCGCAATGATGTTGATGCGGCCCCGCTCACCGGCTTCCAGCTCGGCCACGGCGCGCTGGAAACTCATGGGCAGCGGGTGGGATTCGATGACATAGTCGCCGTACTGGCGGCGCGTGGCCTTGAGTGCGGCCTCCAGCAACTCCCAGTAATAGGTGTGGCGATTGTCGCCCGCCGCCTCGGGGGGCGGATGAACGAAGCGCATCGGCGGGCCGGCCGCAAAGGCGAGCGGCCCCAGCAGTGTGCAGACAAGGCCTGCCAGGCGCAGCACGCGCGCCGCCGTGTGGCCGGGGTGCAGAAGTTTCACCGAGAAGCGCTCCCTGAATGTGCCCGGCCGGATTTCCTGTCCGCTCCGGATCGGTTGTCTTTGCCGCAGGCTTGACGGGCCTGTAAAATCGTTTCTCTTTCGCTTAGAGCGGCCTCAACGGCTTTCTCACATGACCGCCAAACCCAGTTTTCAGGACATCATCCTCAAGCTCCAGTCGTATTGGGGCAGCCAGGGCTGCGCACTGCTGCAGCCCTACGACATGGAAGTCGGCGCCGGCACCAGCCATACCGCCACCTTCCTGCGCGCGATCGGGCCCGAGCCCTGGCGTGCCGCCTATGTGCAGCCCAGCCGCCGCCCGAAGGATGGCCGTTACGGTGAAAACCCGAACCGGATGCAGCACTACTACCAGTTCCAGGTCGTCCTGAAACCTGCGCCTGCCAACATTCTCGACCTCTACCTCGGCTCTCTTGAGGCACTGGGCTTCGACCTGAAGAAAAACGATGTGCGCTTCGTCGAGGATGACTGGGAAAACCCCACGCTGGGCGCCTGGGGCCTCGGCTGGGAAGTGTGGATGAACGGCATGGAAGTGACCCAGTTCACCTACTTCCAGCAGGTCGGCGGCATCGACTGCAAGCCGATCACCGGTGAGATCACCTACGGCATCGAGCGTCTGGCGATGTACCTGCAAGGTGTCGAGAATGTCTTCGATCTGGTGTGGACCACCTGGGAAGAAAACGGCGAAACGCGAGTTCTCAAGTACGGCGACGTCTTCCACCAGAACGAGGTCGAGCAATCGACCTACAACTTTGAGCACAGCGATGCCGACTTCCTGTTCACCGCTTTCGGTGCGCACGAGAAGCAGGCCCAGCACCTGATGGATGTGAAGCTCGCCCTGCCGGCCTACGAACAGGTGCTCAAGGCTGCACACACCTTCAACCTGCTCGATGCCCGTGGCGCCATCTCGGTCACCGAGCGCGCTGCCTACATCGGCCGCATCCGCAATCTCGCCCGCAGCGTGGCTGCTTCGTATCTGGAAAGCCGCGAGCGTCTGGGCTTCCCGATGGCCCCCCGTGAATGGGTCGCAGACCTCCCCAAGAAGGAGGCGGAATGATCATGAACCAGAATCTGCTCGTAGAACTTTTCGTTGAAGAACTGCCGCCCAAGGCACTGAAGCGTCTCGGCGAATCCTTTGCCGGCGTGCTGGCCGACAGCCTCAAGGCCCAGGGCCTCGCTGCTGCGGATGCCGTCGTTGCTTCCTATGCCTCGCCGCGCCGGCTGGCCGTGCAGGTCGCGAACGTAGCCGCCAAGGCTGCCGACAAGCCCGTGTCGCAGAAGCTGATGCCGGTCGCTGTCGGTCTGGATGCTGAAGGCCGCGCCACCCCGGCGCTCATCAAGAAGCTGGCCTCGCTGGGCGCGGATGAGTCCGCCGTGGCAGGTCTCAAGCGCGTGGGTGAAGGCAAGGCCGAAACCCTGATGTTCGACTCGGTGCAGCCGGGCGCCACGCTGGCCGCAGGCCTGCAGCAGGCGCTCGAAACTGCGCTGGCCAAGCTGCCGATCCCGAAGGTGATGGGCTATCAGCTCGCCGACGGCTGGAGCACCGTGAGCTTCGTGCGCCCGGCGCACAAGCTGGTCGCGCTGCATGGCGCCGATGTCATCGACATCTCCGTGCTGGGCCTCAAGTCCGGCCGCGAAACCCTGGGGCACCGCTTTGAAGCGGCCAAGCAGGTGGTGAGCATTACCAACGCTGATACCTACGCCGAGCAGCTGAAGAGCGAAGGCGCGGTGATCGCTTCGTTCGCCGAGCGCCGCGCGGAAATCGTGCGCCAGCTCGCCGTTGCGGCCGCCAAGGTCGGCGGTGGCGTGCGCGCGATTGAAGACGAAGCCCTGCTGGACGAAGTGACCGCGCTGGTCGAACGCCCCAACGTGCTGGTCGGCCAGTTCGAGGAGGATTTCCTTGCCGTGCCGCAGGAATGCCTGATCCTCACGATGAAGGCCAATCAGAAGTACTTCCCGCTGCTGGATGCCGCGGGCAAGCTCACCAACAAGTTCCTGATCGTCTCCAACATCGCGCCGGAAGATGTGTCGGCGGTGGTCGGTGGCAACGAGCGTGTGGTGCGTCCGCGTCTGGCGGACGCGAAGTTCTTCTTCGATCAGGACCGCAAGAAGTCGCTCGAATCCCGCCTGCCGGGGCTGGCGAAGGTCGTGTATCACAACAAGCTGGGCACCCAGGGCGAGCGCGTCGAGCGTGTGCGGGCGATTGCGAAGGCGATTGCCGCCAAGCTCGGCGTCGATGCAGCGGCCGTGGATGCCGCCGCGAAGCTCGCCAAGGCAGATCTCCTGACCGACATGGTCGGCGAATTCCCCGAGCTGCAGGGCATCATGGGCGGCTACTACGCCAAGCATGATGGCCTGGGTGACACCGTGGCCGACGCCATCGAAGACCACTACAAGCCGCGCTTTGCCGGCGATGAACTGCCGCGCAACGCCGTGGGCGTGGTCGTAGCCCTGGCCGATAAACTTGAAACGCTCGTGGGCATGTTCGGCATCGGCCAGCTGCCGACCGGCGATAAGGACCCGTTCGCATTGCGCCGCCACGCGCTGGGCGTGATCCGCATGCTGATCGAGCGCGATCTGGCCCTGTCGCTGGACGAGCTGCTGCGCGATGCGGCCGCCGCCTTCGGTGCGCTGATTGCCGACGCTTCCGGAGCTCTGGCCGGCTTCATCTACGAACGCCTCGCCGGCAGCCTGCGCGAGCAGGGCTATTCCGCGCAGGAAGTGGATGCGGTGCTGGCGCTGCGCCCGCAGCGTCTGGGCGACGTGGCCAAGCGTCTGGCTGCCGTGCGTGCGTTTGCCGCGCTGCCGGAAGCTGCTGCGCTGGCCGCCGCCAACAAGCGCGTGGGCAACATCCTGAAGAAGATCGAAGGCGAGCTGCCCACCGAGGTGAAGCCGGCTCTGCTGGTCGAGGCCGCCGAGCAGGCGCTGTTTGCCGCGCTGGGCGAGGTGGCGCCGAAGTCGGAGCAGGCGTTCGCCCAGGGCGACTACACTGCTTCGCTACAGGCGCTTGCCGCGCTGCGTGGCCCGGTTGATGCTTTCTTCGACGGCGTCATGGTGAATGCGGACGATCTTCAGCTGCGGGCGAATCGCCAGGCGCTGCTGGGCCAGCTGCATGGCTTGATGAACCGGATCGCGGATCTCTCCCGCCTGTCTGCCTGACGTCGTTTCGAGCGCATCACTGCGGCGGCGTGGAGGCCGCCGCAG
Source organism: Uliginosibacterium paludis (assembly GCF_039631355.1). NCBI lineage: Bacteria > Pseudomonadati > Pseudomonadota > Betaproteobacteria > Rhodocyclales > Zoogloeaceae > Uliginosibacterium > Uliginosibacterium paludis. The sequence goes on along the minus strand of NZ_JBDIVF010000001.1, from coordinate 917,251 downwards.
ATTCCCCCACAGGAGCTGGCCATGAAACTCATCATTCTCGATCGCGATGGCGTGATCAACGTCGACTCGGCGCAGTTCATCAAGTCGCCCGAGGAATGGAAGCCGATTCCCGGCAGTCTGGAGGCCATCGGCCGCCTGGCCGAAGCGGGCTATCGGGTCGTGGTGGCGACCAACCAGAGCGGCGTGGGCCGTGGCCTTTTCGACATGGACACGCTCAACGCCATCAACGAAAAGATGATCAAGGCGGTGGCTGCCGTGGGCGGGCGTATCGACGCGATCTTCTTCTGCCCGCATGCGGCAGACTCCACCTGCGAATGCCGCAAGCCCAAGCCCGGCATGTTCCGCGAGATCGGCGAGCGCTTCCACATCGATCTTGCCGGCGTGCCGACCGTGGGGGACAGCACCCGCGACCTCATTGCCGGCGTGGCCGTGGGCTGTACGCCCTATCTGGTCCGCACCGGCAAGGGCGAGAAGACGGCGGTGGATCCCGAGTTGCCCGCGGGCACCAAGGTCTTTCCCGACCTGGCGGCCGTGGCCTCGCACCTGCTGAGCCTCAAGCCCTGAACGCCGGCGCCCGTCCGCACTCCTGAACTGAAAGACCCTGTCCGACACATGCAGAAGTTTCTGAGATCCGCGCTGTTCGCGCTCTACATGGTCTTCGTGTTCCTGCCGTTTTGCGGCTTCGTGGCCCTCACCTCATGGATGAGTCTGCGCGAGCGTTATGACTTCGTCACCCGCTGGAACAACCGTCACACGCTGCGCGTCTTCGAACGCCTGCTGGGCATCCGTTACCGCGTGATCGGGCGCGAGAATATTCCCGCGCAGCCGGCGGTCTATCTGGCCAAGCACCAGTCCGCCTGGGAGACCCTGGCCTTTGCCGAGTTCCTGCCGCCCGCGGCGTATGTTGCCAAGCGCGAGCTGCTGCGGATTCCCTTCTTCGGCTGGGGCATGGCGCGGATGCCGATCGTGACCATCGACCGCGCCGCAGGCAAGGATGCGCTGGCGCAGGTCGTGGATCAGGGGCGTGCCCTGATGGCCGAAGGCTATTCGGTGGTGATCTTTCCCGAGGGTACGCGCACCGCAGTCGGCACGAGCCGGCGTTACAAGGCCGGCGGCGCCAAGCTCGCCGTGGCTGCGGGGGCGCTGGCCGTGCCGGTGGCCCACAATGCGGGCGAGTTCTGGCGCCGCAATGCCTTCGTGAAGGAGCCCGGCGAGATCATCGTCAGCATCGGGCCCGGCATTCCGACCGCAGGCCGCAGCGCCGAGCAGGTGAATGCCGAAGTCGAGGCCTGGATCGAAGGCGAAATGCTGCGCCTCTTCCCGCACCATTACCGGCCTGCCGCGAGCCGTGCCGAACCGCTCAGGGCGGAATCCTGAACATGGGGTCGCCGTGGCCGGATTCGCGTGGCGCGGCGGTCGAGCAGCGCAGCATCGTGCTGCGTGGCGAGGAAGTCGTCTTCACGCTGCGCCGCAGTGCGCGCCGCACGCTGGGCATGCAGATTGACCGGCGCGGGCTCACGGTCAGTATTCCGCAGCGCGCGAGCCTGCGCGAAGCCGAAGGCTTCATGGCCGAGCGGGCCGACTGGATCCTCGAGAAACTTGCCGAGTGGTCGAAGCGCTCCGTGCCGGAGAAGCGGCTCGTCGAAGATGGCATGAGCATTCCGGTGCTGGGCGAGCCCTGCGTGGTGCGCTGGACGGCCGGCGCCAACCGCACGCACTGGGTCGAAGGCTATGAGCGGCGTGAGCTGCATCTGCACCTGCGCCGCCATGCCGATGCACCGCGCGTGCTGCTGCGGGGCCTGCAGGACTATGCCCTTGAATACTTCGCCGGCCGCCTTGATGAATACGTCTGGCTCCTGCAGCGGCATGTGCCGGAGGTGAAGCGCCCGCCGCTCTACCTCTCGAACGCGCGCACGCGCTGGGGCAGCTGCTCGAAGCTCTCCGGCATCCGCCTCAACTGGCGCCTGATCCATCTGCCGCGCCACCAGATCGATTACGTCGTGGCGCATGAAGTCGCGCATCTGGTCGAGATGAATCATTCCCAGCGTTTCTGGCGCCTGGTCGCCACCCTGAAGCCCGATTACGAGCGTGACGAAGCGGCGCTGAAACAGGCCAACCGCATCATTCCCCAGTTCTGAGCCTGCGCCCGCCGGGCGAGGCGTCTTCCCTTCACTCTTTCAGGAGACATTCCATGCGCATCCTTCACACCATGATCCGGGTCGGCAATCTCGAACGTTCCATCCGCTTCTATTCCGACGTGCTCGGCATGCATGTGATCCGCACCTCCGACCATCCGGAAGGCCAGTTCACCAATGTGTTCATCGGCTATGGCGACGAGAGCGAAGGCGCGGTGATCGAGCTGACCTACAACTACGGCGTCGAAAGCTACGAGATGGGGACGGCCTTCGGCCATATCGCGCTGAGCGTGGATGACGCCTTCAAGGCCTGCGCAGAGATCAAGGCGCGCGGCGGTGTGGTCACCCGTGAGGCGGGCCCGATGAAGCACGGCACCACGGTGATCGCCTTCGTGCAGGATCCGGATGGCTACAAGATCGAGCTGATCCAGAAGTAAGAAGACCGGCTGCCGCTTCCGGTGCCGCGCTCAGGCCGGACGCCGGATCTGCTTGTATTCGGAGCTGCCGGCCACGGCGTAGCGTTGCAGGATGAAGTCGGCGACGACCACGTTGCCGCCGGTGCCGGCCTCGCGCTTGGTATCGACCAGGCGTTCGGCGAGGAAGAGTCGGCCCAGCATCGTTGCGCGCCAGAGTTCGCCACCGGCCATGTGGTAGAAGCGCGTGCGCTCCAGGCGGGCGCGCTTGAGCAGGCGCCGTGCTTCACGCGGTGGCTGGCTCATGATGGTGGCAAGGGTCATCTGGTTGAGCACGCGCACGTCCAGCGCGTCGTAAAAGGCGCGCGTTTCCTCCGCACTGAAGGCTTCGTAGTGCCGGTGCCAGTCGTCGGGATGAACCGGAATCAGGTCGGTCTGCGGTTTGCTCAGCCAGTAGAGATTCCAGGCGATGCCGTCCTCGTACTTGTGCATCAGCCTGAAAATGCAGTGTCCGGTGCCCGGAATCGCGTAGTAGTCGGGAGACCGGGGGGCGTACATGATCGAGCCGTTCCAGTATTTCATGAGCTTCTCCTGCGCCGCCGGACAGATGAGGCGGTAAGCCCGTTCTTACGGCATGGCGGGCTTCAAATTGAGCCGTGGATCAGTTGTTTGCAATTCCGGCGTGCGCTCCGGATCTGCGTTGCCCAGTCTGCCCGGGGCCTGGCAGTACGCCAACGCAGCCTTGCCGGACGGCTGGCGCCGGGCGGCCGGCGCATGCATGCCCGGTGCCCCGCGACCGGGTGGTGCGCAAGCGTGCCGGATGACATGAATCGACACCAAACCTGCTGGCCCTCCTGCTGCCTGAAGACCTATCATGGCTCCCCCGAGACCGGCACGGCTCGTGCCGTCATGAGAGCGCTTTCCCTGAGTCCGCCAGTGAGCGATTGGCGGATTCCTTGGCCCGCCGTATTGCCCCGTGGCAGTGCGAGCGGGTTTTTTCACGATGCCGGAAGTGACGTGCGGAGGTGCCATGAACAGGTTCCTGATCATTATGGCAACGGCCTGCCTGCTGGGGCTGGCGGGCTGCGGCGAGCTGGCCTCCCGGCCGGCTCCGGCCTGGCAGCGGGTAAGCCTGGAGCGCTTCTTCAACGGATTGACTGTTCCCGTGTCGCTGAGCATCCGGCTGCCGGGGGATTTCGTGCTGGCGGGCGGGATCGATGCGCCGGTCAGCCATGCCTACTGGATGAGGCCGGCAGACGTCGCGAAGATGCGTGAAACGCGCCAGTTGCCGGCGGATGCTGCCTACCTGTTCGGCAACATGGCGCCGCCGGTGCGCTTTGATCGGGCGAGCGGCAAGTTCTCGGGCGAGGATCAGCTGCGCAGCCAGCTCGCGGCGGCAGGTGTTCGCCTGCTGGATCAGCGCAAATGGCAGGCGAACGGTTTGCCGGTGCTGGCCATCAAGGCCGTCGGCAGTGACGGGCGGCCGATCCAGGTGGTCTATATCGCCACCCTGGCTGATTCCTACTGCCTCTACATCACGCTGCGCCCGGCCGCCGGAGATGCCGAAGGGGACGAGCGACTCTGGCAGCAGGGCGCGCTGTCGATCGAATAGCGGCAAGGCGGCGGCCTGCCGCGGGTTCAGCTCTTGCGGACCAGATTGACCGGATGCACCAGGGGTTTGGCGGCCGGCTTTTCACAGCCGCAGCAGTCTCCGCAGGCGCCCGAGCGTGCAGGCGGCGGGCCGAAGATCGGGTTCGCGATCGCGTGCGGCACGCCGGCCTTGCGGGCGGCTTCACCCAGCCAGCGCGAGAGCTTCGGCGTGGCCTTGCGCATGCCCATCCACAGGCCGAAGGCCAGCAGCAGGGCGAGGATCACCGGTTCGAGCAGGGCGTAGAGGTTCATGTCAGGGCCGCCGTGATGTGATAGGTCAGGAAGGCCGCACCATAGGCCAGCCCGGTCAGCAGACCGGCCCAGATCGCGGTGGCGCGCCAGGAAGAGGTCTCGCGGCGCACGACCGACAGCGTCGCGATGCATTGCGGGGCGAACACGTACCAGGCCAGCAGCGCGAAGGCGGTGGCGAGCGTCCATTGGTTGCTCAGCGCGGTCGAGAGCAGCTGTTCGGTATTCGCTTCGTCCGCCCCGGCGATCGCATACACCGAAGCCAGGCCGGCGACCGCGACTTCTCGCGCAGCCAGGCCGGGGATCAGCGCCACGCAGATCTGCCAGTTGAAGCCGATCGGCTCGAAGAAGAAGGCCAGCGCATGACCGATGCGGCCGGCGAAGCTGTAGTCGATGGCCGGGCCGGTCGCGCCTTCCGGCGGGCTCGGGAAGGTCGAGAGGAACCACAGCAGGATGGACAGCGCGAGGATCAGCGTGCCGGCGCGGCGCACGAAGATCATGCCGCGTTCCTTGAGCCCCAGCAGCACGTCGTTCGGATTCGGCAGACGCCAGGCGGGGATTTCCATCATCAGCGCCTGTTCTTCGGTGTTCTTGCCGCGCATCAGCCGGGCCACCCAGGCCACGATCAGCGCGCCGGCGATGCCCGCCATGTAGAGCGCGAACAGCGTGAGGCCCTGGAGGTTGAAGATGCCGGCCACCGAACGCTCCGGAATGAAGGCGCCGATCAGCAGCGCATACACCGGCAGGCGGGCCGAGCAGGTCATCATCGGCGCGACCAGGATGGTCAGGAAACGGTCGCGCGGATTCGGGATGCTGCGGGTTGCCATGATGCCGGGAATCGCGCAAGCGAAGGAGGACAGCATCGGGATGAAGGCCCGGCCGGAGAGCCCGGCGCCGACCATGAAGCGGTCGAGCAGGAAGGCCGCGCGCGGCAGGTAACCGGACTCTTCCAGCACCAGGATGAAGAAGAAGAGGATCAGGATCTGCGGCAGGAAAACCAGCACGCCACCCACCCCGGCAATCACCCCGTCCACGATCAGGCTGTGCAGCAGGCCTTCCGGCATGTGTGCGCCGACCTGCTCACCCAGCCAGCCCATGCCGGCCTCGATGCCGTCGGAGAAGGGGCCTGCCCAGGCATAGACGGACTGGAAGACGACCAGCATCACGATGGCCAGGATGGCGAGGCCGACGACCGGGTGCAGCACCCAGCGGTCGATCGCGGCATCGACCGGGTTGGTCAGGTTCGGCATGCTGACCGTTGCATCGATGAGGCGACGCGTTTCGGCGTGCAGATCTGCATTCTCCGGTAGCGGGGCCGGTGCTGCGGGCAGATGGCCGTCGAGCGCTTCGATCAGCGCCGAGGCGCCACGCTTGCGCACGGCAACCGTTTCGATGACCGGAAGACCCAGCTCGCGCTCGAGCGCCAGCTTGTCGATGCGGATGCCGCGTCGTTCGGCGGCGTCTGCCATGTTCAGGGCCAGCACCATCGGGCGGCCGAGGCGCTTCAACTCCAGCACGAAGCGCAGGTGCAGGCGCAGGTTGGTGGCATCGGCCACGCACAGCAGCAGGTCCGGCTGCTGCTCGGCCGGATGCTGGCCGAGGCAGACGTCGCGGGTCACCGCTTCATCCGGGCTGGTGGCGTTCAGGCTGTAGGCGCCGGGCAGGTCCAGTACGCGGGCGTGCCGCCCCGAAGGCAGTACGAAGAAACCTTCCTTGCGCTCGACAGTGGCCCCGGCGTAGTTGGCAACCTTCTGCCGGCTGCCAGTGAGGCGGTTGAAAAGCGCGGTCTTGCCGCAGTTCGGGTTGCCGACCAGGGCAAGCGAAAGCGGGGTGGTGGCGAGCGAAGAGTCGGTCATGTCAGGCCTCGGCGAGCTGGACTTCGATACGCGCTGCTTCACTGCGGCGCAATGCGAAACGGGTGAAACCGACCTGAACCAGCAAGGGGTCGGCCCCGAAAGGCCCGAGGGCGACCAGGCTGACCGGCTCGCCGGCAACGAATCCGAGGTCACGCAGGCGGTTGGCGATCGGATCCGGAGAAGACTGATCCTTGACGAGAACGACGGTGGCCCGGCTGCCGGGCTGGATGTCTGAGAGTTTCATCGGGGGAGGGTGTCTGGCAATTGCAATTGATAGTAATTCTCAATGACGGCTTTGAAAAGAGGGTTTTCGCAACAAATTGTCATCCTGATTCACATGTTTAATAATGACTCGTTGGTCAGTTGACTTCCCGCGCCGCCAGGCAGCCCTTCCCACCAAGGAGGCTTCATGAACACTGATGCGCCATCCCTGCCTGCGCGCCGCCGCCGCAAGGCCGAGCGCCCTGCCGAGCTGCTGGCTGCCGCGCTCGAGGTCTTTGCGGAGCGTGGCTATTCCGCCGCCCGGCTCGACGATATTGCGCGGCGCGCCGGCGTGTCGAAGGGCACCGTCTTCCTTTATTACGCAAACAAGCAGGCACTCTTCCGCGCCGTCATCGAAACGGCCGTGCTGCCGCATCTGGCGGCCGGCGAGGCGCTGCTCGCGCAGGATGAGGGCGATCCGGAGGCGCTGATGCGCGCGCTGTTTGCCGGCTATTGGCGGGTACTCGGCGATCCGCAGCTCTCGGGCATTCCGAAGCTCGTCATGGCCGAGGCCGGCAATTTTCCCGAAGTCGCGGCCTACTACCATGAGCAGGTCGTGATGCGGGGGCGCGCGCTGTTTGCCGAGATTCACCGGCGCGGGGTGGCCCGGGGCGTGTTCCGGGAGGGAGACCCCGCACTGCTGTGCCAGCTGGCGCTCTCCCCGCTGCTGTTTGTCTGTGTGTGGCGCTCGTCGCTGGGCGGGTGCGACGCCGGCGCGATCGAACCCGACCGCTTCGTCGAGGCTCATGTCGACATGTTCATGCGCGGCCTCATGCCGGCCGCGTCTGCAAGGAGTTCATCATGAAGAGCTTTCCGTCCTGCCGTCTGATGCTCTGTCTGCTGGCGGGCATGCTGGCCGCCTGCGACCAGCCGGTCGAGCGGCCGGCCGCGCCGCGACCGGTCGTGGTGGCCAGCGCGAGCGGCGGCGTGGGGGCCACGCCCTTTCTGTATCCGGGCGAGGTGCGCTCGCGCTATGAGGTGGATCTGGCGTTCCGGGTGGGCGGCAAGCTCGTCGAGCGGCGGGTGAATCCGGGCGATACGGTGCGTCAGGGCCAGGTGCTGGCCCGGCTGGATCCGGCGGACATCGCGCTGGCCGAGAAGTCCGCGGTGGCGCAGCTGGCCGCGGCGGAGGCCGATCAGGCATTGGCCCGGACCGAGCTGGAGCGGGCGCAGGCCCTGCTGGCGCAGAAATTCGTCAGCGCCAGCGTGGTGGATGCCCGCCGGACCCAGCTCGAAGCGGCCACCGCCCGTGTGGCGCAGGCCAGGGCGGCTCGCAGCCAGGCGGAAAACCAGCTGGGCTATGCCACGCTGACGGCCAGCCGCGACGGCGTGGTCACCGCCGTGCCGGTTGAAGCGGGCCAGGTGCTCGCTGCCGGCCAGCTCGCCGTGCGGATTGCCGACCCGGCCAGCCGCGAGGTGCTGATCTGGATTCCGGAAGGCCGCACGGCCGGGCTCCGGATCGGCCAGCCAGCGCTTGTTCGCGCCTGGAACGCGCCGGGCCGGGACTATCGCGGCAGCTTGCGCGAGCTGGCTGCCAGCGCGGACGCAACCACCCGCACCTATGCCGCGCGGGTCCGCATCGAGGACGCGGATGCGGCACTCGGGCTGGGGGCGAGCGCCGGTGCGGGCTTTCTGCAGGCGGCCACGGGCGGCGGGGTGGAGGTGCCGCTGTCGGCGGTTCAGCGCGGTGAGGGCAATGCCGGCCAGGTCTGGGTGCTGGACGCCGACAACCGCGTCCAGGCCCGGGCGGTCAGCGTGGTGGCCTGGCGTGACGAGCGCGCGGTGATCGGCTCCGGACTGGCGCCGGGCGAGCGGGTCGTCAGTGTCGGTGCGCACGCCCTGACGGCCGGCGAGGTGGTGCGGCCGGTGGATGAACAGGCGCCGGTCGTGCTGGATGCCACGCGATGAAAGCCTTCAACCTTTCCGAGTGGGGCCTGCGCCATCCGCAGCTGATTCTGTTCGCGATGATCGTCGCAAGCCTGATCGGCATCTTCTCCTACCGCCAGCTCGGCCAGAGCGAGGATCCGCCCTTCACCTTCAAGGTCATGGTGGTCACCACGAAGTGGCCGGGAGCGAGCGCGCCCGAGGTGGAGCAGCAGGTCACCGACAAGATCGAGAAGAAGCTGCGCGCGATGAACGAGATCGAGACGCTGCGCAGCTTCTCGCGGCCGGGCGAGTCGCAGGTGATCGTGATTGCGCGCGACTCGCTGGCCTCGAGCCGCATGCCGGAGATCTGGTATCAGGTCAGGAAGCGGATCGGCGACATCCGTTACACGCTGCCTGCGGGCGTGAACGGCCCCTTCTTCAATGACGAATTCGGCGACACCTTCGGCAACATCTTCGCGCTGACCGGAGAAGGTCTGAGCTACAGCGGCCTCAAGCGGCATGCCGAGGCGATCCGGCAGGAGTTGTTGCGCGTGCCGGACGTGGCCAAGGTCGAGTTCTTCGGCGAGCAGGATCAGCGCGTCTACGTCGAATTCTCGCCGCTCAAGCTCGCCCCGCTCGGGATCGATCCGAAGGCATTGATGGGCGCGATTGCCGAGCAGAACGCGAAGCTGGCGGGCGGTTACTTCGAGCTCGGCAGTGAGCGCATCTACCTGCGCGCCGACGGTGAGTTCGCCAGCCTTGACGACATCCGCGCGCTGCCGATTCGCGCCGGCGGCCGCACGCTGCGCCTGGGCGACGTGGCCGAAGTGCGGCGCGGCTATGTGGAGCCGCCCGCGCTCCAGATGCGCTACATGGGGCGCGAGGCGCTGGGCATCGGCGTGTCGATGCGCGAGGGGGGCGACATCATCGCGCTGGGGCGCCATCTGGACGAAGCCACGCGTCATATCGATGCGCAGTTGCCGGTCGGCGTGAAGATGGAGCGGGTTACCGATCAGCCGCGCGCGGTAGCAGCGTCCGTGCATGACTTCGTCCGTTCGCTGACCGAGGCAGTGGTCATCGTGCTCGCGGTGAGCCTGATCTCGCTCGGGCTGCGCACCGGCATCGTGGTGGCGATCAGCATTCCGGTGGTGCTGGCGATCACCTTCCTCTTCATGCACGTCTTCGACATCGGCCTGCACAAGATCTCGCTCGGTGCGCTGATCCTGGCGCTGGGTCTGCTGGTTGATGACGCCATCATTGCCGTCGAGATGATGGCGACCAAGATCGAGCAGGGCTGGGCGCGCACGCGTGCGGCGGCCTTCGCCTACACCTCCACCGCCTGGCCGATGCTCTCCGGCACGCTCGTGACCGCCGCCGGCTTCCTGCCCATCGCCACTGCCGCGTCTTCGGTCGGGGAATACACCCGATCCATTTTCCAGGTCACGGTCATCGCGCTGCTGATCTCCTGGGTGGCGGCCGTGCTCTTCGTGCCCTTCATCGGTTACTGGCTGCTGCCGGATCACGCCAGCCGCACGGCGGCGCCGGGTCGTCTGCGAGGCTGGCTCATGGCGCGGCTGCCGCGCCTGGCAATGCGCCTCGCACCCGCAGTGTCCGTGCATGACGGCGACATCTATGACAGCGCGTTTTACGTGCGCTTTCGCCGCACCGTGGCCTGGTGCGTGGCGCGTCGCTGGCGAGTGATCCTGGCCACTCTGCTGGCCTTCGCGGTGTCGCTCTGGGGCTTCCGCCATGTGCCGCAGCAGTTTTTCCCGGATTCGGTGCGGCCCGAATTGCTGCTGGACCTGCGCCTGCCGCAGGGCGCGTCGCAGAAGGCCGTGCTGCAGTCGGTGACAAGGGTGGAGGCCTGGCTTGCCAGGCAGGACGGCCTCGAAAACTATGTGGCCTATGTCGGTGGCGGCAGCCCGCGCTTCTATCTGCCGCTCGATCAGCAGCTGCCGCAGGCCAACTTCGCCCAGTTCGTGCTGCTGGCCAAGGACCTGACGGCCCGCGAGGCGCTGCGGACGAAGCTGATCGACTTGTTCGAGCGCGATTTTCCGGAGCTGCGTGCCTCGCTCAACCGGCTGGAAAACGGGCCGCCGGTGGGCTTTCCGGTGCAGTACCGGGTGAGCGGGCCGGAGCATGCGCGCATCCAGCAGATAGCTGACGGGGTGGCGCAGGTGATGCGGGGCGACACCCGGCTGGCCAATGTGCAGAAGGACTGGGACGAGGCCTCGAAAGTGGTGCGTCTGCATGTCGACACCGAAAAGGCCCGCATGGCCGGGCTCTCGCGCGAGGCGGTGCAGCAGTACCTCGCGACCGCGCTGAACGCGGCCAGCGTGAGCGAATTCCGCGAAGGCGTGGAGACCATCGAAGTGCAGATCCGTGCCGCGCCGCGCGAACTGGGGCTGGGCTGGTTTTCCGAGCTGGTGATCCCGACCGGCACCGGCCGGGGCGTGTCGCTGGCGCAGATCGCTACCCTGGAATACGGCTTCGAACCGGGGCTCATCTGGCGTCGCAACCGCACGCCGACGGTGACGGTGCGTGCAAATCTCTATGGCAGCGCGCAGCCCGCCGAGATCGTGGCGCAGCTGGCACCGCAGATCGAGCGGATCCGCGCGGCCTTGCCGTTGGGCTATCACATCGAGGTGGGTGGGGCGGTGGAGGAGAGCGCCAAGGGCGGCGGTTCGGTCGGCGCCGGCGTGCCGTTGTTCCTGCTGGTGGTGCTGAGCGTGCTGATGCTGCAGCTGCAGAGCTTCTCGCGCGTCGTCATGGTGATCCTGACCGCGCCGCTGGGCATGATCGGCGTGACCCTGGCCCTGCTGCTCTTCGGTCAGCCCTTCGGTTTCGTGGCCATGCTGGGCACCATTGCGCTCTCTGGCATGATCATGCGCAACTCGGTGATCCTGATCGACCAGATCGATCAGGACGAGCGGGCCGGCGCAAGCCGGGCAGACGCCATCGTCGAGGCCACGGTGCGCCGCTTCCGGCCCATCATGCTCACCGCCGCCGCGGCCATCCTCGCCATGATCCCCCTGTCGCGCTCCGCTTTCTTCGGGCCGATGGCCGTGGCCATCATGGGCGGCCTGCTGGTGGCCACCCTGCTGACGCTGCTCTTCCTGCCCGCGCTGTATGCGGCCTGGTATCGCGTCGGCAAGGAAGCCGGCAGCAAGGTAAAGAGCACGTAAAGAGCGGCGGGCGTCACGCGGCATGACGCAGCCATCACGCTAGAATGGCCCGTCCGGCATCCATGCCGGACCCGGCAATGGAAGGAGCAGGACATGGACATCGAACGTGCACGTTTCAACATGATCGAGCAGACGATTCATCCGGCGGTCCCGATCGACCCCCAGACAGCCGAGACCCTCAGGCTGGTCAAGCGCGAGCGCTTCGTGCCGGAAGCCCTGCGCAGTCTCGCCTTCGCCGATGTTGCCCTGCCGCTGGGCGGGGGCGAGCACATGCTCAAGCCGGAAGTGATCGGCCGGCTCCTGCTCGCGGTCTCTCCGCAGCGGGGCGAGTCCGTGCTGCTCATCGGCGCCGGCTCGGGCTATCTGGCGGCCCTGCTTGCGGTGCATGCCGACTCGGTGCACTGCATGGAGATTGATCCCGGCCTCGCGGCCACGGCCGAGGCCCGCCTGTTGCGCGCGGGGGTCAGCAACGTGACCGTGGAAGAGGGCAATGGCCTGGCCGGCTGCGCGGAATGCGCGCCCTACGATCTGATCGTTGCCAGTGGCGCCGTGCAATCCATCCCCGCTGCCTGGCTGGACCAGCTCAAACCCGGCGGCCGGCTCTTCGCTTTTGTCGGTCAGGCTCCGGTGATGCGCGCGCGCCTGATGCAGCGCCTGCCGGCCGGCGGTTTTCGCAGCAAGACCGTGTTCGAAACCCTGGTCGATCCGCTGCGTGCCCAGCATGCCGGCGCCTTCGTTTTCTGAGGAAAGCATTGATGGTTATCAGCCTGAATCCCGAAGATCTTGCCGCCTGGCTGGCCGACCCGGCCCGGCCGGCGCCCCTGTTGCTCGACGTACGCGAACCCTGGGAAGTGGAGCACTGCGCGCTCGAAGGCATCGTGGCCGTACCGATGGCCGAGATCCCGGCGCGTGCCCACCAGCTCGACAGTGAGCGGGAGGTCGTCTGCATCTGTCATCACGGCGTGCGCAGCCAGCGCGTGGCGATGTTTCTTGCGCAGCAGGGCTTCGGCAAGGTCTATAACCTCAGCGGCGGCGTTGATGCCTGGGCCATGCGCGTGGCTCCAGCCATGCCGCGTTACTGAATTCCGGTGGAGTCGAAATGAAGCGTCTGGCCTTGTCCGTCTGGGTCGCCTGTTCTGCCACGCTGGCACAGGCGACGGATCTTCTCGGCATCTACAACGATGCCCGTGTGAATGACACGAAATTCGCCAGTGCGCGCCTGCAGCGCGAAGCCACGCTCGAGAAGCTGCCACAGGGGCGTGCGGGCCTCCTGCCTGCCCTGACGCTGAACGCGTCCTCCACCTACAACAATCTCGACGCTGCGCTGCCCACCGAGCGGCAATACCGCTACAACGCCAACAGCTACTCGCTGCAGCTGACCCAGCCGCTCTTCCGCCCGCAGAACTGGATCGCCTGGGAGCAGGGCCAGCTCTCCGCCCAGCTGGGCGAAGTGCAGTACACAGCGGCTGCGATGGATCTGATCGTGCGGGTGACCCAGGCCTATTTCGATCTGCTCAACGCGCAGGATGTACTCAATACCGTGACTCAGCTGCGCACGGCGGCCAATGAGCAGCTGGAGCTGTCGAAGAAAAGCTTTGAAGTCGGCACGGTGACCGTGACCGATGTGAACGACGCCCAGTCACGCTTCGATATTGCAGCAGCCCAGGAAATCGCCGCGCAGAACGATGTGAACGTCAAGCGTGAGGCCCTGCGCGTACTGACCGGCAAGGAGCCGCCGGTGCTGTCGGGCCTCAGGACGGGCGTGAATCTGCCCCTGCCGCAGCCCGCCGACGTGGGCGAGTGGGCCCGGGCGGCCGAGGACGGCAATACCGACGTCATGGCGCAGCAGCTCAATGCGGAGATCGCGTCTCGCGAGGTGCAGCGTGCGCGCGCCGCGCACCTGCCGACGGTGGATCTGGTCGGCACGGTGGGCCGCAGCCATGTGTTCGGCTCCACTTCCTCACAGTCGGAGTCCGAATACCGGAACTGGCAGGTCGGCGTGCAGGCCAGCCTGCCGATCTTCCAGGGCGGTTCGACGCAGTCGAAGGTGCGCGAAGCCAGCGCGCTGGCCGAGAAGGCTCGCAGCGATCTCGAGACTTCGAAGCGCACCGCCGCCCAGACCGCACGCCAGACCTTTCTCGGCGTGACCAGCGGTGTCGCGCAGGTGCGCGGGTATGAGGCCGCGGTGAAGTCCAGCACCAGTGCGCTGGAATCGAACAAGCTCGGCTATCAGGTGGGTGTGAAGATCAACAAGGACGTGCTGGACGCCCAGACCCAGCTCGCCACCACCCGGCAGCAGCTTGCCAAGGCCCGCTATGACACGATCATGGCGCAGGTGAAGCTTCGGCAGGCCGTGGGGACGCTCTCCCTGAAGGATCTGGAAGAGATCAACGCCCTGCTCGAAAAATAGGCGGAAGTCTGGCGCGCCGGCACGGCAGGATTCGCGGTGCTCAGGCGGCGTAGGGCCGGCGCAATTTGCCGGAAGGCTGTGGCGCGCTCCGCTGCGCAGATCGCTTCTTCGGCGCGCTTCGCTTCGCTCAGGGCGCCCTACGGATCGGGCCTGAGGGATCCATTCGGCACACGCGGCACCGTAGGGCGCCGTGAGCAACGCGAACCGCGCCGCATGCGAAAGCCTTGCCCGAAGGATGCGTTCATGCCGGAGCATGCCGTGTGGCGAGCGCGCGCGGTTGGTCCGCATCGTGCCGGAAGGCCGAGGCGCGCTTCGCTTCGCTCAGGGCGCCCTGCGGATCGGGCCTGCGGGATCCATTTGGCACACGCAGCACCGTAGGGCGCCGTGAGCAACGCGAACCGCGCCGCATGCGAAAGCCTTGCCCGAAGTAGGCCTTCATGCCGGAGCATGCCGTGTGGCGAGTGCGCGGTTGGTCAGCATCGTGCCGGAAGGCCGAGGCGCGCTTCGCTTCGCTCAGGGCGCCCTGCGGATCGGGCCTGCGGGATCCATTCGGCACACGCAGCACCGTAGGGCGCCGTGAGCAACGCGAACCGCGCCGCATGCGAAAGCCCTGCCCGAGGGAGGCCTTCATGCCGGAGCATGCCGTCTGGCGAGTGCGCGGTTGGTCAGCATCGTGCCGGAAGGCCGAGGCGCGCTTCGCTTCGCTCAGGGCGCCCTGCGGAGCGGGCTTTGGAACATCCTCCCGCACACTCGGCACTCGGCACTCGGCACTCGGCACTCGGCACTCAGCACTCAGCACTCAGCACTCAGCACTCAGCCCCCAAGCACCGCCCCGATCACCGCCATTGTCTTCGCCGTCGCACCGCGATTGGCGGCGGCGAAATGCTGGCCGGCTTCACCCATCCGGCGGCGGCGTGCGTCATCTCCCAGCAGGGTGACCGCCACGCGCAGGCCTTCGTCGATGTCCGTGCAGCGGGAGGCTGCCCCTGCCGCGATGGCTTTCTCTGCCGCCTCGGTGAAGTTGAAGGTGTGCGGCCCGACAAGCACCGGCGTGCCGACCGCGCAGGCCTCGATCAGGTTTTGCCCGCCCAGAGGGGCCCAGCTGCCACCGATGAGGGCGAGGTCGGCCATGCGGTACCAGGCCACCATTTCGCCCATCGAGTCACCCAGCCAGACGCGGGTCTGCGGGGCGATGCGGATGCCGTCGCTGCGGCGTTCGCTGCCGAGGCCGCGTTGCGCGATCAGGGTGGCCACTTCATCGAAGCGTTGCGGATGACGGGGCACGACGACCAGCAGGGCGTCTGCCGGCGCGTGGCGCATGAAGGCGTCCAGCAGCGGGCCTTCCTCGCCTTCGCGCGTGCTCGCGGCGAGGATCACCGGGCGTCCGGCGGCGGCCGCGCGGAAGCGTTCGCCCAGCGCGAGGCGATCCGGCGCCAGCTCCACATCGAATTTCAGGTTGCCGCAGACGCTGACCGGATCGGCGCCGGTGTCGCGCAGGCGGGCCGCGTCGTCACCGGTTTGTGCCAGCACTTCGCGAAAGGCGCCGTAGGTCTGTCTGGCCAGCGTGCCGAGCCGGGCATAGCCGCGCGCCGAGCGCGCCGAGAGGCGGGCATTGACGAGCAGCATGGGCAGCCCGGCCTGGCGGGCGGCCTGCATCAAATTCGGCCACACCTCGGTTTCCATGACGATGCCCAGCGCGGGTTTCGCACGCGCGAGGAAGCGGGCCTGTGCCCAGGGGAAGTCGTAGGGCAGGTAGCAGCGGGTGACGCGGGCTTCCTTGCCGAAGAGCTCTTCGCTCGTGGCGCGACCGGTGGGGGTCATGTGGGTGAGCAGGATGTCGTGCTCCGGCCAGGCCGCGAGCAGGGCCTTGATGAGCGGCTGGGCGGCACGTGTTTCGCCGACCGAGACGGCATGCAGCCAGATGCGGGGGCGTTCGCCCGGGAGCGGGGCTGCACCGAAGCGCTCGCCCAGATGCTGCAGGTATTCCGGCTGGCGGCGCGCTCTCCAGAGCAGGCGCAGGCCGATCAGGGGAAGGCCCAGGTGCCAGAGCAGGCTGTAGGCAAAGCGGTTCATGCCGGCAGCGCTCCGAGGGTTTCGAGCCGGTGCAGGACTTCCTCCGGCGTCGGCAACTGCCCCCTGCCACCCAGGTTGACGGCCCGCGGGCCGGCGTAGACGCCGGTGAGGCCGGGGTCGGTCGCGACGTAGAGTGCCACCACCGGACGATCGAGTGCCGCGGCGAGGTGGGTCAGGCCGGTATCTACGCCGACGATGGCGCGAGCCGAGCCCAGCGTGTCGGCCAGCGCGCGCAGCGAGGAGGGCGGCACAACTTCCGCGCCCGGGATGCCGGCGGCGATGCGTTGTGCGCGTTCGCGTTCGCGTTCGCTTCCGGCCGGCAGCAGGCAGGCCAGGCCGCGCTCGGCGAGTTGCCGGCCCAGTGCTTGCCAGCTGGCTTCGGGCCACAGCTTGTCATCGCGGCTGGTGGCCGTCAGCAGCACGCAGTGTCCGGCCGGCTCAAGCCCGATGTGGAGACCGTAGCGCAGCGGAAGGTCTGGCGCGTAGCCCGCGGCTGCTGCGCACAGCCAGCGGTTGCGCTCGACTGCGTGGGCATTGGTCGGGATCAGGTAGCGACTGTCGTAGAACCAGGCCGACATGGGCTCGCGGGCGCTTTGCCGGGCGTATCCGCAGCGCAGCCCGTCGGCCATCCAGGTGATCAGCGCGCTTTTCACGAGCCCCTGGGTGTCGATGACAAGGTCGTAACAGTTGGCTTGCAGCGACCGCCTGAAAGCCGCAATCTCGCGCCAGGTCGATGCTTGCCCCGGCGCCTTGCGCCAGCGCCGGATGGCGACTGGAAAGATCTCGCTCACGCCTGGGTGCAGGCGCGGGATCTCGGCGAAGTTCTCTTCCACCACCCAGTCGATGCGAAGCTCGGGCCAGTGTCGAAGCAGATCGCTGACGACCGGCAGATTGTGGATCACGTCGCCGAGCGAAGATGTTTTGACGAGCAGGACTGAGCGCATGCAGTGGTGTTCGGACGGGTCTGACATAGAATGTGGCCGGATTCTAACCCCGACTCATGCAATGACCGCTCGCCTTCCCCTGTCTGCCGTTCTCATCACCTTCAATTGCGCCGGCCCCTTGCGTGCGACGCTGGAGTCGCTGGCTTTCTGTGACGAGATCCTGGCGGTTGACTCGGGCAGCACCGACGACACCCTGAAGCTGCTTGCCGAATTCGGTGTGCGCGTGCTGAGCGAGCCCTGGCGGGGCTTCGGCCCGCAGAAGCAGTTCGCCATCGAACAGGCCGCGCACGACTGGGTGCTCTGTGTGGATTCGGACGAGATCGTTTCCCCGGAACTGCGGGCGAGCATCGAGCGCGAGCTGCAGGCGCCGGCAAACCAGTTCTACGAATTCCCGCGCCGCAACCGCTTCCTGGGGCGCTACCTGAAGCATGGCGAGGGTTATCCGGATCTCTCGCTGCGGCTCTTCGATCGTCGCCAGGCGCGCTGGTCAGACGATCTGGTGCATGAGCGGGTCATCACGCTGGGCATCGTCGGCCGTCTGTCCGGCGATCTGCTCCATCACTCGGAAGACACAATCGAAAGCTATCTTGCCAAACAGAACCGCTACACCACGCTGGCCGCCAGCGCGCTGGTTGCGGAAGGCGCACCCATGCCGGCCGGCAAGCTCCTGCTGAGTCCTTTGTTCCGTTTCATCAAGTTTTACTTCCTGCGGGCTGGTTTTCTGGATGGTGTTCCGGGTTTGATACACATCCTGATCGGCTGTTTCAACAGCTTTGCCAAGTATGCGAAAATGGTGGAACAGATGCGGCGATAAGGCCGCATTTTTGTTTTCCGGGCAGGGTTGGCTGCTCGCGGTAGAACGGAAGTCCTGAACATGAAAATCCTCGTTACGGGTGCAGCAGGTTTCATCGGCATGCATGTCTGCCAGCGCCTGCTCGAGCGCGGCGACGAAGTTGTCGGCCTCGACAACCTCAACGACTACTATGACCCGCAGCTCAAGCACGATCGGCTCGCGCAGCTTGCGCCGCATGCCGCCTTCCGTTTCGTGAAGATGGATCTGGCCGATCGCGACGGCATCGCGAAGCTTTTTGCCGACGAGAAGTTCGACCGCGTGGTGCATCTCGCTGCCCAGGCCGGCGTGCGGTACTCGCTGCAGAATCCGCATGCCTACGTTGATTCAAACCTCGTCGGCTTCGTGAACATCCTCGAAGGCTGCCGTCACAATGCCGTGCAACACCTCGTGTACGCGTCGAGTTCCAGCGTGTACGGCGGCAACGAGAAAACGCCTTTCTCCGAGCAGGACGCCGTGGATCACCCGGTGAGCCTCTATGCAGCCACCAAGAAGGCCAATGAGCTGATGGCTCACACCTACAGCCACCTGTACGGCATCCCCACCACCGGTCTGCGCTTCTTCACCGTGTACGGCCCCTGGGGCCGGCCGGACATGGCTCCCTGGCTGTTTACCAGCGCCATCCTCGAAAATCGGCCGATCAAGGTCTTCAACCACGGCAAGATGCTGCGCGACTTCACCTACATCGACGACATCGTCGAAGGCGTGATCCGCAGCCTCGACCGCCCCGCCGAGCCCGACCCCACCTACGACGGCGCCCAGCCCAATCCCGCCACCAGTCGCGCGCCTTACCGCGTCTTCAACATCGGCAACCAGGATCCCGTACCGCTGATGGACTTCATCGCCGCCATCGAAGCCGCTACCGGCCGCGAAGCCGAGAAGGAATTCCTGCCGATGCAGCCGGGCGACGTGCCCGTGACCTCCTCCGATGTAAGCGTCCTGACAGCCTGGACCGGCTTCACGCCGGGCACGCCGCTGCCGGAGGGGGTGAAGCGGTTTGTGGGGTGGTATCACGGTTACTCCGTTCGCTAAAGCCAAGAAAGTGCGGATGTCGTCCTTGAAGCTAAGCGTTGCCAGCAACGTGTTTGGGCAGCTCTACATTGTGGCGGTCGGCATCCTCATGGTGCCTGCCTATGTGCATTTTCTGGGCGAGGAGGCGTACGGGCTGATCGGATTCTTTGTCGCGATGCAGGCCTGGTTCGCGATGCTGGACATGGGGATCTCCCCGACCCTGATCCGGGAGCTGTCGCGATTCCGAGCAGGCGCCGTTTCACAACAGGATCTGTGGCATTTCATCCGCAGCGCGGAATGGCTTTTCCTGAGTGTAGGCGTGTGTTGTTTTGCGCTTGCGGTCGCCGGGAGTGACTGGGTTGCGCGGCACTGGCTGAAGCTCCATGACATCACGTTGGCTGAAGCCTCGCTCTGTATCATCATTATGGGGGCTATGGTTGGCTTGCGTTGGCTCACGGGGCTGTATCGCAGCGGGCTGATCGGCATGGACCGCATGCCTCTTGTAAACGTTTCAGCCGTTACCTTGGCAACCTTGCGTTCCGTAATCGTCATCGCAGTGCTGGCTTGGTATTCCGATACGATCGGAACTTTTTTTCTCTATCAGATAGTTGTCGCCATTGCGGAACTCTTGATATTGCGGTCGTTGTTTCTTCGGAGTCTTCCTGGGAACACCCTCTCTTCGTTCTGGCCGCGGTTCAGTTCGCTGCGAATCGGCTTTCGTTTTGCAGGAGCCATGTCCGTTCTGACTGCTGTATGGAGCGTGATTTCCCAAGTTGACCGACTGTTTCTCTCGCATTATCTGAGTCTTGCGGAATATGGTCGGTTTGCAATCGTCGTGGTTGCCGCCGGAGGCGTCAGCTTGCTTGTTACCCCTGTGTTGCAAGCTGTGCAGCCCCGCATGGTTTATCTGGTGACAACCGGAGACTTGGAGGGGTTGCAAGCGCTTTACCGGGTTTGCACTCAGCTCATGATGTGGCTGTTGGCTGTTGTTGCGGGAGGCGCTATTTTTTTCGCGGAGCCTGCTCTTCTGGCGTGGACCGGAAGCTCCTCGCTCGCGCATGACATGGCTCCTGTTCTGGCGCTTTACGCGGCGGGCTATGCGTTGCTCGCCTTGTCGAGCCTTGTATTTCAGCTGCAATACGCCCATGGGGAGTTGCGCAGACATGTTGTGGGCTCCTTTGCTGCGGCAGTGATCTGGATCCCTTGCATTGTCGTGATGGCTGCATATTTCGGGGCGAGGGGAACCGCGTGGGCTTGGTTCGTTGGCAATCTGCTTTTCTTCTCGATATGGATGCTGGGGTCTCTCAAGGGACTGTTGTCGGGTCGCATCCTTGCCTGGCTCTGGGAGGACGTGCTGCGCGGGGCGATCGCCGTGGTGCCCGTCTATATGGTTTTCAGAATCACCCTTGATAATGTCGGGGAACGATTGATCCTGGTTCTCGTGATGGGAGCTGGGGCCGCACTGGCTGCCTTGGCCTGTTTTTTCGCCAGCCCGCGTCTTCGCAATTTATGGACTGCAGCTCGGCAGGGTCAAAACATTTTTTTCGGAAGATGAAATTGAATTCAGGTGAGCTGCGTTATCAGGCGAGCATCAATCTTGCTGAGCGGAACAATTCGCACACCCTCGCGTTCGAGTTTCTGCAGCGACATGCCGGGGGGCGCCACCTGCGCGTGCTGGAGGTCGGGTGTGCGTCGGGGTATTGGGGGGCTGTTGTGCGTCAACATGGCCACCATGTTGTGGGTGTGGAGCCTGAGCCGGCTGCTGCGGAAAATGCTAGCAAACTGCTTGACTCAGTTTATTGTGGCGATCTGGACAGCTATTTCGCCGCCCATCCGGAGACCTGTTTCGACGCTGTCAGTTTCGTTGATGTTCTTGAGCACACACCGGATCCCGCTGCAGTCATCAGGGCTTCATTAAAAAGACTTTCGCCTGGTGGAGTGATCATTGCTTCTGTTCCCAACGTTACCCATCTGGCGGTTCGTGCGATGCTGCTTGAAGGCCGTTGGGAATACGGCCGCACAGGCATTCTGGATGATTCCCATCTGCGCTTTCTGTGCAAGAAATCCATCGTGTCGCTGTTTAGTTCGCAGGGGCTTCGCATCGACCAGCTTGAAGCAACCAAGATGGGCTGCGTCATGTTGAGCGCCCACTACGGACTGAAAACTTCCGTCGTTTCCCGATGTGTCGCATGGTTGTTGGCCACGGACTGTCATTGGAGCGATTTCCAGTATGTATTGTCTGCGAGTCCGGCGTCCGCTGCCGAACAGACTGACTCGCTCAACCAATGTCACTTGGGAAAGTCCGGGATCTGGGCCGCCTGGTGTTTCAAGTTCGAAAGGCTATTCAAGAGCCTTGCGCATGGAGTCAAGGTTTATGGCAGAAGGATCTTGAACGATGGCTGTTGAAATTCTGCTTTCTACCTATAACGGAGAAAAATTTCTGCGGGAGCAGCTTGACTCGCTTTTGGCTCAGACATATCAGGATTGGCGGCTCGTCGTACGAGACGACGGCTCTACTGATGCGACGTTGGCCATCTTGTCCGAATACGCACAGTCGTTCCCGGCAAGGTTTGATCTGCTGAGTGATGGTCAACGGTTGGGCGCCAAGCATTCGTTTTCGGCACTCATGGCGCGTTCGACAGCGCCCTATCTGGCCTTTTGTGATCAGGATGATCTCTGGATGCCGGAAAAACTCGAAGTCATGATGAATGCGCTACGGGAGCAAGAGCAGCTGGCGGGAGAAGAGATGCCTGTCTTGGTGCATTGTGATTTGGCGCTGGTCGATGTCGGGTTGCAGCCGATCGCGCCCAGCTTCTGGGCGTTCCAAGGAATAAGAGCCGAACGCAACGCGCCTGAACAACTTCTCGTCGAAAACACGGTGACCGGCTGCGCGACGCTCTTCAATCGTGCCTTGCTGGCGAAGGCACAGCCTGTGCCCGACTCGGCATACATGCACGATTACTGGCTAGCCTTGGTCGCAAGCTGTTGCGGACGGATTGTTACGCTGCCGCAAGCCTTGATTCTGTACCGTCAGCACGGGCATAACACCTTGGGAGCAAAGCAAATGCCAGGCCTTTTCTCCCTGCCTCGTGGTTTTCTGAATCCACGTCTTTGGAGTGTGAGCTACACACATGCTTGCAACCAGGCAAGGGCGTTGCTTGAACGGATGGATAGCATGCTGCCTGCTGCTACGACAAAGCGGATCCGGCGCTTTGCCGATTTGTATGATCACGGTTGGTTGGGGCGTCGCTGGACGCTTATCTCGACTGGCGCCTTGCCGGGCCGTCTGCGCCGGCGGCTTTCCTTGCTGTCGAGGATCTGAGCGATGCGCGAAGCACATCCTGCGGCATGGGCCGTTGTCGTAACTTACCACCCCGAGCTCACAGGCTTTCTGCTGCAACTTTCCAGTCTGCTCAAGCAGTGTGCAGGTGTGGTCGTGGTTGATAACGGGTCCGGTCCTGAACTGGCCGCTGCGATTTCCTCACATTTCGGCGGAAAGCTTGAGTTGATTGAGCTCGGTGAAAATCAAGGTATCGCTGCTGCGCAGAATGCGGGAATCGATCTTGCGCGCCGGAATGGAGCGAGTCATGTAGTGCTTTTCGACCACGACAGTCAGCCGGCTCCGGACATGGTCCAGCGACTGCTGGCTTGCTGGGCGCGGTTGACTGCTGAGGGGCTTCGAGTCGGCTCCGTGGGGCCGTGCTATCAGGATGAACGTCAGTCCAATCCGCCTCCGTTTATTCGCGTACGGGGTCTGCGGTTGAAGCGCTGCCTGGTTCCCGAAAGCGAGGATTCGGTCGAGGTTGATTACCTGATTGCATCCGGCTGCTTGATTCCGGTTTCCGTACTGGATGACGCAGGGGGGATGAATGAAGCCTTGTTCATTGATTACGTGGATATCGAATGGGGCCTTCGGGCTCGCAGCATGGGCTATACAAACCATGGCTGTTTCTCTGCACGGATGGCGCATTCGCTCGGTGACGAACCGATCAGTTTTTTGGGAACCGCCTATCCGGCGCGCAGTCCATTGCGGCATTACTACATGTTCCGAAACGCGGTGCTGCTCTATCGGATGCGCCACATTCCCCGCCACTGGAAGATCGCTGACGGTTTGAGAGGCATTTTGCGTTTCGGGTTCTATGCGCTGTTTGCCAGACCAAGACTGTCGCACTTGAAAATGATGCTGCTTGGGCTGAAGCACGGCTTTTGCGGCGCAGCTGGACGGTTGCATCGCTACCCTTGATCCTGGCATGACACTTCTCACCATCAGCCTCGTCACCTACCACCCGGACATCCCCATGCTCCGCGACACGCTCGCGAGCCTGCGGGTGGCGGTGGATCATGCCGTGGCAAGAGGGGAGATCGAAGGGGCTCGTCTTACACTGGTCGATAATGGCAACGATGCGGGGCTTGCGGAACTGGCAGCGGAAAACGGCTGGGCAGAGCTGCGGTTGATTACCGGGCAGGGCAATGTCGGTTTTGGCCGCGGGCACAACCTGGCGATCGAAGAAGGCGTGGCAGATTTTCATCTGATCCTCAATCCGGATGTCTATATCCTGCCCGAGGCCCTGTCGAGAGCTTTCCGGTTTTTGGGTCAGCAGCCAGCGTGTGGTTTGCTTTCGCCCTCGATTGTCGGCGGTGAGGATGGCTGGCATTTCCTCTGCAAGCGCTACCCCAGTCTGCTCGGACTGGCCTTGCGGGGTTTTGCGCCGCACTGGTTGCGTCGTCTTTTTCGGGGTTTCATGAGTCGCTACGAAATGAAGCAGGAGGGAGATCAGGCCGTGCTCTGGGATCCGCCCATCGTGAGCGGCTGCTTCATGCTCTGGCGGCGCGATGTGTTGATTGCCTTGAAGGGTTTTGATCCTCGTTTCTTCCTGTATTTCGAGGACTTCGATATCTCGCTGCGCGCGGGCAAGGTGACGCGGGTAGCGGCTGTCGCGGTTGTCCGCATTGCGCACTTCGGTGGGGGCGCCGCCCGCAAGGGCTGGAAGCATGTGCGCATGTTTGCGCGTTCCGCACGCCTCTTTTTCGGGTTGCACGGCTGGAAATGGATCTGAATGGGCATCGTCGCGCGATGAGAGTGCTGGTAACGGGAGCCAACGGTTTTGTTGGCAGCGAACTCTGCCGCCAGCTGGCTGCCGCCGGATGCGACTGCGTTCGTGCGGTGCGCAAGCTCGGGGCGGGAGATGTTCCGGTCGGCGATATCGGTCCGGAGACCGATTGGCGCGAAGCGCTTGCGGGGGTCGAGGTGGTCGTCCATCTGGCCTCGCGCGTGCATGTCATGAACGAGCGTCATGACGCGGCCGACGTGGCGTTCCATCACATCAACGTGCTCGGCTCCGCGGCCCTCGCGCGGCAGGCCCAAGAGGCCGGCGTGAAACGGATGGTCTATGTCAGCAGCATCAAGGCCAGTGGCGAGATCACGCATGGCAGGCCGATGTTGCCGGATGATCCTCCGCAGCCGGAAGACGCTTATGGCCGCTCCAAGCTGGCTGCCGAAAACGTCTTGCGCGAACTGTGTGGTGCGTCTGGCATGGAGCTGGTGATCGTGCGTCCGCCCATGGTGGTCGGGCCGGGCGTGCGAGGCAATCTGCCGGTACTCATGAAGGCCATCCAGCGTGGCTTGCCACTGCCACTTGCCTGCGTACGGAACCGGCGGAGTCTGGTCTCGGTGCGTAATCTGTCGGCCCTGCTTGTCGCGTGCGCGCGCGAGCCGGAAGCGGCGGGACAGACTTACCTGGCTGCAGAGCCCGAGCCGGTCAGCACGCCGGAGCTTGTTCGTCACCTTGCGGCCGGACTGGGCAGGCCGGCGAGGCTGTTGCCCGTGCCCGTCATGCTGCTGAAAATGGCCGGTCGGCTTACTGGCCGGCAGGACCAGATTGCGCGGCTGTGTTCCGACCTTGAGCTGGACGCCAGCCGGGCGAGTGCGCTGCCGGGGTGGATGCCGGTTGAAAGCCTGGCGGAGGCACTGCAGGATAGCGCCCGTGCATTTTTGGCAAAGGAGCAGCGGGCGTGATCTGGAGTGTTCTCGGGTGTGTCCTGTGCAGTGCATTGGCTGGCACGCTGGCCTTGCGGCGCTATGCGCTCGCCAGGCAGATCATTGACGTGCCGAATGCGCGCAGCTCGCATTCGGTTCCGACTCCCCGCGGCGGCGGTGTGGCGATCGTATTGGCCTATCTTGGTGCGCTGGTGTTCTGGCGGATCTATGCCGGCGTGGCAGACGGACTGTTCTGGAGCCTGCTGCTGGGCGGCGGAATGATTGCCGCCGTCGGATTCCGGGATGATCAGGTCGGCCTGCCGGCACGGGTCCGTTTCGGATTTCACCTGTTTGCCGCAGCCCTCGCAGTGTGGAATCTTGGCGGCTGGCCGGTGCTGGATCTCGGCTTCTCCGCCTTGCACTGGGGTGTGGCGGGTGCTGTGATGGCGGTACTGGGGCTCGCCTGGTCGATCAACCTGTACAACTTCATGGACGGCATTGATGGTCTGGCTGGCATGCAGGCGGTCTTCGTGGCAGGCGCCGGGGGGGCGTTGATCTGGCTCGGCGGTTACGACGCCATGCCGCTCTGGTTGCTTGCCGCGGCAAGTGCCGGATTCCTTCTGCTCAACTGGCCGCCCGCGAAGATCTTCATGGGGGATGCGGGCAGCGGCTTCCTGGGTTATGCAGTGGGTGTACATGCCCTGCACGCCACGACCTCGGGCAGCACACCGATCTGGCCCTGGCTCATCCTGCTGGCCGTGTTTGTCGTGGATGCCACGCTGACGCTGCTGCGCCGGGCGTTGCGAGGCATTCGTGTGACCGATGCCCACAGGACCCATGCCTATCAATGGGCGTCGCGCAGGCTGGGCGCCCACAGGCCAGTCACGCTGGCAGTGCTGTCCATCAATCTCGCGCTGCTGTTGCCCCTCGCGCTGACGGCGCAAGCCGTGCCGCATCTTGCCGTATTTCTGGTTGTCCTGAGCTTTTCGGTGCTGGCCGGACTGGCCTGGTATCTTGATGCCGGCGTGCCTGAGCATTCGGCGCCTGCTACTTCGCGGAACATTACGAATGCATAAGTTCGGTTACAAGTCGCTGCTGGTGCTCGCATTCGATCTGCTGGCGCTGGCGTTGGCATGGTGCGGGGCGTTCTGGCTGCGCTTCAATTTTGTCTGGCCCTCCGACTACAACGAAACCATCCTGATGGGGCTGGCGATTCTCCTGCCGGTGCACATTCTGGCCTTCTGGCTCGCCGGGCTTTATCGGGGCATCTGGATTTTTGCGAGCCTGCCGGACCTCAAGCGCGTCTTCAAAGCCACATTCGGCTCGCTTCTGGCCATGGTGCTCTACGCGCTCATTTTCACACCGACCCCGAGTGTGCCGCGTTCGTTGATCGTGCTCTTCCCGCTGCTGCTGGTCGCGATGATGGCTGGCGGACGGGTGGCTTACCGCATGTGGAAAGAGCACCGGATGTTCGGCGCTCTGGCAGGTCAGGGCAAGCCGGTCATTGTCGTCGGGGCGGGACGGGCCTCAGCCCAGTTGATGCGCGACATGAGCTGTTCGCCGGACTGGCGGGTGGTCTGCATCGTGGATGATGACCCGAGCAAGCGGGAGCGCGAGGTGTCCGGCCATCGCGTGGCGGGGGCGATTGATGACATCGGCGGTCTGGCACGCGAGCTCAAGGCTCGTCATGTGATCCTGGCTATTCCGTCGGCATCTTCGGAGCTGCGTCGCCGGGTCGCAGATCAGTGTTCGCGGGCGGGGCTGCAGTTGCTGACGATTCCGGCGCTGGAAGACATCATGTCCGGCAAGGTCGCCGTCAACAGCATTCGCCGCGTCGAAATCGAGGATCTGCTCGGGCGTGAAATGGTGCTGATTGACAGCAATGAGGTCGGTGCGTTGCTGGCGGGCAAAACGGTGCTGGTGACCGGGGCCGGCGGATCGATCGGCTCCGAGCTGTGTCGCCAGATCGCGCATTTTGCGCCGGCTCGCCTGGTGCTGGTCGAGCAGGGCGAATATGCGCTCTACAGCATCGAGCAATGGTTTTCGCAGTATCTGCCCAGGCAGAAAATCGTGCCGCTGACGGCAGACGTAAAGGATGCCGTCCGGATCGACGAGATTCTCGCCGAGTTCCAGCCCGACGTCGTTTTTCACGCCGCGGCCTACAAGCATGTGCCGCTCATGGAAGTCGGCAATGCATGGCAGGCGGTACGCAACAACGTACAGGGCACGCTGACGATGGCGCGTGCAGCCCGGCAGCACGGCGTCCGGCACTTCGTGATGGTGTCCACCGACAAGGCGGTGAATCCCACCAACGTGATGGGCGCTACCAAGCGCCTGGCCGAAATGCTCTGCCAGGCCCTGTGTTGTACGCCGGGCACGACACGCTTCGAAATCGTGCGCTTCGGCAACGTACTCGGCAGCAACGGCAGCGTGATCCCCAAGTTCCAGGAGCAGATTGCGCGCGGCGGCCCGGTGACCGTGACACACCCCGATATCACCCGCTATTTCATGTCCATTCCCGAAGCGGCCAGGCTGGTCCTGCAGGCCGGGAGCATGGGCGAGGGCGGTGAAATTTTCGTGCTCGATATGGGCGAACCGGTGAGAATCGTTGATCTGGCGCGCAACATGATCCGTTTGTCAGGATTCAGGGAATCCGAAATCCGGATCGAGTTCAGCGGGCTGCGTCCGGGCGAGAAGCTGTACGAAGAGTTGCTGGCGGATGCCGAGCAGACGAGACCCACCCATCACCCCAAGCTGCGGATTGCGCGGAATCGTCCGGTTCCTGAATCGCTGTTGGCCGAAGTGGAGGCCTGGCTGGCTTCGCCTGGCAGTCTGTCTGACGAAGCCGTGCGCGAGGGTTTGCAAGGCTGGGTGCCGGAATACTGCCCAAGCTGCATTCCATGCCGCGAGGCCAAGCAGGAGCAATGCGCATGATCAGTCCTCCGCGATATCGCTATGTGCTTGGCGATATCCAAGGCTGCCATGCGGAGTTTGCGGCGCTGCTCGAGAAAATTGCATTTGATCCGGCTCAGGATCAGCTCTGGATTGCGGGCGATCTGATCAATCGCGGGCCGACCAGCCTTGAAGTTCTGCGCCACTTGCGCGAACTCGATGAGTCGTCCATCAGTGTGCTGGGCAATCACGACTTCTTCTTTCTTGCCGTCGTGGCGGGCGCCGTGCAACCCGGCCCGGAAGATACGCTCGACGCCCTGTTGGCGGCACCGGATCTCGAAGAACTCGTCGACTGGCTGCGCAAACGCCCGCTGATTCACGTCGACGGCGGATTTGCCATGGTTCATGCCGGCTTGCTGCCGCAATGGAGCATTGCCAAGGCGCAGCGCCTTGCTGCTGAAGTTGAGCAGGCGCTCAGAGCAGACGACTGGAAGGTTTTCCTGAAAGGGCTCTGGGGGGGCAAACCCGTCTGCTGGAGCGACGACCTTACTGGAGCCGATCGCCTGCGCATCATCGTCAACACCTTCTGCCGTACCCGTTTTCTCAACCCGGACGGCTCACTCGCCCTCAAGCCCAAAGGCCGCCCGGAGGACTCCCCCGGCCTGATTCCCTGGTACGCCTGGCCAGACGCCGCATGGCGCACCCACACGATCCTCCACGGCCACTGGTCCGCTCTGGGCTTTCGCGACATGGGTCCGGTCGTGGCGCTGGACAGTGGTTGCGTATGGGGCGGCCCTCTCACCGCCATGCGCCTCGAAGACCGGCGCCCCCTGCAGGTCAAACTCTGATTGCCTGCCCGTTCGGGCATATTCAGCGAGTATTGAATTGACAACGAAGTTCCACACTGCAACAGAAATTTGTTGTGGAGACGGAATTTTACAATCAGGGTTTCTGTAGAATCCTACCCCTTAATCTCGACAAGCACCGTTCCTCCGTGCTTGCGTGGTTTTCTGGAATCAGGCGAGCAGTTGTGGACTGTGTCCCGGCTGGGAACGTGGCAAATCGATGGAATATGAACTCGGCCAAGCAGTCTTATGGGCGAGATTCAGGTTCCGTGTGTGCGTGACTTTAATCGGAGTTTATGTATGTCAGAGTCAGTTTCTGGTCGTCGAGTATGGGTAACCGGGCATCGGGGGATGCTTGGTGCCGCAATGGTCCGCCGCCTTGAGGGGACAGGTGCGGAGTTATTGCTTGCCGGGCGCAGCGAACTTGACTTGACGAGACAGTCTGACGTTTACAAATGGGCGAAAGAAAACAAGCCCGAGCTTGTATTCCATATCGGGGCAAAGGTTGGAGGCATTCATGCGAATGCCACCTTGCCAGGAGATTTTCTTCGTGAAAATCTCCTGATCCAGACAAACGTCATGGACGCAGCCTTCCAGGCTGGCGTGAAAAAGCTGGTGTTCGTCGCCTCGAATTGTACCTATCCCACTCGGGCTGAGCTTCCTATCAAGGAGAGCAGTCAGCTCACCGGCGCACTGGATGAGAGTATCCGTTCCTATGCCATCAGCAAGATTGCAGGTATAGAAATGTGCAGGGCATACAAGCTGCAATATGGCGCTGATTTTGTCGCTGTGATACCTCCAAATCTGTATGGGCCTGGTGACAATTACCACCCCGAGCACAGCCATGTTGTGGCTGGAATTCTTCGCAGAGTCCACGAGGCCAAGATTTCCGGCGCGGAATCTTTTGTCGTTTGGGGGGATGGAACGCCCCGGCGAGAGCTCTTGCATGTGGATGACTTGGCCGATGCGATGCTTCACTTGATGAACCGTCAGACTGACTGGTTGTACAACATTGGGTATGGCACTGATCTGGCTATCTCAGAAATTGCGGCTCTGGTTGCTGAGGTAGTCGGCTACAAAGGGGCGATTGTTTATGACAAATCAAAGCCTAATGGGACCATGAAGAAATTGCTGGATAGCTCCAGGATTAACCAGCTAGGCTGGTTCGCGAAAAAGGATCCAAAGCTTGGTTTGAAAGAGGCTTACGCGGATTTCTTGTCCCAGCTTAACCAGCCGGAACGCTCCCGGTTGGGGTGACACCACAAACGAGTTTGAAGGATCGTTGATGCAAGGCAATTTTTCCTTGCCTGCCGGGCTTGTCGGCAGGTTTGCAATCGTAAAGCTCTGGCCGGAGCTGAAAACGGCTGAAGATGAATGCATCGCCCGAATTTCATTGGCTGCCAAGCAGCTTGGAATCGAATGCATTGAAATCGGTCCGGATGGAAAATGGATTTCTGATCCGTCTTTGAACGTGAGTCAGGGGAACGTTGATTTTGTCATCCATCTGCATTACGACACGCCTAAGAACTATGATGCGTTCTCCTTCGTTGCGCTCTGGAACCCTTTGCGTTTCTACTTTGAATGGGGCTATGAGCGCTGTTCGAGAAACCTGACCACTCACGATGATTTCATCAGTTGTGGGTCTGAGGCAGCGGATGATCATGTGTACCGAATGGTCAGGGGAGAAAAAACGCACCTTGCCCCCAAGTTCCGTGTGTATCACTCGACTCCGGGAATTGTTCATCTTCCGACCTTGGGAGATCAGAAACTGTTTTATGCCGGGATCAACTGGGAGGCTGTGAGTGGTGGCAAGTCCCGTCACCAGGAAGTTCTAAAACGGCTCGACAAAACCGGAAACCTTCGTATCTATGGTCCTCAGATGTTTCACGGCATCAAGGTCTGGGCGGGGTATCAGAGTTACGTCAAGGAGATTCCATTTGACGGGATCTCCATGATTCACGAGATAGCCAAGGCTGGCATTGCGTTGGTCTTGTCGTCGCCAGCGCACAAAAAATCCGGTCTGATGTCAACACGGCTCTTCGAGAGCATTTCAGCAGGGGCCGTGATTATTTGTGACGAAAATCCTTTTGCCAGAAAGCACTTTGGCGAAGCTCTGCTGTATATCGACAGCAGGTCTCCTGTTGACCAAATGCTCGCGGATATCGAGCGCCATATTGAATGGATAAAAACAAATCCAGCTGCTGCGAAAGCGCTTGCCGTCAGGGCTCAGGAGATTTTTACTCAGAACTTCACGCTTGTGAAAAACATTTCCGACCTTTATCTGGGACTCTCAGACAGGCGGCGCGCGCTTGACGAGCGGGCTCGGGGCGCCGGGGGCGCGATGGGCGTAAATGTGTTTTTCCTGATGCCGGAGTTTTCAAGAGATGTGCTGATTCAGCACCTAGAAAGTTCGAAGCAGACCTGCACGGACGTAAAGCCATATCTTGTTTTGGATTCGCGTATTTACGATCAGAATCAATCCGAAATTGATCAGCTGATCAGGGACTCTGGCGCTCATATTGAGCTGGATATTAGGGACTATTCTGCGGCAGCGATTTACCCAGAGCTCCGAGCGGCGAGACCACTGGGAGAAGTCATTTTTGATCTGATCCAGAAAACACCAATGGACCATGCGTTCATGGTTGTCGCGCCAAACGAGTCTCTGCAATCTCGCCATGTGGAAACCCTTGTTTCTGCTTTGCGCGCGTCGAGGGATGTGGTTTGTGCGGCCACGGCAGCTGTTCTTGATCAGGGTGAGGAGGTCGTTCGCAGCGTTCACGAACTTCTCGATTTCGGGCATGTAAACAAATCCGGTCCAACCGGCTATGGGCGCTTCATCTTTCGAAGGGGGGCAATTCCCGAGGACGTGGGGACTGCTATCCGTTACCTTCATGGGCGGCCTTTGGCGGTGTTGACTGCGGGATTGGAAATCAAACAGCTTTTGGCGGCATCGATAAAGATAGATGTTGCCCAAGAATTTCCTGCGCGCCCGTGGGATGACTCGGAAGAAAACGAAATCATCTGGTCTTACAATCCTGCAGCGTTCCGCATACAGACAGGTTTTGGACCACGGCCGGTGGCGCACCCTGTTGCAAGACCATCATGGGTCTGGAGCAAGGGGCGATTGATCAAGCAGTTCTTCAGTCCGAAATGGATCAGGGCACAGTGCATCGCGATGAAGAAGCAGGGGGTTAAGGCCCGTGTACGTGTTCTCAGGCGGAATTTCGGGCTATGAATCCCCATGCCCCGGTTTCCTTGTCCTTCCGCTCTCTGGTCAGAAGCTTATCGGCTAACAGAGCATTGATTTGGCAGTTGGCTGTGCGAGACGTTCTTGGCCGTTACAAAGGGTCAGCAATGGGGGTTCTCTGGTCATTCCTTACGCCACTTCTCCTTCTCGCAACGTACACCTTCGTTTTTTCAGGGGTGTTCAAGGCTCGCTGGGCAGGGCAAAGTGAAAGCACCGGTTCTTTTGCTGTATTGCTGTTTGCCGGGATGATTGTGCATGGTTTTTTTTCCGAAGTGTTGGTTCGGGCGCCGATGTTGGTAGTTTCGAACGTTTCATATGTAAAGAAAATTGTTTTTCCTCTTGAAATATTAGGCCCGGTTCTGGTGATGTCTTCGCTGTTTCATGCGGCAGTGAGCTCTGTCGTCCTGTTTTTCGGTGTTTTTCTTATTTTGGGCGGAATTAAATTAACTGCATTCTTACTACCCCTTGTTTTCATGCCAATAGCCATTATCGCCCTCGGAGTGGCGTGGTTCATGTGCTCGTTGGGTGTGTATGTGAGAGATGTCTCCCATCCAGTGGGGTTGATCTCGACGATGCTGTTGTTTTGCTCACCTGTCTTTTATCCCGTTTCAGCATTGCCTCCGATGTTTCAGGGGGTTGTGGCTTTGAATCCACTGAGTTTTGTTATTGAGCAGGTTCGGAATGTGGTCATCTTCGGAGTCACTCCTGACTGGCTGAGTTTGCTTTTCTACAGCCTGATTTCCCTTTCAGTAAGCTGGCTTGGGTATGCGTGGTTCCAGAAAACGCGGAAGGGATTTTCAAATGTCTTGTGAAAACGCGATTACGGTTTCAGCGGTTTCCAAGAAGTTTGAACTTTATGACAATCCGTCCGATCAGCTGAAGCAGTTTGTTTTTCCCCGTGTTGGCCGGTTTTTTGGGAGGCATGGGCGGAATTACTTCAGGGAGTTCTGGGCGCTTTCAGAGGTTAGTCTCGAGGTCAGGAAGGGTGAGTCCTTTGGTATTGTCGGCCGGAACGGAAGCGGGAAAAGCACTCTGCTTCAGATTATTGCCGGTACGCTGACCCCTTCCAGCGGGAGTGTTGAAACAAACGGAAGGCTTGCCGCATTGCTGGAATTGGGGTCGGGGTTTGATCCTGAGTTTTCCGGCCGAGAGAATATATACCTGAATGGCGCGTTGCTCGGATTGCAGAAGTCAGAAATTGACGAGCGGTTCGACGCAATTGCGGGTTTCGCAGACATAGGCCAGCACCTTGATCAGCCTGTCAAGTCGTATTCAAGCGGAATGGTAGTCCGACTCGCCGTAGCGGTTCAGACACAGGTAGAGCCCGACATTCTCATTGTTGATGAGGCCTTGGCGGTGGGCGATGCATTGTTTCAGAAACGTTGCTTCAGGAGGATTGAGCAATTGCTGGATGATGGCTGCTCGCTTCTGTTCGTCTCTCATGACCAAGAAACCGTGCGAACGCTTACGAGCAGATCCATTTTTCTCGAAAATGGTCGTGTTGCGTCCTACGGCAGAACCTCCGATGTGCTGTTCTCGTATAGGGAATACCTTCAGAAAGTAGAAGAGTCCGAATTTCGCGAGTTGCAGAGAATCAATAATGTGGCGTCTGTCAAACAGACGCCAGCCAAGTCATACGGAAATCTTGATGTAGAAATCATATCGGTCCGGGTAACGGACTCGGCGGGGGTAGAGCAGAGCACGTTTTACGCTGGGGATGACTTGCATATCCGCATTGAATGCGTTGCTCATGTTGCGGCAAAAAACCTGAATGTCGCTTTCCGGATAAGAAATAAAGAAGGAGTCAAGGTCACTACTTGGGGAACTCTTAATGAAGACATGCCCAGGAATCTTGAGCATGACCCGGATGTTTTTTGGTTGCGAGAGTTCGGGAGTGGTGAGTCTTTTACTGTCTGTTTTTCCGGCCCTTGTTCGCTTTCCGCGAATCTTTACGAAGTTCAGGCTGTTGTTGCTCTTGAGTACGACAGGTATTACGGTAACCAACGGATATTGCACTGGATCGATGAGGCGGCACATTTTTCTGTTGTGCTGAGAAACAGGGAATATGTTTTCGACGGGGTTTGCGACATGGGTCTCCGATCCTATGTTGTGGAATGAGTCTTTACAGGTGACTGTATGAACTGGATTCGCTCTGCTGTCATCAAGTCATTCAACGGGCTTCGGTCTGTCCGTAGGATTTTTGGTTTGCCTGCTTTGGCAGATCAAGCCCTCGCTCAATTGCGCGACGCGCAAATTCTTTTGCGCATCGTAGAAGAGCGCAGCAGAAGCCTTGAGAGACAGGCTGACGCCGCTCTTGAACTCGTTCGAGTTGTTGAGGAAAGAAGCCGGATTATTGAAAGCCAGTTGAATGATGTTCGAACGATTTCCGCAACTGCCGCGCAGCAGGCTTCAGCAATAGAAATTGGGATGAATACCATTAATGCTGAGCGCTGCCAGATTTCGGACTCTCTGCTTCATGTCAAGTCCGTTTCGACTGTGCTGGATCAACGAACACAGTCATTGATGCATCAATCAACGCTCCAGCAGGTTTCAATTGATTTTGTGATTGATTCTTTGCACAAGACTTACGTCGAGTCACTAAAAAGAGGATCAATAGTCAGTCTCGATATTTCAAAAAGCGTTTTGGTCGAAACAGACTATCCGGTTGCCGTGCAGAGCAACGACCATCTTTACCCGGAATCGACGGCAGAGGGCGTCGTTCGCCCCACGCCGTTTGTATTGAACAGCATCGAAATTTTAGGAAAAAATTTCCGATTCCTCGACCTGGGGGTGGGGGGCGGCGGACTTGTTTATGAAATGGCCGTTCATGGTGTCATGGCTGTAGGTGTGGATGGCTCGGATTTTTGCAGGCGTAACGAAATAGGGTTTTGGCCTCTTCTTCCCGGACGCCTTCATACCTGCGACATTACAAAGCCGTTCTGTATCAAGTCAGCAGAGGCCTCTGTAGAGATCAGGTTCGATCTGATCAGTTCTTGGGAGGTTCTGGAGCATATCGCTGAGGTTGACTTGCCGGGAGTGCTTGCCAATGTACGTAATTTATTGGCCCCAGGGGGATATTTTGTTGGAAGTATTTCCTGTGTCGAGTACCTCTCTAGGGATGGAGTTCCATATCACGTGACGGTTAAATCTAGAGATTGGTGGAGGGCCCTTTTTTGGGCGAATGGACTGGCTTTCCTGGATGACCCGCTCTTTAGGTATGATTCGTTTCCGAGAGGCAACGGCTGGAAGTTTCAGGACTTCCATAATTATGCGAATAATCCATCCGAAGGGTTTCACTTTGTTTCGCGATTGTGCGTAAGCTGACGCGCTCCGTCGGTTTTTGGAGGAAATATGAAAAGTTATTTCTGTCTTTTTATGATCGCTTCATTTTTGTCGGGGTGTTCTGGACAAACGAAGGTGGATGGGCGCCTTGATGCGAAGGGTGTCGCCGTTGCTCTGATGGTTCTTGATACAGCCAGAGCGGTAAAGACAGAGGCTGATTTCAAACTCAAGGTAAGGGTTACAAATGTTGGGGGCGCCTTGTTGCCTGCTCTTGGAAAAGAGGGGGACTATTTCAGGGTTGGTGCGAGTTATCACTGGCTGGGGACCGACAACAGGGTTGTTGTTTGGGACGGCAAGATGACTTTCTTGTCCAAGGATCTGGGGGTTGGCGATTCGCAAGACTTTCTGATGAATATCCGCGCTCCGAGCGAAGAGGGGGTTTATATTCTGGAAATTGATTTTCTGCAGAATAGCGCCTTCTGGTTTGCCGGCGTGGGCTCTCAGGTGGCGAGAGTGCTGGTTAAAGTTAATAAATAATGTTTTCTCTGGAATGTTCTAGATATTATGCCTGAACTGACAAGAATCTCGATTGTCGCGCCCTGCTACAACGAAGAGGCCGTGCTTGGCACGTCGATTCCTAAGCTTATTCAGCTTTTGGACGACTTCGTGGTTCATCACGGGTGTGCTCCATCCAGTTTTGCTGTTCTTGTTGACGACGGCTCAAGAGACTCCACTTGGGCGATTATCAGTGACGCCGTGGAAAGATACCCGGGTCGGATACATGGAATTAAGCTTTCTTGTAATGCAGGCCATCAGAGCGCGCTCTTGGCTGGATTGACATATGTGACGGGGTGTTGTGATGCAGTCATCAGCATCGATGCTGACCTGCAAGATGATTTAAATGCTTTGCCTTTGATGTTAGAGGAGTTTAGAGCGGGCGCGGAGATAGTTTTGGGGGTCAAGACAGCGCGAGATGCCGACCCCTTGTTTAAGAAGATGACCGCGGCTTTGTTTTATAAGGGAATGCGTTGGCTTGGGGTTGATTTGGTTGAGAATCACGCAGACTGCCGCCTCATGTCCAGCAAAGCTCTTGAGAATTTGGCTAAATTCGGCGAGAGGGTGTTGTTTTTGAGAGGGCTTCAGCCCCTGCTTCACGGGAAAATAAAAACCGTCAGTTATGGGATCTCGCCTCGGTTGGCAGGGGAAAGCAAATACCCGCTGAAGAAAATGCTTGCTCTTGCTTGGAACGGAGTGACATCCTTTTCTGTTACGCCTCTCCGTGTGATCTCATGGTTGGGCGGAGGAGTTTTTTTTGTTTCATTTCTTTTCTCTCTCCACGCATTCTTCTCGGTTGTCCAAGGGGAAGCCTTGCCAGGCTGGGCCTCCGTCACCATTCCTCTGTACCTTCTTGGGGGGGCAATAATGCTTGCTGTGGGCATTGTCGGCGAGTATGTCGGCAAAATCTATGTCGAAGTGAAAGGACGGCCACGATACCTCATTGATGCTGTGGTGGCGAGGGATGTTGGTGGAGTGACGGAAAACGACGCCTCATTGCGGGGCGGAAAATGAAGATGTCACGCAAAGTTTTTTGTATTTATATTGGGTGCTCGATCCTCGTATGGGCGATATTTTTATCTCCCGCCTTGTTTTCCGGTTGGTTTCCTTTGGATCTTCCTGCTTTAGTAAAAATCGGATCAAATTTCAGTGATTGGTTTGATTGGATCGTAAATCCAAATACAGGCTCTGGAAGGTATGTCCCTGTCTATTGGCTGTTCTATGCTCTAAATTACTATATTTTTGGCGCCAATTTTTCCTTGTATTTTTTGTTTGTTACTCTGTTGTATATCTCCTCTGCGGCAATTTGGGGGGCGGTGCTTTTGTCGTTGCGGCGGAGCGTCTTTTGGGGTGTTGGGCTTGTGGTTTTGATCGCAGTCGGAAGCCCCGTCGCAGAAAGTGTTTATACGCTTGGAAAACCAGAGCCCTTGGCTTGTTTTTTTGTGTCTTTGTTTTTGATTGTATTTTTTAATGGCGCTTTTGGGGTTTTAAGAGGCGCTTATAGGAATTTTGCGCTCGTTTTATTATTTTTGTTGTCTTTGTGGTCAAAGGAAACGTCTCTTGCGCTTGTTGGGTTTGCGGTGACGGGGGTTTTTGTGTCCTTGTTGGTCCGAAGAGTCCGATCTGAGGCGGGGCAGCTGATTTTTGTTGATTACCTTAGACTCTTGGGGGTGTTGTTTATTGGCGCTTTGATTTCCAGAGTGCCGTATTACTTTTTTGAGAAAGCTGGTAATGATCCAAGTTACGTAAGTTATGAAGTTTCTTGGTCTCTTGTGCGAGATAATTTTTTGTTTTATGTTGCGCAGCAACCTGATGTTTTTTTATTTGGCTTGGTGTCGGCTTTTTTGTTGGGGTACTTGTTTTGGCGGATTTATTTCTGGAGGGTTAAGTGTGAGGGAGAGGATGACCGGTCTGTGGTTTTTATGATCTCTCTTTGCTCTTTGGGGTGGGCGTTTTACCTTGCGCTCTTGATGTGGCGCTGGCCGATGCCGTATTACATGCTTTTTCCTGCGCTTCTTTTCAAGGTTTGTGCTGTGTATGCAGGCGGTAAAGTTTTAGAAGGGGCTCTTCGGTCTTTACCAAAACTTGTCTTTTATGGGATGGTTTTTTGCGCAACAGCCTATGGGATGTTGTCTATGTATTACGTGGCTTTGAGCCAAGTTCAGTATTCATTGGTTTATGAGAGTGCTCTGCGCAGTTATGTTGAAAAGTCTGGCGGGTCGGGCCGCTTGATGCTTGAGTCCTATCCTTTTTATTCTGAACAGGTTGGCGGGACGGGCGATGTTCTAGAGTTTCTGGGTGGTAGAGAGTCGGGCGTGTGGGGGCTAGCTGATGCTCTCGATCCCGCGCAAGTGGACAAACCTGATTTACTAAAATTGTTGGGCGTAACCAAGGCTGATCTCGACGGGAATTATAAAAACTTTCCTTCAAAGGGGGACTATGTCCTTGCATTTACAGGAAGAAAAGTAGGGACGTGGTTCTTGCGGGGGGTGGCCCCATACTACCAAGAGGAGTCTCTGCTTAAAAAGTGGAACTCTTACGAAATGGAGTTGGTTTCTGAGAAGGAATTAAGTGCTCCCGCGTTTTTCTTTAGTCTGTGGGATTCTTCTCCGAAAATCGAGGAGACATCGGTTGGCTATAAGCTATACAGAATATTGGGGGAAGAGCCGCGGCAGGTGTGGCGAGGCCTATATCCTGATGGTTGGGGCGGAAAAGAAGTTTCGTTGAAGGTTAATTCTTCTTTTGATTCCGACGTCGTGGCAAAAATCAGTGTTCCTGACTTCGGGCTTCCAAATACGATCTCTATTTTCAAGGACGGAATTTTGTTCAAGGAGCTTGATTTTAGGAATACAGATGAGAAGACGGTAGTGTTGGCGATGTATGGCGATCGGGAGCATGAGTTCAGATTCGTTGCAAGAAGTACTGTTTCTCCATTCGAGTTAGGAATGAACAAAGATCGTCGCGATCTTGGTTTTATGCTTTCTTTGTCTCAAGTTTCTAAAATTAAATAGGTTTAAACTGCGCTATGAGTCATTTCTGGCAGTTTGTTAGGTACGCATCCGTTGGTGTGTTTAATACAATAATCGGCTACGGTACGATTTTTATTTTGATGTATGGGTGCGGAGTGGGGCCAGAGGCGAGTAATGCCGCAGGTTATGGGGTGGGTATGGTTTTTTCGTTCTTTGCAAACAGAAAGTATACTTTTTCTAGTGAAAATTCTGTTGGGTTAGAGTTTTTGAAGTTTTTATGTGTGTTTGCAGTGGCGTATCTGTTGAATTTGATTGTGCTGATCGTGCTTGTAAGAGGTGTTGGTTTTCATGCAGGGTGGGCACAAGCAGTTTCCGGCGTAGTCTATGTTGGCGCGTCATTTGTTATGAATAAATTTTTTGTATTTTCTACACGAACACATTAAGGGAAATGAAGTGAAAAAGGCGCTAATTACAGGGGTTACTGGTCAAGATGGGTCGTATTTGGCTGAGTTGCTGCTTAGCAAAGGATACGAAGTTCATGGCATCAAACGCCGTGCGTCGCTCTTCAATACGGACCGGGTTGACCATTTGCTGACGGACCATCATGTTGAGGGCCGTCGCTTTGTTCTCCATTACGGCGACATGACAGACTCTTCCTGTCTGATCCGGATCATTCAGCAGGTTCAGCCGGACGAGATCTATAACCTGGCTGCCCAGTCACATGTAGCGGTGTCTTTCGAAGAGCCGGAGTACACCGCCAATTCAGATGCGTTGGGTGCTCTGCGTGTCCTGGAGGCTATCCGCATTCTGGGGCTTGAAAAGAAAACCCGGTTTTATCAGGCGTCGACTTCCGAGCTTTATGGGCTTGTTCAGGAAATTCCGCAGCGTGAAACTACGCCTTTTTATCCTCGCTCACCGTACGCGGTTGCCAAACTCTATGCCTACTGGATTACCGTGAATTATCGCGAGGCATACGGTATGTATGCTTGTAACGGAATTCTGTTCAATCATGAGAGCCCGGTTCGCGGTGAAACATTCGTGACCCGCAAGATTACTCGTGCGCTTGCGCGGATTTCTCTTGGCTTGCAGGACTGTTTGTATCTTGGCAACCTGGATTCCAAGCGGGATTGGGGGCACGCCAAGGACTATGTGGAAATGCAGTGGATGATGCTTCAGCAGGACAAGCCGGAGGATTTCGTGATTGCCACCGGTGTTCAGTACAGCGTGCGAGAGTTCGTTGAGGCGGCAGCTGCCGAGCTAGGCAAGACGATCATCTGGAAGGGGGCCGGGGTTGAAGAGAAGGGGTACGACGAGAATGGGCGTTGCATCGTCGCTGTTGATCCAATGTACTTCAGGCCCGCAGAAGTTGAAACACTGCTTGGTGATGCGACCAAGGCGCGCGAAAAATTAGGTTGGACGCCGAAGATCAGTTTCGCCGAACTGGTTTCTGAAATGATGCGTGAAGATCTGAAAGCTGCGCAGCGGGATGAGCTGGCAAAGAAACATGGCTACGTTGCCTACGACTACAAGGAATAAGGGGTTTCGCGCACATCATCGTA
The DNA here is from genome assembly GCF_039631355.1 of Uliginosibacterium paludis. Lineage (NCBI taxonomy): Bacteria > Pseudomonadati > Pseudomonadota > Betaproteobacteria > Rhodocyclales > Zoogloeaceae > Uliginosibacterium > Uliginosibacterium paludis. The sequence goes on along the minus strand of NZ_JBDIVF010000001.1, from coordinate 877,022 downwards.
ACGGGCGGGCAGGACCCGCCCGGTTTGCTCGGGGAGGAGCATGAAGGTTGCGCTCGGTGTTGATGTTATTCGGTTTCCGCTAACAGGCATAGGCAGGTATGCGTACGAGCTTGCAAAAGGACTCGGACAGAGTGAAGAGGTCGAACGTCTTTTTTTTCTGTCCGGGCGACGTCTTGGGCGCTCGTTTCCAAGCGAGCCCGGTGTTTCGCCGACGACCGCTCTTTCATCGTTGAAGCGTTTTGTCGGGCGCCGTTTTGTCGAACACCGATGTGTGCTGGATATTTATAGGTCGATTAATGATGTGCTCAGAGTCAGGGCGCTCATGAATGCCGAAGGGGCTGTGTATCACGGCCCCAATTACTATCTTCCTGCCTATGACGGCCCGAGCGTGGCGACTTTTCACGATCTTTCCGTATTGGACTGCCCTGAATTTCATCCGCCCGAACGCGTTGCCTATATGCGGAGTGAGTTGCCTGTTGCACTTGAGCGTGCCGATGTTTTGCTGACCATATCTGAGCACGCTAGACAGGCGGTTCTTGCCTATTCCGGGTTTTCGCCTGAGCGAGTACTGGCGGTTCCCTTGGCCGCTTCTTCTGAGTTCAAGCCCCGGACTGCTAAGGAGTGTGCGGAGGTGCTGGTCCGGTTTGGTCTTGGCTTCGGGCGTTACGTTCTTTATGCAGGCACGGTTGAGCCGAGGAAAAATCTGGGGCGTTTGCTTGATGCCTATGAGATCTTGCCCGCAAGGGTCAAGAATCACTTCCCACTTGTTGTTGCCGGGTACCGTGGCTGGTGCAGTGATGAAGTGCATGTGCGTCTTCAGCAGGCACAATCAGAGGGGTGGGCTTTTTACCTGGGGTTTGTTTCTGCTTCCGATCTTCCTGTTTTGTATTCAGGTGCGAGGATATTTGCCTTCCCTTCTCTTTACGAAGGGTTTGGTTTGCCGCTTCTCGAGGCCATGGCTTCGGGGGTTCCGGTGGTTTGTTCTGATTCGACTAGCCTTCCAGAGGTTGGCGGCGGCTATCCCTTGATGTGCGCGCCTGACGATGTGGATCAATTAAGCCACTTGCTCGTGCGTGCTATCGAAGATGAACCATGGCGCGAGCGTGTTATTCCTTCCGGCATCGCGCATGCGGGTTCGTTTTCATGGGAACGGACGGTGACCGGAACTTTGAAGGCTTATCGCGCAGCGATGGAGCGCAAATAAGAATGCAGGCTGAACAAAATTTTTCATCTCATCTTTCTTTGACCGGGAGCGTAACGTGCCCCCCGATTTCCGCTCAGTCCGGGGCAAAGGGAGAGCCAGAGCGACGGATTCTTCACATCTACCGTACGTATTTCCCGGAAACGCAGGGTGGCGTGCAGGAAGCGGTGCGGCAGTTGTGTATCGCGACCCAGCGGCAAGCATGTCGGAACGCCGTGTTTTCATTGGCTAAGTCTGCTAGCCCAGTCGTCTGCCGGAGGCCTGAAGGCGTTCTGGTACGCAGTCGCAGTGTGTTTGAAGTTGCGTCCTGCGATTTTGCTTCTCCAGCGGCCTTGTTCCGGCTTCGAGAATTAGCGAAGCGCTCTGATCTCATACATTGCCACTACCCATGGCCCTTTGGCGATCTGCTGGCTTTGCTTGGAAGCGCTGGCAAGCCTTTTGTTGTGACGTATCACTCCGACATTGTTCGTCAGAGGGGCCTTGAGAGAGTTTATGCCCCTCTCCGTGATGTTTTTCTTTCACGGGCCTCTGCCGTGGTGGCTACCTCCGACGCCTATCGCGCAAGCAGCCCTCTGCTTCAATCACTGGGTGACAAGGTCTCGGCAATTCCACTGGCGATGGATTGTTCCCAGATTCCTCCCTCGGACGAAGCGCGCGAAGCCTACTGGCGTGAGCGTTTCGGTCAAGGGTTCTTCCTGTTTGTAGGTGTACTTCGTTATTACAAGGGACTGCATATCCTTGTTGAAGCGGCGCGTGCGACGGGCTTGCCAGTTGTCGTCGTGGGGGATGGTCCGGAGCGTCAGCGGCTCGCGAACCAGGCTCGTGGAGTGAGCAATATTCACTTTCTGGGTTTCCGCGATGATGCAGACAAGTTTGCTCTGATCCGTCTGGCAGGGGCCATGGTCTTTCCATCGCATCTTCGGGCGGAAGCTTTCGGCGTGTCATTGCTGGAAGCGTCGGCGATCGGGCGTCCCATGATCACGACAGACATCGGGACCGGTACTTCGCTGGTCAACGCACATGGCGAAACGGGGCTGGTTGTGCCGCCCGGTGATGCAGCCGCCATGGCGGATGCGATGACCTATCTTGCTGCGCGTCCCCTGCTGCGGGATCGAATGGGTTTTGCTGCCCGAGAACGTTGTCGGCGTCTTTTCTCCGCCGATGTGGTCGGCGCCGCCTACCGGGCCTTGTATGACAAGGTGTTGGAGCAGCGAGTCCGGGTCTGAGAGGTTTTTCCGGGCGCCGCCCTGAGTTGGAGTCAGCTGACCGTCTGACTCGACAGACTGTCCGCAAGCCGCCTCGCAGAACCCGCCGCGAGCGTCCACCCCAGTGTTCCGTGCCCGGTGTTGTACCAGAGGTTTTCCTGGCGTTTGCTCTGGCCGATGATCGGGACGTTGCTCGGGGTGGTGGGGCGGAGGCCGGCCCAGTAGTTGGGTTCGCGGGTGTCGCAGGCGCCGGGGAAGATGTCTTCGGCCCAGCGGATGAGGGCGGCGCAGCGTTCGGGGTCGAGTTCGGTGTTGTAGCCATTGAGCTCCGCAGTCCCGGCGATGCGAAGGTGCTCGCCGAAGCGCGAACACACGATGCGGCGTGACTCGTCGGTGAGGCTTACGCTGGGCGCTCGGGCCGCATCCCTCAGTTTCATGGTGGTGGAGTAACCCTTGACCGGGTAGATCGGCAGTCGCTCGCCGACCTGTGCTGCCAGCGGCGTGCTGTAGCTGCCCGCTGCGATCACGTATCCATCTGCCTGCAGCGTGACGCTCTGCCCGTCTTGCAGGCAGCGCAGGCCGGTGATGCGGCGTTCCGCATGCATGATCTCCTCGACGGAGGTGTCGTAGAGGAAGCGGACGCCCGCACTCGCACAGCGTTCGGCCAACTCGCTCGCGAAGCGCTGGGCGTCACCGCTTTCGTCGTCTTCACCGAGCATGCCGCCCACCAGTCTGGATTCCACCGGGGCGAGCGAGGGTTCGAGTTCGACGCATTGCGCCGGCGTGAGCATGCGGGACGGGATGCCGAGCGCGTTCAGTACCTTGTGCTGGGCCTCGCCATGGCGAAAGTTTTCCGGCGCGAAATACAGGTGCAGCACGCCCCGCGAAAGGCTGTTGTAGTGGATGTCGGTCGCCTCGCGCAGGCTGCGCAACTGCTCGCCGCTGAAGGCGGCAAGGCGTGCGATGGCTTTGGTGTTGCGACGCGTGCGGCCCGGCAGGCATTCAATCAGGAATCTCAGGCCCCATTCGATACGCGCCGCCTCGGCAGGCCAGCGGAAGAGCAGCGGCGCGTCTTTGCGTCCGAGCCACTTCAGGATGGTCATCGGAGCGCCGGGGTTGGCCCAGGGCTCGGGGTGGCTGATGGAAATCTGTCCGCCGTTGGCGAAGCTGGTTTCCAGTGCGGGGCCGCTTTCGCGTTCGACGACCGTGACGGAGTGGCCGGCTGCCTGGAGATACCAGGCGGCGGTGACGCCGGCGAGGCCGGCTCCGATGATGAGGATCTGCATGGAGAATGCACGTCGCGCGAGCGACGCGGAGCTTTACGGCAAGCCGGCATTATTCTCCGTTTTGGCGGTCGAGGCGATGATCTGAGCCAAGACCGGTGCAGGTCCGTCGCGCAAATCAGGCGGCGAGTGCGTCCGGGCGGGGCTGTGTTGCGGTTGTACCAAGGGCCTGAGCGATCTGCGTTTCGCTGCGCTGGCAGTATTCACGCCGCGCCAGACCGGCAGGCTGCGGCGGCAGGTGTCTGATCTCGGCACGGAGTCCGCTCGATCGCGCGATGGTGAGCAGGCTCTGCACGAAGCTGATGTCGCCGTCATACGCAGGGGCGCGGGAGGATTTTCCTGCCGCGTCGACATAGCGGATGGCGGCAGCCTGGACGCCAACCTGCCCGCTCACGGCGGCTTCGAACAGCGCGGTCCGGAAGGGCAGCAGTTGCTCGCCGCCGGTCGTGGTGCCTTCCGGGAAGAGCGCAACCCGCTCCCCCGCCTGCAGTCTGGCAGCCATGGCTTCGGCCGAGTGCGCTGCCGCGACCCGGCTGCCGCGAGCGATGAAGAGCGTGCCGGTGTGCTCGACCAGCCAGCCGATGGCGGGCCAGCCGCGCACGTCGTCCTTGCAGACGAAGGTGGTGGGCGTGATGGCGTTGATGACAAAGACATCCAGCCAGGAAATGTGGTTGCTCACCGCCAGGCCCGACACACAGGCTGAGCCGATGGCGTTGATGCGTACGCCCAGCGCGCTGACCAGTCTGGCAGCCCAGGCTTGCTTCACCCGGCGCCGAGTCGGAGCCGACCAGACCGGGAAGAGCACGCGAACGATGGCGATGCCACCTGCGATCAGTGCAAGGACCTGCAGCAGGCGGAAGCCTGCGCGGATCTCACGCAGGCAGGCAGTGAAGAAGGAAAGCGGATTCATGTCGATCGGAGCAGGGCAGGCACGCGGTGGGGCCGGTGCCTGCGAGGGTCGCCGCGGGGTCAGCGTTCGATGAAGTGCTTGGCGTAGCGTGCGTCGACGCGTGACATCTGGAGCAGGATCAGCAGATCGGCGGTGTTGAAGTCGGGATCCCAGGCGGGGGCGCCGCAGACCTGCGCGCCGGCGCGCAGATAACCCTTGAGCAGCGGCGGGATCTCGGCGCGGGTTTCGGTCGAGAGTTGCTCCCAGGGTAGCGGGTGGCGCGGAAAGACGTGGTATTCCACCGGCGCCAGCTTGTCCTGCAGCGTGCGGTAGAGGTTGGCGGCATTGTGTCCGCCGTCGGCCATGCCGATCGAGGCGCAGCCCATCATGTACTGGTAGTCGTTGGCCTGCATGAAGCGGGAGAGCCCGTTCCACAGCAGCGCGATCACCGCTCCGCTGCGGTATTCGGCGTCAATGCAGGAGCGGCCGACTTCCACCAGGCCGGGGCGCAGGTGCTGGAAGCGGGTGAGATCGAATTCGGTTTCGGAGTAGTAGCTGCCGATGCGGCGGGCAGCTTCCGGCGTGAGGATCCGGTAGGTGCCGACAATCCGGCCGTGCGCTTCGTCACGCACGATGAGGTGCTTGCAGTGGGCGTCGAAATGATCGCGATCGATGCCGGGCGTGCGCGGGTTCAGGCGGGCGCCCATCTCCTCGGCGAAAACGCGGTAGCGCAGCTTCTGGGCTTCGAGGATCTCGGATTCCGAGCCGGCGAGCCCGACCCACAGCGAGCGGGTTTTGTGTTCGGCGGTTTGCGGGGCAACGCGCAACATGGTCTGTCCTTTGGTGGCCTGCAGACTGATTGCCTGCAGGCTCACTTTAGGCAGGGCGCGTTACGCGACCGTTACCCCACTGTTGCGCGCGCGTTACCGCACGCGACCGGCTTACTGTGCGGCAGAAGGGGCTGGCACTGTCGGCGCGTAGGGCGAGACGCGGGTCTTGCCGTTGCTGGTCAGCACCCGCACGCGCTCGCCGGCGACATAGCGGTCGTACTGCCCGACTTCCTGCACGACGACCAGTGATTCACCGTTGTTGAGGCGGACGGTCAGCTCCCAGGCGTCTTCACGCGTCATGCCTTCTTCGGTCGCAGCGCCGGCGACGCCGCCAACCACCGCCCCCAGCACCGCACCCACGATGGCGCCACGGCCCTGGCCGACGCCGCTGCCCGCGACGCCGCCGAGCACCGCACCGGCGCCGGTGCCGATATTGCTCTTGGTGCCTTCAAGGCGAACCTTGCGGACCTGGATCAGCTGACCTTCGCGGAAGCTGATCGGGCGCTGCGCTTCGGCGCGGGAGTAGGTGTCGCCCGAGAGGCTGCTGGCGCAGCCTGCGGAGAGCAACGTGGCCGCCAGAAGGGTGACGAGGATGAACGGCTTCTTCATGAGTGACTCCTTGTTGCTTACCACGGGCGTTCGCCATAGCCCGCCTCATGGCGGTCGGCGATTTCATCCCGTGTGAGGGTGTAGGTCTGGCCGCCGCGATGGGCGATCTTGATCGCGCCCATGGTGGAAGCCAGACGTACGGATTTCTCCAGGCTCCAGCCCTTGGCCAGACCGTACAGCATGCCGCCGCGGAAGGCGTCGCCACAACCGGTCGGGTCCACGATGGCAGTGGCCGGCACGGCGGGGACGTGCGTGACGCCGTCCCGGGTATGGATGTCCGAGCCATCCGCTCCGAGTGTGACCACCAGCGCGTCGAGACGTTCCGCAAGCTGTGCCAAGCTGAGCCCGGTCTTGTCGCAGATCAGACGGGCTTCGTAGTCATTCACGGTGCACCAGCTGGCGTGATCGAAGCATTCCAGCAGCTCGGGGCCGGAGATGATCGGCAGGCCCTGGCCCGGGTCGAAAATGAAGGGGATGCCCGCTGCGGCGAAGCCTCGCGCATGCTGCAGCATGCCGTCGCGCCCGTCCGGGGCGACGATGCCGAGCGTGACGCCGCGCGCGTCACTCACATGGTTCAGGTGAGACTGGCTCATCGCGCCCGGATGGAAGGCCGTGATCTGGTTGTCGTCCAGATCGGTCGTGATGAAGGCCTGTGCGGTGAAGGCGTCATTGAGCACACGGATGTGGCTGGCACTGATGCCATGCGCCTGCAGGCGTTCGAGATAGGGGCCGGCATCTTGCCCCATGGCCGCCATGATCTCCGGTTCGCCGCCCAGCATCTTCAGCGACCAGGCGATGTTGCCTGCGCAACCGCCGAACTCGCGCCGCATGTCCGGCACGAGGAAGGACACATTCAGGATGTGGATCTGCTCGGGCAGGATGTGGTGCTTGAACTGGGACGGAAACACCATGATGGTGTCGTAGGCCATCGAACCGCAGATGAGGACGGACATGTTGTGTGGGCGGCTTTCGCGTGAGAAATGCGCGATTGTAGCCGAGCCCCTCCGCATGGGGCTTGATCCGTGGCTGGCAGTGTGTGTCCAGCCGGTCTAGTCGGCCCTTGCGCCCAGTGCCAGCCCGCCGCTGTTGCGCTGTGCATGCTGCTCGATGACCTGCTCCTGCACATTAACCAGCCGTTGCACGATGGAGTGCCAGTCCATGTGCAGCACGCTTTCGCGCGCCCGCTGCTGCATGGCTTCGAGCTGCTGGATTTCTTCTGCAAAGCGGCTGGCGGCTGCGATGAAGGCGGTTTCGTCCGCATAGGGCACGAGCAGGCCGTTGTGCCCGTTGCGCAGGAGTTCTGCGGCAGCCGCATGCTTGAAGGCCAGAACCGGCAGACCGCTGGCCAGTGCTTCGGTGATCACGTTGCCAAAAGTTTCAGTACTGCTGGGAAAGAGGAAGCAGTCGGCCGAGGCGTAATGCGCGGCCAGGTCCTCGCCACTGCGCATGCCGGCAAAGACGTGCTCCGGATGGCGGGCCTGCAATTCGGCCCGCGCGGGTCCGTCGCCGACCAGCAGCAGGCGGGCGTCGGGCCTGATCCGGCGGATGGCTTCGAAGGCGCGGACGCCCAGCTCGAAATTCTTTTCCGGCGCAAGCCGGCTCACGATGGCGCAGACCAGCGTCTCGGGCAGGGCGCCCCAGCGCTCCCGCAGGGCGGCACTGCGTCGTGCCGGGCTGAACAGGGTGGTGTCTACGCCACGCGCCACGACTTCGACATGGCGGTAGCCACCGGCTTGCAGTTCGCTGCGCAGCGCTGCGGTCGGCACCAAGCAGAGGTCTCCCTTGTTGTGGAAGCGGCGCAGCCAGGCCGAGAGTGGCTGCTTGAGCCAGCCCACACCGTAGTAGCGGGTGTAGCTGTGGAAGTTGGTGTGAAACTCGGTGATGACCGGAATCCGCAGCTTGCGCGCCACCGCGACGGCCGACCAGCCGAGCGGGCCCTCGGTGACTACCTGGATCACATCCGGCCGCCGCACCGACCATGCCCGGGTGAGCGCCATGCGGGCCGGCAAGCCCATCTTCAGATGGTTGTATTTCGGAATCGGAATGCCGATCGACAGCATCTCGTCGAAGCCCTCGGCCGGACTGGGCTGATCCTCCGGGTTCTGGCGCGGGCGAACCAGCTGGACTTCATGTCCCTGCTGGAGCAGCCCATCGACGATGCGGCCGGTGGTCATGGCCACGCCGTTGACTTCGGGCGGATAGGTCTCCGTAACGATCGCGATGCGCAGCTGGCGACGGGCGGGGGCAAGCGTTTGCAGATGCAGGCGGGCGGAATCCATCGGCGGACCTCGGAGGCTGCCCTGCTCCGGGCGGGAGCAGGTGCGCCGCGATGATCCGGGCCGAGCGCGTCAGCCGTGTGACGCCCGCATGAAGCGCAGGTTTCAGCCGAAGAAGACCAGCGCCCAGACCGCTGCCAGATTGACCAGCGTGATCAGCACCGCAGCGCTGCCGATGTCCTTCGCGCGCTTGGCGAGCTCATGCCGCTCGAGCGAGACCCGGTCGACCACCGCCTCCACCGCCGAATTGAGCAGCTCGACGATCAGCACGAGCAGCACGCAGGCAATCAGCAGCGCCTTCTCCGGCCCGCTGCAGTGGCTCAGCAGCGCAACAGGAATCAGCACGATGGCCAGCAGCACCTCCTGGCGGAAGGCATCTTCCAGCCGGTAGGCCGCAGCCAGGCCGGCGAGCGAATAGTTGAACGCATTCCAGATCCGGACCAGGCCGGTCTTGCCTTTGAAGGGGCTTTCCATCGGGTTCTTTCTCTCTTCGGGTGCTTCAGCGTATTTGACGAGTGTTGCAGGAGGCTTACGGTGGCTCGGGCTAGAATGCGGCATCTTTTTGCTGACAGGACTCGAATTCATGACCCCGCTGATTGCCAGTTCCGAGATCATTGCATTTCACGATGCCTGCGTGGCCGATCGCCGCTGGGCGAAGCACGGCGCCGCGAGGTTTGCCGAAGGTCTCTGGTCATTCCTGGAACTCAATCATCGCTACAACAACCTGTTGTGGGACGAAGAAGACCTCGCCCGGCGTCAGGATGTGGCGGACAGCGAGATTGCGGTGAACAAGCGTGCCATCGACGGCTACAACCAGAAACGCAATGATGCGATCGAACGGATGGACGAGGTTTTCCTGTCTGCCTTGCCGCCTGCAGTGCCGGGCAGCCGGCTGAATTCGGAAACGGCGGGCAGCATGATTGATCGGATCTCAATCCTGTCGCTCAAGATTTTCCACATGGGCGAGCAGTTGAAGCGCCAGGATGTGTCGGCCGGGCATCTGGCGGCCTGTGAGGCGAAGGTGGCCCGGCTGCGCGAGCAGCGCACCGATCTCGCCGCCTGCCTTGAACAGCTGCTGGACGACTGTGCGGCCGGCCGCGCGCATTACAAGGTCTATCGCCAGTTCAAGATGTACAACGATCCGACCCTGAACCCCTGCCTCTACGGCGCCAAGAAGGGCTGAGCGTTTCTTTGGCCGGCAGGGGCCGCCCTCGGGCGGCCCCTGTCATTTCTGCAACAGCGCTTCGACGCGGGCGAGCACGAGTTCGTCACCCAACTCCGAGACAGCCTTGGGCGCTTCGAGCCAGTCCGCCTTCGGGCCGATCGGCCCCCACTGGTCCGGTGGGGGCGAGACATCTGTTTCAGCAAAGAAGCCCAGCACGCCTCCGGGGCTGGCGGCTGCAAAGTGCATCAGGCCGCTGTCGGGAAAGAGACTGGTCCGTCCATTGAAAATCAATCCGAGGGCCGGCTTGAGCGGACCACGGAAGGGCACGATCCAGGGCCGGTTTGCGTCGAGCACCGGCTGTGCGGTTTCATCGTCGCCCGGATACATCGGGTTGTCGCTCTTGCCGGGCGTCCACATGAATACAGTCTTCAGTCCCCAGGCGTCGTTGAAGTGCTGCGTCCAGCGCAGGATCTGCTCTGTCGTCGGCTGCTTCTTGGCCCGGCGTGCGCCGAGACCCAGCGTGATGTAGCCGCCGGGGGCAAGGCCTTGTTCCGCCAGCCAGGTCGTGGCGAAAGCCTGTGCATCGGCCGGCAGATGAAAGCGCAGCGGCGGCAGCGTGTCGGGCAGCGTCACGCCCAGGGGCGTGAGCAGGTTTGCCATCCGTCTGGCCTCGTGGATCCGCTTCGGGATCTCGAGCGGATGGGTCACCCGGCGGTGAGTGTTCCTTGCGTCGACGTAGGAGACCACCTGGCGCCCGCCAAGCCAGACGGCGCGCTTGATGGCGCGATGCGATGCGTCACCGTTTGCCACGATGATCCAGTCATATTCCTCCGCACGCAGGGCCAGGGTCTGGCGAGCTTGCAGGAGGGCCGCACGCCAGTGGATGCGCCCGCCTTCCTTGACGCGCTGGTAGGACCATACGCGGCTCACGTCGCTGTTGCCGTCGATCACCCAGGCGTTGTAGGTGTTGGCCAGCACGTCGATCCGGGCGTCGGGAAACTGCTGGCGAAGCAGGGCGAACATGGGCGTCGTGAGGAGCATGTCGCCGAGCTTGTCACGCTTCAGGATGAGGATTTTCATGGGGGTTCCGGTGCGCAGCACGCAGGGTGGCGACGCGGCCGCGAAGAAGATCAAAGGTCCCGATTGTACTGAACCCCTGCGGTATCATGCGGCCTGACCGTTTTCTCGCCGAGCCTGCTCATGCCCGCTTCCGAACGTCGTCTCGACAGATTCGAGTTCATTCTCCTGTGCCTGTTCGCGATTGCGCTGCCTCTGGTCGAAGCGCCCAAGAACATTTTCTGGGCACTGTTCCTGTTGTTGTGGCTGGGCAACAGCCTGCGCAGGCGTGACTTCGGAACGCTCGCGCTCCCGTGGGACTGCCTGTTCGCCGGCCTGTTCCTGGTGCCGCTGGCGAGCCTGCTCAATACGGCCTACACCCCGCAATGGAAGGAACTTGGTGATATCGCCGGCTATGTGTCGCTGGGCTGGATCCTGGCGCGCAGTCGTCTTGATGCCCGTCAGGTCCGCCTGCTTATCTACTGTCTGATCGGCGCAACGCTGGCGGGGGTGCTGCACGGCTACTGGGTGCTGGCGACCGAGCCGAAGCGGATCTGGCTGCAACTCAATTCTGTGGGCCATGTGAATCATTCCGCGCTTTATGGCGCTGGCATAGCAATTCTGGCTGCCGCGCTGGCTGCGGTATCCGGCCGTCTTCATCAGCATCGCGAGTGCCGCATCGGTCTGGTGGCGGCCCTGTTGATGCTGGGCGTCATGATCGGGTTTGCCAGCCGCGGTGCACTGGTGGCCTATCTGCTGGGTGTGTTGCCCTGCGTGCTCTTGCTGGGCGGGATGCGCCTGCGCACTTTCGCGGCCGTCTGTGTGGCAGCGGTGGTTTTCGGGGCGGGAACCCAGTGGCTGACCAGCGAGCTGACCGGAAGCAAGAACAATCAGACGCTGTTGCAGAAAACTGTGGAAGGCGTCGAGCAAGGCCATCTTTCTTCATTCCGCCTCCAGGCATTCCACACCGCAACCGAAATGGCGCGGCAGTTTCCCCTGACGGGTGTCGGCCCCGCCAACTTCCGCGCGGTGTCGCCGGAGATGCTCGAGGGATGGGTACGCGCCCGTGGGGAGCCTTTCGAACGGCAGGACTACTTCTTTGCCGATCATGCACATGGCATCTATGCGAATACGCTGGCCGAACGGGGGCTGCTCGGGATCGGTATCCTTGCAGTACTGGGCGTGAGCTGGCTTGCCGCATTGATTCGCCGTTTGCCGGGCGATCAGGGCAGCGAGCTGGCGCGTCTGGCCTGGGGCGCCGGGCTGGCGGGCTTCACGGTGGTATTTGTCGGAGGACTCTTCAACACGACGCTGCATCATGAGCACGGCATGCTGGCGATGATCTGCCTGGGTTTGCTGTTGTCCGGCGCGCCGCAGCGGAGCAGGTCCGCCGCGTGAAGATCCTCGTCATCCGTCGTGACAATATCGGCGACCTCGTCTGTACGCTGCCGATGATCCGTCGTTTGCGGGAGTCCTGGCCGAAGGCCTGGATTGGCGCGCTGGTGACCTCCTACAACGCGGAGGTGCTGCACGATAACCGCGATCTCGATGCGGTGTTCCGTTACACCAAGGCCAAGCATCTGGCTTCCGGCGAGAGCAGCTGGGGCGCCATGGCTGCGCGCCTGCGTCAGCTCTGGCAATTGCGGCGACTCGGGATTGATCTGGTGCTTCTGCCCGCAGGGGGCACGCAGGCCAGCGCGCGCCGCATGGCATGGCTCGTCGGCGCTAAACGGGTGCTGGCACAGGATGACGTCGCGCCCGATCCGGTCGGGCTGCATGAAGCCTTGCGGACGGCGAACTTCCTGCGCGAACTGGGTTTGCCGCACACCCGCCTGCCTGCTGCGGAGATCGTACCGCATGCATCCCTGCTGGCGGACGCGCGCGTAAAGCTTGGCGAGGGGCGGGTGCTGGGCATTCACATCAGTGCGCGGAAGCCTTCACAGCGCTGGCCGATCGAGCGTTTCATCGAGTTGATCCGGAAGCTTCATGCACTGGATCCGGCTTTGCGCTTCGGGCTGTTCTGGGCGCCGGGCGCTTCGGACAATCCGCTGCATCCCGGTGACGACGCGAAGGCGCAGCAGATTCTCGATGCCTGCCCGGATCTGCCGCTGGTGCCGATGAAGTCGCATACGCTGGCGGGCCTGATCGGGGGGCTGGCGGCCTGCTCGCAGGTGCTGTGCTCGGATGGTGGTCACATGCATCTGGCGGCGGCGCTCGGCAAACCGATCGTCTGCCTCTTCGGCAAGTCGGACGCCGAGCGCTGGCATCCCTGGGGCGTACCCTATCGCCTGCTGCAGCCGGCTTCGCTGGATGTGAATGACATTCCGGTGGAAGAGGTTCTGGCTGCCGTGCAGGGGCTGAGCTGAGCCGTCTGGCTCAGTCGATCTGGCAGGCGAGTCCCTTGAGGTACTCGCCTTCGGGTACGGCGAGGCCGATCGGGTGATCCGCGCCGGCCGAGAGGCGATGGATGATTCGAGCATCGACGCCGGCATCCACCGCAGCTCCCGCGACGATCTGCTGGAACAGTTCCTGGCCGATGCCGCCAGAGCACGAATAGGTCATCAGGATGCCGCCCGGATTGAGCAGGCGGAAGCCGAGGATGTTGATGTCCTTGTAGGCGCGGGCGGCGCGCTGGGCGTGCGCCGCCGAGGGGGCGAACTTGGGCGGATCAAGCACGATCAGGTCGAACTTGCGACCGTCGCTGCGCAGCTTGCGCAGGGCCTCGAATACGTCGGCCTCCCACCATTCGGCACGTGCAGCGTCGAGCTGCGGATTCAGCGCCAGATTGCGCTTCGCGGTTTCCAGCGCCGGGCCGGAGGAGTCGATGGACAAGGTGCTGGTCGCCCCGCCCGCCAGCGCCTGCAGCGAGAAGCCGGCGGTGTAGCAGAAGCAGTTGAGCACGGCGCGGCCTGCGGAGAGCTGGCCGGTGAGCAGGCGGTTGTCCCGCTGGTCGAGGTAGAAGCCGGTCTTGTGGCCGCTGACCACATCCACTTCCATCGTTACGCCGTTCTCACGAATGGTCAGCGGCCCGGTCGGGAGTTCGCCATACACCACGCCGGTACGCGGCTCCAGCCCTTCGAGCTTGCGCACGTCCGAATCCGAACGCTCATAGACGCAGACGCAGCCGGTGGCCTGAACCAGCCCGGCGACGATCGCGTCGCGCCATTTCTCGCCGCCCGCGCTGGTGATCTGCAGCACCACCACCTTGCCGAAGCGGTCCGCAATCACGCCGGGCAGGCCATCCGACTCGCCATGGATCAGGCGCAAGCCATCCTGCCCCGCGAGCTGCGGGTGGGCAGCGCGGCGCGCCACGCAGGCCGCCACGCGGCGCTTGAAGAAGCCGTGGTCGATCGACTCCTCGGCGTCGAAGCTCCACATGCGGGCACGGATCTGGGACTCGGGCGAATACGCCGCCCGCCCCATCAGCTGGCCGCGCTCGTTATAGACCTCGACCGTGTCACCGGGCTTCGAGCGGCCGGCGAGTTTGGCGACCGAGCCGGCAAAGATCCAGGGATGGCGGCGCATGACGGAGCGCTCCTTGCCGGGAGCGAGAATGAGTTCGGCCATGTGGATTCCTGCGCAAAACTGTCTGAAAGGGTGCGAATGCTAGCGGAAAGCCGCCGTGCTTGGGTGGCTGCCGCAAGTCAGGCTACATTATCCGCATTCATTTCATGGAAATCTCTCCATGCTGCAACCGCCGGCCATCATCGATATCGAGGCATCCGGTTTCGGTCCGGGCAGCTATCCCATTGAAGTGGGGTGCGCCCTCTCGGACGGACGCAGTTACTGTGCGCTGATCCAGCCGGTTTCGAGCTGGACGCACTGGGACCCGCAGGCGGAAGCGGTTCATGGCATTTCGCGCCAGATGCTCGCCGAAAACGGCCTGCCGCCGCTCTCCGTGGCCATCCGGCTCAATACCCTGCTCGGGCGCAGCACCATCTATTCCGACGCCTGGGCGCATGACTACTCATGGCTGGCGACCCTGCACGAGGCGGCGGGGGTGCCTGCCACTTACCGCGTCGAGCACCTGGTGCGGATCACGCCGATGGTCGAGGCCCGTCTCTGGAACGAGGTGCGTGCCGAGGTGGAGGGCTCGATGCAGGTCCAGCGGCACCGGGCGAGCGTCGATGCCCGCGTGCTGCAGGCTACCTGGCTGGCGGTCATGGGCGGGCAGGCGCCAGGCGAGGCCTGAGCGCTCGCCATTCAGTCCTTCTTCCTCGCGCGCGGATGGGCCGCGTCGTAGATCTTCGCGAGATGCTGGAAATCGAGATGGGTATAGACCTGGGTGCTGCGGATGCTCGCGTGGCCCAGCAGTTCCTGAACGGCGCGCAGGTCTCCGGATGACTGCAGCATATGCGAGGCGAAGCTGTGGCGAAGCATGTGCGGATGCACGTGCTGCGCCATGCCTTTCTCGCGTGCCCAGCGCGCCAGCCTTGCCCGGATCGTGCCGTGCGAGAGGCGATTGCCTCGCTGGCTCACGAACAGTGCGGTTTCGCCGGGCGCAGCAATCGTGGCGCGCACACCGAGCCAGGCCTGCAGGGCTTCGAGGGCCTTGCCGCCAACCGGCACGCGCCGTGTCTTGCCGCGCTTGCCGAAAACAGTGACTTCGCCTTCGCGGATGCTGTAGGTGCCCGCCAGATCGAGCCCGGCGAGCTCGGCAAGGCGCAGTCCCGAGGAGTACAGCAGTTCGAACATCGCCAGATCACGCTGCTCGAGCAGATCTTCGGCTTGCGAGTCGAGCAGGGCGCTTGCTGCATCAACCGACAGGGCGCGGGGCAGCGGTTTGCCCGCACGGGGCGGGCGGATGCCGGCCACCGGATTGCTGCTCACCCGCTCGCGTGCCAGCAGCCATCGAAAGCAGCTGCGCCAGGCGGAGAGCGTTCGGGCGATCGAGCGCGCTTCCAGCCCGCTCCGATGCAACTGGGCCGAAAAGCGGCGGATGTCTGCGGCGGTGATCTGCTGCAGCGGCCGACCGGCGCACAGGCTCACCAGCTTGGCGAGGTCGCGTCGATAACTGACCAGCGTGTGCGGGCTGCTGCGCTTTTGATGAGTGAGGAAATCGAGCCAGGCGAGGACCTCGTCAGGCAGGCTGACTTCAGGTCTTGCTGCGGCCGGATCGGTCCTGGCGGGCTTCATGCGCACTCAGCCGATATGTCTGAGTACCGCGGCACTGACGAGGTCGCCTATGCGTTCGACATACAGCGTTCCCATCTCGGGGAAGAAGCGCTCGGGATCTTCGCTACCCAGTGCGAGCATGCCGAAAATCTGCGCATCGCGCCGCAGGGGAATCAGTGCCATCGAGCGCAACTGGCTGGCGGACTCGCCGAACCAGGCCAGCACTTCCTCATTCTGGGCCGGCCCGCAGTAGGGATGGCGCAGGTCGGCTGCATAGAAGCGCAGCTCCTCCGAGACCTCGATGAACTCGGGTAGCGGACGCTTCAGGATGCTGTTCCAGATCCGCAGCGCCACATGCGGCACCGCGAAGTCCTCCTGCAGGTGGTTGTAGATCGCGAAATTGACCGACTCGAACTCGGGGGCGGTCATCAGCGACAGCGTGAGCCGGTGCACCCGCTCGGCAATCACGTCGTTTTCCTCGCCGAAGCTGACCAGCTCGGCCAGCTTGCCCTGGACCTGGCCGAGTTTTTCGCGCAGGTTCAGCAGCTGGCGTTCGGTCAGCGAGATGGCCTGGCCCGACAGCGGATGCGGCACGGTCAGCGTGCTGAGCAGCTCGGGATGGTCGACGAAGAATTCGGGTTGCTGACTGAGGAAGTCGACGATGTCTTGCGGGGTCATGGTCATGGATGTCCGGGTTCAGAGGTCAAGACTGCCTTCGAAAACGCTGACGGCGGGGCCGGTCATCAGAACGGACGTTCCCGGTCCGCGCCAGGCGATCGACAGTTCGCCGCCCCGCGTTTCGACGCGCACCGGTGAGTGGAGCAGGCCGCGCCGGATACCGGCAACGACCGCCGCACAGGCGCCCGTGCCGCAGGCCAGGGTTTCGCCCGCTCCGCGTTCGAACACGCGCAGGCGGATCGCGTGTTCGTCCACGATCTGCATGAAGCCGGCATTGACCCGGGCAGGAAAGCGGGGATGGTGCTCGATGAGCGGTCCCTGCTGTTCGACCGGGGCGCTGTCGACGTTCGCGACGACCTGGACGGCGTGAGGGTTGCCCATCGAGACCGCACTGATTTCGATCGTTTCGCCGGCGAGTGCCAGCGGCTGGACGGCTGCATCGCTCTCCGAAACAAAGGGGATGCGCGCGGGCTCAAAGACCGGCACGCCCATGTCGACCGTCACGAGGCCGTTATCGACCAGGCGCGGCGTGATGACACCCGACTTTGTTTCGACGCGGATCTCGTGCTTGGTGGTCAGCTTGTGGTCGACCACGAAGCGCACGAAGCAGCGCGCACCGTTGCCACACTGCTCGACTTCGGAGCCATCGGAATTGAAGATCCGGTAGCGGAAATCGATGTTTTCACCGCTCGGGCGTTCAACGATCAGGATCTGGTCGCAGCCGACGCCGAAGCGACGGTCGCCCAGGCGCCGCGCCAGGGCGGGCGTCATCTCGACGGTCTGGCTGATCGCATCGATGACGACGAAGTCATTGCCCAGTCCCTGCATTTTCGTGAAGTTGAGCTTCATGTCCTGATTATCCTGCTTCGGGAGCCGGCGGCGCCGTTTGCCCTGCACATTAGTAAAACTTTGCCTCGCCGGCAGGCCGTGTCTTGAAGCGCTTGTGCACCCAGTAGTACTGCTCGGGCAGCTTGCGCACCTCGGCTTCGATCCAGGCATTCATGCGGGCGGTGTCTGCCTCGACATTGTCGGTCGGGAAGTTGTTCCAGGGGGGCTGGAATTCACCGACGTAGCCCTGGCCCCAGGGCTTCATCCGCACGACCAGCGGGACGACGGCCGCGTCTGCCAGCCGCGCGATGCGGGGCAGGCCGGGTACGGTGGCGGTCTGGATGCCGAAGAACGGCACGAAGATGGACTCCTTCGGGCCGAAGTCGAGGTCCGGCAGATAGTAGAAGGGGCGACCGCGTTTCATGGCCTTCACTGCACCGCGAATGCCGTCCTGCCGCGAGAGCAGCTCCTGCGAGCCGAAACGCGTACGGCCATGCAGCAGCATCTTCTCGATGAGCTTGTCGTTCTGGGCGGAATACATGCTGACACAGTCCATCTCCATCGCCATGCGGCTGCCCGCCATGTCGAGCCCCACGAAATGCGGCACCAGCATCACGACGGCCTTGCCCTCGGCATGAAGCCGCCGGATGGTCTCGACGCCGTTCAGCTCGACGAGACGACGGATGCGGGTTTCGGAGGCCCACCACAACACGCCCCGCTCAAGCATCGAGCGGGTGACAGCCACACAGACTGCGCGCGCAAGCTTCCGGCGCTCGGCCTCGGGTTTTTCCGGGAAGCACAGGCGCAGGTTGGTCAGCAGCACGCGCCGCCGCGGCACGACAGCGAGATACAGCAGATGCCCCAGCATCCAGCCGAAAAAGGCCTGAACGGGAAGCGGCAGCCAGTGGAAGCACCACAGGCCGGCGAGAAAGATTCGGGTCAGAACAGTCATTGCGCAGGCGGCGGATTGGCACCCGCCGGAGTCTTGTAGCGGTTGTAGCCCCAGAGGTACTGGGTCGGACAGCGCAGGATGAGGGCTTCCAGCGCGCGATTGATGGCGGCGGCGCGCTCTTCCAGCGTGCCGGTAATGGCCTCCTCCGGCTCGAAGCAGTGCAGGCGCCAGCCGCGTCCGCTCACCCGTTCGCCCCAGAACAGGAGCACGCGGGTCTTCTTCACTTCCGAGAGGCGGGCGGCGAGCGTCATCGTGTAAGCCGGCTTGCCGAAGAAGGGCAACCAGATGCCTTCGCCCTTGCCGGGAGCCTGATCCGGCAGCAGTCCGGTGGAGACGCCCTGGCGCAGGCCCTTGATGATGCTGCGCACGCCGGAGAGGTCGGCCGGCGCGAGACTCAGCTGACCGCGGGTGCGTCCGGCACGCAGGATCGGTTCGATACCGGCCTGCTTGGGTGGCCGGTAGAGGATGGTCATCGGCATGAAGGTGCCGGCGTGCAGCGAGGTGATTTCGAAGCAGCCCATGTGGGGCGTGAGGGCGATCATTGCATCACCCTCGGCGAGCATCTGATGCACTTTCTCCCAGCCGACGAGTTCGAGGATATGTGCCTGGATGTCTTCGAACGGCCGCTGCCAGATGAAAGGCAGTTCGAGCATCATGCGGCCGGTTTCGGCTGCGTTGGCATGCAGTTCGGCACGCGTGGGCGTACGGCCCAACCCGCGTGCCATGTTCTCCTGCAGGCGATGCCGGTAGCGCGGAGAAAGCCAGTAGGTGGCAAGCCCCGCCCAAGCCCCGAAGCGGTGCAGGGAGGCCAGCGAGCAGCGGCCCAGCAGGCGGAACAGCGGCGGGAGCAAAGAAGTGAGTGTCAAGGTGCGTGGCTCGAAACGGGCGCTTGCATTATAAGCGGCCATTCCTATAATTCCCTGACCGCCGAGTTAAAGACAACTTGCAGGGCGGCGCGGACCGCGAGGTTCGCCAAATACTGCTAAAGCGTCGTCCGCTCGAACCCCGGAGTTGGCCGCGCCAACGTTATTCCGGGGTTTTTCATTTGCGGAGACCATTCATGGCGGACTACCTTTTTACTTCCGAGTCGGTTTCGGAAGGCCATCCCGACAAGGTTGCGGATCAGATTTCCGATGCCATTCTCGACGCGATCTTCGAACAGGATCCGCGATCGCGTGTAGCAGCCGAAACGCTGTGCAACACCGGTCTGGTGGTGCTGGCGGGCGAAATCACCACCAATGCGCACGTCGACTACATCCAGGTCGCGCGCGACACCATCCGCCGCATCGGCTACGACAACACCGAGTACGGTATCGACTACAAGGGCTGTGCGGTCATGGTCTGCTATGACAAGCAGTCCAATGACATCGCCCAGGGCGTGGATCACGCCTCCGACGACCATTTGAATCAGGGCGCCGGCGACCAGGGTCTGATGTTCGGCTATGCCTGCGATGAAACGCCCGAGCTGATGCCCGCGCCGATCTGGTATGCGCACCGTTTGATGCAGCGCCAGAGCGAGCTGCGCAAGGATGGCCGCCTGCCCTGGCTGCGTCCGGACGCGAAGAGCCAGGTCACATTCCGCTACGTAGATGGCAAGCCGGTCGAGATCGATACTGTGGTGATCTCCACCCAGCATGCGCCGGACGTGTCCCAGGAAACGATCCGCGAAGCGGTGATCGAGGACATCATCAAGGCGGTCATTCCAGCCGAGCTGCTGAAGAATCCGAAGTACTTCGTGAATCCGACCGGCCGCTTCGTGATCGGTGGCCCGCAGGGCGATTGCGGCCTGACTGGCCGCAAGATCATCGTCGACACCTACGGTGGCGCTGCGCCGCACGGTGGTGGCGCTTTCTCGGGCAAGGATCCGTCCAAGGTCGACCGCTCCGCAGCCTACGCGGCCCGTTATGTGGCCAAGAACATCGTGGCGGCCGGTCTGGCTCGTCAGTGTCAGGTGCAGGTGGCGTACGCGATCGGTGTCGCCCACCCCATGAACGTGACGGTGTTCACCGAAGGCACCGGCATCATCTCTGACGAGAAAATCGCCGCGCTGGTCAATGAGCATTTTGACCTTCGTCCGAAGGGCATCGTGCAGATGCTCGACCTGCTGCGCCCGATCTATCAGAAGACGGCGGCTTACGGCCATTTCGGCCGTGCCGAGCCGGAGTTCAGCTGGGAAGCGACCGACAAGGTCGAAGCGCTGCGCGCTTCCGCAGGCCTCTGATTCAAGGTCTACGCGGCGTCCGGAAAGGGGAGCGCAAGGCTCCCTTTTCTGTTTTCAGGCGCAGGCACCGCGTTGTGTGATGCGGTTTTGCACTGGCGATGCGGATTGTTCCGGCTATAATCCGGCCATTCCGAGGAGCGCTGCGAGACCGGACCTGACATTCGCTCAGGCCATCCCAGGCTCGGATTCCCGGCCAAGCCGGGCTGCTTCAACTGCGCTCACCTGATCAACCGTGCCGGCACGGGATGATGGTGAGCTTCCTGCAAGTCCGCTCCCCTCCTGCCCGGCCACCTGTTCAAGGAGAACACCGTGGCTCAATTCAATGATTACGTCATCACCGATCTCACGCTGGCCGACTGGGGCCGCAAGGAGATCCGCATTGCCGAAGGCGAAATGCCCGGCCTGATGGCCATTCGCGAAGAATTCGCGAAATCGCAGGCCCTCAAGGGCGCCCGCATTACCGGCTCGCTGCACATGACGATCCAGACCGCCGTGCTGATCGAGACGCTGACTGCGCTCGGCGCCGAAGTCCGCTGGGCTTCGTGCAACATTTTCTCGACCCAGGATCACGCCGCCGCCGCGATCGCCGCTGCCGGCATTCCCGTGTTCGCCAAGAAAGGCGAGACGCTGGTCGAGTACTGGGATTACACCCACCGCATCTTCGAGTGGGCCGACGGCGGCTACTCGAACATGATCCTCGACGACGGTGGCGACGCGACCCTGCTGCTGCATCTTGGCGCCCGCGCCGAGAAGGACATCTCCGTGCTGGCCAATCCGGGCTCGGAAGAGGAAACCATTCTCTTCGCCGCGATCAAGGCCAAGCTCGCCACAGACCCGACCTGGTATTCGGTGCGTCTGGACAAGGTCCGTGGCGTGACCGAAGAGACCACCACCGGCGTGCATCGCCTGTATCAGATGCATGCGCGGGGCGAGCTCAAGTTCCCGGCGATCAACGTCAATGACTCGGTCACCAAGAGCAAGTTCGACAACCTCTACGGCTGCCGCGAATCGCTGGTCGATGGCATCAAGCGTGCAACCGACGTGATGGTCGCGGGCAAGATCGCCGTGGTCTGCGGCTATGGCGACGTGGGCAAGGGTTCCGCCCAAGCGCTGCGCGCCCTGTCGGCGCAGGTGTGGGTCACCGAGATCGACCCGATCTGTGCGCTGCAGGCGGCCATGGAAGGCTATCGCGTGGTGACGATGGAATACGCAGCCAGCCAGGCGGACATTTTCGTGACGACCACTGGCAACTACCACGTGATCCGACACGAGCACATGGTGGAAATGAAGAACAATGCCATCGTCTGCAACATCGGTCACTTCGACAACGAGATCGATGTCGCTTCGCTGGAAAAGTACCAGTGGGAAGAGATCAAGCCGCAGGTCGACCACGTGATCTTCCCGGATGGCAAGCGGATCATCCTGCTGGCCAAGGGCCGTCTGGTGAATCTCGGCTGTGCGACCGGCCATCCGAGCTACGTCATGTCGTCGTCCTTCGCCAACCAGACCATCGCCCAGATCGAGCTGTTCACCAAGACGGCAGAGTATCCGGTTGGTGTCTACACCCTGCCGAAGCATCTGGATGAGAAGGTTGCCCGTCTGCAGCTCAAGACCCTGAACGTGCAGCTCACCACGCTGACCCAGCAGCAGGCCGACTACATCGGAGTGCCGGTGGAAGGCCCCTACAAGGCTGACCACTACCGTTACTGATCGACGGGCCGGTCGAGCGCCGGCCATCACGAACATGGCCTGCACCCTCGCGTGCAGGCGTGAGGAAAGCGATATGAGCAAAAAGCTCGATTTCAGTCTCGAGTTCTTTCCGCCGGCCACGGCGGAAGGGGTCGAGAAGCTTCGCGCTGTGCGAAGTGAATTGGCGGTGCTGGGGCCGGATTTTTTTTCCGTGACTTACGGAGCGGGCGGCTCCACCCGCGACCGCACCCTGCAGGTCGTACGTGAAATACGTGAGGCTGGCATTGAGGCTGCACCTCATCTTTCCTGCATCGGCGCTACTCAGCAGAGTATCCGCGATCACCTCGCCGAGTTCCGTTCAATGGGGGTGAAGCGGATCGTGGCCTTGCGAGGCGATCTGCCCTCCGGCATGGCGGACCCGGGCGAGTTTCGCTATGCCAGCGAACTGGTTGGATTCATTCGCCAGGAGACCGGGGATGAGTTTTTCCTCGAGGTTGCTTCGTACCCTGAGGTGCATCCCCAGGCACGCAGTTATGACGCCGATGTGCGGGCATTTGCCAACAAGGTTCAGGCGGGAGCGAATTCCTCGATTACCCAGTATTTCTACAACGCGGACGCCTACTTCAGTTTTGTCGATGCCGCGCGGAAGGCGGGCGTGACGATTCCCATCGTGCCGGGCATCATGCCGATCGCGAGTTTCAGCAAGCTCGCCAGGTTTTCGGAGAGCTGCGGGGCGGAGATTCCTCAATGGATGCGCCGCAGGTTTGAAGGCTTTGGTGACGATGCCGAGGCTATCCGTGCGTTTGGACTGGATGTTGTCACGCGCCTGTGCGAACAGCTGATTTCGGGTGGCGCTCCCAGCCTGCATTTCTACACGCTGAATCAGGCCGGCATGACGCGCGAACTTGTTCACCGGCTCGGGCTTGCCAAATAAAATTCAGAAAGTGCTTGACGGTTCTTGGTCTCTTGCCTACAATGCTGATTCTTCGCTTCCGGCGGGTCGTTAGCTCAGTTGGTAGAGCAGCGGACTTTTAATCCGTTGGTCGCAGGTTCGAATCCCGCACGGCCTACCACCAATAGGGAAGAAAAGCGAAGCAGGTTTCGGGGGTATAGCTCAGTTGGTAGAGCAGTTGACTCTTAATCAATTGGTCGTAGGTTCGAATCCTACTGCCCCCACCAAATAAACCGTCTGCATGCAGGCGGTTGAAGCAGAAAGCCCGACTCAATCGAGTCGGGCTTTTTGCTTTTCAGCGTGCGGCTGCTCGGGAAATCTGCTGGAAAACCGGCTCTGTTTGGTTAAAGAAATGTCAATTGCATTTTTCAGGGCATTGTTCTGGAAGGCTTTTTTGTGATGCTCCGGTAAGCCGGATAAAGACGGGGCATTTCCGTTCATTGCGCCGGGAGGGGCGTCAATAAGGTGAGCCTTTTTGTTCTGGGGTTCATCATGCATTCTCGTTGCAGGAATTTCGCCGCAGCTGTTTGCGTCGGCACTGTCCTCGCTGCATGTGGTGGTGGGGGCGGAGGGGGTGGGGCTTCCGACTCAGGAAGTTCATCGTCTGCCAGCCATACGCTGGGAGGAACGGTGAGCGGACTGACAGCAAGTGGCCTCGTGCTTGGAAATGGAGATGCCACCTTGTCCGTCGCGGCGGGGGCGTCGAAATTCAGCTTTGGCACGGCTTCCGGGAGTTATGCGGTCAGCATTGTCACTCAACCGGATGGCCAGACCTGTTCGGTTGCCAATGGCACCGGGACGATCGTGTCCAGTGTCAGCGATGTGGCAGTCAGTTGTCGCGGCTACATGGCCTACGTGACCAACTCGGGCAGTAACACCCTGGCCCAGTTCAGCGTCGCGGCAGGCACTGGCAGCCTCTCGGCGCTCTCGACTGCCGTGATGGCGGCAAATTATTCTCCCTATGCCATCGTCCTGAGTCCGGATGGAGCTCGGGCTTATGTGGCGCATCAGGACAACAAGCAGATCGGCGCGTACAAGGTCGGCGCGGACGGTTCGCTGACCAGCCTGGGAGTGGCCAGTGCGGGGAGCAACAGCTATGCTCTCGGAATGGGGGCGGCGGGAACGACGCTGTATGTCGCAAACTACGGAGCAGCGAGTGTCTCCCAGTTTTCAATCGCAGACTCGGGTTTGCCTGTCATGCTGACGCCCGCGACCGTCACCGCGGGCGTAAATCCTGCCGCGCTCTCCGTGACGCCTGACGGTCGGTTCGCCTATGTCGCGAATGCCAGTGACAACACCATTTCCCAATACGCGGTCAGCAGTACCGGTGCGCTTGTCTCGTTGGGGGCGGTCGTCAGCACGGGCAGCACCTCTTCCCCGATTGCGCTGGCCGTGGATCCGGATGGTTCGCATCTGTATGCCGTTCTCGCGGATGCCCAATTGGTGGCGCAATATGCGATCGGAAGCGCTGGCACACTGAGCAGTCTGTCACCCGCCAGCGTTGCGACGGGGCTTGTGCCCAGGTCGATCGTCATTACTCCGAACGGGAAGTACGCCTATGTTGCGAATTCGGGCAGTGGTACGGTGAGTCAGTACGCCATCACGTCCGGTCGATTGACGGCACTTGCAACGGCGAGCGTGATTGCAGGGCAGGGAGTGAATGCGCTCGCGGTGACGCCGGACGGGCGTTATGTCTATGCGGTCAATGGTGTCGACGCGACCGTGTCGCAATATGCGATCCAGTCGGGCGGCGGCCTGTCGGCACTGTCGAGCGGCGCCGTCTCGACCGGTGGGCAGAAACCGAGCGCGATTGCCGTGCGCTGAGTGGAAGCGAGGCCTGCCCCGGCGGGCCTCAAAGGCTGCAGAAGGTCAGTTCGAAGGGAATGTCGTGTTCGGACTGGCGAGCACGAGATACGACGTCCGGCGCGACGAAACGAATGTTGAATGCATACTTGTTGGCGCTGATCTCCGGAACGGCGGAGACGTCACGGGCGAGGCGCACGCGAACAAGCTGGGCGCTTCGCCCTGCCATCATGACCTGATAGCTGCCGCGTTTGGCGGTCTGGTTTTCAGGGCGGCCACTTTCGCGCAGCAGTCGGAGCACGATGGTCAGCCCGTCACGGATCGGCAGCATCGGCGCGAGCCAGCCTTCGATGTCCTGACGGCGGCGTGAAATGTCCCGATTGAGCCAGAAGTGATACGAAGGCAGATCGAATTCGCAGACTCCGCCAGGAATCGCGGTGCGTGACCGGATGGCCATCAGCCACTCGGATTCACGCAGGTACTGGCCGATGCGGCCGGCCATGGCGAGCAGGGCACTGCTTGCCTGCTCGATTTCATACAGGGCGCCCGATAGTGCTTCTTCCGATATCTGGGGATTGTCGCGGAAAGCCAGCAGGATCTGGCGTTGTCGTTCGAGTTCCTGAACCAGATCGACCTTCAGGTCGGCGCGGCTCGCGACATCAAGTATCTCGAACAGCGCGAGCAGCGCCGTGTGGTGTTCATAGGCGCCGTCTGCGAGCGAGAAGTGGAGGACCTTTTCGAACAGGTCTTCCAGTCTGAGCAGTGTGCGAATGCGTTCGCCGAGAGGGTATTCGTATGTAATTACCACTACCAGTCGCCGGATGGAGGTTCTGCATCGGGTTATTTTGACCGTGCATCATATCACCTGCGATTCTGCTAAAGGTTCCGGGCTGCAGTGATATAGCGCTGATGCAATAGTGAAACCTGTGCAGGCAATGCCAGGGGGCTGCCGCTGTTGTCGATGACATCATCTGCTGCCGCCAGTCGGGCCTCCCGTGTGGCCTGACTGGCGATGATTTTCAACGCCTCGGTGCGCGACAGTCCGCTGCGCTGCATGACCCGTTGCAGTTGCGTGGCTTCGTCGCAGTCGACGACCAGAACGCGCTGGCACCAGGGCAGGTAATGCCCGGTTTCCACCAGCAGCGGCACGATCAGTAGCGCATAGGGCCCGGCAAGCTCTTGCAGGGCAGTCTGGCAGGCCGTCCGGATCATCGGGTGAAGGATGTCTTCCAGCCTTTTTTTTGCGGCCGGGTCAGAGAAGACTCGGGCCCGCATGGCAGAGCGATTCATTGCACCGTCTTGGGTGATGAATCCGGGGCCGAAGTCTGCCGCGATGCGAGGCATGGCCTCGCCGTCCGGAGCAGTGAGCGCGCGGGCGATTTCATCGGTATCGATCAGGGTCGCGCCGAGGGCGCCGAACGCATTGGCGACAGTTGTCTTGCCGCTCCCGATGCCGCCCGTCAGGCCAACCACGAGGCGGGCAGAGTCAGCCGCCTGCGCCACACTCTTCGCTCTGTGCGGACTTGAGCCGGGACCGGATCTCGCTGCCGGTCGCCTGCAACTGTGCGCTCATGCCGTGAATCTCGATTCGCGCGGCTTTGCCTGTGTTGTCACGCGTGGTGATGATGGCGGTCTTGATGTTCTTCTTCTGCAGTTGCTCGACGAGCCGGTGTGCCGCGTCTTCATTGCGGAACAGCCCCAGCGAAATGGCGTACTGGTTCGGGCCGGACTCGCGGATGATGATGAAATCGGTGATGCCTGCCTTGGCCAGGATTTCGCCGCGCCGGTTGGCGCCGTCCTTGCCACCGGAGGCCGGTATGTTGACCCAGTACGAGCTGGGCTGTACGCCGTTGACCTTGAGCTTGAGCGCGCTGCCGGAAGGGGCGGTCAGCGATTTGATCGCTTCGACATCAGCGTTGCCCAGGTTGGCAAACGCAATGCAGGCCGGGGTGTCGGTAGCGGGCAGGGGCGCTGGTTGCGGGGCGGGCGGTGCTGTCGCGGCGACCGTATCGTTGTTGCTGGTCGTTTTTGCCTCCTGAAGCAGCACGATTTTCTCGGGGACGAGCTGGCGCTTGATGCGCTCGGACTCGCCTGGCGCCTGCCAGGGCGCGTGGAGGCCCGCGAAGCTCATGCCGCTGAGAACGGCCAGCACGATGTTGCCGGCCAGGAGGAGATAGAAAAACGTCCGGAAGAGATGCATGGGCGCATTATCCTGCGAGCGCGCGGAGTGTCCAAGCCCTGTCTGTCAGCTCGTACTCGAATCGAGCGCCACTGCAAGCAAACCGTCCAGAACCAGCCCCGGCCGCAGGCTTGCGGCAATCTGCAGGTGTGGCTTGATGCGCTCGGCGTTCCCGCCGGTCAGGATGATCTGCGCACCGTCCCCGAGCAGTCTGGCCATGCGTTCGATGGCTCCTGCCTGAGCCAGGAGGCAGCCGGTGGCGATGGCGTCATGCGTGTTGCGCGGAGGAAGTTTCAGGTTCCCGGTGCTCAGCGGGAGCCCGGCAGTCCGGCGCACGAGGCTGTCCAGCATGGTTTGCAAGCCCGGCAGGATGCAGCCGCCGGCGAAATGGCCGTCTGCGCGCACGATATCGATTGTCGTAGCCGTGCCGCAGGAGACGACCAGGCATTCGGATTGCGTGAGGCGCCGTGCCGCAATGGCGGCGGCCCAGCGATCGCTGCCCAGCGCTCCAGGCCGCTCGTAGTCGTTGATCAGCCCGCAGCGGCTGGCGCTGGCGCTCAGCCATTCCACCGGTGCCGCAAAACTGTCGATGACCTTGCTGATCTGCTGGCCGACTGCGGCACCGGCAACGTTTGACACGACAATCCCAGTCGGAATCAGGCCGTCCGGCAGCAGGAGCTCGGGCGCCAGACCGTTGGTGTCGTTCTGCAGGATCCACTGCCGGCCATCGTGAAGGCCATATTTGAGCCGACTGTTGCCCGCGTCGATGAGCAGATGCATGGTCAGTGGGTTTCCGTCCGGATCCGGAGACTCAGGTCTCCGGCGTTGAAGGAGATGAGGCCGCTGGCGGTTTCCAGCCGCAGCGCGCCCTCGTCGCCCACTCCACGACAGATGCCTTCGATGCGTTCGCGATCCCCCGACAGCTCGACGGGCTTTCCGGCGAATGCGTCCCGGCGGTTCCAGTCTTCTCGAAAGGGCGGAAACCCCAGCATGCTGAACTGATCGAGCGTTGCGGCGAGGCGCAGCAGAACGGATGCGAGGACGGCTTCGCGTGCAATGAGATGGCCCGAGGCTTCGATGGACGTGACGGCCCGGCCCGCATCATGTGTCCAGCCGGGATTCTCGCGCAGATTGAGACCGATGCCGATGACGAGCGATTCACCGCCTGACGCGGTTTCAATCAGGATGCCACCCAGCTTGGCGTTCTCCCGCCAGATGTCATTCGGCCACTTGAGTCCGATGCCGGTGACTTCGAGCGCTTCGAGTGCCTGGGCGACAGCCAGGCCAACCACCAGGCTGAGCCCGGACAAATCCTGGCGCTCAGGTCGTCTCCAGAGCAACGAAAAGGTCAGGCTGTCGCCCGGGGCGGAGAGCCAGTGCCGCCCGCGCCGCCCGCGACCGGCATGCTGCCGGTCACAGATGACGACAAGCCCGGAGGGGCCGCCGTTGGCGGCGCGCCTGAGCAGCTCGCTATTGGTCGAGTCGCACTCCGGGAGATGGTCGACGTCAAAACGCGCCGCGGTGGCGCCAAGCAGGCCAAGGAGGGCAGGGTAGTCAAAACCCGGAGCGGAAGACATCGGCGTGACAGAAAGCAAATGGCCGAGTCTAGCTGATTTGCCCCGGGCTTCACGCCGGTTCGGCGCGTGCCGGGGCTGATCGTACGTGTTTCAGTCGTCGCCGCGCCCGGCGTCAATGCCGAGCTCCTGGATCTTGCGGGTGATCGTGTTGCGCCCGATTCCCAGCAGCTGCGCGGCTTCGACGCGTCTGCCGCCCGTGTTGGCCAGCGCGCGCAGGATAAGGTTCTTCTCGAATTCCCGGTTGAGGCGATCAAAGACTTCGCCGGGTGATGAGGCGATGAGCCGGTCAACCTCCGAATTCAGCGAAGAAAGCCAGTCGCCGCCCGCAGCATGGTGCCCTGAGGTGCCGGGCGTGTGTTCGCGCATTTCCACCGGCAGGTCCGCGACGTCAACGGTCTGGCCGGGGGCCATGACGGTCAGCCAGTGGCACAGATTTTCCAGCTGGCGAACGTTGCCCGGAAAGTCGAACGCCTGAAGGCGCTTGAGTGCCGCCTCCGTCAGGCGCTTGCTCTCGACATTGAGCTCCTGGCTGCTGTGCGCGAGAAAGTGCTTGGCCAGCAGGGGGATGTCTTCGCGGCGCTCCCGCAGCGGGGGCAGGCGCAGGCGGATGACGTCCAGACGATGGAAAAGGTCTTCGCGGAACAGCCCGTCACGGACACGTTGCTCCAGATGCTGGTGGGTGGCGGCAATCACGCGAACGTTTGCCTTGACCGGGGTGTGTCCGCCCACACGGTAGAAGTGGCCGTCGGAGAGGACGCGCAGCAAGCGGGTCTGAAGCTCGGCCGGCATGTCGCCGATTTCATCGAGGAAGAGGGTGCCGCCCTCGGCCTGCTCGAAGCGGCCGCGACGCTGGGCGGCTGCGCCGGTGAAGGCGCCCCGCTCATGGCCGAAGAGTTCGGACTCAAGCAGATCCCTCGGGATCGCGGCCGTGTTGATGGCGATGAAGGGGCCGTCCTTGCGTGGGCTGTGACGGTGCAGCGCTCGTGCGACAAGCTCCTTGCCGGTGCCTGACTCGCCATTGATCATCACGGTGGCGGAAGACTGCGACAGGCGGCCGATTGCGCGGAAAACCTCCTGCATGGAAGCCGCGTGGCCGAGGATTTCAGGCACCGTGCTGCTCTCGACTTCCGCACCATCCTGGGGCGTGGCTTCCTTGAGCGCACGCTGCAACAGGTCCAGCGCCTGGTCCACATCAAAGGGTTTGGGCAGGTATTCGAAGGCGCCACCCTGGAAGGCCGATACTGCGCTGTCCAGGTCCGAGTAGGCGGTCATGATGATCACCGGCAGGTTCGGGTGTCTTTCCTTGACGCGCTGGAGCAGCACGAGACCGGAGTCGCCCGGCATGTGGATGTCGGAAATCAGGACCTGGGGCGGCGCACCATTGGCGTCCAGCACGGCCAGGGCTTCGGTGGCGGAGGAGAAGCTGCGGAAAGCGATGTTTTCTCGTGCAAGGGACTTTTCAAGGACCCAGCGGATGGAGCGGTCGTCGTCAACGATCCAGACAGCATTCATGTTGAGCATTTCCGTTCATGTCTTTTTTGGTATCGGACTTCAATTCTCAAGCCTGGGTGATCGGCAGGAGGATGGTGAAGCAGGTGCGGCCGGGATGGCTCTCGAG
Source organism: Uliginosibacterium paludis (assembly GCF_039631355.1). NCBI lineage: Bacteria > Pseudomonadati > Pseudomonadota > Betaproteobacteria > Rhodocyclales > Zoogloeaceae > Uliginosibacterium > Uliginosibacterium paludis. The sequence continues at coordinate 846,896 of NZ_JBDIVF010000001.1, read as the reverse complement.
TTCGATGGTGCCCTGATGCTGTTCGACAAAGCTCTGTGCAATGGAGAGACCCAAGCCCGTGCCGCCTTCCCGACCTGAAACCAGGGGGTAAAAAATCTTGTCGCGGATATCCACGGGGATTCCCGGTCCGTTGTCGATGACTTGCAATTCCAGTGCCAGTTTGTGGCGTCGCTTGGCCAGGGTGACCTGACGGGCAGCCCTCGTCCGCAGCGTCACCACGCCATGCTCGTTCATGGCCTGGGCTGCATTGCGCGAGATGTTCAGCACGGCCTGGATGAGCTGTTCCCGGTCCGCGGTCAGCATCGGCAGGCTCACGTCATAGTCGCGTCTGACGGTTACCTGGGGGAACTCGGCCTGGATGAGCCGCAACACGCGTTCGAGCACGTCATGAACGTTCACGACGGTCGGATGCATCATGCGATGCGAGTTGAGCAGACGGTTCATCAGATCCTGGAGGCGGTCGGCCTCGGCGATGATCACCTGCGTGTATTCGCGCCACTCCGGATCGTCCAGCTCGCGCTCCAGAAGCTGGGCGGACCCCCGGATGCCGCCGAGCGGGTTCTTGATTTCGTGCGCCAGGTTGCGGACCAGCTCGCGATTGACCTGTTGCTGCTCGGCCAGGCGCTCTTCGCGCGCGACCTTCAGTTGGGCGTCAATGGGGCGGAACTCAAGCAGCAGGCGTGCAGGGGGCAGGTCTACCGGGGTGGCCGTGCAATCGAGATGCAGGGATTGCGCGCTGGGTCGGGTCACCGTGAGGTTCTGGCCGGTATGGCTCCAGTTGTTCGCCAAGGCGTTGTCGAGCGCTGCCCAGAGTCCGGGAAGGTCGCCGATCAGGGCGGACAGATGGTGCCCGAGGCACTGTCGGCTGCTGGTGGAAAACAGATGTTCGGCAGACGGATTCACATAGCAGATCGAGCGATCCGCACTGATCAGTACCACCGCGGAGGAGAGCAGTTCCAGCCCGGCGGTGGAGCTGCTCAGCGGACTGGGATTCGGAGTCGGGCGTGAAGGGCTCATAAGGAGACCAGTCATGCAAGAATCGAGCCGTTCACCTCAGCGCAGACGTGACAGTTCCTTTGTCAGCGCCTCGATGTTGCGTTCATGAAGCGCGACCCTGTCCTTGTAGGACTGCAGTCGATCGAGATACTTCTGGTAGTTGCGCTCATCCCCGTTGCGCACGGCTTCCTGTTCGGCCAACTCCTTGCGCGCCGTCGCCAGCAGTTTCTGTTCCGTTTCGAGTTCGTTCTGGAGAATCTGGCGACGATCGGAGTCGCGGCTCTTCTGGGTGTCGTCCGTGACCCGCGGGAAGGAAGGCGGAGTGGCATTGCCGGCGCTGCCGGGCTTGCGTGCGGCTGGAACCGAATTGACCGGCTGCTCCTTGGTCATCAGCGTGCAGGAGCTGGACTTTCCGGAGGCGGGCTTGTTGTTCGTGTAGGTCGTGTGCCCGCTGTCGTCGACGCACTTGAAAACGTCGGCGTGAGCCGCCGGCACAAGCATGCAGGCGCAAAGGACGAGCGCGTGCTGGATCGGTTTCATCTTGACTTCCATGATGGATACAGTGGTCAGTGTACGGCCGGCCGGACAAAACGCAATATCCGGGGAGACCAGCGTCATGCCGGGCTGAAGGATGTCCGAGGTAAAAAAAAGGACGGGCAGCGCCCGTCCTTTCATGCTTCCTGAATTTCAGGCCGCGTTACAGCGAGTAGTACATGTCGAACTCGACCGGGTGGGTCGTCATACGGGTGCGATTCACTTCACCCATCTTCAGTTCGATGTAGGCGTCAATGAAGTCGTTGCTGAACACGCCACCGCGGGTCAGGAACTCGCGATCCTTGTCCAGCGCTGCCAAGGCTTCTTCCAGCGAAGCGCAGACGGTCGGGATGGCTGCATCTTCTTCCGGCGGCAGGTCGTACAGGTTCTTGTCAGCCGGATCGCCCGGGTGAATCTTGTTCTGCACGCCGTCCAGACCGGCCATCATCAGGGCCGAGAAAGCCAGGTACGGGTTGGCCAGCGGATCCGGGAAGCGGGTCTCGATGCGGCGGGCCTTGTCCGACTGCACGTGCGGGATGCGGATCGAGGCAGAACGGTTACGGGCCGAGTAAGCCAGCTTGACCGGTGCTTCGAAGTGCGGAACCAGACGCTTGTAGGAGTTGGTGCCCGGGTTGGTGATCGCGTTCAGTGCCTTGGCGTGCTTGATGATGCCGCCGATGTAGTACAGCGCGAACTCGGACAGGCCGGCATAGCCGTTGCCTGCGAACAGGTTCTTGCCGTCCTTCCAGATCGACTGGTGAACGTGCATGCCCGAACCGTTGTCGCCAACGATGGGCTTCGGCATGAAGGTGGCGGTCTTGCCGTACTGGTGCGCAACGTTGTGCACCACGTACTTCAGGGTTTGCGTCCAGTCGGCGCGCTGAACCAGCGTGCTGAACTTGGTGCCGATTTCGTTCTGGCCAGCGGTGGCCACTTCGTGGTGGAACACCTCGACCGGGATGCCCAGTTCTTCGAGGATCAGCACCATCGAAGCGCGGATGTCCTGGTGGCTGTCGACCGGGGGAACCGGGAAGTAACCGCCCTTGACGCTGGGGCGGTGACCGATGTTGTTGCCGTCCTGGTCTTCAGCGGTTGCCCAGGCACCTTCGTCAGACTTGATCTTGACGAAGCAGCCGGAGATGTCGGCAGCCCAGCTCACGCCGTCGAAGATGAAGAATTCGGGTTCCGGGCCGAAGTAGGCGGTGTCGCCCAGGCCGGAGGACTTCAGATAGGCTTCAGCGCGCTTGGCGATGGAGCGCGGGTCGCGGTCGTAACCCTTGCCGTCGGACGGTTCGATGACGTCACAGGTGATGAACACGGTGGTTTCGTCGAAGAAGGGGTCAACCTTCGCCGTCGAAGCATCGGGCGACAGCAGCATGTCGGAAGCCTGGATGCCCTTCCAGCCAGCGATGGAGGAGCCATCGAAAGCGTGGCCGTGCTCGAACCACTCATCATTCACGATATGCGACGGGATGGTGACGTGCTGTTCCTTGCCGCGGGTATCGGTGAAGCGCAGGTCCACGAACTTAGCGTCGCTTTCCTTGATGAGCTTGATTACGTCTTGAGGGGTCATTTCACTCTCACTCCTGGTGTGTTGAACCGAGTTGTCGAACCTGTCCGCTACCGGGTTACGGTTGCGCGTGAACGTGGGGTTGAAAGCACTTTGCATGCCATTATTAGTGGCAGACTGGCTAAAACACGGGTTCCGGCCGGATGGGCAGCGGGGCGCAGGGCCGGCTGATTGTGCCATAAAGCCGGAGTCGTCCGTGCGTTCGCTTGTTTGCACCTTTGTGGTGCCTTCGATGGTGCGTGATGCACCAGAATGCATCTGCCGTGATTTGACTCCGGACGGGCCTTATACTTTCGGCTCTTGTTCCGTACCCCTTGCAGGCGTCCCATGCAAACCTTGAGCGATACCCTGAAGCTCGGCCGAGAACGTGCCGAGAAAACGCGCCTGCCGTATGACGGCGCCCTGACTCCGCACGAGGCGCATCTTGTACTGGAGCATGCTCCCGGTGCGCGGATTGTCGATGTTCGCACACGTGCGGAGCTTGATTGGGTCGGGCGCATTCCCGGAGCGGTCGAGATCGAGTGGAATGCGTGGCCTGGCGGCGTGCCGAATCAGCATTTCATCGAGGAGTTGCGCCAGCAGGTGGATCCGGAGTCCCTGTTGTTATTCATCTGTCGAAGTGGTGCACGTTCGCATAACGCCGCGATGGCTGCTGCAGCGGCCGGTTTCACGGCGTGTTACAACGTGCTTGAGGGCTTCGAGGGCGACAAGGATGCGCACGGGCACCGTGGCCGGATCGGTGGCTGGCGTCATGCGGGCCTGCCCTGGTTCCAGTCCTGAGTCCGTCGGTCGCCCTCTCCGTTTTTCCTTGATCAACAGATTTCCATTCAGCAGGGCCCAGGGGGCTCTGTTTTGCCTGAAAGTGGTTTCCGAAGCATGCAGACAGCCGTCATTTCCTTCGATCAGTTCAACAGCCTCAAGGATGAGGATGCTCACGCCCGTATCCGGGCTGCCCGCCAGAAACTGGGCGAGCGCGTGGTCTTGCTCGTCCATCACTACCAGCGTGCCGATGTATACCAGCATCGCGACCTGACCGGCGACTCGCTGAAACTCTCCCGTCTGGCTGGCGAGGCGAATGCGGAGTACATCGTATTCTGCGGCGTGCATTTCATGGCGGAAGTGGCTGACATCCTATCCAAGCCGGAGCAGATCGCGATCCTGCCGGATCTGGCCGCAGGCTGTTCGATGGCGGACATGGCCAATCTCGCCAAGGTCGAACGTTGCTGGCGCGAGTTGCGTGAAGTGCTGGGCAAACCGGACGAGTTCGTGACGCCGGTGACTTACATCAATTCGGCCGCTGACCTGAAGGCCTTCTGCGGCGAACATGGCGGCATCGTGTGCACCTCCAGCAATGCGCCGAAGATTCTTGAGTGGAGCTTTGCGCAGCGCGAGAAGATCCTGTTCTTCCCGGACCAGCATCTGGGGCGCTGGAGCGGCTACAAGATGGGCATTCCGCTGGAGGACATGGCGGTCTGGGATCCGGACCAGCTCTATGGCGGCCTGACGCGCGAGCAGATCAAGCGCGCGAAGATGCTCCTGTGGAAGGGACACTGCGCGGTTCATCAGATGTTCCAGCCCTCGCACATTGCCAACTGGCGCAAGCAGAATCCGGACGGTATCGTCATCTCTCATCCGGAATCCGCTTTCGACGTCTGTCTGAATTCCGACTATGTCGGCTCCACCGAATACATCCTCAAGGTGGTGAAGGAAGCGGCACCGGGCACCAAATGGCTGGTGGGGACCGAGCTGAACCTCGTCAATCGTCTCGCCGAAGAGGTGAAGCACGAGGGCAAGCTGGTGCAGTTCATGTCGCCCATGGTGTGCATGTGTTCGACCATGCAGCGCATCGATCCGCAGCATCTGGCCTGGACGCTGGAGAACCTTGCCGAAGGACGTGTGGTGAACCGGATCACCGTACCGGCTCACGAAGCCGGGCTGGCCAGGCTTTCGCTGGAGCGGATGCTGGCCGTTTCCTGACATTGCCTGGGGGCTCATGACAAGCCGACTGTGCGTTTGCAGCTACAACATTCACAAGGGCTTCTCGCAGCTCAATCGCCGCATGGTGATTCACGAGTTGCGCGAGCGTCTGAGGGAGCTCGACCCTGATGTGGCGCTGCTGCAGGAGGTTCAGGGCCTGCACCTGAAGCACGGCTTGCGTCACGCGAACTGGCCCGCTCAGCCCCAGCATGAGTTCCTCGCAGGCTCCGCATTGCATGCGGCCTACGGCGGCAATGCGGCTTATGACCACGGGCATCATGGCAACGCGATCCTGTCGCGCTACCCGATCCTGCGCAGCAGCAATCACGACGTCACCCAGCACCGCCTTGAGCGGCGCGGGATTCTTCACTGCGAGATCGCGTTGCCGGGGGCTCCCGTGGTCCACTGCCTGTGCGCGCATCTTTCGCTGACCGAAGGCCAGCGCAGGCGGCAACTGATTGCGCTGGCTGCGTACATCGAGAAAGTGATTCCGAGCCGGGCGCCTTTGATCCTGGCGGGCGATTTCAACGACTGGCGCCAGACCGCCAGTGATTGGCTGGCCGCTCGTCTCGGGCTGAAAGAAGCCTTCGTCGAGCTGCATGGACAAGCGGCCCGTTCCTTTCCGAGCCGCATGCCGGTGCTGTCGCTTGACCGCGTCTATCTGCGTGGCCTGCAGCCGCTGACGGCCCGTGTGCTCTGGGGGGCGCAGTGGTCGGGCTTGTCTGATCACGCGCCGCTGGCGGTGGAGCTGCAGCTGCCATGAAGCTTCGCCCGCTTGGCGGCAACCGGATCGATCTGCTCTGTTGCGGTGCGGAGTATTTCCCCGCACTGATTGCCGCAATTGATGCCGCCAGACATGAGGTGTTGCTCGAAACCTACATCTTCGCGCGCGATGACACCGGCGCTGCGGTGCTGGCGGCCTTGCGGCGCGCGGCATCCCGTGGCGTGGATGTGCGCTTGCTGGTGGATGGCTTCGGGGCGAAGGGGTTTGTGGATGAGATGTTCGGTTCGCTCGAGGCGGAGGGCATCCATCTGCGGGTCTTCAGGCGCGAGCTCACGAAATTCTCGCTTCAGCGTCATCGCCTCCGCCGCATGCATCGCAAGCTGGTGGCGATCGATGGGCGAACTGCTTTCGTGGGCGGCATCAACATTGTTGACGATGTTGATCCGCGTTCGCCGGCCCCGCATCGCTTCGATTTCGCGGTGCGCATCCAGGGGCCGCTGGTCACGCGCGTCCACGCAGCCATGACGCGCCTGTGGCGTCTGGTCTCCTGGGCGAGTTTCCGCGCCCGCAGGCCGGACTTCGAGTCCGGTATCGTGCCGGCACGCGCGCGCGCCGGAGCGCTTCGGGCGACTTTTCTGGTGCGGGACAATCTGCGCCACCGCCGCGATATCGAGAGCGCCTATCTCGATGCCATCCGCAAGGCGCGTGCTGAGATTGTCATTGCCAACGCGTATTTCTTTCCTGGCGGTGCTTTCAGGCATGCGCTGATGGATGCCGCGAAGCGCGGTGTCAGGGTGACGCTGCTGCTGCAGGGGCGCATCGAGTACTGGCTGCTGTATCACGCCTGCCGGGTGTTGTATCCGCACCTGATGGAATCCGGCGTGCGCATCGTCGAATATCGCAAGAGCTTTCTGCATGCCAAGGTGGCCGTGATCGACAATGCCTGGGCGACCGTGGGCTCCAGCAATATCGACCCTTTCAGTCTGCTGCTGGCGCGCGAGGCCAATGTGGTGGTGTTCGACGAGGGGTTTGCGGTCCGCTTGCGTGCCCGGCTTGAGGAAGCCATCGACGATGGCGGTGCGCTGCTGGAACCGGATCACTGGGTGCGTCTGGGCTGGTGGCAGCGTACGCTCGACTGGTGCTGCTTTGGCTTGCTCCGTTTCCTGATGGGGGTTGCCGGCCTGGCTCGCCGGGCTGCCTAGTCGGGATTTGGCGCTGCCGGAGCCAGCGTGCGCTGACGCGGGATGCGGGCCAGCGACCAGTTCGCGCGCGCCCAGGCCCAGACCGCGGCCAGACCCTCGGCTTCCAGACCCGCCGGCGCGGGTTGTCCGAGTCGTCTCAGTGCCATCGCCAACTGGTCTGCCGCGCGTGTCGACTCGATGGGGGCCGCAAGGGTTTGCTTGGAAAGCTTTTCGCCTGCGGCATTCGTCAGTACCGGAAGGTGGGTCCAGGCCGGGTGGGGCAGCTCCAGCAGGCGCTGCAGATGATATTGCCGGCCTGTCGAATCGAGCAGATCGGCGCCGCGTACGATGTGCGTGACGCCCTGCCAGGCATCATCCACGACGACGGCCAACTGATACGCGAACTGGCCGTCGGCACGCAACAGCACGAAGTCGCCCGTGCTCTCGGCCAGTCGCTCATGCTGCAAGCCCTGGAGAGCGTCCTGCCATTCGATGAGCGCCGCATCCGTTCGGCAACGCCAGGCGCGTGGCGAGCGCCCAGCGGGCAGGCCCTCGCGACAGGTGCCGGGATAACGCAGTGAGCCGTCGGGCGCACGCAGGGCGGAGTCCGCGATTTCGCGACGGCTGCAGCCGCAGGGGTAGGCGAGGCCGCGCTGACACAGCTGGTCCAGGCTGTGCTGATAGGCCTCCAGCCGTTGGCTTTGCCAGAGCACCTCACCGTCCCACTCGAAGCCGAAAGCCTCGAGCTGGCGGAGGATGTGGTCTGCTGCGCCGGGCTGCGTGCGAGGGGCGTCGACGTCCTCCATACGCAGCAGCCAGCGGCCATTATGCGCACGCGCTTCCAGGCAGGAGGCGAGCGCGGCAAGCAGTGAGCCTTCATGCAGGGGCCCGGTGGGCGAAGGGGCAAACCGGCCGGTGTAGACGGCTGTTGTCGTCATCCCGGAGGCTCAGTCCTGGCGAGCTTCCTGCGTGGAATCGTCGCCCAGAAGCAGCGACTGGATGACGGAGACGAGATGTGAGGCTGTCTGCCGGGTTTTCTGCATGTAGCCATTGACCGGGAAGCGCCCGGCAAGCCCGCTTTCCTGTTCGCTGCCCGGCTGGCCCGAGCGGATCAGGATTTTCAGATCGGTCAGGCCCATTCTGCCGCGCAGCGTGTCGACCAGTCGAAGGCCCGCGTCCGGCGTTTCCATGATGACGTCCAGCAGGACGAGATCGATCCGGCCCGTTTCGCGGATGAGTGCTTCGGCGCCTGCTGCCGAGTAGGCGTGCAGGAATTCCAGCGGCCGGCCGCCGATCCGGATCCTGCGCAGCGTCAGCGTCGTGGCTTCGTGCACCTGGGGCTCATCGTCCACGATGAGCAGCGTCCAGGGCTGAATCGACTCCATGGCGCGATCTTCCGGCGCCGGCTCGTCCTGAAAGCATATGAATGTGTCGCTGCCGCTGCTCAGCAGGCCGGTGGCGGCATACCAGTCGAGATGGGTGATGCTGCCGCATGACTCGTGCGGCGTACTGAAGTTGTCTTTGCTCATGACGGTTCATCCCGCAGGTGGCCCGGCTTGAGGCCGGTCCGCCTGCTCCAGGGCGGCTCAGACGTTAAACAACAAGTCTGACTGAAAAGGCTTGCCAGTTCTACGTGTGGGCGCTTGCGTCATTGATTTGTACCCGTTTTCATACCCGCAATTAAAGACACTGCCTTGAAAACGAAACCGCGGGGGTCTGCATGGGCTGCGGGGCGATGAGGCTGCCCGCACCCCATGCAGGATGATACGGTTGGTGTGCCGTCAAGGCCAAGCCCTAGCGGGCGCCTGCGGCGGCCTTGACGGAATAGCGACCGGGGGGGTGAAAACGAAGAAAAACCCTGGGTTGCATAAAATATTAGTTTTTAGGAAGCCAGAGCCCTGGCTCGCCGAATTTTTTCCAGATCAAAAACCTTACCGAGACGAGAAAAATCTTCCTTTATCTCTCCGTCCAAGTCAGGCAGAAAATGCCTTAGAAGCTCCATTTTCATATGGACATTTTCAGCGACATCAAAGGAGCTCAGCCCAAGTTGAGTCCTAAGGATTTTAAGTGCGTTATATATAAGCTCGGGCTTTTCAAAAGGGATGAGCTTGTCTTCGTCTTCGGACGTCGCCTGACCTTTGCGATTCAATCCATAAATAATGCCGCTCTTATACTGACTCTCAGTGATAAGGCCAAGTTGACGGGCTCTATACAAAATCGCAGCCTTACTAACCTTCCATTCCATCTTGAGCTGAACAATGCCCGGCCAGTTCAGTGAGGACCCTTTTAGCTTAGGGAAGGCTTTTACGAAAGTTCCACGTGGAAGCAGAAAAGCCCCAGCAAATCTGTTTGCCTCTGATTCTGTAGTTCGATCTCCCGTCAACTGAGATTCATGCATAACAAAGTGCCCGATTTCATGGGCCAAGTCGAAACGAACCCGACAGGCAGAACCTTTTGAATTATTCGTAACAATAATAGGACGTTGAGACGATATAGATAGCGCGTCTACTTTTTCTGAAACGTCATGGAAAGTAGTAACAACAGCCCCTGCATTCTCGGCGACACGAATAACGTTGTCGATCGGACCCAGCCCTAGCTCCCATAAGCTTCTGCAACGCTCTGCAGCACGTTCTATATCATCTGGCGACGAAACTTCAAAAGACGGGAAGTTGCATTCTGGCAAACGCAACTTCTGATCGATAAATGCTACAAACCTTCTAAAAAGCTCACCTTTTGCTTGGGCGGCCTGTTTCATCGTTACTGGAGTGCTGGCAAGCTTACGGAAATGATAAGCATCGTCACACAACATAACACCCGAGCGCTCGAAAAAGAACTCGGGTGCCACATTCAAGAATTTTGCCAAACCTCTGATTAGATCAGGTGTAGGTTGATCCCGCCCCATCTCAACTCGATGGATGTACTGGCGGGATTTTTCTACGGCATCCCCAACTTCATTCAGGGATAGTCCTTGACACTGCCTAGCAAGCTTGAGGTTTGTGCCATTGAATTCAATATTCATACCCTCACTTCATTGTTCCTGTGTCACTTTGACGGTCATTTTCGTCATTGCGAACACCGATGTGTGCAGGTTGTTGCTCAACAGCCGCAGGGATTGTTTCATCCAGCGACTGCAAGACCACAACCTGACCGTAACGCCATTCAGTAACTGCAATTTCCGTACTGTTATACCCGACGAAATAAATTTCGGGGTCATTTTCATCGTTGACTGGTCTTTCCACGATGAACCGAAAAATCACAGGAGTTTCATCATCTGGCGCAAACAGCTGGTCTGACGCATTGCGGCGCCAAAACCCTTTTTTCTTTGGTGATTCATGATCGTCACGAAAGAAACGAAATGGAACCCCAGAAATCTCACAAGTAATATCCATGCCTCCGGCACCAAGCGTTAGCCATGGATAGCTTGAACTCTGTGCCATAGAAATCAACCGATTTCTGCATCTTCCAAAAAAGGTAGCTCCGCGAGTGTAGTTACAATCATCACTTGTGCTTAAACGCTCGATGACTCCGTTGTGCACTTCAAGAAACGCGCGGGCAATGGTATTCAAGCGATCTTCTGTAAGAGCTGCTTTGTGCTGCCAGGGAAGCGATTTGTTCACGGAGTCACCTTTGGTGCAGATGGACGATTTTGTCACCTTGGATTCTGGTGCAAAAAATCAACTACGTCAACCAACTTCGCTATGTGGGTGAAACCCGCAAGAAGTCTGCATGGGTTGCGGGGCGATGAGGCTGCCCGCACCCCATGCAGCAATGATGCGTTTCAGTGCGCCATCAAGGCCAAGCCCTGGCGGGCGCCTGCGGCGGCCTTGACGGAAGAGCGTCAGCTGGGTGCTGAGAGGATGTACAGCCATACCGTCACCGTTCTGGTCGAAACAGAGCGGCGTCATATCGCCAAACATCTGAAAGTCTTAGAGAGTCCGCGGCTGAGAAATCAATATAAAGCAACCTCACCTCTTGATCAGTCATAAAACGCGCTTCATCAAGATCAATGATTACTTCCCATCTTGGAGAAGGGCGAACCCACGAAACTAATTTCTCCATGAATAGGTGCGGTCGCACGCCAACCCGCCGTGGAAAGAACTCTTTAACCAGAATGCGGTCTGGCGCCTCAAGCGCAACGGCCCACCGCAGCATGCTTAGCGGTAGGTGCCCAAGCACTGCCAACTCTCTCTCAACCAACTCCGCTAATCCATTGCTGAAATTGATGAGTGCCGTACCCTGAGAAGATGGCTGCCGCAATAAGATCCAGACGTGACGTCCGCTTTCAGTGTAACGCGCTCGGTGCTGAACATAGGCCATGCAAGGGCCTCCGCCCCAGCCTACAATGAATCGGCGATTCCATCCGAGATACCCATGATCTCCGCCGAGAAAGTCCGCCGAATCCAGAGGCTGCCAGTGGCCGTTGGGATGGAGCGCTTCAATGGCCCAGTGAGGAATGCCGTCTGGCGACCATTCAGGTTGGTTCGGTGGAACCGGCACAGACTGCCAATAAATCCAAGCATCTCCTACAAGGTATTCATCGTCATCACGAGAGAACCGATCAAATCCAGGCGCATCGGAGCGGATACGCTGCAAGACAATAGGGTCGCCTGCGGAATTTGTCGCCGCAGCGTGCTTGAGGGCCGCTTCCCACGTTCTCCAAACGCAAAATCGGTATACCCCGTGATCCGCAGGCAGGCGCTCCAGAGCGGACAGCACTTGTTGATGGTCAAAAGAACCGGCAGGCCCTTTCACTCGCCTGCCCCGTAAAACCGGGTCTGCACGCTGATTTTGAAGACATTTCAAACGATCATAGCGATATACGTACATAAGCTCGTTCCCACATTGAAATGAAAATCACCGAGACAGAGCGCTTACGTCGGCGAGACGCCATCAACTTCGCACGAGGTAGCATGCGCTTAGACGGATGCATTCTGGACGAAGTGGTAGAACAACTGAATGCCGCCTTCATCGAGGGCGAGCTCAGCAACGAAGAGCATTCCCGCGCTTGTCAGATGCACATCCTCAATAGAGCCTCTCACTCCAGCTTGAGGCGACCCGACGATCCCGAAGCTTTAGAGGGGAATGAGATAGATTAACCGAGTGCGTGAATGCGCCGGTCAAACTACGCAAATGGCGAGCGGCTGACAGGAAAAGCATCAGGAATGACGGGTTGAGTTCTCGAAGCAACCTCAGTTACGAAGTTTGACCGGCAAGCTTTTGCAAGGTGCTTGCCAGGGTACCCAGACAGTACGGGATAGGACGCGGACAACGCTTTGTTGTGGCGGTTCAGGAAAGCTACACGCCCTCTTCTTGGCGCGAGCTTCCGAATACGCTCCCTGCTATCGTTTTACATGGGGATATGCCCACTCAAGTAACGTCCAGTACAGCGGCGCGACGATGATGAACGTGAGAAACGCGACCATATGGCCTCCTAAGGGCTAAAGGCGCTGGACTTGAAGTACCAGCAGGATTTCCGACCGAGATGCTTCGGTGCCGGATGTATGCAGAAACTTCGGCAGGAACGTCAGTCCGTCCCTGCTGTTGCTGTCCTTGTTTTCGGCCAAGCCGCCCAGAATGATCAGATCACCATCCTTCACGCTGATTGAGGTCTTGAGCGAACGTTTAGTCAGGGTCGGTGAGTTGTTGACGCCAGTTGTGGTTGCGATGAAGTTGGAGAGCTGCTGGTCAATGTTCAGGTCGATCACGCCTTCACGAACAGTCGGCTGGATGTTGAAGATGACGCCGCTGGATCGGTACTCGACGCTCTGAACCGCCTGGCCGCTACTCGGATAGCTGACGGCGCCGAGCACGGGCACGTCCTGCCCAACGGAGAAAACACCTTGGGCGCCAGAACGGATGCGCAGTGACGGGCTGGATAGCACCTTGAAGCGGCTGTCCTGGTTCAGCAGAGAGTAGATGCCTTCAAGGTTCGTGCCCTTGAACTGGATAAAGCTGTTGGCCTTGGAGAGTGCGCTAATACCTATTGAAAAGCGACCGTCCAGCAAACTGGCAAGCAGGCCAAATGCTGAGCCTTCCTTTTCAGACGTGCTGACCTCATAGACCACGCCGCGTGCCATGACCTCGCCAAACGCGACATCGACCTGAGAGAGTGCCTGTTGCAAGCGGCCAATCTCGTCTGGTGTGCCTGTGAATACCAAAAGGTCTGACGCACGATCCACCAACGCAGCGGCGCTGTTGGGCGGCGGTGTTTGTCCCTGGGGAATTTTTGCAGAGTCGGAGGCTTTCACCGTGCGGTTTGCCGTAAAACCGCCGCCGAACAGTGGTGTAAGAATTTCCGTCAGAAAGCCGACTTCACGGAACTTGGGGCGATAGACGAATACCTCAGGGGCAGGGGCATCGCGACGTGTCTTGCGAGCGACGAAATCCACGCCGGCACGGTTTTCAAGTGCGTAGCCAAGGCTGTCCAGAAAGCTGGTCAAGAAAGGGCGCAAATCCCCCTTGTCGCTTTGCCAGCGGAAAGAAATGATCCGCTGATCTGCGGCCACCTCGGGATCGAACATATAGGGCGTGTGCAACGCATCGCCAAAGATCAGTTGAAGTGCGTCAGCCACCTTGACGCCTGTCAGATCGAACCCAGTTGGGGCATTTGCGGCATGAGCGGCCCATGAAAGAAATGCGGCCGTCAGAAAGGTGGCAATAAGCTTTATCATGGCATCGCTCCCGCGATAGATGGGACCGCAGGCGGAGGGGCAACTGTGCCGCTGTAGTAAGTCACCGTTTCGCCATCAATTTTTCCAGCCATCGCTTGCCCAGCGTTCGCGAAGTTGGAAGGGCTTTCAAAGCGCAGGCGCCCTGTTGGACTGGCGAGCACCACGTACTGTTGATTGCCGGAGACGAACCGCCCAGCAATGCGCCAGGCTGTGCTGAAACTGATAGGCGGCGGAAGCCTCGTACCTTGTGCATGCAGCGGGCCACCAGGAGCCTGTGCTGATGCCGGCATGGCTGTAGTCCCGGAGTGGGGGGCGTGGTTCTTGAGGTGTGTTTCCGGCTGGAAGAAACGGTAGATCTTGTAGAACGAGAAAAAGACCGCAATGGTCACGCAAATGATTACCGGCAGAAGCCACCAGCGTTTGAAGATGTTGGTTCGATCATCAATCGCTTTTTCGTTTCCGTTTCCGCCCGCGTAGCTCTTGTACATTGGGAAAAATACTTTGTCATACTCTTTCTGGTAACGGCTAATCGCATTCGTCCGCGTCTGCTTGTAGCCTTCAAAGACCTCGACGCGGTAGCGCTTACCAATGCCCAGGGCTTTGTGCTTGGTGGTCCTGAAGCTGAACTCCACGACATTCTTGACGCTCCGATGCAGGCCCGAAATATCCTGAATCATCAGTGCCACATCACAGCTCACGCCCGTCTCGGGGTGCGTGTAATGGCGGTGCATGCGGAAGAACTGCATGTGCTCATGGGTGAGCTTTCCTCCGTCAGCAGGCCAGAAGCGCCACGCTTCATCAATGGCGACCAAGTCACCAGGTAGAACAACTGACACGACCTCAGGGTGTTCTTCGTCGGGAAAGAATGCCGGCTGAAGGATACGTTCGTTGGTGACATGAACGACCGTCCCGAGCTTGCCTGCTTGTGCCTTGTTCTTGGCTAGCAGGTATTCGTGGATTTTCTCTTCGTTGATGCCGTCAATATTGGTGATGACCCGGCGACCTGCGGCAATGGCCGATACGATCACTGAACTGGTGACTTCGTAGGACTTACCGCTGCCTTGAAGGCCGGTATACGCATTGATCGCCATGGGTCACTTTCGCATTTGCGAAAATCAGCCGATCACGGGGATGCGGCGGATGATGAATCGAGTGGCGTAGGCCGACAGAACCATGGGCACGCCGACGTTGAACTGCATGATGTTCATCAGCCACCACATCGAACCGGGCAAACCGCCAAACGCGCTGCGAAGCGATGATCCATCAGGCAGGATGGTCGTCAGGATCTGGATGAACTCTGTTGTGATGAAGAACAGGCCGAAATAGAGAACGAACTTGACCAGGACAGATCGGGCGACCCATGCCAGCGCCGACCAGAGAGCGGAGAGAAGGATTCCGTACATGGTTGTTCCTCAAGCGCGAAGCAGGACAAGCAGCGCCAGCACCGACCAAGCAACGAACATGAATGCCTGGATAATTTGCTGGTTCTGTCCAATGACGGTGCAGTGCGCGTCTATTTGAAAGCTGTGACTCCAAACACTAAAGCTGGCAACCGGGCATGTCCCGGCGCCTGTTGGCATCATGAAATTGCGCAGGCTTGGCAACAGGTTCAACACAGGCGCCAAGATCTGTTGAGCAGTGGGCGTAGGCTCAAGCTCAGGCTGAGGAATGGCTGGATCATCCCCAAGATTGACCTGTGGTTGCTCGGCAGCAGGATTCACAGCATTTGGATTCGGATTCGTCGTTTGCTGGAGCTGTGACGCAGGGGCGGTAGGGTTGAACGGAAGGGAGTACGAAGTAGGATCGGTCGTCGGTTGAGGCTGAACGAAATCACGCACTGTTGGCCAGTAGCTTGGGTTTTGGTCCATCCATGTCTGCGCTTCTGATGCAGTGATGGGGTTTGCCTGCTGGTATGGCAGGCCCCGGTATCCCGGCTGCGTAGCTGCTTGCTGCCAAAGTTGGTTGGCAAGATCAGCGACAATTTGCGGATTCAGGGGCTTTGCAAGCTCACTTTCAGGTAGCGCCGCTACCGCTTGTTGCAAGGTTCGCCCCGGAACGTTCTGGACGGTGCTTTCGAGAGGATAGCTATAGCTGGTGCAGACATTTGCCACCGCAAGCATGCCCCTGCCGCACGAAACCTCAGCCCTTAGGCCATAACTTACTGAGGTATTCCCACAGTAGTAGGTAATCGAGTTTGCGGAAAAGCAATTGGGCTTACTCGGCTGAGCAATCCCTTGAGCTCGCTTGGCCGCGTAATACAGTTCTTGTGCCAACGCATTCGGATCGCTTCCATATACTTGCCGACCGGCCGGGTCCCACCCGCTCCAAACAATATCGCCGACACCGAATCCGTCGGCGCTATACGACAGGTTGGCCGCCTGGTATTGGTCAACCTTCATTGTGTCCTTGTGGAAGAGCCAGTTCACGAGCCCATCGATGGCAAGCGTGACACCGTATCCAACGGCGGCAGCTGCTGCCGTCGCGAGCATGGCGGTGGCCCAAGCAGGCGCTGTGGCGCCAAGCATGACAACGACACCAGCCCCGGCCGCAGAGCCTACCGCCGATCCGGCAACGCCAGACATACCGGACAGTGTGTCGTAAAAGCGAGGGTCATTCGCAGCAAAACCACGTGACCTCATTGATTGCTGAGTAACGCCGCTGACTGCACGATTGACACCTCTGGAAACCGGCAATGCTTGAGCGCTCGCTGATGCCGCATGAAGGGTCAATATCAATGCCGCCAGCAGTGCGAACGCACGGGCGATCATAGTGACAGTCCTTTGATGACAGCCCATGCACACAGCTGTCCCCAAGCAAAAACGAAGATGTACCAAATCTGAGTGCTGGTCATGGTGAGAGCCTTCGATGGAAATTTTCGCGGGCGCGAAAAAGTGAAAAGGGGAGTGCTAGCCCTCCCCATGTCATGGCGACAAAGGGGGCTGATCAGGCACCCTTGAACATGCGCCAGACGATCTTCACGCCCTTGATGGCGAGAAGCAGACCCATGGCCGAAACGCCGATAGCCATGATGGCGGTGATGGTGGTCGACAGATCGATCTGGCTGGTCAGGGTCGAAAAGTCGGGGCCGGTATTGGTGGCCGTTTGCGCAAACGAAACCATCGGAGTAACCAGAGCCACCATTGCGGCGACGAAAATTGCGAAGAGTTTTTTCATGTTGCTTCCTTTCAAAGAAATGTCCGGGTGCGCCGGACGCGCTTGTTTCGATTACGCGCCTCGGAAGAAGCGCAGAATCGTTCCAACCTTGAGTGCCACGAGATACAGACCCACCGTGACGCAAAATGCTGCCGCCCATACTTGTTCGGCATATGTGTAATCGAAGGACTCCGGGGTACAGCTCGGGCTGATGGCTGTCATAGATGAGACTGGGTTATTCACGACCGCCGTAATGACGCCTTGCCACGTACTTGTCCCTGAGGCGAAAGTGATGATGGTGTTGGCTTGAACCGGGTCTGATGTGCATGACTGTGCGGACCAGCCACTTCCCCAGCCGAGCGCAGCGGAAACCGCCGGTTTGACGTTGGAACACGTCAGGTCAGTTACCGCGACGGTCGTATTGTTGAAAGTGACTGTAGCCATGGAGAGAAAACCTTATGCAGCCTTGGCAACCTTCACATCGACAAGATCAACTTGGCAGATGTACTCAATGCCAACGACAACGAGCTTCTCAACGTCGCTGGAAACCTCGCGACCATCCATGACCTTCTTTTCAACCGCCGTCACCCGGCGATAGGTGATGAAACAGCGAGCCGGAAAGAGCTTGTCTTTCATGCTGCGGCCCACATCGGCGTCCGCAATCTTTTGATCCAGAGCGGTGAAGCCCGTCCAGTTCTTGCTGGCAGGCGTCGATACGATGCAGATCTTGGTCGATTCGATCCCCTCCATCCTGGTGCCCTTCTCGCCCTCAAACCCGGTCGAGACCCCCAGCACGAATTCCTCACTCTTCAGTTCTGCAACGTGACGAGACAAAAGCGACATTTCTTTCTCCTTTACGAAAATGACCAATCAATGTTTTGAGCGATGTGCTCGACTGCTTCTGCACCGCCAGATCGAGCGGCTTCCAAAAATTTGCCCATGCCGCCAGCCTTGACGATGCTCTCGAACTCGACACGGCCAACTCGGGTGATGATTGAGGACTCGCCCTGCGCATTCGCATCCTCGATGTCGTCAAACGTGACGGGCAGATCGAAGCGCCGGAGAAGAGGGGCCGCAGCCTTCATCGAAATGCAGGACTTGCCTTTGGTCGCGCGCAGGTATTCGAGCCAGAGCGTGAAGGCTTGCGATTCGCGCCCGCGCTGAATGGCGTCTTCCAGAATTGCCCAGGGAGTCAGCGATTGCGATCCACCGGTTTTCAGCCTGCCGGCAGTCATTTCGGCAGACAGGCTCCAGTCCCGCTCTCGGTCAAATTTGGCGAGATACTCACTGGCGTCCCATGCCGGCCGTACATCAACGCCAACACGCCGATCTTTGAAAAACTCGCGGCAGTCCAAACCATGCTTGAGCAGCGCGCTTTGCCAAACAGGGAATAGCGAAGCTGAAAGCAGCTCGGTCTCGTCAGATGACAATGGGCGCGGAAAGAACCACGCCTGGTGCTGGTGAGGGTGCCAGCCATTACGCGGGCTCCACTTAATTTCAGTGGCAACACATGCACCGCTTCGAGACTCGGCCAAGGCACGGAACTGACGTGATTGACTGAGCGTGCGTTGGGCTGATTTGAACTTTTCCAGCATCAGGGCCAAAGAGTCGTCCAGCCGATGCGCACACGTGAACGTGACCATTACTGCGCCTCCGCCTTCCGCATGTATGGCCTCGAATAGCGCGCCGATTTGCTCCGCCCGTCGTCGCATAACCTTTGCGCAGCAAAAAACGCAGCCCCAAACGTTCCCGCAGCGAAGAACCCCTCCGATGCCGACCCCACCCTTAGCATTCCGATAGACGGGCACGTCGTGCTCAAGCGCGGTTCTGCCACATACGCTGACCCTGAACTCACTCCTCTTGCCCGTGATTTCACCGGTGTCGCGATCAACAACATCCCGCCAGAATGGATAGAGCAAGTCCTGACTGCCCTGAAGCAGAATGTATCGATAGACCCGAAGCGCAGCTTCTGACGGCGCTGGGATGGCAACACCATCGCGGATGTGACGGACCCCGACAGGCAGGGTTTCAACAAAGCGAAGGTCGGCAAGTCGGGACACATCACGAACCTGCCTTTGCCGGCGTTGACAACAAAATCCGTATAGATTTACCTAGAGGCGCCGACTCGGCTGCGCCCTCGTCCTCGCGCTGGCGCGCTGCGGGCGTTGCGCTGCCGGTCGGCTGTGTCGCTGCGTTTTCTTTGGCGACGCCTGCCATGGCTCGCGCATAGAAGTTCATCCCCGGGGCAAGCGCCTCGGGGAACATATCGAGCTGAACGAGCGGCCGCCGCGCTTTCATTTCTGCGCCCCGCTCGCAGTTCCCCGCGAAAGAACCCAGGAATCGACCTCGGCTACAACGAAGCCAAGCTTTCGCTTGCCAAGCCGGACAGGGCGCGGAAAGTCATTGCTTTCATCGCGCAGCCAGCGCCACAAGGTTGGGCGGCTGATCCCGATGCGGGCCAGAACCGATGCGTAACTTTCGATGGTTGTTGCCATAAACCCCCTCCGCTGGAACCAAACTGCCTGCCACGCTTGAAGACCTCAGCTACAATCGGATGGTCTCAATCGCGCCGCAATACGTTCAATTGAACGTAAATAAGCGTATGTGAAAGGATTTGGCATGTCAAGCGAAGTCGCCGGCAAATCGGCAATTGGGGATCGGCTCCGATTGCTTATCTCCAGCCAGACGCCAGAAAAGCGCAGGTTTCCACTGCTCCGGGAACTAACCGGGGTAACAGAAAGCACCTGGCGAACTTGGTGGAGCCGAGGTGGGGTACCTAGCGGGGCGCTAGTGGAAGGCGCTGCAAAGACCTGGCCTGAATATGCTTTTTGGATTTCCACGGGCGTGGAAGATCAGCAATTCGGCCACTTTGCGCCAAAAGGATGTGGGTTTCCGACCGCTACTCGTGCCTCGGAGGAGGTCGTCAAAACGTACTTCGAGACGCTACTGAAGGCGAATCAGGAGCTGGAAACGTACGTGGATATGTTTTGGGAGGATGGGTTTGATCTGCCCGTTGAGGCGCGTGACCTCACAAAACGCAACATCGGTAGCTTCGTAGATGAAGCATCGGAAAAGGAGAGAGCTCAGCGGCTGCTTGCAAATTTGCTTTTGTGCCGCAAGCTGAGGCATGTCGAAATTATGCTCGATGTACTTCTGCCTATCCTGAGCCTGAAAAGCAGGGGTGTCGTGCTAGACGATCTGACTGAGAAACTGCGGGCCATCAATCTTGACGCGAAGAAGCTTGAACTACCCATTTCCTTACTTGCAGTAAGGGAAAAGCTAGAGAGTGCGCGACAAGACTATCTAGGATCTGTGGATTTGATGAAATCTATTGAGCAGTAGCAGCAGGCTCTACGCTTTCAGAGATTTTCTGCCAGCCATCTAACAGGTCTGCCCACCTTTGCATCATCTCGCGTCGCTCATCGAGGTACGTCGCATGGTTGTACGTTCGACGCACCGAATTGGGCTCGGTGTGCGCCAGTTGCGCTTCAATCACGTCACCTCGGTGGCCGAGTTCGTTAAGTCTCGTCGATCCTGTAGTTCGCGTGCCGTGAGGGCTATATTTTGTTGCCCAGCCAAGTTTCTTCAGTGCTTGGCGAATCGTGGCATCAGCCATTGGCTTGTTCCGATCATCACGGCACGGAAAGACAAACGGCGTAGAACCCGTGATTGGGTGCAAAGCCTTTAGTAGATCGACAGCTTGGCGAGGCAAGGGAACCACATGCTCTCGCCGATTTTTCATGCGGTGAGCTTGAATTTTCCATAGGCCGGACTCCAAGTCGATCTCGGACCATTCTGCCCGGACTGCTTCATTGGGGCGCGTTAGCGTGAGCCACATGAGTCGGAAGGCATATATCGTCTGGAAATGACCGCCGTGCCCGGAGAAGTCTTTCAGGAGTTGCCCGATTTCTGCGGTACTCAAGGCACGTTTATGCTGGGTCTTGTTTTTCGGTAGTGCCTCGCGCCATTGATGAACCGGGTTCGCGTCAACCCTGAAAGTCTCACAAGCAAGCTCAAAGATGCCGAACATGGTGCGCTTTGCTTCGGCGGCGACTGTGACTCCATTTTCCTTTGAGCTCTTCAGAAGAATGCTGAGGATGATCGGAGGGGTGATCTGCTTGATTGGCAATTTGCCAATGGTTGGGAAAACCACTCGCTCAAGCATGTTTAGCCGTCGAGCTTTGGTGACGGTTTCCCAGCTCTTGAGTGCCAGCCATTCCGTCGCGAGAGCTTCAAAAGTGTCAGCCGCTTCCTTGATGAGGCGGGCCTTTTCCTGCTTGCGGTGCACGACGGGGTGAATGCCCTGCTTGACCTGCTTTCGCACTTCATCACAGCGTTCGCGCGCGTCGGCCAACCCCATGTCTGGATAGTTGCCCAGAGCGAACATGGATTCTTTGTTGTTCAGCTTGTATCGGTAGCGCCAGGCTTTGATGCCGGAGGGCTTGATTTCCAAGTACAGGCCATTGAAGTCCTTCAGCCGATATAGCTTTTCGCGGGGTTTGGCGTTGCGGCAATGGGCGTCTGTCAGCATGGCATGCCTCTGAAGGAGTGGACGCTTCGATTGTACCCGCTATATCAACATCAAAACTCTGCCTCGTACCCGCTTTTGTACCCGCCTGTCTATTGAAAGCAAGTGAAATTTCATGATGTTTCACGAGCAGTCAATAGACGTAAAAAAGCCCGCCAGAGCTAGTCTTTGCGGGCTTCTGTATGGCTTCAGTATGTTTCAAGCCATTTCTGATTGTTGCATCTGCTGGATTAGACGTTGAACAGGAAGTTCAGAACGTCTCCGTCGCGGACGACATATTCCTTGCCCTCGGCGCGCATCTTGCCGGCTTCCTTCGCGCCTTGCTCGCCCTTGTACTGGATGAAGTCGTCGAACGAGATGGTCTGGGCACGGATGAAGCCGCGCTCAAAATCGGTATGGATCACGCCAGCGGCTTGCGGGGCGGTATCGCCCTTGTGGATGGTCCAGGCGCGCACTTCCTTCACACCGGCGGTGAAGTAGGTCTGCAGTCCG
This sequence comes from Uliginosibacterium paludis, assembly GCF_039631355.1. Lineage (NCBI taxonomy): Bacteria > Pseudomonadati > Pseudomonadota > Betaproteobacteria > Rhodocyclales > Zoogloeaceae > Uliginosibacterium > Uliginosibacterium paludis. Next base: position 825,070 of record NZ_JBDIVF010000001.1, on the reverse strand, counting down.
AGCAGGTCGTAGCCCGCACGGATCAGGCGGTTCAGACCCGGCTCGTCGAGCCCCAGGTCAGCCAGGAAGGCCAGCTTGTCTTCGTCATCGAGATCGGCCAGTTCCTGTTCGATCTTGGCGCAGACGGCCACGACCGGCGCGCCTTCCTTGGCGGCGTGCTCGCGGAGGCGATCGAGGTGGGGATTGTTTTCGAAGCCGTCTTCCAGCACGTTGCCCACGTACATGGCGGGCTTGAGCGTCATCAGGCACAGGGGCTTGAGTTGCGCCTTTTCGTCATCGGAGAGCTTGAAGGTGCGTGCGGGTTGGCCTTCGTTGAGGTGCGGCATCAGGCCTTCGAGCAGCGCGACGAATTTCTGCGCTTCCTTGTCTCCGGCGCGGGCTTTTTTCTGCTCGCGCTGGATGGCCTTCTCGACGGCCGTCATGTCGGCCAGTGCCAGTTCGGTCAGGATGGTCTCGATGTCGGCGAGCGGATCAACACGGCCTGCCACGTGGATCACGTTTTCATCGTCGAAGCAGCGCACCACGTTCACGATGGCATCGGTCTCGCGGATGTTGGCCAGGAACTGGTTGCCCAGGCCCTCGCCCTTGGAGGCGCCGGCCACCAGACCCGCAATGTCGACGAACTCGACGATTGCCGGCTGGATCTTCTGCGGCTTCACGATTTCAGAAAGCTGGGCCAGGCGCGGATCTGGCACTTCGACAATGCCCACGTTCGGTTCGATGGTGCAGAACGGATAGTTTTCCGCAGCAATGCCCGATTTTGTCAGGGCGTTGAAGAGCGTGGACTTGCCGACATTGGGCAGGCCGACGATGCCGCACTTGAGACTCATGCTTGTTCCTTGGGCGCCGCAGGGCGCGCGTTGATGTGTTGGGTGGCCGCGTTCCAGTCGCCTGCTGCGATCTTTGGCCAGGTAGCCAGCGCGCGGTCGATCGCGCGGTCGATCTCGTCCTGCTCTTCGCGGCGCGGGCGGTTCAGCACGTAGTTTGCCACGGCATTCCTGTCGCCCGGATGACCGATGCCGATCCGCAGGCGCCAGTAGTCCTGGCTCGAGAGGCGCGACGTGATGTCCTTCAGGCCATTGTGTCCGCCGAGTCCGCCGCCGAATTTCAACCGGAGCTGACCCGGCGGGATGTCGAGTTCGTCATGCACGACGAGAATTTCGCCGGGCGGGATGCGATGAAAGTGCGCCAGGGCAAGAACGGACTGCCCGGAGCGGTTCATGAAGGTCTGCGGCAGCAGAAGCCAGGTGTTGCCTGCCTTGCCGACGAAGCCGTGAAAACGGCTCTCATGATTGAGGCGGGCGCCCAGATCCTGCGCCAGGCGCTCACAAAACCAAAACCCGGCGTTATGCCGGGTCTCGGTGTATTCGGCCCCGGGATTCCCGAGGCCGACGATCAGGCGCGGAGCCGGTTGGCTCATCAGGCCTTGGCTTCGCCTTCAGCGCTGCCTGCGTCAGCGGCTTCAGCGGCACCACGCGGCATGAAGATCGACGCGGCAACCTTGTCGGCGTCCGTCGCATGAGCCAGTTCGACACCGGCCGGCAGCTTCAGGTCGCGCAGGTGGATCGCCGAGCCGGCTTCCAGAGCGGACACGTCCACTTCGATGAACTCGGGCAGGGCGGCCGGCAGACCCTTGACGTCAACTTCGGTGACGTTGTGGGAGAACAGGCCGTGTTGCAGCTTCACGCCCGGGCACACGTCGGCGCCGACGAAGTGCAGCGGCACCTTGATGTGGGTGGCGTGGGTGGCGTCGACGCGTTGCAGATCGACGTGCAGCACGATCTGGCGGAACGGATGCCATTGCACGTCACGCAGGACGGCGGTTTCGATGGAGCCTTCGACATCGATGCTCAGCACGGAGCTGTGGAAAGCTTCCTTGCGCAGAGCGTGGTAGAGGTCGTTGTGATCCAGATTGATCTGGACGGCTTCCTTGCCGGCGCCATAGATGATGCCGGGAGTGACGCCTTCACGACGCTGGCGGCGGCTCGCACCCGTACCCTTGGCGTCGCGCTTGGTGGCTTTGACGTTGAATTGCATGTTGTACTTCTCCAGTTGAGCGATGCCGATCCGCGACCAGAGCGGCATCCGGTAAAAAGGCCACGCCAGTCGGCGCAGCCTTGAAAGCGATCAGTCGTCCATGAACAGCGAGGACACGGACTCTTCGTTGCTGATGCGCAGCATGGTGTCCGCCAGCAGCGAGCCGATCGAGACCTGCTTGATCTTGGGACAGGCGCGGGCTTCGTCGCGCAGCGCAATGGTGTCGGTCACGACGAGTTCGTCGAGCTCCGACTCGGTGATGCGGGCAATGGCGGAGCCGGACAGCACGGCGTGGGTGATGTAGGACACCACGCGCTTGGCGCCATGCGCCTTCAGTGCCTGGGCGGCCTTGCAGAGCGTGCCGGCGGTGTCGACGATGTCATCGACGATCACGCAGGTACGGTCTTTCACGTCGCCGATGATGTTCATTACTTCGGAAACGTTGGCCTTGGGACGGCGCTTGTCGATGATGGCCAGTTCGGTTTCGAGCTGCTTGGCGACCGCACGTGCGCGCACCACGCCGCCAACGTCCGGCGAGACGACCATCAGGTCGCTCGACTGCTCGGTCTTGCGCAGATGCGAGAGCAGCAGCGGGGTAGCGTAGATGTTGTCGACCGGAATGTCGAAGAAGCCCTGGATCTGGTCAGCGTGCAGATCGACGGTCAGCACGCGCTGCACGCCCACGGCCTGCAGCATGTTGGCCACGACCTTGGCGGTGATCGGCACGCGGGCAGAGCGCGGACGACGATCCTGACGGGCGTAACCGAAATAGGGAATGGCTGCGGTGATCCGGCCGGCAGAAGCGCGCTTGAGCGCGTCGACCATGATCATCAGCTCCATGAGGTTGTCGTTGGTGGGAACCGACGTCGGCTGAAGAACGAATACGTCCTTGCCGCGAACGTTTTCCAGCAGTTCGACGTTGACTTCACCGTCGGAAAAACGACCGACTGTGGCAGATCCGATGGAAATTCCCAGGCGTTTGACAACATCAGCTGCCAGTTTGGGGTTGGCGTTTCCGGTGAAGACCATCAGGCTGCGGTAAGCCATGACTACCTCTTGCTATTTTTGCGCTGGCAGAAACAACTCGGGCAGGCCGACAGCCTCGGCTGTGACCTGCCCGACTTTATGTAGGGCTGGGGAAGAAGGACTCGAACCTTCGAATACCGGAATCAAAATCCGGTGCCTTAACCAACTTGGCGACTCCCCAACAAACCTTCAACTGCCCGGCGGAGCCAACGCGTGAACCGCCGTTCAGATAAAACTCAATCTTCAACCCAGGCATGCATCGGATGCCTGTCGAGCGAAGGGGCATGCCACACCCGCCACTCGCTTCTTACCGCTTCCGCAACTCCCGCCGCCTGTTGCTCTGATGTGCAAGGAAGGAACACGCACGCCCCTGATCCGCTCATCCGCGCTGCCCCGAATTTGCCCAGCGCGTCAAGCGCTGACTGGACTTCCGGATACAGCCTGCAGGCTACTTTCTGCAAATCGTTGCGTCCCTGTTGTTCGAGAAGCGCATTTGTTTGCTCAGCTGCGAAGCCCGGCATTATGAGCATCGGAGTGTCTCTTGTCAAATCTTTTGCACGAAATATTTCTGGGGTCGGTACGGAAACCGGGGGCTCGATGATCACGTACCACGCCGGCGGCAGTGCCAGGGGGCGGAGTGCTTCGCCCACGCCTTCTGCCCAGGCGGTCTCGCCGAATATGAAGAAGGGAACGTCTGCGCCGAGCGCGAGTGACCAAGTCTGGAGCTCGCTGCGGGTGCAGCCCAGTTGCCAGAGACGGTTGAGCGCAAGCAGTGTGGTGGCCGCGTCAGAGCTGCCGCCGCCCAGCCCGCCCCCCATCGGAAGGTGTTTGTCGAGGCGGATGTCGGCGCCGAGGCGGCAGCCGGTTTTTTGCTGCAGCAGTCGGGCAGCCCGCACGACGAGATCGGTTTCTTCCGGCACACCCGGAATGTCCCGGGTGCGACGGATTTCTCCATCCTGACGGAGGCTGAAACCCAGGGTGTCACCCCGGTCGATCATCCGGAATGCGGTCTGCAGCAGGTGATAACCATCCGGACGGCGTCCGGTGACGTGCAGGAACAGGTTGATCTTGGCCGGAGCAGGGCAGTGCAGGAAATCGTCTAGAGCAGCCATTCTTCCACAATGATCTTGAGCCGCAGGCCGGGGTATTCGACCTCGAGATTGCGCGGCAGGGCGTTGGGCAGTTCGGATTCATACGCGGTGATGCGGACCTCCCAGCCCTCATCGCGTGCACTCTGGATGCGTCCGAACGGGTCACGCAGGATGTTTTCCGCTCGGCCGCCCACGCGACCGGTAATCCAGAGGATCAGCGAGTCGATGGGCACGGGGGTGTCGGTCAGCCGGGTAATGAGCCGGTCTGCCGTGCGCGCTTCATAGCGCTCACCATCTGCGGTGAGCCAGATGGCTCCGGTACGCGTCCGCTGCAGTTCGGCGAGCAGCGAGCCCAGCGGCGAGGCAAACCCGATCGCGTCACTCTCGCCGGCGTGCTCCCACGCCAGCCTGACGGTGTTGGATTTCGTGCCCTGCAGGATGGCGACCCGGCCGTTGAGGGCGAACTTCTGCAGGCTTTCCCGGTCCGGGCGTGGCGGGATTTCCTTCGGTGCGGGCGGGGTGCTGGCGCAGGCGGCGAGCAGTCCCGCCAGGGCGAGAACAAGGAGTCTTTTCATCGGATTCTCAGAGGCCGAGGCGTTTGCCGGTGCGATTCAGGACTGCGTCATCCGCGTGCCGGCTCAGCGCTTCGCGATATTGCTGGCGCGCTTCGTCCTTCTTGCCGGCAGTCCAGAGCACTTCAATCAGGTGGCTCGCGACCTCGGGATCGGGAAACAGCGCAAAGGCCTTGCGCAACAACTCCTCCGCTCCGGGCAGCTTGCCCTGACGGAAATACAGCCAGCCGAGGCTGTCGAGGATGGCGGGGTCTTCCGGTTCGAGCTGGATGGCACGCTCGAGCATTTTTTCCGCTTCACCGAGGCGCACATTGCGCTCGACATAGGAATAGGCGAGTGCGTTCAGGGCGTGCGCGTGGTCGGCGTCGAGCGCCAGCAGCCTGCGCAGACGTTTTTCGAGTTCGGCGGGCTTGCCGGTCTGCTCGGCGAGGAGGGCGCTGTCGTAGAGCGCGTCGATGTTGTCGGGGTGTTCGGCAAGGACTTCGTCGAGCACGGCGAGCGCCTCTGCGCGGCGGTCAGCCTGGCGCAGCAGCAGCGCTTCCTGCATCAGCAGGCGGGCGCGGTCGTCCGGCGAACGCTGTGCCGCATTGCGCAGGGCGGCACGGGCTTCGGGCCACTGTCCTGTTGCAGCGAGCAATCGGGCGCGTCGCCCCTGGGCGGCTACGAACTGCGTGCCGACCGCGATGCGGTCGTAGCCGGCCAGTGCCAGCGCGGTCTTGCCCTGGGCTTCCTGCACCTGGGCCAGTACCAGCTGCAGACGATCGGCTTCCCCCCAGTTGTCGTCGATCAGCCTCTGGAGCTGCGCCTCGGCATCTGCATAGGCTTCGGCTTCCACAAAAACGCCGACCATGGCAAAACTCAGGGCCGGGTTTTCGGGCTGGGTGGCCAGCAACTTGCGCGCTTCGTCGGTTGCTTCCTGCGTCTGCCGGGTCTGCACCAGCCAGCGGGCGAGGGCCACCCGGGCGTCGATGGCTTGCGGGTTGCGCTGGCAGAACGCTTTCAGCAGATCGGCCGTTTCGGCCTGGCGCGCGTCTGGCGTGGTTTCCAGCAAGACCAGCATGGCCGGCTCCCAGTCAGGCTTGAGGGACTGGGCCAGGCGTGCGGCCGCATAAGCCTCGGCGGCGTGGTTGGCGTCGCGTTCGACCGAGGCGATCGCGTACTGGGCTTCGGCTGTCTGGACATAGGGTTCGGCGAGGCGGCGAACGATGGCGACGGTGGCGTTCTTGTCCTGATTGCGGGAGAAGATGTCCGGCAGCTGGCTCAGCACCTTTTCCCGTGCGGCAGGCGTCTGCGCCAGCGTCTTGCGGATCGCGGCCTCCGCTTCCTCTGGTTTCTGCTGGGCGTGCAGCATCACACGGGCCAACTCGATCTCGTTGGCGCGCCTTATGATCCGCGTGTCGTTCGTCTGGCGGGCCAGGTCGCTGTAGCCAAAGGCCGCATCATCGAGCATGCCGCGGGCGAGCGCGATTTCGCTGAGGAACATCTGCGCGAGCAGTTGCGCACTGTTGAGCGGCGGCCTGGACGTGCGCGAGGTTTCCTCGATGCGCGGCTTGCGGGCATCCGCCGCCGCCGCGGGCAAGGTCAGCAGGGCGCCAGCCAGGCCGAGGGCCAGCAGGCAGGGGTTCGGGCGAAAGGGGAGTGGCATTGGGGGTCCCTGCAGTGCGCGAGAGCGCGTCATGGGCTTGGTCTTGCGTTGATCTTATCAGCAGTCCGGACTTGTTTTGGGGCTCGATTGTCGTAATGGGGAAAGGCGGGGAAGAGCATGCCGGAGTTGCCTGAGGTCGAAATCACACGGCGAGGGATCGAGCCCTGGCTGCTGGGCAGTACGGTCAGCGGGGTCAGGATTCGCCAGCCACGCCTGCGCTATCCGGTGCCCGAGGCGCTGTCCGCCCTGCTCGAGGGGCGACAGGTGCTGGCGGTGCGGCGCCGGGCGAAGTACCTGCTGATCGATTTTGCGCAGGGGGCGCTGCTGATTCATCTGGGCATGTCGGGCAGTCTGCGCGTGCTGCCGCTTGGCAGTGTGCCGGAAAAGCATGATCACTTTGATCTGGAGCTGGGGTCGCACGTTCTGCGCCTGCGCGATCCGCGGCGCTTCGGTGCCGTACTCTGGCTGCCAGCCGGTGAGCTCACGCATCCGCTGCTGGCTTCCCTCGGGCTGGAGCCGCTGGAGGAGGGGTTTGGCGGCAAGGCGCTGGCGCAGCTGCTGGCCGGGCGGAGAACGCCCGTCAAGCTGGCGATCATGGATAGCCACCTGCTGGTCGGCGTGGGCAACATCTATGCTTCGGAGAGTTTGTTCCGGGCCCGCATCCATCCGGCGACGCCGGCCGGACGGCTCGGTCCGGCGCGATGCGCGCGTCTGGCCGAAGAAATCCGGCTGACGCTGGAGGATGCGCTGGCTGCCGGCGGCAGCACGCTGCGCGATTTTGTCCACAGTGATGGCTCGCCGGGCTACTTCCAGCAGCAGTACTTTGTATATGGTCGCGACGGTGAGCCCTGTCGGGTGTGCGGGCGAGGCATCGAGCGCACGATCATGGCCCAGCGGGCCACTTTTCATTGCCCGCGCTGTCAGCGGAAACCGTCCGGCAGCTGACTGACGGCATTTGTCCAACACTTGACGCCGGGCAGTGAATGCAATGGACAAAAGGGCGTTATGCTAAAGACCAATAGTGCCGGTAAACACCGTAGCCACCGTTGATTCGAACCCTTACGGAGCCTGATCATGGCCCTGATTGAAAATTATTCGGCCTATACCCGCTGGCGCGGGGATGTGGCCAATTCCGTCCAGCACCTGCGGTCCTGGCTGAACCAGAACGAGATCGGCGATGCGCAGACTGACGCGCGCCTGCAATACGTGCTGGACCGCCTGCGCGAGGACAAGCTGGTCGTGGCTTTTGTGGCCGAGTTCTCGCGCGGCAAGTCAGAGCTGATCAACGCCATCTTTTTCTCGCATTACGGCAGCCGAATCCTGCCGTCGAGCGCCGGCCGCACTACGATGTGCCCGACCGAGCTGCAGTGGGAAGACGGCCAGCAGCCCGGAGTTCGTCTGCTGCCGATCGAAACGCGCAACCGCCAGGAAAGCATTTCGGAACTGCGCCGTACGGCGAGCGAATGGGTGTTCGAACCGATTGCGCTGGACGACGCCGAGAGTCTGCAGCGCGCCTTTGCACGGGTTGGCGAGACGCGCCTGGTGCCGCGCGACGAAGCCGAACAGCTGGGTTTTCCGATCGATGACACTGGCGTGAATGGCACGCGGCCTGATGCCAATGGCATGGTTGAGATCGCTGCCTGGCGTCATGCCATCGTCCAGTTTCCGCATCCCCTGCTGGAGCAGGGGCTGGTCATCATCGACACCCCGGGGCTCAACGCCATCGGTTCCGAGCCGGAGCTGACGCTCTCGCTGCTGCCGTCGGCACATTCGGTGCTGTACATCCTGGCGGCCGATACCGGCGTGACCCACAGCGATCTGCAGGTCTGGCAGAAGCATGTGAATGTGGGGCACGGTCAGCGTCGCGGCCGGATCGTGGTGCTCAACAAGATTGACGGCCTTTGGGACGGTCTGCGCTCCGAGCAGGATGTGGAAGGCGAAATCGGCAAGCAGGTCCGCAGTGTCGCCTCCATCCTTGAAGTGCCCGAGACCCAGGTTTTCCCGGTGTCGGCGCAGAAGGCGCTGCTTGCCAAGGTCAATCGCGACGAGGCGCTGCTCGAGCGTTCGCGCATTGCCGATCTCGAAGCGGCGCTGTCGGCCGAGCTGCTGCCGACCCGGCAGGAGATCATCCGCGACAACACCCTGCTCGAATGCGGCGAGATCGTCGGTCGCGTAGGCGAGCTGCTGCACACGCGGCTGGTCGGGCTGCGGGAGCAGCTCAAGGAAATGGCCGACCTGCGCGGCAAGAACCAGAGCGTCATCGAATACATGATGCGCAAGGTGCGCGCCGAGAAGGACGAGTTCGACCGCGGCCTGCAGAAATACCACGCGGTGCGCAGCGTGTTCACCAACCTCTCGAATCGCGTGTATTCGCACATCGGCATGGATGCGGTCCGCGTCGAGACGCGCCGCACGCGCGAAGCGATGACGGGCGCGACGCTGTCGCGCGACCTGCGCAACGCCATGGTCGAGTTCTTCGATGCGCTGCGTGCCAAGCTGCGCAACTCGTCGGGCGACATCAACGAAATCACCTCGATGCTCGACGCGATGTACAAGCGCATGGCAGTCGAGCACGGCCTGAAGCTTGCGCCGCCCAATGGCTTCTCGACCCTGCGCTACGAGCGGGACATCCTTCGTCTGGAGCGGTCCTTCAACGAGGAAATCAATACCCTTACCGCGATGGTGACCCACACCAAGGGTTCGCTGACGCAGCGTTTCTTCGAGACCGTGGCGCTCGAAGCGCGCAAGACCTTCGAGCTGGCCAACCGTGATGTGGAGCAGTGGCTGCGCGTCGTGATGTCGCCGCTCGAAACCCAGGTGCGCGAGTACCAGCTCCAGCTCAAGCGCCGCCTTGAAAGCGTGAAGCGGGTGCACGAGGCAACCGGCACGCTGGAAGATCGCATCAAGGAACTCTTCCAGGCGGAAGCCGCACTGCTGCGCCAGATGAAGGAAATCGACGCGATGCGTTTCATGATCGAAAAGGCGCTGGGCAGCGAGATGCGGCCGCTGGCCGATGCGGCCGAGGGCAAGGCTGCCTGAAGCGCCTGCGCCGCAGAAAGAAAAAAACCGGGCCGTGGCCCGGTTTTTTTCTGGTAAGGCCGGATTACTTCTGGGTCAGGCGGATGAACTTGGTCATCAGCTGATCGTGGCTCTCCACGATGTCCGGGTTGTGCGGGATGCAGTCGACCGGGCAGACCTGCTGGCATTGCGGCTCGTCATAGTGGCCGACGCATTCGGTGCACTTATTCGGGTCGATTTCATAGATTTCCTCGCCTTGGGAAATCGCGTTGTTGGGGCATTCCGGCTCGCATACATCGCAGTTGATGCAATCGTCCGTGATCATCAGGGCCATGGGTCAATCCTTTCGGTAATGCGCGGGCCGTCCGGTCGGATGCCGGGCTGGCCGGGTGGAACATTCAGGTCAGAGTTCGAGCAGTTTCTGGCGGATGCGCCGGGCAACGGCCGGATGCACGAAGGTGCTCACGTCGCCGCCGAGCAGGCCGATCTCCCGCACCATGGTGGCGGAGAGGAACATGTTTTCTTCGCCCGGCGTCAGGAACATGGTTTCGACGTCGGGATGCAGGCGGCGGTTCATGCCCGCCATCTGGAATTCGTATTCGAAGTCGGACACGGCGCGCAGGCCACGCACGATCACGCTGGCCCCCTGGTCCCGCACGAATTCGATCAGCAGGCCGGAGAAACCCACGACCTGCAGGTTGGGCAGGTCACCCAGCACTTCATGGGCCATTTCCACCCGTTCGGCGAGCGAGAAGAGCGGCTTCTTGCCGCGGCTTTCAGCCACGCCGAGGATGATCCGGTCAAACAGCCGGGCACTGCGGCGCAGGAGATCCTCGTGTCCGCGGGTGAGCGGATCGAAGGTTCCCGGATAGACGGCGATGCGCTGGTTCATGCGGCAATCCCTGGGGCTGGTTTTTCGAACAGCGCGTAGTGTACCTGACCTGCCTTGCCTTGCCTGATCCGTGTCAGGCCGGCGAAAGATTCCTGCGGGTTCTCGGCTTCGAGGTAGAGCCGGGCGCCCGGTTTGAGCAGCGTCGGGATGGCGGGCTCGAGCCGTTCCAGCCAGCCCTGGCGGTAGGGCGGGTCGAGCAGGACGAGGTCGTACCGGGACACGGTGCTCTGCACGAGTTTCAGCGCGTCGGCCGCGACGAGCTTCACGTTGCCGAAACGGAGCTTTTCCTGCGTACTGCGCAGATGCGCCATGACTTTGGGTGCCAGCTCGACCATCGTGACGCTGGCCGCGCCGCGCGAGGCGGCTTCGAAGCCCAGCGCGCCGCTGCCGGCAAACAGATCCAGGCAGTCCAGCCCATCGAGCTCCTGGCCGAGCCAGTTGAACAGCGTTTCCCTCACCCGGTCGGGCGTGGGGCGCAGGCCGATGGCCTCCGGCACTTCGATGAGACGGGAGCGGTGGCTACCACCGACGATGCGAACCTTGCTCACAATGTCCGGGAAATTCGTTGAAAGCGGCATTTTCGCACGCTCACGGCGCCTGACCCAGCCTGACCGTCACAATTCCCTAATCCACGCTCGCCATCATCAAGGGCTTTCATGGAGGCAGGTATGAACAGGCGGGCGTTTCTGGCGGGGTCTCTTTCGGCAGCGGTGTTGCAGGCCATGCCGGGTCGTGCATGGGCGCAGGACGGAGGCAACCGGCAGGCCATCGTGGTGGGGCAGAGCGTGGATCTCTCCGGCCTCATGCAGAACATCGGGCGGGACTATTTCACCGGGGCAAAGGTCGCTTTCGACCAGCTCAACCAGTCCGGCGGCATCGGCGGCCGCAGCATCCGCCTGCTGCAGCTCGATGACGGCGGCGAGCCCGCCCGTGCAGTGGCCAACGCCACCGAGCTGATCGAAAACTCGCGGGCCGACGTGCTCTTCGGCTTCTGCTCCGAAGCCTGTGTCGAAGCGGTGAGTCGCAGCGAGGTGTTCCGCAGGTCCGGCGTCGATCTCTTCGCGCCCCTGAGCGGGCTGGATCACGATGCGGCGCGCGGCCGGGCGGTGTACCTGCATCCGGGCAGCGCGGAAGAAATGCAGCAGATCATCCGCCGTCTCTCGAACATGACGCTGTCCCGGCTGGCCATCATCCACACCGAGTCCGCGTCGATGCTCGCCTCGGTCAAGGCTGCGGTGGCGGGCTTGCCGGCACTCGGCATCGAGAAGCCCCGCGACTATGTGCTGAAGGACGGGGCGAGCAATGCGGCCGCCCTGATCAAGGCGGTGGCCGCAGATCGCATCCAGGCGGTGATCATCATGGCGGATGCGTTTTCGGCCAGCCAGCTCCTCAAGCCGATGCGCGCGGCCAGCCCGGCACTGTTCATCTGCCTGGGGTCGATGGTGGATGTGGCCACGGTGCAGCAGATTCTCGGCGCCGGTGGTGCGCAGGGCATGATGGTGGCGCGTGCCGTGCCGGACCCGGCCAACACGCTGATTCCGGTGGTGGCCTCATTCAAGAAGACGCTCGCGCGCTACATGGATGAAGCGCCGACCGCGATGTCGCTTGAAGGCTATATGGCGGCCCAGGCGCTGATTGCCGTGCTGCGCAAGTCCGACAGCCCGAGCCGTCTGGCGCAGAACGCCCGCAACCGCATCGGCACGCTGGATCTGGGCGGCTGGAAGGTGGAGCTGGCGAACGAGCGGGCGAGCGAGCGCATCCAGCTCGCCATGCTCACGCGGGACGGCCGCTTCATCTAGCCCGCCGCGCGTTGCTACCTGCCACCGACGATCACGGTGACCAGCTGCTCCGGATTGACATGCCGGGCGAAGGCGGCCCGGACCTGCTCGAGCGTGACGGCGCGGACACGGGCCGGATAGGTTTCGAGCGAGTCCGCCGGGCGGCGGTAGAAACCCAGGTCCGCAAGCTCGCCGAGCAGCTTGGCGTTGCTGTCGAGGCTCAGGGCCAGGCTGTTGATCAGATTCGTTCTGGCGGCTTCCAGCTCGGCCTCGTCGGGCCCTTCGCGCAGGAATCGCGCCAGGGTTTCGCGGACCACCTTGACCGCCTCGTCGGCCTGAGTGGCACGCGTTTCAAGCTGGATCGCGAATACGCCGCCAAAGGCCTGGGCGTCGAAGCCGCTTGAGACGCCATAGGCCAGACCGCGGGCGTCCCGGATTTCCTTCATCAGGCGCGAATTGAAGCCTCCGCCTCCCAGCACATGGTTGCCGACCGACAGGGCCAGCAGATCGGGGTCGTCGCGCGGGACGGCCGGCAGGCCGAGCGCGATATGCGCCTGGCTCGAATCCATCGCCAGCCGGAGCATCCGGCCCGCGGACGGGTTCGGGCGGGGGAGGGCGGTCGGCGTGCTGCCGCGAGGCAGGCCGGCCAGCAGGGTCGAAACCAGCGCTTCGGCTTCGCTGCGCCGGATGTCGCCCACCAGCGTGATCAGTGCGTTCGCACGCGTGTAGTAGCGCTGGTGGAAGTCGAGCAGATCACGGCGGCTGATCCGGGCAAGCGAGGCTTCATTACTGACCCGGCCATAGGCGTGGTCGCCATACACCGCGGGTGCGAAAGCCTCGGCCAGGCGCCCGCCCGGTGTGCTGCGCGACTCGCGCAGGGCTGCGATCGAGCGCTGGCGCTCCCGGTTCAGCACGCTCGCCGGAAAGGTCGGCCGGGCCAGGACGAGACTCATCAGCGCGACCGCGCGATCGCGCTCTGCCGGCGTGCTCAGCACGCGCAGGCTCAGGCTGGCGCGGTCGTCGTCAATGCCGCCACCCAGCTGTGCGGCGATATCGGCAAGGCGATCGGCCAGCGCGTGTTCATCGAGCTGCTCGCCTCCCTGACCGGCGCCGGCATCGAGCAGGGCATTGGTCAGCGCGGCCACGCCGCTCTTGCCGGGCGGATCCCAGGCGGCGCCGGCGGCGAAATCGATGCGGACGTCGAGCATCGGCAGCTCATGGTTTTCGGCCAGCTGGATGCGGGTGCCTTCGGGGCGGGTCCAGCGCTGGACCTCGGGAGCTGCCGCCGCAGGGGCGACGAGCAGGGCGAGCAGGAATGCGGCGAGCGGGCGTGTCATGGGCGGTCTGCGGGAACGGGAATCAGCGTGGCGACGGTGAGACGGGTGTTGTCGAGCAGCAGGCGGGCGGCCGCGCGGACTTCCTCGGCGCGGACGCCACGCAGGGCTTCGGTGAGCGGATCCGCGTCACGCCAGGAGAAACCGGCCATCTCGAGTCCGCCGATCTGCATGGCCTGGCCCATGTTCGAGTCACGCGCGAACACCTTCCCGGCGAGCAACTGCGCCTTGATGCGGGCGAGCTCGTCGGCGCTCACGCCCTTGTCTGCCACCCGGCGGACCTCCGCCCGCAGTGCGCTCTCAAGCTCCGCGAGGCCGGTATGGCCTGCCGGTACGCCTTCGAGAATGAACAGATTCTCGCGGCCACGTGACACCGGGTCGGACGACGCGCCGACCGATTGTGCAAGCCGGCGCTCGCGCACGAGGTGGCGGTTGAGCCGGGCACCGTCGTAAGCATCGAGCACTGCTGCCAGTACCTGCAGGGCGAGTGCCGAGCGGGCCGCCGGCGAGGTGGTGTCCGCACTCGCGAGCGCCGGCACGCGCCAGGCAAGCATCAGATAGGGCAGTTCGGCAGGCGCTTCGAGCGTGACACGGCGAATGCCATGCTGCGGCGGTTCGGCCGGCAGCTTGCGCGCGGGCAGTGCGCGTGCCGCAAGCGGGCCGTAGAGGGATTCCGCGAGCCGGAAAACTTCCTCGTGTGCGACATCCCCCACGATCACGACCGTTGCGTTGCCCGGGCTGTACCAGCGCTGGTACCAGTCGCGCACATCCTGCGCATCAAGCTGATCGAGATCGGTGGGCCAACCGATCACCGGGTGGCCATAGGGATGCGCCTGGTAGATCGACGCCATCAGTGTCTCGGCCAGGCGGGCGCGCGGCTGGTCCTCGATGCGCAGCCGGCGCTCCTCTCGGATGACAGCGAGTTCCTTGGCGAAAAGTCCGTCATCAATCCGGAGATGAGCCATGCGGTCGGCTTCCAGCGTCATCATCTCGGCCAGGCCTTCACGTGGTACCTGCTGGAAATAGGCGGTGTAGTCCTGCGTGGTGAAGGCGTTGTCCGCGCCGCCGACGGCAGCCACCCGCCTGTTGAATTTGCCGGGGCCGACGGTCTCGGTGCCCTTGAACATCATGTGCTCCAGCGCATGGGCAACGCCGGTCGTGCCGGTGGTCTCATCCATGGCGCCGACGCGGTACCAGACCATGTGGGTCACGGTGGGCGCGCGATGGTCTTCCTTCACGATCAGCCGCAGGCCGTTGGCCAGCGTGGTCTCGAAAGGGTTGGCGCGGGCCGGCAAGGCCGTGGCCAGCAGCAGGCCCGACAGGGTCAGGCCCAGAAGGCGAGGCAGGTGCATCTGTTAGACTTCCTCTTCATTTTCACCGGCCGGCGCATGCGCGCCGGACACGCATCATAGAGCCGCACGCCCATGTTTAGTTTCTTCAAGAAATCCGAAGCCGGCGAGGCCGCGCCGGCCACGCAGACGAGCCCGGCGCAGGACGAAGCGCCGAAGGCCTCCTGGCTGCAGCGCCTGAAAGCCGGCTTGTCACGCACCAGCTCGCAGATCGGTGGCATCTTCTCGCGTCGCCGCATCGACGAAGAGCTGCTCGAAGAGCTGGAAGCCACGCTGCTGATGGCCGATTGCGGCGTCGAGGCCACCCAGACCCTGCTGGCCGAGCTGCGCCGGCGCTGGAAGCACGACAAGCTCGAAACCGGCGAGCAGCTGCGCGCGGCGCTGGGCGAGATCCTCGTCAAGCTGCTCACTCCGCTGCAGCAGCCGATGCAGCCTGACGCGCACAAGCCTTTCATCATCATGCTGGCCGGCGTCAATGGCGCCGGCAAGACCACCTCGATCGGCAAGCTGGCCCGGCATTTCCAGAGCCAGGGCAAGAGTGTGCTGCTCGCTGCGGGTGACACTTTCCGCGCGGCGGCGCGTGAGCAGCTGATGGAGTGGGGCCGGCGCAACGACGTCTCGGTGATCGCGCAGGATGGGGGTGACCCGGCCGCCGTGGCTTTCGATGCGGTCAGTGCGGCGCGGGCGCGCGGCATCGACGTCGTCATGGTCGACACCGCCGGCCGCCTGCCGACCCAGCTGCACCTGATGGAAGAAATCGCCAAGGTGCGTCGCGTGGTGCAGAAGGCCGAGCCGAGCGGGCCGCATGAAGTGCTGCTGGTGCTCGACGGCAATGTGGGGCAGAACGCACTCGCCCAGCTCAAGGCTTTCGACCAGGCTATCGGCGTGACCGGGCTGGTCATCACCAAGCTCGACGGCACGGCCAAGGGCGGCGTCATTGCCGCGATCGCCCGCACCCATCCCAAGCCGCTGCGTTTCATCGGCGTAGGCGAAGGCATCGACGACTTGCAGGCGTTCAACGCTGTGGAGTATGTTGATGCGCTGCTGGATACCGGTAACACGACATAAGCCGGCCGACGCCAGCATCCATAAGAACCAAGGAGACAAAAAATGGATATGCGCTGCAGATTGCTGGCGGGTATTGGTGCGTTGACTTTTGCCGGAGCCGGAATGGCTGCAAACCTCGAATATCAGACAACGGGTGTCACGAAAGACAACCTGCCGGCGATCGCCGCACAGCTCAAGCAGAAGATGAGCCCGGTGCAGGGCTGGAGCCCTGCGGTGAAGGACATGGCGGCCTGGCGCAAGGCAGGCCGGGCCAAGGCCTGGGAGCTCACCTGGCAGGCGCCCGACGCCACGCCTTTCGATTCGCAGGTGATCTCCGAAGTCGACCGCGGCAGCTATGTGGCGCGCAAGCTGATCTTCAACCTGACGGCCGAGAGCCGCGTGGCCGGCCTGCTGCTGGTGCCCAAGGGCAAGGGGCCTTTCCCCGCGGCGGTGATGTATCACGACCACGGCTCGAAGTTCGACATCGGCAAGGAAAAGTGGATCGAGCCGTGGAATGACGAGGCGAAGCTCGCGTCCGCGCAGGGCTGGGCCAAGAAGTTCTTCACCGAACGCTTCCCGGGCGATGAACTCGCCAAGCGCGGCTATGTGGTGTTCGCCACCGATGCGCTCGGCTGGGGCGATCGCGCCGGCATGACTTACGAGGCGCAGCAGGCGCTGGCCGCCAACATGTTCAACATGGGCTCCTCGCTGGCGGGCCTGATGGCGCTTGAAGACACGCGTGCGGCGGAGTTCGTCGCCAGCCTGCCCGAGGTGAACAAGAAGCAGGTGGCAGCCGTCGGTTTCTCGATGGGCGCTTTCCGCGCCTGGCAGGCCGCGGCATTGAGCGATGCGGTGACTGCATCGGTTGCCGTGAACTGGATGGCGACCGGCGAAGGCCTGATGGTGCCGGGCAACAACCAGCTGCGTGGTGGCTCGGCCTGGCAGATGCTGCATCCGGGCCTGCTGCACTACCTCGACTACCCCGATGTGGCCGGTCTGGCCGCACCGAAACCGATGCTGATCTATGCTGGCGAGAAGGATGTGCTCTTCCCGATGGATTCTGTGAAGCAGGCGTTTGCCAAGATGGAAGGCATCTGGGGCGCCTGGAAGGCTGGCGAGAAATTCGAGAGCAAGGTCTGGCCGGGCGGCCATGTGTTCGAGGCCCCGCAGCAGGACTATGCCTACGACTGGCTGGATCGCCAGTTCGGCATCAAGCGCTGAAGGCCGAAGGCGAATCCGTTGCGCGGGCCCTGCTCGAGGCGGCGGCGTTCAGCGGATTGATCCGCTCGCGACAACTTTCCTTCCAGCTTTGAAGCTGCAAACGAGGGCGCCTTCTGGCGCCCTTTTTACGCCAGTACGGTGCGCGCCTGCGCCCAGCTGCGCAGCTCGGCCATCGACTCCGCCATCAGTATCGACAGGGGCCGAGTGCGGGCCATTTCGGCCGCGAGCTGAGCGCTGTCCAGAGGGCTTCGCGCGGCATGGGCTTCGTACATCGCAGCCACGATCGCCTGCTCGATTTCGGCGCCGGTGAAGCCCTCGCTCGCACGGGCGAGCTGATCGAGGTCGAAGCGGGCGGGGTCATGCTTGCGACGTGCGAGGTGGATGCGCAGGATGTCGCTGCGCGTGCCGGCATCCGGCAGATCGACGAAGAAGATTTCGTCGAAGCGCCCCTTGCGCATCAGTTCGGGCGGCAGCGCGCGCACGTCGTTCGCGGTGGCGGCGATGAAGACCCGCGCATCGTGCTCGGCCATCCAGGTCAGCACGGTGCCCAGCACCCGCCGGCCGAGGCCGCCGTCGGTGTCCGCCGAGCCTTGCGCGAGCGCCTTCTCGACTTCATCGAGCCACAGCACGCAGGGCGCGAGCGACTCCGCCGCCGCGAGTGCGGTGCGCAGCTTGCGCTCGGTTTCGCCCTGGAACTTGTCGAACAGACTGGCCATATCAAGGCGTGCGAGCGGCACATTCCAGGCGCCTGCAATCGTGCG
This sequence comes from Uliginosibacterium paludis, assembly GCF_039631355.1. Classification (NCBI taxonomy): domain Bacteria; kingdom Pseudomonadati; phylum Pseudomonadota; class Betaproteobacteria; order Rhodocyclales; family Zoogloeaceae; genus Uliginosibacterium; species Uliginosibacterium paludis. The sequence continues at coordinate 807,299 of NZ_JBDIVF010000001.1, read as the reverse complement.
GGCGGCGAGGCTCTTGCCCGCGCCCTGCACGCCGAGCAGCAGCACGCCACGCGGCCATGGCAGGCCGTTGTCCTGCCCGGAGAACGCCGCCTTGCGCAGCGTGAGCCAGCGCTTGAGATGAGGCATGCCACCCACCGCGGCGAGGTCGCCGGCGGTGAATTCGATTTCGAGCGCGGATTCGGCACACATCTCGCGCTTGACCTGGATCACCCGGGCCACGTCAGCGCGGGTAATGGCGGCGTCATCGCGGATGGCGAGCCGCAACAGGCGTCGCACATCCTCTTCGTTGAGGCCGACCAGATGCTGCACCAGCAGATCGGCTGCGGCCTGCTCGCCCTGCACCTTGCGGCCTTCCCGCGAGCGCGCGAAAAGCTCGATTTCCTCGGCGAAGATGGCGCGGATGCGCGTGGCGTCCGGCAGGCTCAGGCTCAGGAAGATCGCATGGCGGGCGATCTCGGGCGGCAGCGTGATGCGCGGCCCGATCAGTACCAGGGTGCGCGAGCGCTCGGCGTGACCGAAGGCGATCTCGCGCATCAGGCGTTGCACGGCCGCTTGCTCCAGGAAGGGGTGAGGGTCGAACATCAGATAGAGCCCGGCTTCGCCATGCTTGTCGACATGCTGGAGCGCGGCCTGGATTTCGTGGGTATCCGGGATCTCCTGACGCTGCCCGCTGCGCCCGCCGGACTCCGGCTTCCAGCCGTCCACAGTTTGCCAGGCCGGCTGGCGCTCGCTGCCATAGCGAAAATTCTGATGCACCAGGCCATCGGCCACACTCCATTCATGCAGCGCCAGATCCTGCTCCGCGGCGAGCCGCTGCAGCAGCGTGCGGGCACGAGGCTCTTCATGGGTTTCGATGCAGAGGATCGGGAAACGGGAGGCGAGGGCGCTGCCGAACTGGTCGAGGTCTGTCATGGCAAGGCGGGGGATGAGCGGAAATGCCATTGTATTCATCCCGCGGCCGACGGCTTCCGTTTTCCCGCCCGTGCTTGATTGGTGGCGGCATCGGGTCGGGTGTTTGCGGCTAGAATTTCCGCTTTCCCGCAGGACTGGCTTTGAGATGATCCGTTTCGAACGCGTGACCAAGCGTTATCCCGGTGGCCATGAGGCGCTGTCGGATGTGAGCCTGGAAATCCGGCATGGCGAGTTGCTGGTACTGGCCGGCCATTCCGGTGCGGGCAAGAGCACGCTGATCAAGCTGATTGCCGGGCTCGAGAAGCCGAGTGCGGGCAAGGTGTGGGTCAGCGGGCAGGAGGTCGGTGCGCTGCGCGCGAACCAGCTGCCCTATCTGCGCCGCAGTCTCGGGCTGGTGATGCAGGAGCATCGCCTGCTGCACGACCGCACGATTTTCGACAACGTGATGCTGCCGCTGATCGTGACCGGCTATCCGCCGCGCGACGCAGCCAAGCGCGTGCGCGTGGCGCTCGAGAAGGTCGGCATGGCCGAGTTCGAGAAAGCCATGCCGCTGACGCTCTCCGGTGGTGAGCAGCAGCGGGCCGCGATTGCACGCGCCATCGTCAACAAGCCTTCGGTGCTGATCGCCGACGAGCCGACCGCGCATCTCGACCCGGCCTATGCGCGCGAAATCGCGGCGCTGTTCCGCTCCTTCCATTCCGCCGGCGTGACCATCCTGCTGGCCACGCACGACGAAACGCTGTTCTCGCCCTATGGCGCACGCCGGGTCGAACTTTCACGCGGGAGGCTGCTGGCATGAGCCCGTCCTTTCATCCGCATGGCATCGCCCTGCGCCAGGCCTTGTCCCGACTCGGCGCGAAGCCGCTGGCAACCTTTCTTTCCGCGCTGGTCGTGGCCATCGCACTGAGCCTGCCGGTGCTGGGACTCGTGCTGGTCGATAACGTCGGCAGCCTGGCCCGCGGGGTCTCCGGCAAGCCGGAGATCAGCGCCTTCCTGAAGCGGGGCACTGATCCGGTGCAGATCCGTGCCATCGAGTCCCGCCTGCGGGCGGATCCGCGAATCGCCGCGCTGCGCTTCGTGCCGCGGGACGAAGCCCTGCGACAGCTTGCCGAGCGGGGCGGCTTTGCCGACGTGGCCGGCGCCCTGACCGAGAATCCCTTGCCGGATGCCTACATCATCGAACCCAAGGGCGATGAACCCGAGGTGTTCGAGAAGCTTCGCACCGAGCTGGCAGCCCTGCCCGAGGTGGATGTCGTGCAGCTCGATTCGGCCTGGGTCACGCGGCTGCATGCGGCGGTCAGCCTGGCGCGCCAGGCCATGCTGCTGCTGGCATTCCTGCTGGGGGCGGCGCTGGTCATCGTGACCTTCAACACGATCCGCCTGCAGATCCTGACCCAGCGCCACGAGATTTCGGTGAGCCTGCTGCTGGGCGCCACGCGCAGCTTCGTGCGTCGTCCCTATCTCTACTTCGGTTTGCTGCAGGGGCTGCTTGGCGGGCTGGTGGCCTGGGCGCTCGTTGAAGGACTCGTCAGGCTCATTGCGCCGGGCGTCGAAACGCTGGCGCGCAGCTACAACATCGTGGTCGAGATCCAGGGGCCCACGCCGCTTCAGGCCGTGCTGCTGCTGCTCTTCTCGGCCGTGCTTGGCTGGGTGGGCGCGGGCCTCTCCGTGCGTCGCCACCTTCATGATGGACCGGTTGATTGAGGCAGCTGCCTTGCAGCAAGTGGAAACTGCGTATTGCGAAAGTTTTGTTTTCGCACTAGCTTTTCCGGCGGACACCTCCGGGCAGGAATCAGGCTTGCCCGGTACCGCTGTCATAACAACAAGTTCGAGATGCAAGAGCCCGGTTCCGCGCATGCGGAGCGGATAACTGGCGCGGCAGTCCTGCTGCGACCCATCTGATGAAGGAGACAATGAATGAGCCTTTTTTCCACTCGCCGTACGCTGCTGGCTGTTCTCGCCGCCTGTACCGCCGTCGCTTCCGTTCCCGCATTTGCTTCGAAGGACAAGCCTGTCATCGGCTTCTCGATTGACGACCTGCGCGTCGAGCGCTGGACGCGCGACCGCGATTATTTCGTCGAAGCAGCCAAGGCGCTGGGCGCCGAGGTGAACGTCCAGTCGGCTGACGCCAACGAGCAGCGTCAGATCTCGCAGATCGAGAACCTGATCGCCAAGAAGGTCGATGTCATCGTCATTGTTCCCTACAACTCCAAGGTGCTGACGAACACGGTGCGCGACGCCAAGAAAGCCGGCATCAAGGTCGTGTCCTATGACCGCCTGATCCTCAATGCGGATGTGGACGCCTACATTTCCTTCGACAACGAGCGCGTCGGCGCGATGCAGGCCGAAGGCGTCGTGAAGGTCGTGCCCAAGGGCAACTACTACCTCCTCGGTGGCGCGCCCACCGACAACAACGCCAAGCTGCTGCGCGCCGGCCAGATGAAGGTGCTCAAGCCGCTGGCCGACAAGGGCGACATCAAGATCCTGGGCGACCAGTGGGTGAAGGACTGGAACCCCGAGGAAGCGCTCAAGATCACCGAAAACGTGCTGACCAAGAATGCCAACAAGATCGACGCGATCATCGCTTCGAACGATGGCACGGCCGGTGGTGCGATCCAGGCGCTGGCCGCCCAGAAACTCGCCGGCAAGGTTGCCGTGTCGGGGCAGGACTCGGAGCTCGCTGCCGCCAAGCGCGTGATTGCCGGCACGCAGACCCTGACGGTCTACAAGCCGATCCGCCAGATCGCCGCAGGCGCTGCCAAGCTGGCAGTGCAGTTGGTGAAGGGCGAGAAGCCTGACTACAACGCCCAGCTCGACAATGGCAGCAAGAAGGTGGATTCCGTGCTGCTCTCGCCGACGACGATCACCAAGGAAAACGTTGATCTGCTGGTGACCGACAAGTTCTTCACCAAGGAACAGCTCGGTCTGAAGTAAGCGTGAGCCGCATGCGGCAAGGCACGCCTGCCACACCGGTGGCATGCGCCTTGCCGCTGCACGTTTCTGGATGCAGCTCACGGAGGCATGGTGGCTGAATATCTGCTGGAAATGCGTGGCATCGTCAAGGCATTCTCGGGCGTCAAGGCGCTCGATGGCATCAGCCTTGCCGTGCGCGCCGGAGAGTGTGTGGGCCTGTGCGGCGAGAATGGTGCCGGCAAGTCCACGCTGATGAAGGTGCTGTCGGCGGTCTATCCGTACGGCAGCTGGGAAGGCCAGATCTTCTGGGATGGCGCCGAGCTGCGCGCCCGCGGCATCCGGGAAACCGAAGCCGCCGGCATCGTCATCATCCACCAGGAGCTGATGCTGGTGCCGCATCTGTCGGTCACCGAAAACATCTTCCTGGGCAACGAAATCACCGGGTTCGGCGGTCTGCTCGATTACGAGGCGATGCACAGGCGTGCTGCCGAGCTGATGGCCGAGCTGAAGATGCCGCATGTGAATGTGGCGCTGCCTGTCTCGCAATACGGTGGCGGGCATCAGCAGCTCATCGAGATCGCGAAGGCGCTGAACAAGAAGGCGCGTCTGCTGATTCTGGACGAGCCGACTTCCTCGCTGACCCGGTCCGAAACCGCGATCCTGCTCGACATCATCCGCGACCTGAAGCGCAAGGGCGTGGCCTGCGTGATGATTTCCCACAAGCTCGACGAGATCGAGGCGGTGTGTGACACGATCACCGTGATCCGCGACGGGCAGCATATCGGCACGCGGCCGATGGGCGAGCTCTCGGTCGATCAGATCATCACGATGATGGTCGGGCGCGAGATCAGCAATCTCTTCCCGCGTGAGCCGCATGACATTGGCGAGGTCATTTTCGAAGCCCGCAACGTGACCTGCTTCGACGTCGACAACCCCGCCAGGAAACGGGTAGACGACGTGTCCTTCCAGTTGCGCCGTGGCGAAATCCTTGGCGTGGCGGGGCTGGTGGGGGCCGGGCGCACCGAGATGGCGATGGCCATCTTCGGCAGCTATCCCGGTCGCTCGTCACTCAGCATGACGCTCGAGGGCAAGCCCCTGCAGGTTTCTTCACCGCAGGAGGCGGTGGAGGCCGGCATCTGCCTGGTGCCGGAAGACCGCAAGCGGCACGGCATCGTGCCGCTGATGGGCGTGGGCCACAACATCACGCTCTCCGTGCTGCCCGAGTACGCCCGTCACGGCGTGCTGGATGATGCGGGCGAGATGCGCGTGATCGAACGCATGATCGAGCGCATGCGGGTCAAGACCGCCACGCCGCTGCTGCCGATCAAGGGGCTCTCCGGCGGCAATCAGCAGAAGGCCGTGCTGGCCAAGATGCTGCAGCCCAGGCCGAAGGTGCTGATCCTCGACGAGCCCACCCGTGGTGTCGATGTGGGCGCCAAGTTCGAGATCTACAAGCTGATGATGGAGCTGGTGAAGGATGGCATGTCCATCATCATGATCAGCTCCGAACTGCCGGAGCTGCTCGGCGTGAGTGATCGCGTGCTGGTCATCGGCGAAGGTCGCCTGCGCGGCGACTTCATCAATGACGGCCTGAGCCAGGAGACCGTGCTGGCCGCCGCGATCGGCCAGACGAGTCCGGCAGCGCAGAACGGGAACAAGACGGAAGAGACACAGACATGAGCACGCTACGTGATATCCAGCAGGTATTTTCCCGCTACAAGATCCTCGCCCTCCTGATCGCCATCGCGCTGATCTGGGCCTTCTTTGCCTGGCAGAGCGACGGTGCATTCCTGACCGCGCGCAATCTCTCCAACCTGCTTCGCCAGATGGCGATCACCGCCATGCTCGCCTGCGGCATGGTTTTCGTGATCATCTCGGGCGAGATCGATCTCTCGGTCGGCTCCATGCTGGGCCTGCTCGGCGGGGTGGCGGCCGTGCTGGATGTGAGCTTCCACCTGCCGTTCTGGCTCAACCTGCCCATCGTGCTGCTGCTGGGGCTCCTGCTCGGCTTGTTCAACGGTTACTGGATCGCCTATCTGCGCGTGCCTTCCTTCATCGTGGGGCTGGCCGGCATGCTGGTCTTCCGCGGGGTGCTGCTCGCTGTAACCGATGGTTCTACGATTGCGATCGAGTCGGAAAGCTTCGTCGATTTCGGCCAGGCCTATCTGCCTGTGACCGCCGGTTATGTGCTCTCGGTGCTGCTCTTCGGCCTGATGATCTTCTTCAATCTGCGCAGCCGGGCCAACCGCAAGCGCTACAACCTGGCGGTTGCGCCCTGGTGGCAGGAATGCGCCAAGCTCGTCGCCATCGGCATCATCATTGCGGGCTTCGTCACGCTGCTCAACAGCTACGAAGGCATTCCGCTGCCCGTGCTGCTGATGCTGGTGCTGCTCGGCGCCTTCTCGTTCATGGCGCGCAGCACGGTGTTTGGCCGCCGGATCTACGCGGTCGGCTCCAACCTCGAGGCGACGCGTCTTTCCGGCGTGAATACGCGTCTGGTAAAGATGTCACTCTTCGGCCTGATGGGCCTCATGTGCGCGCTGGCGGGCCTGACCAACACCGCGCGGCTGGCCGCCGGCTCGCCTTCGGCCGGCAACATGGGGGAGCTTGACGCGATCGCATCCTGCTTCATCGGCGGCACCTCCATGCGCGGCGGTTCCGGCACGGTGCTGGGTGCCATCATCGGCGCGCTGATCATGGCGAGCCTGGACAACGGGATGTCGATGATGAGCGTGGAGAGCTACTGGCAGATGATCGTCAAGGGCTCGATCCTGCTCCTGGCCGTGTGGCTTGACGTGATTTCGAGCGCTGGGGAGCGCTGAGTCCCGACCGGCTTCGACCGGTGCGTGCCCCTCCGTGGCCGCTCCCGGAGCGGAGGTGCTCCGCAGCGTGGGCATTGCCGGAACTTTGATGTGTGCTTCGTGAAATTTTCACGCATGCAGGAATGCGTTGGCTGGATACTCTCTGTGAAATCAATTCCAGCGGCATGCACGCCGCGTCCCAAGGGGAGAGAGGCGATATGTCAGGGCAATACTGGGGGCTCGAGGATTTTCGCGATGCGGCAGCTGGAGCGGCCGTTCTCGGCAGCGGCGGTGGCGGCTCCTATCAGGATGCGTTGTACATCCTGAACCAGTTTTCCGGCTGGACGGGCAGCGTTCCGGTGCTGCCCTATGATGGCCAGAGCGCCTGCAGCGTCATTGCCATGATGGGGTCGCCCGACGCAGCAGGTGCCATGAGTCTCGATGAGCTTGCGCACTCGATCGGCAATACGCTGAGTGTGCAGGCCCGCGTTTGCGGCTTCAGTCCGGTCTGCGCGATTCCGATCGAGATCGGCCCGATCAACTCGCTGGTGCCGTTGCTGGCCGCGGCTTTGCAGCTCAATGGCATCACGTGGGTGGTGGACGGCGATGGCGCTGGCCGTGCCGTACCCGAGTTGCCGCAAACGACCTATGCCGGCGCCGCCGGGCTGCCGGCGAGCCCGTGTGTGGTGGCCGACAATGCGAGTGATCCGGCGCAGGTGCAGTCCGGCGTGCTGCATGCTGCCGATGCGGCGAAGATTGAAACAATCGGTGGCGCACTGGTGAAGTCCTTCGGTGCCTTTGCCGGTATCTCGATGTGGCCCTCCGGCCCCATGAACGGATTCGCGCTCAGTGGGCAGTACATCCCCGGCACGCTCGAGCAGATCCGCCTGCTTGGCAGTTTCCTCCGCGAGCGCCCTTCGGACCTCGAGCTTGCGGAATGGATCCGCGCCGTGACCGGACGGGAAACCGGGCTCGTGGCCAGCAACCTGTATGTCACGGGCGTGACTCAGGCAACCAGCGCTGCCTCGCTCGATGCGGGTGTCATCGAGTTGAGCGCGACGCCCGAGCCCTCCCCGGCAGGGGCCTGCGTCCGCATCTGCAACCTCAACGAAAACCTGATTGCATGGTCCACCACGTCGCCGGCTCCGCTTGTTGTTGCGCCGGACTCGATCTGCTACTACTCAGCGGACGAAGGCGCGGGGTTTTCCAATGCCACGGATGATCTGTCGGTGTACTACGACTTTTCGGCCGGGCGCAGTACCGGCAAGCGGGTGAGCGTGATCCGGGTGGCAACGCTGCCGCAGCTCAGCGCAAGTCCGGGCGTCATGCAGTCCTTTGCCAGCCTGCTGCGTTCGCTCGGCTATGGTGGAGCGCTGCCTTGCTGAACGGCGGGCCTGCCAGTGACGACCACGAAAGACTGCTTCTGGCCATCGAAGCGGCGGGCCTGGATCTGTGGGAGAACGACCTCGTCGCAGGCAAGGCAACGCTTCCCGCAACGCGCACCTTTCGCGAACTCGGTTATTCGCGGGAGGAGGTAGGGGACACACTGGCGTTCTGGCTCGAAATCATCCATCCGGATGACCGCCCGGCCATCGAGAATGCGCTCGTTGCCTATCGTGACGGTCGCTCCGACAACTATCGTGCCGAGTTCCGCCTGCGCGCCAGAAGTGGCGAGTGGGTCTGGTATGCGAACTATGGCAAGGTCATGAGCGGTTCGGTGGAGACCGGTCTGAACCGGTTCATCGGCGTGACCTTCAACATCAACGAGCGCAAGCATCGCGAGGAAGAACTCGCGCGCATCAATCGCCTGCTGTCGGCCCAGAACCAGCAGCTCGACCAGATGAATGCCCATCTGGAAATGCTCTCGGGCACCGATCCGCTGACCGGACTTTTCAATCGGCGGGCGATGAATGAATGCCTGCATCGCCTGACGCGCAGCGCCGAGTGCGAGGCGGGCGTCCTGTTCGTCGATCTGGATGACTTCAAGAAAACCAACGATATCTACGGCCACGATATCGGCGACATCCTGCTCTGCCAGGTCGCGCAACGGCTGCAGAGCTGCATCAGTGCCGATGACATGATTGCGCGCTTTGGCGGCGACGAGTTCGTGGTGCTGATCCACGGTCGTGGCGAGGGAGGCGTCAGGACGATTCTGGAGGCCGCTTGCGAGCGCATCCTGAACATTCTCGGCCAGCCGTATGTCATCGGTGATCTCTTGCTGAATGCCTGCGGCAGCATCGGCGTGGCCTGTTTCCCGACCCATGGCACCACGGTCGAGAGCCTGACCAAGCGTGCGGATATTGCACTCTATCGTGCCAAGCGCCAGGGGCGCAGCCTGTACCGGTTTTTCGACTCGGGCATGGAGCTCGACCTCTACAACCGCGACAGCCTGGAAAAGGCGCTTCGCGCAGCCCTCAAGACACGTCAGCTGGAGCTGCGCTTCCAGCTCCAGGTGGACCGCAACCTGCGCCCGATCGGGGCCGAAGCCCTGTTGCGCTGGCATCATCCGGTGCGCGGTCTGATCGGCGCCATGGAGTTTCTGCCGGACGCCGTGGCCAGCGGCCTGGTTCATGACATTGACAATCTCGTGCTCGAGAATGCCTGCGCCACGCTCGGAAAATGGCAGCATGACCCTGAGCTGCGGGGGCTTTCGCTGTCGGTGAACATCACCGCGCGGGCCTTTGACTCGCCCTCCATTGCGCCGGCCATCCTGGCCTTGCTCGCCAAGTTCGGCGTGCCGCCGGAAAAACTCTGTCTGGAAATTACCGAGCAGCTGGAGACGCGTTCCTTCGTCACCGCCAACACGGCCATTACCCATCTGCGCGAGCAGGGCGTGCGTATTGCGCTGGACGATTGCGGGACGGGCTTTTCCTCGCTTGAGAGCCTCAAAAGCCTCAGCTTCGATCAGGTCAAGATCGACGGCGTCTTCATCCGCGACATCAACACCAATACCGTCAGTCAGGCGATCGTTGCCGGGTTGATCGGCATCTGTCGAGCCATGGGACTCCAGGTGCTGGCGGAGTGTGTCGAAACACCGGACCAGATGGAGTATCTGCTGGAGGCCGGCGTGGACGGTTTTCAGGGCTATCTGTTTGGCATGCCGCTGCCCTGCGCGGTGCTCGAGGCTGGCGTGCGCGACGCTCCCCAGTCTCAACGCGGCTGATCCGGCCAAAAAAACAGGGCCACCCGAAGGTGGCCCTGCATGTCGCATCTCGCAGACGCTCAGCCCAAGCGGGCAAGCTGCTCCTTGAGCTTCACCAGCGTGGCGCTCATGTCGGCGAGGCGCTTCTTCTCCTGCTCGACCACGGCAGCCGGCGCGCGGGCGACGAAGCCTTCGTTGCCGAGCTTCACTTCGAGCTTGCCGACTTCGATCTCGATCTTGGCGACCTCCTTGCCGATGCGGGCGCGCTCGGCGTCCACGTCGATCTCGATCTTGAGCATCAGGCGGAATTCACCCACCACCTGCACCGGGGCTGGCGATTGCGGCAGCTCGGCACCGACGGCAGTCACTTCGGAGAGCTTGGCGATTGCAGCGAGGTAGGGCGCGTAGGCGCGCACCGTGGCCTCGTCGCCAGCCACCAGCAGCGGCACGCGCTGGCCGGAGAGATTCATCTCGGCGCGCAGGCTGCGGCAGGCGTTGATCAGGGCCTTCAGCTCGGCGACCCTGGCTTCACTGGCTTCGTCGATGCGCTCCGGTGCGCAGGTCGGGTAGCTTGCCGCGCCGATGAAGTCGCTGGCCTTGCGCCCGGCGACCACGCTGACGGTCTGCCACAGCTCTTCGGTGATGAAGGGGATCAGCGGGTGAGCCAGGCGCAGGATGGTTTCCAGGACGCGCACCAGGGTGCGGCGGGTGCCGCGCTGGGTGGCTTCGTCGCCGGTCTGCAACTGCACCTTGGCGAGTTCCAGATACCAGTCGCAGTACTCGTCCCACACCAGCTCGTAGATCGTGCGGGCGGCCATGTCGAGGCGGTAGTCGGCGAAGTTCTGCGCCATATCGGCTTCGGCGCGCTGCAGGCGGCTGGTCATCCAGCGGTCGGCGAAGGAGAAGCGCAGGTACTGGCCGTCGCAGGCGTCGACCTTGTGGTTGTCCAGCCCGCAGTCCTTGCCTTCGCAGTTCATCAGCACGAAGCGGGTGGCGTTCCACAGCTTGTTGCAGAAGTTGCGATAGCCCTCGCAACGCTGCATGTCGAACTTGATGTCGCGGCCCAGTGAGGCGAGCGAGGCGAAGGTGAAGCGCAGCGCGTCGGTGCCGAAGGCGGGAATGCCTTCCGGATATTCCTTGCGGGTCTTCTTCTCGATCTGCGCGGCCTGCTTCGGGTTCATGAGGCCGGTGGTGCGCTTGGCAACCAGTTCTTCCAGACCGATGCCGTCGATGAGGTCGATCGGGTCGAGCACGTTGCCTTTCGATTTGCTCATCTTCTGGCCTTCCGCGTCGCGGATCAGGCCGTGCACATAGACGTGCTTGAACGGGATCTTGCCGGTGATGTGCTTGGTCATCATGATCATCCGGGCGACCCAGAAGAAGATGATGTCAAAGCCGGTGACCAGCACCGAGGAGGGCAGGTAGAGGTCCATCGCGGGGTTGGACTTTTCCGGCCATTTCGGCGTCCAGTCCAGCGTTGAGAACGGCCACAGCGCGGAGGAGTACCAGGTGTCGAGCACGTCGTTGTCGCGCGTGAGCTCGCCGCTGTAGCCATCCTTGGCGGCCAGCGCTTTCGCTTCGGTTTCGTCGTGGGCAACCCACACGCGGCCATCCGTGCCATGCCAGGCGGGAATCTGGTGGCCCCACCACAGCTGGCGCGAGATGCACCAGTCCTGCAGGTTGCGCATCCACGAGTAATAGGTGTTCACCCAGTTCTCGGGCACGAACTTCACTTCGCCGGATTCGACCACTTCCAGCGCCTTCTGGCCGATGCTCTTGCCATCCGGGCCGGGCTTGTTGACGGCGACGAACCACTGGTCGGTGAGCATCGGCTCGATGACCACATTGGTGCGGTCGCCGCGCGGCACCTGCAGCTTGTGCGGCTTGATCTCGCCCAAGAGGCCCAGGGTTTCGAAGTCGGCAACGATCTGCTTGCGGGCTTCGAAGCGATCCAGGCCGTGGTACTTGGCGGGCGCGTTGTCGTTGATCTTGGCGTCCAGCGACAGCACCGAAATCATCGGCAGGTGATGGCGCTGGCCGACGGCGTAGTCGTTGAAGTCATGCGCCGGGGTCACCTTCACGCAGCCGGTGCCGAATTCCTTGTCGACGTACTCGTCGGCAATGATCGGGATCTCGCGCCACTGCTTGGCGTCCAGCACGTCGCCGCTCATCGATGACAATGGCAAGCGGATCATCTGGCCGATCAGGTGCTTGTAGCGCTCGTCTTCCGGATGAACCATCACGGCGGTGTCGCCGAGCATGGTTTCCGGGCGGGTCGTTGCTACGGTAAGAAAGCCCGAGCCATCGGCGAGCGGGTAGTTCAGGTGCCACAGGTGGCCGTCTTCTTCCTCGGACACCACTTCGAGGTCAGACACCGCCGTGCCCAGCACCGGGTCCCAGTTCACCAGACGCTTGCCGCGGTAGATCAGGCCTTCGTTGTAGAGGCGCACGAAGGTTTCGGTCACGATCTTGGAGAGGCCAGAATCCATCGTGAAGCGCTCGCGCGACCAGTCCGGCGAGGTGCCCAGCCGCCGCATCTGGCGCGTGATGGTGTTGCCCGAGAATTCCTTCCACTCCCACACCTTCTCGAGGAATTTCTCGCGGCCCAGATCGTGGCGCGACACGCCCTGCGCATCGAGCTGGCGCTCCACCACGATCTGCGTGGCGATGCCGGCGTGGTCGGTGCCCGGCTGCCACAGCGTGTTGGCGCCGCTCATGCGGTGGTAGCGGGTCAGCGCATCCATGATGGTCTGGTTGAAGCCATGGCCCATGTGCAGCGTGCCGGTCACGTTTGGCGGCGGCAGCAGGATGCAGAAAGACTGGTCGGCGGGCTTGCTGGTGTCGGTGCCGGCGGCGAAATAGCCGGACTGCTCCCATTGCGGGTACCAGCGCGATTCGATATCGGCCGGTTCAAAGCTCTTGGCGAGTTCCATGCGGAAACCTGGGGAAAAAGACTGGGGAAAGGCGCAATTATACCGGCTGGCGCCGGCTTTCCCCTGCCAAATGCGGCTCAGCGATGGGCAAGCATCTCGTCGAGGAGCGGTTGCATGGCTTCTGCCCAGATCTGGTAACCCTTGCGCGAGGGGTGGAGCTGGTCCGGCATCAGCTCCGGAGGAATGCGTCCATCCTGCAGAAAGCGCCCGCCGAGGTCGAGAAAGCGAGTCTGGTCCCCATCGTCGAGTCTGGCCAGTTCCGCGTTCGCTTCGCGGATGGCCTGCATGCGTTGCGCGCTGTCGTCCCGCGCCGCGCCTGGCCTGGGGCCGCGCGGCAGGATCGCCAGCAGCAGGATGCGCGCCTGGGGTTGCCGGCTCCGGATCAGGCTGAGGATCTGGCGCACACCGGCCGCGATCTGGCTGCCGCTGCGGCTGGCGCTGTCATTGGTGCCGATCATCAGCACGATGACGCGCGGGCGGATGGTCTCCAGTTCGCCGTTGTCGAGGCGCCACAGCACATGATCGATGCGGTCGCCGCCAATCCCGAAGTTGGCGGCCTGGAAGGCGGCGTAGCGTTCACTCCAGATGTCGGCGGCATGCCGTGCCCAGCCTTCTGTGATCGAGTCGCCGATGAACAGCAGTCCGACCGGCCCTTGCCTGCCGCGCTGCAGGAAGCTCTCATGGCGAGCGAGAAAGTGGCCGCCATCCTGTTTCGGGCTGCCCAGCCCTTGCGGCGGGCGTGATTCCGTTGCCGGTGGCAGGGTGGTGCAGGCGCCGAGCAGCAGGAAGCAGAGGAGCAGGGCGCGCATGGGCGGCTTCAGTGCTGATCGGGATCTTCGGCGCGCAGTGCGCTTTCGAGGACTTTCGAGACCTGCTCCGAGAGCTCGGGCAGCAGCGTGGCCCGCATATGGGCAGCGGTCTGCACCCGCAGTCGTTCAGACAAGCCCAGCAGTTCGCTGGCGATGATCGGCGGCAGTTCCTTGGCCAGCCATTGCTGGAGACTCTGGGCGATCTGCGCATCCAGCTCGATGAGGCGTTCGCTCATTGCCGAGGCGGCTTGCTGGACGGCCTCCTGCCGGGCGGCCTGGATGGCTGGCCACTGATTGATTTCGGCTTCTTCGCGACCCTGGCGCACCGCGGCCTGGATCGCATGCTGGTTCATCTGGCGTGCTTCGTTCAGCGCGTCGGCGCGGGCACGGGCAACCGCGTCATGGAGGGCGTGCTGGTGCTCGGCGCGCATTTCCGCGCGCGTGCGCTCGACGGCTTCGTCCACCGCCTTCTCGATGACCTGCTTCGGCGGCAGCGGGCTCAGCTGCTGGAACTGGCCGCGCGGGGTCAGGTCGTCATCTTCGAGGTCGAGCGCCAGCAGCACCTTGTTGTCTGCCGCAGAGAAGGCGGCCTGCTGTGCGGCCGTGGGGACGACGAGTGTTTCGGTGAGTTCGGGCAGGTCGTCTTCGACCACATCGGTCAGCATCGGGAGTTCTTCCGCATTGGGCGCTACACCGTCGGTACGGTTGCGACGGATCAGCGCATCAGCCTTGTTCAGCAGTGCGTGATCAAAACTCGGGTCGTCACCAGCGTGTGTACTCATGTTCGGGGCGGGGCGAGGTCAAATCCCTGGACGGTGTGCGAGCGTTCCTTGTAGAAGCGCCAGCGGGAGCGGGCGGCCAGGCGTCCAGCTTCGTCTCCGGCCACGATCTCGACGAGATTCCTGAATTGATCAAAGCCTTCCGGCAGATCATCCGCCAGATTGAGCAGAAGGTCATCATGCGGCAGATCAGCGAGCCGGGTGGTGATGACGATTGGCGTCCGGGCCGCCAGCGGCGACTGGATGCTGACATGAGGGAGGAAGGCGTGCTGCTCCCACAATTGCAGATCAAAGCTGCGCGCAGCGGCCGCGTCGGGGGCAAACACCACCACCCGATGGCCCTGCGCGACAGCCTTGCCCGCAATCACGCCAGCCGCCCTGAGGCGGTCCGGCGCGTTGTAGTAGAACCTGACGGCGGTCACTGACCTGCCCGGTTGATCAGGAACTCGGTGAGCAGCGGTACCGGGCGTCCGGTAGCGCCTTTCTCCGCGCCGCTCTTCCAGGCCGTGCCGGCGATGTCCAGGTGTGCCCACTTGTAGGACTTGGCAAAGCGCGACAGGAAGCAGGCGGCGGTGATGCTGCCCGCCGGACGGCCGCCAATGTTGGCCATGTCGGCGAAGTTGCTCTTGAGCTGATCCTGGTATTCGTCGAAGAGCGGCATGCGCCAGGCGCGGTCACCTGTTTTCTGGCCGGCGTTGAGCAGCGATGCGGCCAGATCGTCGTCGTTGGCATAGAGGCCGCTGGTCTGGTGGCCCAGCGCGATCACGCAGGCGCCGGTCAGCGTGGCGATATCGATCACCAGGGCCGGCTTGAAGTTTTCGGCATAGGTCAGCGCATCGCAGAGGATCAGGCGACCTTCGGCGTCGGTGTTGAGGATCTCGATGGTCTGGCCCGACAGCGAGGTCACGACGTCGCCCGGCTTCACCGCGAGCCCATCCGGCAGATTTTCCGTGGCGGGGATCAGGCCGACGAGGTTGATCGGCAGACCGAGCTTCGCCACGGTGCGGAAGGTGCCCAGCACGGAGGCGGCGCCGCACATGTCGAACTTCATTTCGTCCATGCCTTCACCCGGCTTCAGCGAGATGCCGCCGGCGTCGAAGGTGATGCCCTTGCCGACCAGCACGACCGGTGCTTCCTTGGCTTTGCCGCCCTTGTATTCCAGCACGATGAAGCGCGGCTCCTCGCGGGTCCCCTGGGCGACCGACAGGAAGCTGCCCATGCCGAGCTCTTCGATGCCCGCACGGTCAAACACCTTGACCTTGAGCTTGTATTCGCGAGCCAGGCTCCTGGCCGTATCGGCCAGCGTCGTCGGCGTGCAGTAGTTGCCCGGCAGGTTGCCGAGGTCGCGGGCCAGTGCCTGGCCCGCCGCAATCGCGCTGCCCTGTTCGATGGCCAGGCGCGCAGCGGCGTCGCTCTTGCCTTGCAGGATGAACTCGAACTTCACCGGGCCGGCCGGCTTCTTTTCGGTCACGGACTTGATCGCATCAAAGCGGTAGCTCGCGTCGGCGAGCAGCGTGCTGGCCGTGCGCAGGCTTTCCGGCAGACCGAGGCCTGCCGCGACCAGATCACTGGCGCAGAGGGCGGCATGGGCCGACTTGCCATTGGCCAGCGCCTTGCCGGCGGCGCTCAGTGCGGTCCGCAGGGCCTTGGCATCCAGCTCTGCACGCTTGCCGAGGCTGACGACCAGAACGCGCGCAGCCGCGGCGCCGGGCAGCGTGGGCAGCAGCAGCGTGCTGCCGGCCTTGTCGTCCAGATCCCGCCGCACGATCTTTGCCAGCAGGCCTTCGCTTGCCGCATCAAGGGCGGCGAATTGCGGGCCGTTCTCGCCGTCGGCACAGCGCGGCACGACCAGGCAGTCGGTTTTCAGTTTCTCGGGGGAGCTGGCTTTTATGCTAAATTCCATGACCTTTTTTTCCTTTTGGGATCTGCGGTGAACGGGGCTGGCACATGGTTTTGCCGGCCAGCGCCCAGACTCCGGATTATCCCCGCAGCGGCTTGATGCCGTCAAAGCGAGTCTGCCCAATCATGATTTTTCGCCGTGCAGCAATGCGCGAATTCGCAGGAACGGCCGCCGCGATTTTCGTGGCCCTGTTCTTCATTCTGGTAACCGTGATTCTGGTGCGCCTGCTCTCCCAGGCGGCCGGCGGGCGCCTGCCTGCGGATGCCGTGCTCGCGCTGATCGGATTTTCGGCGCTCAATCACCTGCCGGTAGTGCTGGCGCTGTCTGTTTTCATCGCCATCCTGCTGTCGATCACGCGCAGCTATCGCGACTCCGAAATGGTGGTCTGGTTCTCTGCCGGCCTGCCGCTGACGGCCTGGCTGCGGCCCGTGCTGGGCTTTGCGCTGCCGATCGTGCTGGTTGTCGCCGGGCTCTCGCTCTTCCTTTCGCCCTGGGCTCAGGGCAAGGCGCTGGAGTATCGCAAGCGGCTGGAATCCCGTGATGAAGTGTCGCGTGTCGCGCCAGGGGTGTTTCGTGAGTCCTCGGGGTCGCAGCGCGTGTTTTTTGTCGAAGCGGTCGATCGCGAGAGCGGGCTGGTGCGCAATGTGTTCATCAACTCGGTGGAGTCCGGCAAGCAGAGCCTGACGGTGGCGAGCGAGGGGCATGTCGAAAGCGCAGCCAATGGCGACCGTTTCGTGGTGCTGCGAAATGGCTATCGTTATGAGGGCGAACCCGGGACCGCGGCTTTTCGCGTGACCGAATTCAAGCGCTATGACGTGCGGATCGAACCGCGCGAAATCGGCGTGCTGGAGATGACGCCCCGTACCGAGGCGACGATCACGCTGCTGACCGAGTCTTCCGACTCCAACAGGGGAGAGCTTGCCTGGCGCTTCGGCATTCCGCTGGCAACGCTGATCCTGGCGCTGCTTGCGATTCCGCTGGCCTTCGTGAATCCGCGGGCGGGGCGTGCGAACAATCTTGTTTTCGCTGTGCTGGCCTTCTCGATCTATTTCAACCTGCTGGGAGTGAGTCAGGCCTGGATCTCCAAGGGACGTCTCGATCTGCTTGTCGGGGCCGGCGTGGTCCATGGCGGCATGCTCCTGCTGCTCCTGCTGCTTTTCTTGCTGCGCATGGCACCTGACTGGCGACGCTTTACGCGATGAAAACTGCACGCGCCTATCTTCGTCGCGAAATCGTCGCGGCTACCCTCCTGGTGCTCGGGGCCTTTCTGTGTCTCTTCGCCTTCTTTGATTTTCTGGCTGAGCTCGAAGAGCTCGGCAAGGGCGGCTACCAACTCAAGCACGCGCTTATTTTTGTTGCATTGTCGATTCCGAGCCGTGCTTACGAGGTGATGCCCATTGCGGTGCTGATCGGCACGCTCTATGCGCTGACCCAGTTCGCCCGCAACTCCGAGCTGACCGTCCTGCGGGCCTCGGGTGTTTCGACCCGGCAACTGCTGACGGCGCTGCTGAGCATCGGCCTGATCTTTGCCGCGGCCACCTTCGTGATCGGTGAGTATGTCGCGCCGCCGCTTGAGCGTATCGGTCAGAAATGGCGCCTGCGCAGCACCAATGCCAGCGTGCCGCAGGAACTGCGGACGGGCATGTGGATGCGCGACGGGCGTCTCTTCGTCAATGTGCAGCGTGTGTTGCCGGATGCCTCGCTGGAGCGTGTCAAGATCTTCGAGTTCGACGAGCGTAGCCGGCTGGTGTCTCTCAACGTGGCGCAGAAAGGCGTGTATTCGCGCACAGATGGCTGGATGCTGAGCGATGTGGTGCAGACGCGGTTTCATGCCGAACGGACCGAACTGCTCAGGATGCCGACACTTCGCTGGAGCTCCGAGCTGACGCCGGAAATGATCAGCGTGGTCATGGTGACGCCGGAGCGCATGGCGCTGGGCAGTCTTTACCAGTACACCCGCCATCTGGCTGCGAATGCGCAGCGCACCGGGCGTTACGAGGTTGCCTTCTGGAAGAAGCTGATCTATCCGCTGGCGGCGCTCGTGATGATGGGGCTGGCGCTGCCGTTCTGTCTGGGCAACCAGCGCTCGGTGAATGTGGGGGCAAGAGTGCTGACGGGCGTGATGCTGGGTATCGGTTTCTATCTGCTCAATGCGCTGATTTCCAACATCGGCATTCTCAATGCCTGGCCTGCGCTGCTCAGCGCTTCCCTGCCCAGCGTGGTGTTCTTCCTGCTGGCCGTCGGTCTCATGTGGACGGTCGATCGGCGCTGAGTGATGCGGGCGTCAGTCCGCTTCCTGGTTGATGCGGGGATTGAAGACGATTGCCGTGCCGCAGAGGCGGTCGTGAATGAACTGGCGATCGCGATCGACAAAGGCCGCCCAGATCAGACCGAAGCCGCTCAGTGTCAGCAGGGTTGAGGGCCAGGACAGTGCATAGCGCAGGGCACATTGCCCGAGGCCGGGCGCACGGCCGCTTGCAACATCCACCAGCTGGAGCTGCCAGGTCTGCATCGCAAGCGTCTGACCGTTCCGGCGCCAGAGCCAGACAAAATACACCCCCAGCAAAATGAAGATATAGAGCCACTCGAGCCAGCCAGCGACCTGGATGCCGGTCATCATGCCCAGCGCCATGAGCGGAACAAGAAAGCCAGCGGCCAGGACGCCCAGAAGGAGCAGGCTCTCATAGAGAAGGCTGGACAGGCGGCGGCGCAGCGAGGCGAATTCAACGATGGCAGGCATCGGGCAGCTCGGTGGGTTGGCTGACGACACCAGGAGCGTCGTCAGAAGTCGCTGTCGTCCGGCTCTTCCGGTTCTTCAGCGGGCGGGGGCGCCGATATTACCGCAACCGGCGCGGGCCGGGTCGGCGCACCCTTGAGTGTCAGTGCCTTGGGCGGGCGCGCCGGGGCCGGTGTGCCGGCCGGAGCGGAGGCTGCGGGCACCGGCGTGGGCGCAGGGGCCTTGACGACGGGGCGTCCACCGCCGCGAAGCCGCTGCTTTTCTTCCTCGGGCAGCGCAGAGTACTCGCGCCATTTTTCTTCGAGGAGTTTCTGCTGGTCGGAACTGCCGGTGTGCAGTTGCTTGTACTGGATGCGCGCCAGATCGCGTTGTGCGGGCGTCAGCAGAACCCAGTCCCGCATGCGATCCTGCATCCGGGCCTGCTCGATGTCGCTCATGCGGGCAAAGCGCTGGGCGATCCCGAGCCATTTTTCCCGGCTGGCGTCCGACATGCGGTTCCACTCGCGCGCAAGGGGCGCCAGTGCGGTGCGCTGCTGAGCGTTGAGCTGTTTCCAGCTGGGCTGTGCGTCAGACAGGAAGCTGCCGGTCTCTGCGAAGACCGGTCCGCTCAGACTGAAGAGAAGGATCAGTGCTGCGAGGAGTCTGCCAGCCATGTCTGGAAGCCGCTGTCGAGGTAGGCGCTGATCGGGAGGTCGTCGCTCAGCAGCGCAGCATCGATATCTTCCTGGTTTTCCATGTGCTGGACCGACATCAGGTGATTGCCGGCGGAGAGGGCTGCGACCAGGATGCCGGCCATCAGTACCGGCCGCAGCTTGCCTTCCATCCAGCCGCGGCTGATCTGGCCGAAGCCCGCAGCAGAGAGGACGGCGGCCGGGGCCATGTGGTGCTGCAGCGCGGCTTGCCGGGCTTCGAAAAGACGCGTGGAAGCGCGCGAAGAAATGCCGGACAGGCTGGCATTGAGCTGGTGACGGACGAAAAGTCCGACGGCCCGTTCATCCCGATCCTGGAAGTCTGTGGTGTTCATAGTTCGATTCCTTTGGCACGCAAGGCCGCCGCCAGGGTGTGGCTTGCTCTGGAGCAGTGGGTTTTCACGCTGCCCTCCGAGCAGCCCATGGCGGCAGCAGTCTCGGCAATATCCATTTCCTCCCAGTAACGCATGAGGAATGCTTCGCGTTGACGTGCCGGCAACTTTGCAATTTCCGCCTCGATGATGGAGAGCGTCCGCGATTGCTCGAGTCGGCCCAGCGGGCTTGCTGCCTGCATGCCCGTGTCTTCGTCGGCCATGCTCTCGAGCGGATCATTATCGTCGTCTTCGCTGTTGTTGCCGAAGGCGGATAAAAGGGTGACCCAAAGGTTCCGCACCTTGGAGCGGCGCATGTGGTCGCGCATCGCGTTCTGCAGAATGCGCTGGAACAGCATGGGGAACTCTTCGGGCGGACGATGGCCGTAGCTTTCCGAAAGCTTGAGCATGGCTTCCTGCACGACGTCGAGCGCAGCATCTTCGTCGCGCAGGGCGAATTGCACCTGGCGGAAGGCCCTGCGTTCTACGGAAGCAAGAAAATCGGAAAGTTCTAGTCGGGTCGCCAGAGTCGGACCTGTCGGGGCGTTGGACCGTGCGGCGCCTTGACCAATCCTGATGGCGCCGGTAAGGTATCGGGTTCTTTTATGGGGTCTCTGGGTGCTGGAATGGTCTTGACCGGTGCGGAAATTGTAGTGAGGTGCCTGCAGGAAGAAAAGGTCGAGTATGTTTTCGGCTATCCCGGCGGCGCAGTGCTCTTCCTTTATGACGAGATCTTCAAGCAGGACGCCGTGCGTCACGTACTCGTCCGTCATGAGCAGGCCGCCGTGCATGCAGCCGATGGTTATGCCCGCTCGACCGAAAAGGTCGGCGTTGCGTTGGTGACCTCTGGCCCGGGTGCAACGAATGCCGTGACCGGCATTGCGACCGCCTACATGGACTCCATTCCGCTGGTGATCATCAGTGGCCAGGTGCCGACTGCGGCAATCGGCCTGGATGCATTCCAGGAAGTCGATACCGTCGGCATCACGCGTCCCTGCGTGAAGCACAATTTCCTGGTGCGGGATGTCCGTGACATCGCGGCCACGATCAAGAAGGCGTTTCATATCGCGCGCACCGGCCGCCCCGGCCCCGTGCTGGTTGATATTCCCAAGGATGTTACCGCCCAGCGCTGCGAGTACGCCTATCCCGAGTCGGTCACGCTCCGATCCTACAATCCGGTGCTGAAGGGCCATTCCGGTCAGATCCGGAAGGCGGTTCAGCTTCTGCTCGAAGCACGGCGACCGATGATCTATACCGGTGGCGGCGTGGTCCTTGCGAATGCTGCGGAAAAGCTGACCAGGCTCGGCCGCATGCTGGGTTTTCCGGTGACGAATACCTTGATGGGCTTGGGGGGCTACCCTGCTTCCGACAAGAACTTTGTTGGCATGCTGGGCATGCACGGCACCTATGAAGCCAACATGGCCATGCATTACTGTGACGTGCTGCTGGCAGTGGGGGCGCGCTTTGATGATCGCGTGATCGGCAATACCGCGCATTTTGCGCAGGAACCCCGTCGGATCATCCATGTCGATATCGATCCGTCTTCGATCTCCAAGCGGGTGAAGGTCGATGTGCCCATCGTGGGCGACGTGGGCGACGTCTTGGACGACATGATTGCCTGTCTCGAAGCCGAGCAGGCGAAGCCCGATCCCGCGCGGGTATCGGACTGGTGGCGCCAGATCGGCGAGTGGCGCAGCCGTGACAGTCTGGGCTATCGCAACTCCGACGAAATCATCAAGCCGCAGTTCGTGGTCCAGAAATTGTGGGAAGTCACCGAGGGCGATGCCTTCGTCACGACTGACGTCGGCCAGCACCAGATGTGGTCCGCGCAGTATTACCGGTTTGACAAGCCGCGCCGCTGGGTGACCTCGGGCGGGCTCGGAACGATGGGCTTCGGTTTGCCCGCAGCGATGGGCGTTCAGCTTGCCAATCCCGGCTCACCAGTGGCCTGCATCACCGGCGAGGGTTCCATCCAGATGTGCATCCAGGAGCTCTCTACCTGCAAGCAGTATCGTCTGCCGATCAAGGTACTGTCGCTCAACAACCGCTATCTCGGCATGGTTCGCCAGTGGCAGGAAATTTTCCACGGCAACCGCTACTCGGAGTCCTACATGGACTCGCTGCCTGATTTCGTGAAACTGGCCGAAGCCTATGGCCACATCGGCATCCAGGTTACGAAGCCCGGTGACGTCGAAGGTGCGCTGCGCGAGGCATTTGCGCGCAAGAATGATCTGGTGTTCATGGATTTCCAGATCGACCAGACCGAGAATGTCTATCCGATGATCCAGGGCGGAAAGGGTCTCAACGAGATGATCCTGTCGTCCGAAGACCTCTGAGCGAGCCGAAACCATGCGCCATGTCCTGTCCCTTTTGCTGGAGAACGAAGCCGGAGCGCTGTCGCGCGTGTCCGGGCTGTTCTCCTCGCGCGGTTACAATATCGAATCGCTGACGGTCGCGCCTACCGAGGAGGCCTCGCTTTCCCGGATGACGATCGTGACCAGCGGTTCGGATGAAGTCATCGAACAGATCACCAAGCAGCTCAACAAGCTCGTTGACGTGGTCAAGGTGGTCGATGTGTCGGAAGCTCCGCACATCGAACGCGAACTCATGCTCGTCAAGGTGAGGGCCGTCGGACCGGCACGCGAGGAAATGAAGCGCATGTCCGATATTTTCCGTGGCCGCATCGTCGATGTGAGCGAATCGAGTTATGTCATCGAGCTGACCGGCACCCAGGACAAGCTCGACTCCTTCATCGCAGCCATAAGCAGCGAACTGATACTCGAAACGGTACGTTCCGGAGTCTGCGGCATCGGTCGCAGCGACCGGGTATTGAAGATTTAGTGGATCGCGATACGTCATCCGGATGCGTATCGCGTGTCGCCTGTCACATGGAGAAAACAATGAAGGTTTATTACGACAAGGACGCTGATCTCTCGCTGATCAAGGGCAAGCAGGTCACTATCGTCGGTTACGGTTCGCAAGGTCATGCCCACGCCCAGAACCTGCGTGACTCGGGCGTCAATGTCACCGTTGGTCTGCGCAAGGGCGGCGCATCCTGGGCCAAGGCCGAAGCCGCCGGCCTCAAGGTCGCCGAAATTGCTGAAGCAGTGAAGGCGGCTGATGTCGTCATGATCCTGCTGCCGGATGAGAACATCCCCGGCGTCTACAAGAACGATGTCGAGCCGAACATGAAGGCCGGTGCCGCGCTGGCCTTCGCGCACGGTTTCAACGTGCATTACAACCAGGTCGTGCCGCGCGCCGACGTGGATGTGATCATGGTTGCGCCGAAGGGCCCGGGTCATACCGTTCGCTCCGAATACCTCAAGGGTGGCGGCGTGCCTTCGCTGATCGCCGTGTATCAGGACAAGACCGGTCGTGCTAAGGACATCGCGCTCTCCTACGCTGCTGCCAATGGCGGCACCAAGGGTGGCGTGATCGAGACCGACTTCCGTGAAGAAACCGAAACCGACCTCTTCGGCGAACAGGCCGTGCTGTGCGGTGGCGCGGTCGAGCTGGTCAAGGCGGGTTTCGAGACGCTGGTGGAAGCCGGCTATGCGCCGGAAATGGCCTACTTCGAGTGTCTGCACGAGCTCAAGCTGATCGTGGATCTCATGTATGAAGGCGGCATCGCCAACATGAACTACTCGATCTCCAACAACGCCGAATACGGCGAGTACGTGACCGGGCCCGAAGTGATCAATGCCCAGTCGAAGGACGCCATGCGCGCTGCGCTCAAGCGCATCCAGACCGGTGAATACGCCAAGATGTTCATCCTGGAAGGCCGCACAAACTATCCTTCGATGACGGCCCGTCGTCGCCTGACCGCTGCACATCCGATCGAGCAGGTCGGCTCGCAGCTGCGCGCGATGATGCCCTGGATTGCCAAGAACAAGCTGGTGGACCAGAGCAAGAACTGATCGCGCGGGCGATGGTATAAAGGGGGCTTGGTCCGGGCGTTTGCCAGGGCCGACCCCCTTCTTGTTTTTGCAGTGCCTGAGTATCAATGCACGGACGGACTTCATGAACGAACAGATCGCCGACTCGGACGAACAGGAAACCCGGCACCGCTCGCGGGCCATCTACATCCTGCCCAATCTCTTCACCAGCGCAGCGCTGTTTTCCGGTTTCTACGCCATCGTCCAGGCGATGAACATGCATTTCGATCTTGCCTGCATCGCGATTTTTGTCGCGATGGTGCTGGACGGTCTGGATGGTCGCGTCGCCCGGATGACGAACACGCAGAGCCAGTTTGGCGCCGAATACGATTCGCTGTCGGACATGGTTGCCTTCGGCGCGGCGCCAGCGCTGGTCGCCTACGAATGGGCCATGAAGGATCTTGGCAAGCTGGGCTGGATTGCCGCTTTCATCTACTGCGTGAGCGCCGCATTGCGCCTGGCGCGCTTCAACACCAACATCGCGGTGGTGGACAAGCGTTATTTCCAGGGGCTGCCGAGTCCGGCCGCAGCGGCGCTGGTGGCTGGCTTCATCTGGATCATGAATGACAGCGGCGTATCGGGCAGCGATCATCTGCTCGGGATTCCGCTTGAATGGCTGACGTTTGTCGTGGCCGTTTTTGCCGGGCTGTCGATGGTCAGCAACGTGCTGTTCTGGAGCGGCAAGAGCATCAACCTGCGCCGTGCCGTACCTTTCTCGGTCACGCTGGTTTTCGTGGCCGTGCTGCTGGCTGTGCATTACGATCCGCCCGCCGTACTGTTTGGCCTGTTCGTCTGTTACGGGCTGTCGGGCTATGTGATGAGTGGCTGGCGCCGCCTGCGCAAGAGCCGTGCGTCATCCACACCGAAACAAAGCTGAAAGCGGAGAATCCGAATGTCTGATCGTCTGGTCATTTTCGACACCACCCTGCGCGATGGCGAGCAGAGCCCCGGCGCGTCGATGACGCGTGACGAGAAGGTGCGTATTGCGCGCCAGCTCGAAAAGATGCGGGTGGATGTGATCGAGGCCGGTTTCGCGGCCGCATCGAACGGCGACTTCGAATCAGTCCGGGCAGTGGCCGAAGCGGTGCGTGACTCCACCATCTGCTCGCTCGCGCGTGCCAGCGAGAAGGACATCGCTCGTGCCGGCGAAGCCATCCGGCCTGCAAACGCCGGCCGCATCCACACCTTCATCGCGACCAGCCCGATCCACATGGAGAAGAAGCTGCGCATGACGCCCGACCAGGTCGTCGAGCAGGCGGTTCGTGCGATCGGCTGGGCACGGCAGTACACCGATGATGTCGAGTTTTCCGCAGAGGACGCGGGGCGCAGCGAGATCGATTATCTCTGCCGCGTCTTCGAGGCCGTCATCAAGGCCGGTGCAAAGACCATCAATGTGCCGGATACCGTTGGTTACAACACGCCGGAGCAGTTTTCCGGCCTGATCCGGCAGCTGATCGAGCGCGTGCCCAATTCCGATCAGGTCGTCTGGTCAGTGCATTGTCATAACGACCTCGGCCTTGCGGTGGCCAATTCGCTGGCCGCCGTCATGGTCGGCGCACGGCAGGTGGAGTGCACGGTCAACGGGCTGGGCGAGCGGGCCGGCAATGCTTCCATGGAGGAGGTCGTGATGGCGGTGCGTACCCGTGCCGACATCTTCCCGGTCACGACGCACATCGACACCACCCAGATCGTTCCGGCTTCCAAGCTGGTGTCCCAGATCACCGGTTATCCGGTGCAGCCGAACAAGGCTATCGTCGGGGCGAACGCCTTCGCGCATGAGTCCGGCATCCATCAGGACGGCGTGCTCAAGCATCGCGAAACCTACGAGATCATGCGCGCCGAGGATGTGGGCTGGACGACCAATCGCCTGACGCTCGGCAAGCTTTCGGGCCGCAACGCCTTGCGGGCCCGCTTGCTGGAGCTGGGCGTGGTCATCGAGTCCGAAGAGCAGCTCAACGCGGCTTTTGCGCGGTTCAAGGATCTGGCCGACAAGAAGCAGGAAATTTTCGACGAAGACCTGCAGGCACTCATGTCGGACGAAGTGGTGACGCCCGAAGTCGAGCTGTACAAGCTGCTCTCCCTGCGAGTGAGCTCGGAGACCGGCGAAGTGCCGCATGCCGGCATCACGCTCTCGGTCAGCGGTCAGGAGCAGCGTGCCGATGCCAATGGCTCCGGTCCGGTCGATGGCGCCTTCAAGGCCATCGAAAGCATCGCGCAGAGCGGCGCACAGCTCCTGCTGTATTCGGTGAATGCCATTACCGGCGGAACGGATGCCCAGGGCGAAGTCACGGTGCGTCTGGCGAAGGACGGACGGGTCGTTAACGGGCAGGGCGCGGATACCGACATCATCGTGGCTTCGGCCAAGGCCTACATCAATGCGCTCAACCGTCTTGCATCCGGCCGGATGAGGGCGGATCCGCAAGGCACCATGGTCTGATCGCCCGGGCCTCGCCAGCAGGCGGGGCGGCTTTCAGGACGGGCTGTTGCTGCGCTGGCGTGACGGAGCCGAAGCGCGCGCATAGGCCGCGCAGACTGCAAAGAGCAGCGCGGCCAGCAGCGCCTCGAGTGCTCCCAGCGGAATGCTGTTGCCTTTGCCCGAGCATGCGCTGACCATGCCCCAGGCGAAATAGACCCAGATTGCCAGGCTGAGCCACTGGAAGGTGTAACGGCGCGCGTTGAGAATGCCGGGGAGTGCCGCGAGCAGCGGCAGCACCTTGAGCACCAGCCACGAGCCCCCGGGGCGCAGTGGTGCGAGCCAGAGTTCGGTGACAAGGCAGCATGCAATCAGTGCCAGCAGCAGGCTGCAGGTACCGAGTTGCAGGGTTTTGAGTTTCGGCATCGTGAGGTTCCGGCGGCATGTCTGCCAGACGGCAGCGCGCCATTATACGGGCAGCAAACAGACGGTTTCCCCTCCATGAAACAACGATACCAGGATCACTCCGCCTACCATCTTCTCGAACTCGTGCGGCGCAAGTTCGCCGAGGTCCGCGGCATGCAGACGGCGGGTTCGCTGACCTACACCACCCTGCTTTCGCTGGTGCCTATGGTCACGGTCGTGCTGACCATGATGCGGCAGTTCTCGCCCTTCATGAAACTGGGCGAAGGCATGCGCGGCTTCCTTCTGCAGAACCTGTTGCCGGAGAAGGCTGGCAAGGTCGTTGCGACCTATGCCCTGCAGTTTTCGGAGAAAGCCTCCAGCCTGACCGTAGTGGGCACCGTCTTTCTGGTTGTGACCGCCATCATGCTGTTTGCAACCATCGACCGTACGATCAACAGCATCTGGGTCGTTCGCAAGCCGCGCCCCTGGTATGTGCGCATTCCGGTCTACTGGCTGGCGCTGACGCTGGGCCCGGTGATTTTCGCGGCAGGCATCGCGGCCACCAGCGATCTGATGAACACCGACCTGGTCCGTCACAGCGGGCTGGCCGGTGGTCTGGCTGACAGGGCCGGCACCGCGCTGCTGCTGTCGGCCCTGTTCGTTTTCCTGTTCCATGTCGTGCCCAACCGCAGCCTCACCTTCTGGCATGCAGTGGCAGGAGGGCTGGTGGCCGGCATCGGTGTCGTGCTCGTGCAGCGCCTGTTCGGCTTCTATCTGGCCAAACTGCCGAATTTCACACTGATCTACGGCACCTTTTCCGTGCTGCCGATCTTCCTGATCTGGGTGTATCTGACCTGGCTGGTGATCCTGCTCGGCGCCACGGTGGCCGCCGTGATGCCGGAGTTCACGTCGCGTCGTCAGTTGCTGCCGGCCACTCCGGCGGGCAAGGTGGTCGCTGTCGTGCGGCTGGTTCAGGCGCTGACACTTGCCCAGCAGACCGGGCGTGCCTGCGACACGAACAGTCTGGCCAGCACCTGCAGGCAGACGCCGGAGCAGATCGAGCAGATCCTGGGAGACATGCGGGATGCAGCCTGGGTGGTGCGGACCGAGGAAGGCGCCTGGATGCTGGGCATTCCCGGCGATCGTCTGGCTTTCGGCGATTTGCTGACGCGGATCGTGATCGGCATTTTGCCGGAAGACCTCAAGGCGCCGGGGCTCTCGGGCGCGGATGCTGCCTTGCTGGAGGAGCGTCTGGGCGTGATGCGCGCTTCGCTCGGGGCGCCGGTCAGCGGGTCGGCTGCGTGAGCCAGCAACTCAGAGCGGATAGGGGTCGATTTCGAACTGGAACAGTTCCACGCCTGAGGTCTGCAGGTCGAGACTCAGCAGTCGGCATTGCGCGACATAGACACGATCGATGTCTGACACCAGCGTGAAGCGGCGCGAACTGTAGGTGCCGGCAGGCGCCATCACGGCCTGATGCTGGCGCAGTGCGGGCAGCACCGGCAGTACCAGCGCCCGCACGATGCCTACATCGCGCTCGGCACCGCGGAATCCGACATTGACCGGAATGGCGCCGCGCGAGAGCATCTGCAGCCCGATTTCGATCTGGTTGATCGCGTCACTGCGGATCCAGCGCACCACGCAGAGGCTCCAGGTATCCCTCGGATCGCGTCGCAGCGCGATCGCCATGCCGGCTTGCAGCCCGGCAGCACGCCCCTGGACATTCATGATCGCGTAGCCGCCCGGACTTTCGTTGATGACCGACCACTCGGTGATGAGGTCTGCGTCGTTGCCGTAACGGAGCGTGTTCCAGATCGCACTCAGGCCGACGCAGGCCTGAACCGGGTAATCCTGGCGGCGGCGGGACTGTTCCCTGCGCGGCGGAACCGACCATCTCGCATGCAGCTTTTCCAGCAGCGGAACAGGTAGCACGCCGGGAAAGTCCGGGTGGGTCATGAGCTCCGGCAGCTCGCCCGGGCTGGCGTGGCGCAGCAGCAATTCGCTTGCGCGGCGGGCGAGCCCGGTCGTCGAGAAAAACAGCAGGCTCCTGCCCTCTGGCGCTTCGCGGCGCACGCAGGCCTGTGGTTCGGCGCTGCCCGCCGGGTCCAGCCAGTACCAGGCTCCGTCGAGTGAAGGAGGTCTCGTCTCCTGCACATGCACCAGGTTCGTGACGCGGCCGAGAAAATCCGCAGCCCAGTCGAGCTCGGCCGGCGCGAGCTCGGCCGGAGCCAGCGAGGGCATCGCGAGCAGGCGCTTGTAAGCGAAGAGGGCGGTTTCGACCGGGTTGGCCGCGGGCTCCACGGCGCCATTGGCATTGCGCGAGATGGAGTAGAGCCGCCAGGCGAGGCGCCACAGCTCCGGGTCTGGCTCAAGCCCCGCCTGGCTCATGACCAGGAAGACCTCGCACAGCAGGCGAAGGGCCCGTGCAGGCGTGGTTTCGTCAAGGCGCTTCTGCGGCAGGCCGGATCGGGCATCCGCGTCGGTGAGGACGCGTTCGAAGCCCTGGGCGACACGCATCAGCGATGCCGACACGGCGCGAGCGCGGGTCAGGACTGGCGAAGGCAGCGGCAGGGCTTCGGCACGCAGTGCGTGGCGGTGGGCTACCGCAAGCGCCTGGGCTCGCGCATGAAAGAGTTCGATGCAGTGGTGGAACTGCTGACTGCTGATGCTCGGGCCGTGGAGGGCGTCGAGCTGTTCGTCCAGCGCGAGGATTTCGGTGGTGATGTCGCGGGAAGGTGGCGCGTTGAGCCACTCAACGATCGGGCGAGTCGGATCTGCAGTGTTCAAGGGGTCAGTCGACATGCCTCTATCGGCCATCAGCAAAGATAAGCAATTCTAGCCCGGATAGCGCTGGCGCTCAGCCGGCTTCAAGGCCTCATGATGCACGTTTGTCGGAGATTCTTGTGGGATCAATGCGAGGCTCTGCATTAAACTTCACGCTTTTGCAGTTCAGGAAATCATGGCACGCACTCGTGAGGAACGCTCCAGCGGTCCGCAGGTAATGGACCCGCAAATCGGGGCACTCAAGCTGCCACCCCACTCGATCGAGGCCGAGCAGTCCCTGCTGGGCGGTCTTATGCTCGACAACTCGGCCTGGGACCGCATTGCCGACCTGGTGACCGAGGTCGATTTCTACCGCGACGAGCATCGCCGCATCTTCCACCACATCGCCCGCCTGATCGAGCAGGGCAAACCGGCCGACGTAGTGACCGTTTTCGAGTCGCTCGACAAGAGTGGCGAGGCGCAGAATGCGGGTGGTCTGGCCTATCTGGGCGAGCTGGCGAACAACACGCCCTCGGCCTCGAACATCCGGCGCTATGGCGAGATCGTTCGCGAGCGTGCCATCCTGCGCAAGCTGGTGACCGTGGGCGACGAAATCGCGGCCGGTGCGCTGGCGCCCGCCGGACGGGACGCGAGCCTGATCCTGGATGATGCCGAATCGCGGATCCTGGCGATCCGGGACGAGGGCGCCCGTCAGGAGGCCGGCTTCATAGCGATCCAGCCTGTGCTGAGCCAGGTGGTCGAGCGCATCCAGGAACTGTACGACCGCGACAGCCCGGCCGCGGTGACCGGCGTGCCGACCGGTCTCGCGGATCTCGACAAGATGACGTCCGGCCTGCATGGCACCGACATGATCATCGTGGCAGGCCGCCCCGGTATGGGCAAGACCTCGTTCGCGCTCAACATCGCCGAGGCGGTGGCGCTGGAAGGGCAGTTGCCGGTCGCGATCTTCTCGATGGAAATGCCGGCCACCCAGCTCGTCATGCGCTTCATTTCCTCGGTCGGCCGGCTGGACCAGCACCGGCTCAAAACGGGGCAGCTCAATGACGACGAATGGCAGCGGCTTTCCTATTCGCTGGGCAAGCTGCACGAAGCGCAGATCTTCATTGATGAAACGCCCGGCCTGAACCCGATCGACTTGCGCGCTCGCGCCCGCCGTCTGCACCGGCAATGCGGCGGCAAGCTGGGGCTCATCATCATCGACTACCTGCAGCTGATGCAGTCGCACAAGGAAAGCGACAACCGGGCGGCCGAACTGTCGGAAATCTCGCGTTCGGTAAAGGGGCTTGCCAAGGAGCTCAACGTGCCGATCATGGCGCTCTCTCAGCTCAACCGCAGCCTGGAGCAGCGTGCGGACAAGCGCCCGATGGCCTCTGACCTTCGTGAATCCGGCGCGCTGGAGCAGGATGCCGACATCATCATGTTCGTGTACCGCGACGAGATCTACAACCCGGACACCCAGGACAAGGGCAAGGCCGAGCTGATCATCGCCAAGCACCGTAACGGCCCGACCGGTATGGTTCCGATGACCTTTATCGGCGAGTACACCCGTTTCGAGAACTATGTTCAGGGCGCTGGCTACTAAGGGCTTTCCCTTGTTGCATTCGCGCGGTCGTCGGATAAGACATGAGGGCTTACGGGCGTGCGTTACAATCGGTGCGCTTGCCCTGCAAGGGCGTGAAACGAACGTTCAATTACACCGAGGTTCATGAATGTCTGACGCCCTGCCGGCCAATGGCAAACCGGATCGCGAATTCTGCAGTACCAGCGATGCCGCACAGATGCTTGGCGTGTCTCTGGGTACCGTCCAGCAGATGGTCGAAAACGGTTTGCTCGATGCCTGGAAGACCGCCGGCGGCCACCGCCGCATCCGGGTGACTTCCGTCGAAGCCTTCCTGCGCAAGCGCCAGGCCGGGCCGGCCCAGCGCGCTGCGGCCAAGGTGCCCGAGCTGCGGGTGCTGATTGCCGAAGATGACCGCCTGATGCAGGCGCTCTACGAAAAAACCGTTGCGACCTGGGACATGCCGGTCAACGTCAAGATCGTCGCGTCCGGCTTCGAGGGCCTGATGGAGATCGGCCGCAACACGCCCGACCTGCTCGTGGCCGACCTGGTAATGCCCGATCTCGACGGCTTCGCGATGATCCGCAAGCTGCGCGCCGATCCCCAGTTGGCCGGCATGGACATCATCGTGATTACCGGCCTCTCGCAGGAAGACATTGACGAGCAGGGCGGGCTGCCCGAAGACGTCCTGATCTACGGCAAGCCGATTCCCTTCCGCGAACTCAAGGGCTACATCCAGGCGCGTCTGATGCAGATGCAGCGGCGTGTGGGCTGAGTCCCGGCGGGTGAATGCAAACGGCAGCTTTCGGGCTGCCGTTTTCTTTTGGCACGCGGCCGCCTTCAGGCGGCGCGCACTGCCAGCTCGAGGCGACGGATGGCTTCTTCGAGCAGGGTCGGGCTGCAGGCGAAGTTGATGCGCACGAAACCCTCCATGCCGAAGTCGCGTCCGTCGGAAAAGCCGAGGCCGTGGGTTTCAAAATATTTCTGCGGACCGGACTGGCCCAGCCCGCGGCAATCGATCCAGGCGAGATAGGTAGCTTCCACTGGCGTCATGCTCAGTCCGGGCAGCGCATTGACTGCTTCCAGCAGGCGTTTTGCGTTGGTGCGCAGCTGAGCGAGCAGTGCCTGACGCCACGCGTCGCCCTCGCGGTAGGCGGCTTCGCAGGCGACCAGACCGAGGATGTTCACGTCCGGCATGAGTCCTCGGCCCGCGGCAATGTACTGCTTGCGCAGCCCGGCATTCGGGATGATCGCAAACGCGCAGCCGAGGCCCGGGATGTTCCAGGTCTTGGAGGGCGCCATCAGCGTGATCGTGCGTTGTGCGACCGCCTCGTCGAGCGAGGCGATCGGCGTATAGGGATGCGCCGGATCGATCACCAGACCGCAATGGATGTCGTCGGAGCAGATCAGCCAGTCGTGTTTTTCGGCGTACCAGGCCAGGCGGGTCAGCTCCTCGCGGCTCCAGCTTCGTCCGACCGGATTGTGCGGGTTGCACAGCATCATCGCGCGTGCGCGGCGGGTTTCGAGCAGGGTGTCTAGCCCGGCCCAGTCATACTCCCAGCGACCGCCGGCGAGCACGAGTTCGCTGCGCAGCAGGCTGCGCTCCTGGTTGCCTGCGGCGGTCAGGATCGGCGGATAGACCGGCGGGAAGGCCAGGATGTTGCTGCCCGGCTCCCCGGCCAGGCGTGCCGTGAGGTTGAAGCCGCTGACCACGCCGGGCAGGAAGACCAGCCAGTCGGCGTCGATCCGCCAGCCATGGTCACGCTCGATGCCTTCAACGATGGCTTGCCGGAGCGATTCGGAGGGATGGGCGTAGCCGAACACGCCAT
Organism: Uliginosibacterium paludis; assembly: GCF_039631355.1. Taxonomy (NCBI): domain Bacteria; kingdom Pseudomonadati; phylum Pseudomonadota; class Betaproteobacteria; order Rhodocyclales; family Zoogloeaceae; genus Uliginosibacterium; species Uliginosibacterium paludis. The sequence goes on along the minus strand of NZ_JBDIVF010000001.1, from coordinate 774,389 downwards.
GTGCGACGCGGTCCTGCAGGGCCTGCTGCACCGGCTCGGGGATGGCGTAGTCCATGTCGGCGACCCACATCGGCAGGATGTCTCGGCCTGCGTAGCGCTGCCACTTGATGCTATCGGAATGGCGCCGGTCGGGCGGTGTCAGGAAATCTGCGGTCATGAGCGTCTTTCTTGAAGCAAAACGGAAGTGTAGGGGGCCGGCAAGCAAACAGGGCGCCGAAGCGCCCTGTTCCGGTTGCGGGGCTGATATCGATCAGACCGCGAGATGCTCGAAAAGTGGCGTCGACAGATAACGTTCGCCGAAACTCGGAATGATCACCACCGTGGTCTTGCCCGCGTTTTCCGGCCGACGCGCCAGCTGCAGCGCAGCCCAGACCGCCGCGCCACTCGAGATGCCGACCAGCAGCCCCTCCTCGGTCGCCATGCGACGGGCAATGTCGAAAGCATCCGCATTCGCCACGCGAACGACTTCGTCATAGACCGCGGTGTTCAGGATTTCGGGCACGAAGCCGGCGCCGATGCCCTGGATCGGGTGCGGGCCACGTGCGCCACCGGAGAGTACCGGGCTCGCATCCGGCTCGACCGCGAAAACCTTCACGCCAGGCTTCCTCGCCTTGAGTACTTCACCCACGCCGGTGACCGTGCCACCGGTACCGACGCCCGCCACGAACAGGTCGACCGTGCCATCGGTGTCCCGCCAGATTTCCTCGGCGGTGGTGTTGCGATGGATCGCCGGGTTGGCCGGGTTCTCGAACTGCTGCGGGATGAAGTAGCGCGAATCGGCTGCGGCAAGCTCCTGGGCCTTGCGGATCGCGCCCGGCATGCCTTCCGGGCCGGGGGTGAGGATCAGCTCGGCGCCATAGGCCTTGAGCAGCAGGCGACGTTCGCGGCTCATGGTCTCCGGCATCACGAAGGCGCATTTGTAGCCGCGGGCGGCGCAGACCATGGCGAGGCCGATGCCGGTGTTGCCCGAGGTCGGTTCGAGGATGATGCTGTCAGCCGTGAGTTTGCCGGCCTTCTCCGCGGCTTCGATCATCGCGGCGGCAATACGGTCCTTCACGCTGTGAGCGGGATTGAAGAACTCCAGCTTGGCGAGCACGCGGCCATCGATGCCGGCTGTGAGGCGATTGAGCTGAACCAGCGGGGTATTGCCGATCAGCTCGGTGACATTGGCTGCAACCTTCATTCTGCGTCTCCTCAGAGGGTATTGATCGCCCGATTCTAATTCGGCCGTCCTGCTCTATGTAAACAGTCGTTCGGCATGAAAAACGCCTCGCAGAGTTTGCGAGGCGCTTGGGGACTGGCCAGCCGGCAGTGGCCTGAAGGCTCTGCCGGCCGGCCTTTTGCCGTCAGGTGCTTACTTTGCCGCGCCCGGACCGCTGTTGCCCGACTCGTACAGGCGATTGGCCGGAAACTCGGTATCCACCTTCGGATTCCCGAACTGGATAGTGACCGGCTTGTCAGCGCTGAACGCGCGGTTGGTGGAGGCCGCGCCGCTCCAGGGCGAGACGGCATTGATATGCGTGCCGATCACCGAGTTGCGGATGACCGTCATCCCGTTGGGGAGGTAGGTCTTGCCATCGGCGGCCTTGAAGGCGCCGGAGGAGTCGTCCCAGGCACGGCCCAGCGAAGCGCTGCCGGCGGCGAGCTTGCCATCGGACGTGAACTTGCTGTTCATGGCGAGGAAGCCGTAGGGATACAGCTGGGCATGGCTCGGTGCGAAAACGTAGCCGCTGCCTTCGGCACGTTCGCGGGCAACGCTCTTGAACTCGGCCTTGTCGAACACGGCGATGCCGCGACCGAAGACGTAGTCGACGTCACCTTCGATATAGACATTGCTGAAGTAGCTGCGGGCGATCACGCCGACGCTGGGCGAGGAAACCTGCAGGGTGTCCTGGTTGCCGAGGAAGCGCACGTTCTCAAAGATCAGCTTGTCGCCGCGGGTGGTGATCGCCACGGCCTGCAGGCCGCGCTGGGCGGATTGCTCGTCAAAGTCGTTCGAGAAAGTCAGGTTCTTGGCCTGGAAACCGTCTGCATAGGCGAGGAAGCTGGAGCTGCCGCTGGTGCCGTAGCTGTCTGCGCCCGAGCGGCCTTCACAGGCATTGAGTGTCACGGCCTTGTCCTTGGGCGTGCCATTGGACTTGTTGTCCACGATCACGACCTTGCCGGCATCGTCGTCCAGACCGTAGAGGGTGACCGGTGCGCCGCCCTTCAGGCAGGTCTGGCCGCGGTAGGTGCCAGGCTTGACGAGGATGTAGAGGCGCTCCGTGCCACCCTTTGCCACGGCGGCGTCGAGCGCTTCCTGCACGCTCTTGTGGGTGCCCGAGCCATCCGCGGCAACGGTGAAGGCGGGCTTGAAGCCCTTCACGTCACCAATGCCGTTCGCGACCGGGTCCCAGGCGTCTGCCTTCAGGGCATCCACGCTGCCGCTGCGAGCGAAGTAGGCTGCCGGGGTGTGTTCTGCTGCCTGCGAGGCGCTCAGCTGCGGGCGGGTTGCCGTGGATGCTGCGGGCGCAGAGCCGCCGGAGGTGGCACAACCAGCCACCAGGAGCGTGGACAGGACGGCAAGACCCAGCATGGATTGCATGTTTTTCACTCGTTTCCTCCTCAGATGCCGGGGGAATATTCCCCCGGCGGTGTAACCGGGAACAACAATCTACGCGGGGCGCTGTCCGCATGCCAAGTGTGAATCTTTTTCATGTTGGCCCCGCGCAACGAACATGAGTTGTCCGGCCGCCCGGCGGGCCGGACCGCGGTCAGAGTGCGCGGATCTTGCCCAGCAGCGCCGTGGTGGAGCGGTCCACCTCAAAGGGGATGGAATGCACCGAGCCCCCCCAGCCGAGCACTTCGGTGTAGCCGACGATTTTTTCCACCGGCCAGTCGCCGCCCTTGACCAGGATATCCGGCCTGCATTCGAGGATGCGTGCAATGGGCGTGTCCTCGTCGAACCAGGTCACCATGTCGGCGCAGCGCAGCGCGGCCATGACTGCGGCCCGGTCGGCCAGGCTGTTGATCGGGCGATCGTCCCCCTTGCCCTGGCGTTTCACCGAGGCGTCGGTATTCAGCGCCACGATCATCGAGGCGCCGAGCGCGCGCGCCTGCGCCAGATAGGTGACATGGCCGCGGTGGATGATGTCGAAGCAGCCGTTGGTGAAGACCAGCGGGCGGGGCAGTTCCGCAATGCGGCGGGCGAGATCCTGCGGAGCGACGATGCGGTTTTCGAACTCGGGGCGGGCGTAGTCCATGGTCGGGCGGCCTGAAGTGAGGGAGTGGCGATTCTAGCAGCCGGACTCCTCACCCCGCCGCCGGACCGGCCGGCGGATGCGCGTCCCGCCAGGTTTCGAGCGCACTCAGGGTGTCTTCCATGCGTGCAAGGTAACGTACGCCGGGCAAGGCTTTGGGCTTGGCCGCCAGTACCGCGCTGCCCACCCAGATCTCGCTGCCCTCGCGCAGCCGCGCGGCCAGTTCCTGCAGGCCGCTGAGCGCCTGCCGCGCCGGGAAGGCCGCGCTGAACGAGAGCGCCAGCACGTCGAAATCGCCATCGAGCATGGTGCGGGAAATGTCTGCCAGAGGGGTACTTGCGCCGATCGATGAGCAGCGCGCACCTGCCGGCGCGAGCAGGGCTTCGGCAAAGAGCAGGCCGAGGGTGTGCTGCTCGTCCGGAAAAGTGGTGAGCAGGATGCGCGGCCGGCTCGCTTCAATGTCGGTCTGGCTGATCGCTTCGCGCAGGCAGTTCTGCAACTGTTCGGTAAACAGGTGTTCCTGCCCGACATCCAGATCGCCCCGCGCCCAGGCTTGACCGATTTCCACACAGACCGGAATGGCGTATTCCAGGACGAAACGGGCAAGGCCGTCGCGGGCGAGCCTGTTGCCCAGACACCGGCGCACGGCGACGGCATCGCGGGCGGCAAGCGTGTCGAGAATGGCCGTCACCTCGGGCGGGGGCGCCGCGCCGGCCGAGGAGGCGAGCAGGGCCTGCAGCGCCGCTTCGCTCAGCGCCATGAGCTTGCCGGGGCGCCAGCCCTGGTCCATCAGCCGGCGGAACTGGAGCAAACGCTCGACCTGCGCGCGCGGATAGACGCGCTCGCCCAAGGCGTCGCGCTGAGGCATGGGGAAGCCGTAGCGGCGTTCCCAGACGCGCAGGGTTTCCTTGAGCAAGCCGGTGTCGCGTTCGACCGCGGAGATGCCCAGCAGATCTTCAGGCTTGTCGGAGCGAGTCATGAATTCGGGAGTTGACCTGGATCAATCTGATGCCTATCGTAGGAACAAGCCGCATTTTTGTCCAGGACAAAACTATGCGACCACCTCAAGACCGAATATTGCCCGAACCCGCTCCGGAGCCCGACATGAAACTGGATGACCTCGTCCCCTCGAACGCCGCTGCCAGCCGTCAGGATCGCGCCTTGCGCATTGCCGTGGTCGGTGGCGGGATTGCCGGGCTGGGTGCGGCCTGGCTGCTCGGCCGGCAGCATCGGGTGACCCTGTTCGAGGCCGGTGCGTATGCGGGCGGCCATGCCAACACGGTCGACGTGACGGTCGACGGCATCCGCCATCCGGTCGATACCGGCTTTCTGGTCTTCAACCGGCGGACCTATCCCGAGCTCTGCGGGCTCTTTGCTGCACTCGATGTACCGGTGGCCGCCAGCGACATGTCTTTCGGCGTGAGTCTTGGTGCCGAAGATATCGAGTGGGCGGGCACCAGCGTGGCCACGCTGTTTGCCCAGGGGGCGAACCTTGCCCGTCCCGCGTTCTGGCAGATGCTGCGCGACATCCGACGCTTCAATGCCGAGACCACCCGCCTGGCGCGCGAGCATGCCGCGCCTGATGTTCCGCTGGGCGTGTATCTGGACCGGAACGGTTACAGCGAGTCTTTCCGCAATGGCTATCTGCTGCCGATGGCGGCCGCCATCTGGTCGTGTCCGACCGAGCAGATGCTGCATTACCCGCTGAACACCTTCCTGCGCTTCTGTCACAACCACGGTCTGCTCCAGATTCTCGACCGGCCGCAGTGGCTGACCGTTCGTGGCGGGTCGCGCGAATATGTAAAGCGCATGCTGGCGGGCATTTCAGACCTGCGTTTGAACTGGCCGGTGCGCCGGGTGATACGCGATGCAGGCGGGGTAACGGTGGTGTGCGATGCAGGCAGCGAGCAGTTCGACGCGATCGTGTTTGCCTGCCACAGCGACACCACCCTCGCCATTCTGGGCGAGGAGGCGACCGCAGCCGAGCGCGCCGTTCTGGGGGCCGTCCGCTATCAGCCGAACCGTGCCGTGCTGCACACGGATCCGGCGCTGCTGCCGCGCCGGCGCAAGGTGTGGTCGGCCTGGAACTACATGGCCGGCGAGGGCCGGGCCGATCAGCGTCCGGTCTCGGTCAGCTATCTGCTCAACCAGCTGCAGCCGTTGCCCTTCCATTCCCCTGTCATGGTGACGCTCAATCCTTTCAAGGAGCCGTCTGCCGGGCATGTGCTGGCCGAGTTCGACTACGACCATCCCGTTTTCGATCAGGGCGCCATTGATGCGCAGGCCCATCTGCCTGCATTGCAGGGGCGTCATCGGAGCTGGTTTGCGGGCGCCTGGACCGGCTACGGTTTTCACGAGGACGGTTTGCGCTCCGCGGTGAATGTGGCCGCGATGTTCGGCGTGGCGGCACCCTGGCGGGCACGCCAGCTCATGCTCGACGAGGTGCATGCGTGAAAACGGTCGCGACCGTGCTGCGCGGCGCCGTCATGCACGAGCGGCATCTGCCGGTGAACAACCGCTTCAGTTATGCGCTCTTCATGCTGTGCCTGCCGCTCTCGCGCCTGAAGGAGTCAGGTAACGCCTTGCTCGGCATCGAACGCTGGCGCCTGTTTTCCTTTTTCAACCGCGACCATGGCGCGCGTGACGGTTCGCCCCTGGAGCCCTGGATCCGCGCGATCCTGCAAAGGCACGGTCTGGCAGCGGCCTGCAATGGTGACGTCCTGCTGCAGACCCTGCCGCGGCTCTTCGGCTTCGTCTTCAATCCGGTCAGCTTCTGGTACTGCCTTGATGAGGAAGGGCGGGTGAGGGCGGTGCTGGCCGAGGTGAACAACACCTTCGGCGAGCATCACAACTACCTCATCTGCCATGAAGACCATCGCGAGATCCGCGCAGGTGACGAACTGCGCGCGCGCAAGGTGTTTCACGTGTCGCCCTTCTACCCGGTGCGTGGCGAGTACCGCTTCCGTTTCAGTACGCACGGCAGCCATCTCGCCGTTGCCATCGATTATCTCGACGGCGGCCTGCTCCAGCTTGCGACCCGTGTGTCCGGACGCCATGAAGTGCTGTCTGCCGGCAGCCTGCTGCGCGCCTGGATAGGGTGCCCGCTGCTCACTTTCGGCGTTGTAGCCCGCATCAATCTGCAGGCGCTGCGCCTTGTGCTTCGTCGCGTGACGATATTCAGAAAACCTTCTCCGCCCGTCCAGGAACGAACATGAACAGCCAGAACAGCAGCGCAAGCATTACCGCCGATGGCATGACGCAAGCATCAGGTTCCGCTCGCCGGAAGCCTTCGCGAGCCATGCGCCTCATGCTGTCGATGCTTGACCGCATCGAGGGAGGCAGCCTGATGCTGCGTCTGCCCGACGGCAGCGCCCGGCTCGTAGGGCACGGCGAGCAGTGCGCCACCCTGACCCTGCATGACGAGGCCGTGTTCGGGCGAATCCTGGCCAGTGGCTCCATCGGCTTTGCCGAAGCCTTCATGGCAGGGCAGTGGGAGGCAGACAGGCTGCCCGCATTGCTGAGCCTGCTGGCGCGCAACCGCCCGGTGCTCGAGCGGGCGATTCACGGCAATGCCTGGCGACTGGCAGGGCACTGGCTCTGGCATCGGCTGCGCGCCAACACCCGACGCGGCTCGAAGAAAAACATCGAGGCCCATTACGATCTTGGCAACGATTTCTATCGGCTCTGGCTCGATGACACCATGAGCTACTCCAGCGCGATGTGGTCGGAGCCGGAGGCCAGCTTCGAATCCGCACAGCTCGAGAAGTATCGCCACGCCCTGCGCAGTGCCGGCGTACAGCCGGGTCAGCATCTGCTCGAAATCGGATGCGGCTGGGGCGGGCTGGCCGAGGTGGCTTGCCGCGAGTTCGGTGCGCGGGTGACCGGTGTCACGCTTTCTCACGAGCAGCTGGCCTGGGCCCGGGACCGCGCCGAGCGCAACGGGTTTGCCGATCGCGCCAGCTTCATGCTCTGTGACTACCGGGATCTTCGCGGGCAATACGACCACATCGTTTCCATCGAGATGATCGAGGCGGTAGGCGAGGCCTTCTGGCCCTCCTACTTCTCGCAGCTGCAGGCGCTTCTGAAACCGGGCGGCCGGGCGGTGATCCAGGCGATCACGATTGACGATGCGCTCTTCGAGCACTACCGCAAGGATGTCGACTTCATCCAGCGCTATATTTTCCCGGGCGGCATGCTGCCCTCGCCGTCCGCGTTTTCAGATCAGGCCGATCGCGCCGGGCTCCGCATCGTGGCCAGCAAGGCTTTCGGTCTCGACTACGCGCGCACGCTGAGTGAATGGCTGACACGCTTCGACGCGAAGGCGGACGCAGTGCGCGCCCAGGGCTTCGACGAAACCTTCATGCGCATGTGGCGTTTCTACCTGGCCTATTGCGAGGCTGGCTTCAATGCCCGCAACACCGACGTCTGGCAGTACGTGCTGAGCGCGCGGGGCACGCCGTGAAACCGCTGCTGGCCTGCCTGCTGCTCCTCGCCGCCACGCTCGCGGCAGCCTCGTCGCCGCCCGGGCTGCCGGGGGCGGAGCGCTGGCATCTGCTGGGCCAGGGCGAGATGCGCTGGTTCGGGCTTCGCCTCTATCAGGCCAGCCTCTGGTCCGGTGCGGAATCCTTCGCGCTGGAACAACCCTTCGCCCTCACCCTGACCTATGCCCGCAGCATTCCGTCGGCGCGCATCGTGGAGGCCAGCATGGACGAGCTGCGCCGGCTCGGTACGAACGACGAAGCCAAGCTCGCACGCTGGCGTGCCTGGATGGAACAGGCGTTTCCGGACGTGCGTGAAGGCGACAGCATCACCGGCGTCAGCCTGCCTGCCGGACGGGTGCAGTTCTGGTCCGCCGGACGCCTGCGGGCCGACATTCCGGATGCCGATTTTGCGCGGGCCTTCTTCGCCATCTGGCTGGACCCACGGACCCGCGAGCCCGCTCTCAGGGCCCGCCTGCTGGGGCTCCCATGAGTGTGCTTTCGGCGGCCGTCCCGGCGTCCGGAGGGGCCATCCGGACGGGCGCGCTCGTCAGCTACGGCCTGCTCGGCATGCCTCTGGCATTTGTCGCGCTGCCGATCTACGTTCATCTGCCGGGCCTGTATGCCGAGGCGGGGCTGTCCCTGGCGAGCATCGGCACCTTGCTGTTGATCGCGCGGGCATGGGACGCCTTTACTGATCCACTGATCGGTTGGTGGAGTGATCGCCGTGGGGTTCGCCGCTACGCAATTGCCGCCGCCGTTCCGATGCTGATCACCGGTTACGCCGGCTTGCTGGCGCCGCCGCAGGGACCGTCCGCGAGCCTTTGGCTGCTTGGCATGCTCTTCCTGGTCTATCTGGGCTACTCGCTGGCCAGCGTGAATCATCATGCGCTGGGGGCCGAGCTTGCGCTCGATCCGCATCAGCGCACACGCCTTGCCGCGGCGAGGGAAGGCTTCGCGCTGGCGGGAGTGCTGCTTGCGGCGATTCTGCCGGGCATGCTTTCGTCATCACTCTCGGAGGGGCTGGCCCAGTTGAGAGTCGTATTCGCCCTGGGCCTGCTGGCCGGTGTGATGGCGATCTGGCGTTTGCAGCCGGTCGCACGACCGGTGAGTCAGGCAACAGGGCAGGTCTTCGACGCCCTCCGGGCTCCGGCGTTTCGCAGCTTGCTGCGGGTCTTCGCCTTCAGTGGCATCGCCGCGGCGATTCCCGCTTCACTGGTGCTGTTCTTCGTTGCAGACGTCCTTCAGGCCGGCAACTACACCGGTCTCTTTCTCGGTCTGTACTTCGTTGCCGGCGCGGCGGGCCTGCCGTTCTGGGTCTGGTTTGCCCGGCGACGCGGCAAGGCCTTTGCCTGGGGGGCGGGAATGCTGCTGGCGGTCCTGAGCTTTGCGGGCGCAGGTGCGCTCGGGCCGGGGGATACCGTGTCCTTCGCCATTGTCTGCCTGCTCTCCGGGCTGGCCCTGGGCGCCGACCTCGCTTTGCCGGCCTCGATGCTGGCAGACCTGGTCGAACGCGAGCGGATCGGTGCGGGAAGCTGTTTCGGCTGGTGGAATTTCATGGCCAAGCTGAATCTCGCGCTGGCGGCCGGTTGCGCGCTGCCCTTGCTGGGCTGGCTGGGATACGTGCCGGGTGCGGCAGGTCAGGCCGGGCATGCAGCCCTGGCCTGGGTATATGCCGGCGTGCCGGCTTTTCTGAAACTCGTCGCGCTGGGGCTGCTCTGGCGGCTGGCGCGCAGGGAGCGTGAATCATGAAGCTGAAGAAGATGCTGGCTGCGGCGTTCGGAGCGCTGCTGCTGACCGGTTGCGCCGGCGTGGAAGTGAGCGACTACCGCGCAGAGACGCCACGCCTGGACCTGCAGGAATACTTCAAGGGGCGGCTCGATGCGCAGGGCATGTTTCAGGACCGCTCCGGGCGTGTGGTCAAGCGATTCAAGGTGATCATCCAGGCGTCATGGAAAGGTGATGTTGGTACGCTGGACGAGGATTTCACGTATTCCGACGGCACGAAGCAGCGCCGCGTCTGGACGCTCGTGCGGCAGGCCGATGGCAGCTACACCGGGCGGGCGGATGACGTGGTCGGTGAAGCCCGCGGCGAGCTCGCTGGCAATGCGCTGCGCTGGCGATATGTGCTGGCCCTGCCGGTGGACGGCAAGGTCTATCACGTCGACTTTGATGACTGGATGTTCCTGATGGATGACAAGGTCATGCTCAACAGGTCGGCCATGAGCAAGTTCGGTTTCGAGCTCGGGCAGGTCACCCTCTCCTTTACCCGGCAGGATTGAAGAGCCGGCATGCCGGGGTTCGCACCCCGGGAGTTCCGACGGAAACGCAGCAATGAAATCGCTCAATCCGAAAGTGCCTGACTGGCAGGGGAAAAGAGTCTGGATCGTGGGAGCTTCGACCGGTATCGGCGAGGCACTGGCACGCGAACTGGCGTCCCGCGGCGCAAGACTGCTGCTCTCTGCACGGGGCAGGGAGGCGCTGCAGAGGCTGGCGCTGGAGCTTGGGCATGCGGAAGCCGTGCCCTTTGACGTGACCGATTCTGCGGCTTGGGCGGCCGCGGCCGGGCAGGCCTGGCCGGAAGAGGGAGGGCCGGAGCTGGTCGTTTTCAATGCGGGCACCTACGAGCCGCTGCGCGCCTGGGAGCTGACGCCGGAGACCATCCGCCGCACGCTGTCGGTCAATCTGCTCGGCGTCATGGATGGCGTCGCGACGGTCCTGCCCGGCATGCTGGCTGCCGGACGGGGGCATCTGGTCATCGTTGGCAGCGTGGCCGGCTATCGCGGGCTGCCGAATGCGGCAGTCTATGGCCCCTCCAAGGCTGCGCTGATCAGCTTCGCGGAGACGCTGTACATGGATCTTCTGCCGAAGGGGATAGCGGTCAGCCTGGTCAGCCCCGGGTTCGTGGCAACACCGCTGACGGCGCGCAATACCTTTCACATGCCTGCCCTGATCAGTGCCCGGGAGGCCGCCTGCGAGATCGTGGCAGGGCTCGCGCGTGGCGAGTTCGAAATCCATTTTCCCAAGCGCTTTTCCCGTTTCCTCAAACTCTTGCGTATCCTGCCGGTGCGCATCCATTTCGCCCTTGCAGGAAGGCTTGGTCAATGAGCGATGCAATGCTGGCGGATCTGATCGACTGGTATCAGACGCTTTCGCCCGGCTCGGTGAGCCGGGCGGCCGTGTTTTACGCACCGGATGCCCGTTTCATCGACCCCTTCAATGATGTGCGAGGGGTGAAGGCGATTGAAGGCATTTTCCTGGCGATGTTCGAGGAACTCGACGCGCCGCGCTTCAAGGTGGTCGAATGCTGCCGGGGTGAAGCGAGTGCAATGCTGCGGTGGCAGATGAACTTCCGGCGCCAGGACGTTGCTTTCGAGATACAAGGAGTGAGTTGTATCGGGTTTGACCCGAATGGGCAGGTTTGCCGCCACGAAGATTACTGGGACCCCGCAAAGGCCCTGTTCATGGGCATTCCGCTGCTTGGCTGGGTGCTCCGGAAGCTCTATTCGCGTTTGTCGGCGACAGTGAAGTCCCTATAGGCGTTCCTGCAAATTGCGGTAACCTTTCGGGCATATATTCAATGCGGGTTGCAAAGTACAGCCCGGCTCGGCAAAGACAGACTGGTGGAGCTTATGAACGTATTTGCGCGCAACATCCTGCTGGTCGACGACCATGCACTTCTGCAGCATGCACTCAAGTCCATGCTCGAACCGCTGCTTGCCGGCGGGGAAATCGTCTGTGCTGCATCGGCTCAGGAGGCGGTATCAGCGTTGCGAGCCGGTCGTACCTTCCATCTGGTCCTGCTGGACCTGAAGCTTCCCGACAGCGACGGGTTGCGTCTCATGAGCCTGTTGCGTCGCGAAGTGCCCGGCGTGCCGGTCGCGATCTTCTCCGGTCAGGATGCGCCGATCTATCGCCAGCTGGCACGCGAGGCGGATGCGGATGGCTTCCTCTCCAAGTCCATGGATCCCGCCGCACTGGTCGATGGTGTCCGCGCGTTGCTGGCGGGCCGTCGCTTCTATGACGATCATGCCGAGCGTGCTCGCGGTAACGGCGAGTCCCGTCCTCGCCCGAAGCTGAGCCCCAAGCAGGAGCGGGTGCTGTGCTGCCTGATGGAAGGTCTTTCCAACAAGGAAATCGCGCAGCGTCTCGATCTTTCCGAGCGCACCGTGAAAATGCACCTGACTTCGGTCTACCACGTGCTGGGCGTCAATACGCGCTCGCAAGCGATTTTGGTCGGTCAGACCCTCAATCTTTCGATGCCACCGGAAGATGCATGACACACGTGCCGCGATTGCGGCACGCTTCATGACCCGCATGCGCTGCCTCCTTGCCACCGGCCTGGCCTTGTCGGTGCTTGGTTTGCTGGCCGCGCTTTTCGATCGGGCGAGTGGTGCGCTGCCGCTTGCGCTCTGCGGGGCGCTTTTCGGAGTAGTCTGGTTCTTGCTGGAGCAGCAGCTTGCGGGCTTGCAAGCTGCTCCCGCCGTCACGCCCGCCGTACCCCAAACGGTGCAGCCGGTTCAGGCTGCCGCAATATCCGATCATCGTGCCGATGCCGGCGTGTTGTTTCTGAGCAGCATGTCGCACGACCTTCGCCAGCCGGTCCAGGCGGCCGGACTCTTCGCGGCGACGCTGTCTGCACACGCTTTGCCCGAGGCCTCGCGCAAACTCGTGAGTGGCATCGAATCGGCGGTCGAACAATTGTCCGAACAGATCGAAGCGGTCTTTGCGATAGCACGTCTCGAGTCGGGCAGGCAGACCCCGGCCATCGAGGTGCTGGTGGTCGAGGCGTTCATGTCTGCGGTGGTGAGTGCGCATCTCGATGACGCGCAGGAGCGCGGGCTGCATGTGCGGCACATCCCCAGCCGGCTGGCGGTGAAGGCTGACGCGGTTCTGCTCGGGCGGGCGCTTGAGCGTTTGGTCCAGCATGCCCTGCGCACAACGCGGGAAGGTGGCGTGGTCGTGGGGTGCAGGCGTCGGCACGGCAAGGCCGTAATTGAAGTCTGGGACAGCAGCCCCGGCATTCCGCCCGAGCTTTTCGGCGACGTTCTCAAGCCTGGCGGGCGTTATGGTCAGGAGCTTGTTGATCGCGGGCTGGGCCTGGTGGTGGCTGAACGCTGTGCAAGCTACATGGGCGGGCGTCTTGGTTTTGCGTCCCGTGCGGGGCGGGGAAGCGTGTTCCGGCTGGAGCTGGACAGGGCCTGAAGACGGCGCCCGGAAGGTTTCCGGAAAAACAAAGGGCGCTCAGGCGCCTTTTGTTTTTCTCTTCAATCCGGTGCCGGTTCAGTTCTTGGCGGGCTCGGTCTGCATCGTGCGCTGACGCGCGACCTCAGGCGTAATGATCTCGATCAGGCTCACGACCTTGGCAACGCCCTGCGTGCTGCGGGCGATGGTGATGGCGACACGTGCCTCGGCGTCGGTCAGCATGCCCATCAGATATGCCGTGCCTCCTTCACAAATGACGTTGACATGGATGGCCGAGACTTCCTTCGCGTCCAGGAGGCGGGCCTTGAGATTGGACGCTACGAGACGGTCATTGGCTCGGGTGGTGAAGGAGGCCGGGTAGCCGATGGTGATCTCGTTGTAGACCTCGCGGACATTCGGCACGCTGCGCGCAAGCGCTTCGACTTCAGCCTTCGCCTTTTCATCGATGGCCTGACCGGTCAGGAGCATCCATCTATTGAAGGCATGACCGGATACCGCGGTCCTTGCTTCGAGCTCCTTCGAGAAATTGTGATTGAAGGTGCGTTCGATTTCGGTGTCGCGGAACTGTTCGCCATAGGTGCGGCGATCGATGGCGGTGACCACGCCACCGGCCACGCCGCCGACGATCAGGGGAACACAGGCCTGGAGCAGGCTGGCCGTTGCCACGGCCAGGATCAGGGGGCGCAGTTTCATCTCATTCTTCTCCCATCAGCAAACAGTCGATGCCATCGCAGATGCAGTGGATGGCAAGAATATGGATTTCCTGGATGCGCGAGGTGCGTTCGTGCTGTACGCACAGGTGGATGTCACCCTCGCGCAGCATGCTGCCGATGCTGCCACCGCCCTTGCCGGTGAGCGCGACGACACGCAGGTCGCGCTCGTGCGCAGCCTCGATGGCAGCCATCACGCTGCTCGAGTTGCCGCTGGTGGAAATGGCGAGCAGCACGTCACCCGGCTGACCGAGTGCGCGGATCTGCTTGGCAAACACTTCATCCCACGCATAGCTGTTGGCGACCGCACTCATGGTCGCGCTGCAGGTATTGAGCGCGATCGCGGCCAGTTCGGGCCGTTCGCGTTCATGCCGGCCGATGAGCTGTGATACGAAATGCTGGGCGTCGGAAGCGGAGCCGCCGTTGCCACACGCGAGGATCTTGCCGTTCGCGAGCAGGCTGCGGACCATCAGATCCGTCGCCTCCGCGATGGGCACGGCCAGCATCTCGGAGGCCGACATGATGGTGTGGGCGCTGTCTTCGAAGTGCAGCGCGATGCGGGAAGCCAGATCCATGTCAGATCGCCAGGCCGGTCAGTTCATCGCAGCCGAGTGCAATGTTCATGCACTGGATGGCCGCGCCCGAAGCTCCCTTGCCGAGATTGTCGAAGCGGGCTACCAGCAGGATCTGCTCACCGTGGCCGAACACGAAGAGCTCGGCACGATTGGTGTCATTGCAGCGCGTTGCAGGAAGGAAGCCGGCTTCGACGCCCTCGCTGCCGCCCAGGGGCATGACTTTCACGCAGGCTTCGCCGGCATAGGCCGCAGACAGTGCGGCATGAACCACTTCCGGCCCGGGCTGGCCGGGCAGCAGGCGCGGCAGCAGCGGGACCGAAACCAGCATGCCCTGAGCAAACGGACCGACGACCGGACTGAACACCGGTGCGTGAGCCGCACCGGTCAGCGCCTTCATCTCGGGCAGATGCTTGTGGGCGAGCCCGAGCGCATAGATGCGCGGGCTCAGCATGTGATCCGGCAGAGCGCCCTGCGTTTCATAGTCGGCGATCATTTCCTTGCCACCGCCGGAATAGCCGGTCAGCGAGGTGCAGGTGAGCGGATAGTCCGCCGGCACGATGCCTGCCGCGATCAGCGGTGCGACCTGCAGGATGAAGCCGGTGGCGTGGCAACCCGGTACGGCGATGCGTTGGGAGTGGCGGATGCGTTCGCGCTGGCCGGGCAGTTCCGGCAGGCCATAGACCCAGTCCGGATTCGTGCGGTGCGCGGTGCTGGCGTCCAGAAAGCGCGTGCGGGTGTTGCCCGGTGCCAGCAGCGCGACGGATTCCCTTGAGGCTGCGTCGGGCAGGCAAAGGAACACGATGTCGGCACGGTTGATGAACTCGGCCTTGACGCGCGGATCCTTGCGCTGGTCGTCGGGAATCGTCAGCACTTCGATGTCGGCGCGGCCGGCCAGACGTTCGTCGATCTTGAGACCGGTGGTGCCGTGACGGCCGTCGATGAAAACCTTGAAAGTCATGCTTGCCTCGGGGTGCGTTTGACGCAGGGGAGAGCGGATTGTAAACGAGGGACCCAAAAGAAAACCCCCTCCGATCACCCGGAAGGGGTTTTTTCAGCTCAAGTCTCAGGCCGGGTCTGGAAGACCCGGCAGCTTGGGCTCAGCGTGCCTGCCAGCCACCATCAACGTTGATGATGGTGCCGTTCAGGTAGTCGGAAGCGGCGGAGAACAGGAACACGGCAGTGCCGGCCAGATCTTCCGGCTCGCCCCAGCGACCAGCGGGGATGCGGTCCAGGATGGCCTTGTTGCGTTCTGCATCGGCACGGATCGGGGCGGTGTTCGCGGTGGCGATGTAGCCCGGGGCGATGCCGTTACAGTTGATGCCCTTGGTGCCCATTTCGTTGGCGATCAGCTTGGTGATGCCGGCGATACCGTGCTTGGACGCGGTGTAGCCCGGCACCAGGATGCCGCCCTGGTAGGAGAGCATCGAGCAGATGTTGATGATCTTGCCGGTGCCGTTGCGGCCCACAACGTGGCGGCAGAAGGCTTGCGACAGGTACATCGGCGCGTACAGGTTGATCTGCATGACGAAGTCGAAATCGGCTTCGGTGTGCTCGAGGAACGGAGCACGGCGGATCGTGCCGGCGACGTTGCCCAGCAGGTCGACCTGGCCGGCCAGCTTCACGGCTTCGTCGATGACCTTCTGGGGAGCACCCTTCTCGGTCAGGTTGGCTTGCAGATACCACCACTTGCCACCGGTCTTGGCGACGGCAGCGTCCATGGCGGCGGTGGATTCGGCAGCCATCGGTGCGAAGTCGGCACAGATGACATTGGCGCCGGCTTCAGCGACCTTGGCGGCGATGGCTGCACCGATACCCTGGGCGCCGCCGGTGATGAGGGCGACCTTGCCGGTCAGATCGAAAGGATTGCTCATTCTGTAACTCTCCCATTATTGAAAAAGCCCGTCCGCAAGGGGGAGTGGGCCGTCGGTGTTCAGTGGCGCCCGCCAGGTCCGGATTCCGGTTCGCGATGCGAGGCCCGACGTGTCATCGGGCTGTCCGCCGGAGGCGATCCGGGCCGGTGCGTGCGGCACAAAAGCCTTTGGAGTTTACCCCAATCCATGGGCAGGCGCACTTGTGCAGCGCCGCACAGGGGCGGCTTCCCGCGCGGCTCTTGCTCAGGGTCAACCGCCATGCGCGGCGAGTGCGCTGACCTCGATCTCGATGCGCTGCCGCGGGTCGGGATGCGGGCGCAGGCGGCTGATCCGGGCCTCCAGCGGCAGGCCCTGATGCAGGGCGCGAGCGAGGGCGCCGTTGTCCTGCCGTGGCAGGTAGCCCAGCAGCCGGCCTTGCCAATGCACCTGTACGGCCTGGCTGTCATGCGGATTCCTGCTGTCCAGCGCCAGCTCGACCCGGTCCCCTTCGCTCAGCCGGGCCCAGACTTCCGGGGCTGCGTGGTGGGTGAAGCCGGCCAGCGGGCTGCGCTGGATGATCATGCGCGCGGCCGGCAGGCTGGCACTGCTCAGCACGAGCAGGCAGGGCAGGAGGCGCCTGGCGAAGCGCATCAGCTCGTGCGCGCGTCGAAGGCGGAGCGAAGCCATTCGACGTGATTCTCGTCCAGGCTGTCGTAGAGCATGGCGTCGAAGCGGCAGGGCTTGTGGCGGTGCATCTGGCCCGCATCCCGGAGCCAGTGGCGCGCGGCCAGCACGATCCGCCGCTGCTTGGCGATGGTGATGCTGGCAGCGGCTCCACCGTAGTCGGTGCGGCTGCGCAGACGGACTTCGACGAAAGCGATGCAGCCCTCATGTTCGGCGATCAGGTCGATCTCGCCGCCCCGATAGCGGGCGTTGCGTGCCAGGATGCGCGCGCCGTGGGTGCGCAACTCCCGCTCGGCGAGCATTTCGGCGCGGGCTCCACGCGTGGGCGCCACTTGCGGTGGCTGTCCGTGCAGCAGACAATCGAACGCCTTCCTGACCCACGCGACTCCCTCGCTCAAGCTGCTCATGGCCTCTCTCCTGTCCGACGACAATCCGCTCCATGCTTCTCCAGCGCTGTATGTTGTGGCGACTCCGCTCGGCAACCGTCAGGACATCACCTTGCGGGCATTGTCCGTGTTGGCCGCGGTCAACGTGATTGCGGCCGAAGACACCCGGCACAGCGTGAAACTGCTTGATGCTCATGGCATCAGCGCCAAGATGCTTGCGCTGCACGAACACAACGAGCAGGAGGGCGCGACGCGCATCATCGCGATGCTGGAGGCCGGGCAGCATGTGGCGCTGATTACCGATGCGGGCACGCCGGCCGTGTCGGACCCCGGCGCGCGACTGGTGGCCCGCGTGCAGGAAGCCGGGCATGTCGTCGTGCCGGTGCCCGGGGCCTGTGCGGCCATTACGGCCCTGTCGGCCTCCGGCCTGACTGCGGCGCATTTTCATTTTCATGGATTCCTGCCGCCGAAGTCCGCAGCCCGGCGCGCGGCACTCGACGCACTCCGCAGCGTTGATGCCACGCTGGTGTTCTACGAGGCGCCGCATCGCGTGCTGGAGACTGTCGAGGATCTTGTCGCTACGCTCGAGCCGGCCCGTGAAATCGTGTTTGCGCGCGAGCTCACCAAGCTTTTCGAGCAGATCGCCCGCATGCCGCTGGCGGAGGCCCGCAGCTGGCTCGCGGAAGATGCCAACCGGCAGCGCGGCGAATTCGTGCTGCTGGTCGGGCCTGCCCCGCGGGCCGAGGGCCTGCCGCCGGAAGCCGGACGCATCCTCCGGCTGCTGCTGGCCGAGTTGCCGCTCAAGACGGCCGCTCGCCTTGCGGCGGACATCACCGGTCTGCCGAAGAACGCCCTCTACGAAGAAGCCCTGAAACTCAAGGGCTGAGTTCCCTCGCGGCCTGGTCCTGCGCATCACTTTTCGGGTGAGGCAGCGTTGCGGATGCCGCATGTGCCGCCACAGTGCCTTTTGCCCGGATTGCGTGCATTCCGTTTCTGGATTGTATGCAAAAAATGGCCGGATGTTTTTGCATTGCCTTGTTTTGTAATGGATTTTTCTCTCGCCATTTTTCTGGCATGTGAAGTGCTAGGTGTTGTCATGAAAGGGCGATCATGGACAACAAGGCATCCCAACTCGAACTCATCAAGCTCAGCAAGTGTTACGGCAAGGTCACTGCCGTCGATGCGATCAACCTGACGATTCCTTCCGGCAGCTACTGCTGCCTGCTGGGGCCGTCGGGCTGTGGCAAGACCTCCACCCTGAGAATGATTGCCGGGCATGAAAGCGCCAGTGATGGCGACATCCTGCTGGGTGACCGCAACATCACCGAACTGCCGGCCGCCGAGCGGGGCACTGCAATGATGTTCCAGAGTTACGCGCTCTTTCCGCATCTGTCGGTGCTCGACAATGTGGCCTTCAGTCTCAAGATGAAGGGCGTCGACAGGCAGGCCCGGCACAGCCGCGCGCAGGCGCTTCTGGAGCGCGTGGCGATGGGGCCATACGCATCGCGAAAACCTTCCGAGCTCTCCGGTGGTCAGCAGCAGCGCGTGGCGCTGGCCCGCGCGCTGATCACCGAGCCGCGCGTGCTGCTGCTCGACGAGCCGCTCTCCGCGCTGGACCCCTTCCTGCGCATCCGCATGCGTGCCGAACTCAAGCGCTGGCAAAGCGAGCTTGGTTTCACCTTCGTGCATGTGACGCACTCGCAGGAGGAGGCCATGGCGCTGGCCGATCAGGTGGTGGTCATGAATGCCGGTCGCATCGAGCAGGTGGCTACGCCGCACCAGTTGTTCAACGCGCCGGCCACCGAGTTCGTGGCCCGCTTCATGGGTGGGCACAACGTGCTGACTCTGGGAGCGCAGCGGATTTCCGTGCGTGCCGACCGCATGCAGCTGACGCGCGAGCCTCTGGTTGGCAGCGAATGCGTAAGGGCGCAGGTCGCGGCGGTGGAATACCAGGGGACCTATGTGCTGGTCGAACTGGCGCATGACGCGATCAGCGAGTTTTCCGTGATGGTGCCCGAGCGCGAGTTCTTTGCCGCGCCCTGGCAACCGGGTGACCAGGTTCATGCCAACTGGGTGAGCACTGACGTTCACGCGCTGGCCTGATTTTTCTGCCGGTCAGACCGGCTCTTTCAGTGCAGTTCCGAATGGAGATGACGATGGCGAAGAATGAATCCGGCCGGGCCGGGCAAGACCAGGCTCCCGAAGCGAACGAAGGGGTCAGCCCCACCCGGCGTCTGCTGCTCAAGGGCACCGCAGGCATTCTGGCGGCCGGGGTGTTTCCGGCCATTCATGCCCAGGAAAAACTGGTCCTGCGCTACCTGGGGACCGCGGTGAACCAGGACAAGGCGATCGCGGAAAAATTCAAGGCCGACACCGGCATCGAGATCCAGTACATCCCGGTCACCACCGATGAAGTGACCAAGCGCGCGGTGACCGCGCCGAACAGTTTCGACCTGATCGACACCGAGTACTTCTCGCTGAAGAAGATCATGCCGACCGGCAATCTGCTCGCGATTGATGCCAAGCGCATCAAGAATGCCGACAGGATCACGCCGCTTTTCACCAAGGGCGAGATCGCAGGCAAGAAGGTGGGCGACCAGGGCACGGCGCCCAAGAAAGTGATGTTCCTCGAAGGCCCGGCCTCGAAGAAATTTTCGGCCACGCCCACCGAGTGGATGACGCTGATCCCGACCGTCTACAACGCCGACACGCTGGGCATCCGGCCGGATCTGATCAAGCGCCCGATCGACTCCTGGAAGGAGTTGCTGAACCCCGAGTTCAAGGGCAAGGCCGCCATCCTGAACATCCCCTCGATCGGCATCATGGATGCGGCAATGGTGGTGGAGGCAATGGGCCTTCACAAGTATGCCGACAAGGGCAACATGACCCGCGCGGAGATCGACCTCACGATCAAGACCCTGATCGAAGCGAAGAAAGCCGGCCAGTTCCGCGCGCTGTGGAAGGACTTCAACGAGAGCGTGAACCTGATGGCGTCCGGCGAAGTGGTGATCCAGTCGATGTGGTCGCCGGCCGTGACGGCCGTGCGCACCAAGGGCATCGCCTGCAATTTCCAGCCGCTCAAGGAAGGCTATCGCGCCTGGGCTGCCGGTTTCGGCGTGCCGAAGAGCGTCAAGGGCAAGAAGGCGGATGCGGTCTATGAGTTCATCAACTGGTTCCTCGATGGCTGGGCCGGTGCCTACCTCAATCGCCAGGGCTACTACAGCGCGGTGCTCGACACGGCCAAGGCCAGGATGGAAGCCTACGAGTGGGCCTACTGGATGGAAGGCAAGCCTGCCGCGAAGGACATCAAGGCGCCCAACGGCGAACTACTGGCCAAGGCCGGTGCGGTGCGCGATGGCGGCTCCTACGAGCAGCGCATGGGCGGCATTGCCTGCTGGAACGCGGTGATGGACGAGAACGAGTACATGGTTCGCAAGTGGAACGAGTTCGTCGCGGCCTGAGCTTCAACTGAGTAGCGAAGCGCCCGGCCGTGGCCGGGTGCTTCATTGATCGATCCCTGCCGGAAACCGAGATGGCCAACAGCTTCATGACTCCCTCTGCCAGCCCGATGCGCGCCAGATGGCGCACGCACGGCATGCCAGGCTGGGCGCAGGCCACGCCCTATTCGCTGGTCTTCCTGCTCTTCTTCATCATTCCACTGGCATTGATCGTGGCGGTAAGTTTCTGGGATGCCACCGAGTACGAAATGATCCCCGCCTTCACCGGCAAGAATTACATGTCCATCTTCGAGGGCTGCAGCAATACCGCGGAGATGTGCGTCACCTTCAAGACCTATCTCTCGACGCTCAAATTCAGCTTCCTCGCCTGGTTCTTCACGCTGCTCATCGGCTTCACCGTGGCCTATTTCGTGGCCTTTCACGTACGCAGCACGGCCATGCAGACGCTGCTCTTCGTGCTGTGCACAATCCCGTTCTGGACCTCGAATGTCATCCGCATGATCTCCTGGATGCCGCTGCTCGGGCGCAACGGGCTGGTCAATGACGCACTGATGCATCTGGGCATCGTGTCGCAGCCCGTCGAGTGGTTGCTCTATTCGCCTTTTTCGGTGGTGCTGGCCTTCGTGCACCTCTTCACCGTGTTCATGATCGTGCCCATCTTCAACTCGATGATGCGCATCGACCGCTCGCTGATCGAAGCCGCGCTCGATGCCGGCGCCAGCGGCTGGCAGATCCTCTGGAACGTGATCATTCCGCTCTCGCGCACCGGCATCATCATCGGCTCGATCTTCGTGATCACCATCGTGATGGGGGATTTCGTGACCATCGGCGTCATGGGCGGTCAGCAGATCGCCTCGGTCGGCAAGATCATCCAGGTGCAGACGAGCTATCTGCAGTTTCCGCTCGCCGCGGCCAATGCGGTGATCCTGCTGGCGGTCGTACTGATGATCATCTGGGGCCTGACCCGGCTGGTCGATATCCGGAAGGAGCTGTGATGAACGAACGCCGCACGCCGGCCTTCTGGTGCCTGGCCGCTTTCTTCGCGCTGTTCCTGCTCTTTCTCTACGGGCCCACGCTCACGATCTTCGTGCTGAGCTTCCAGGGACCGGAGGGCGGGCTCACCTTCCCCCTCAATGGGCTGTCGCTGCACTGGTTTCATGTGCTGTTCGAAGGCATCGGAGTGATCGACATCGGCGCGGCACTGATGCGTTCCTTCAAGCTCGGCGTGCTGGTCACCGCCTTCACGGTGCTGCTCGCCGTCAGTGCCGCGCTGGCCTTCCGCAAGAACCTGCGCGGTGGCGGGGCGCTGTTCTACGTCACGGTGGCGAGCCTGATCATGCCCTCCATCATCGTGTCGCTCGGTATCGGTCTGTCATTCCGCCTGCTTGACGGTGCGCTGCGCCAGTTCTTCGAGTGGGCCGGCTGGGCCGGCACGGCCGAGAATTTCAACACCAGCATGGGGCTCTATACTTCGGCCCTTGGCGCCCAGCTGACCTGGACGCTGCCTTTCGGTCTCCTGATCATGTTTGCCGTCTTCAATCGCTTCAATGCCGCCTACGAGGAAGCCGCGCGCGACCTCGGCGCCACGCCCTGGCAGACGCTGCGTCATGTCGTGATGCCCCTGATCGGGCCTTCGGTGGTGGGCGTGGCGATGTTCGGTTTCACCCTCTCGTGGGACGAGATCGCGCGCTCCTCGCAGGCCATCGGGGATCTCAACACCCTGCCGCTCGAGCTGCAGGGGCTGACCACCACGGTGACCACGCCGGTGATCTACGCCCTGGGCACGGTGACCACGCTGGTCTCCATTCTGGTCGTGTCGCTGGCGCTCGGGCTGGCTGCACTGGGCCGGCGCCGCAGCGGAGCCGGCCGATGAATGCACCGCTGGCCGGCTTCTCCGGCGAAGAGAGCAGCCTCACCGATGCCGACATCTATGACCGCATCGTCGGTGCGGTGCTCGATCACCGCCTGCCGCCCGGCACGCGGCTGGCCGAGGAGAAGCTCGGACGGGCTTTCGGCGTGTCGCGGACGCGCATCCGTCAGGTGCTGGTGCGGCTGGCGGCCGAGCAGGTCATCGTGCTGGAGCACAACCGCGGCGCCACCGTGGCGAGCCCGACACCGCAGGACGCACAGGAAGTCTTCGGCGCCCGCATGCTGATCGAGCCGCCACTGATCGAAGCCTTCGTCCAGCAGGCGGACGATGCGGCGCTCGACGCCCTGATCCGCTCGCTGCATGACGAAGAAGCGGCCAACGAGGCGGGCGACCGCCGCGCAGCGATCCGCCTCTCGGGCGAATTCCATCTGCTGATCGCGGAGGGCTCGGGTAATGCGACGCTGGCCAAGATCCTGCGCGAACTCGTGTCCCGCACCTCGCTGATCCTGATGACCTTCGGCCAGAAACCGGGCCGGCGCGGCGCCGCCCATCCGCATGACGGGGGCTGCGGATGCGATGAGCATGCCGGGCTGGTGGGCGCCATCCGCGAGCGTGACGCTCGCCTGGCCGGCCGCCTCATGAAGAAGCATCTGGCCCATCTGCTGGCCGGCATCGCGTTCGAGCAACCGGCCGATGAGGCACCGGACATCGAAACCCTGTTCCGTTCGCACTGAGTCATGCCCCGTTTGCTGATCATCAACCCGAATACCAGCGCGCAGGTCACCACCATGCTGCATGAGCACCTGCAGCCCATGCTGGGTGAGGCCTGGCAGATCGATACCGTCACGGCACGCTTTGGCGGAGCCTATATCGCCTCTGAAGCGGCCTATGCGATCGCCGCGCATGCCGTACTGGACGCCTGGAGCACGCAGCCGGCCGGATATGACGCCATCCTGGTGGGCTGCTTCGGCGACCCCGGCCTTGAAGCACTGCGCGAGCTGGCGGGCTGCCCGGTCGTCGGCCTCGCAGACGCCGCGATGCGCGAAGCCGCGCAGGCGGGGCGTTTCGCCATCGTGACCGGCGGCGAGCGCTGGGAACCCATCCTGCGTCGCCTCGCCGCTTCCGCCGGCTTGCTGGATCACCTGTGCGGGCTGAAGGTGCTGAAGGAGTCCGGCGGTGAGCTGCTGGCCGATCCGGATCAGGCGCTGCTGAAGCTGGAGGCGGCCGCGCGCGAGGCGCAGACCGAGACGGAGGCGGATGCGATTGTCATTGGCGGCGCCGCGCTGGCAGGCATGGGCGAATCTCTCGCCGCACGCCTGCCCTTTGCGGTGATCGACAATGTCTCGGCCGCCGCCCGCGCACTGCAGGCGCTCGCTCCGGCGAAGGGCTGGGGGCCGGACGGCACGCGCTACACCGGCCTGTCACCGGAACTGATGGCGCGCCTGGGCTGAACGCCTATTCGGCTTCGAACCAGTCGGGGTTGCGTTCGCGTACCGGGTCGAAGGAGAGGTTGATCTCGCGCAGATGGGCGCGCATCGCGTCGGCCGTTCGTTCCGGATCGTGGGATTTCAGGCCTTCGAAAATCGCGCGGTGCTGCGTGATGAGGAGATCCAGCGGCGAGATCTCGCCCAGGCTCAGGTAGCGCACCCGGTCCATGTGGGCCTTGATGTCCTCGATCATCTCCCAGGCTTCGATGCAGTCGATGCTGCGCGAGATGGCGGTGTGGAATTCCTCGTCCAGCGACAGAAAGCGGGCCGTGTCCTTGCGCCGGGCCGCGAGTTCCTGCTGATCCAGATTGGCCGAGAGGTTGATCAGATCGTCTTCGCTGATGGCGGCCGCCGCGCGCGTGACCACGGCGACTTCGACCGCTTCGCGGATGAAGCGCCCGTTGAGCACGCGCTTGGGCGAGATCTTCATGACGAAGGTGCCGCGCTGCGGCAGGATCTGGATCAGCCCTGCACCGGCGAGCTTGATGAAGGCGTCACGCACGGGCTGGCGTGACACGCCGAAGTGCTCGGAAATCTCCTTGTCGGAGATCGACTGCCCCGGCAGCAGCGTGCAGTTGACGATCGCCTGCCGCAGCGCATGGTAGATCTGCAGATTGACGGGTTCGTTCGTGCTGAGCGTGAGCAGATCGGCAGGAAGCATGGGCGTGGGCCGGAGACGATGGAGAGTTGCCGGTGATTATCCCGCAAAGCTGCCGGGCCTGCCGCAGCAGACCCGGCAAGACGGCTCAGCCCGCGCCGAACACCAGATTGGGCAGATAAAGCACGCTGGTCGGCCACACGATCATCAGTGTTACCAGCGCAATCACGGCGAGAAGCAGCGGCAGGGCTTCGAGCGTGTACTCGTCCATCGGACACTTGAGCATGCCGCACACGGTGAACATCGCCACACCGACAGGTGGCGTCATGCCGCCCAGGGTGACGCAGGTCATCATGACCAGACCGAAGTGCACCGGATCGATGCCGACCGCGCGGATGATGGGCATCAGGATCGGCGTGAGCAGCAGCACGATCACGGTGGACTCCAGGAACATGCCCAGCGCGATGATCAGCGAAATCAGCAGCAGCATCAGCGCGATCTTGTTGCTGGTAATGCCGACCAGGAACTCGGCTGCGCTCTGCGGCACGGATTCCAGCGTGATCATGTAGCCGATCATCGACGAGAGCATGATGATCAGCATGATCATGCCAACGTCGGACACGCTGTGGCGCAGCGCATCGAGCAGCTTCGCGATGGTGAGCTCGCGGAACACGAAGAGGCCGACGAAGATCGCATAGGCGACGGCGAAGGCGCCCGCTTCCGAAGGCGTGAAGATGCCGTAGCGGATGCCCACGATCAGCAGGATGGGGAACATCAGCGCCCACTTGCATTCCCAGGTGCGCGAAGCGATCAGCTTCAGCGAAGGAAAATGCGCCATTTCGGCCTCATAGCCACGCTTGCGGGCGATCAGGTAGGCGGTGCCCATCAGCACGATGGTCATCAGAACGCCCGGCACGATGCCGCCCACGAAGAGTCGGCCGATCGATACATTGCCCATGAAGCCGTAGAGGATCAGGCCGATGCTGGGCGGAATCGTGGCGGTAATCAGCGAGCCGACCGAAATCACCGCGCTGGCATAACCGCGGGTGTAGCCGCGCTCCAGCATGGCCGGGCCGAGGATGCGGGCTTCCATTGCGGCGTCTGCCACGGCGGAGCCGGACACCCCGCCCATCAGCGCACTGAGCATGATCGCGACCTGCGCCAGGCCCCCGCGGATCCAGCCGGTAAGCACTGTCGAGAGCGAGATCAGCCGGCTGGTGATGCCGGACTCGTTCATCAGATGGCCAGCGAACACGAAGAGGGGAACGGCCAGCAGCGGGAAGGACTGCGTGGAGGTGGCGATCTTCTGGATGGCGATGTTGGCAGGCACCGGGCCGAAGAGATAGAACATCACGGCCGAGATGCCGATGGCGAATGCCACCGGCATTCCCATGAACATCAGGAAGAGGAAGAGCAGGGTGAGGATGCCGGTCATATCACTTTCCCGTCAGTGCCTTGCAGGGTGAGCGCCGCGCGGCCAGTGAAGGCCTGCCACAGGCGGGTGAGGGTGGTGCAGAGCATCAGGAAGCAGCCCACCGGAATCGCGCCGGTGACCCAGCTGTAGCTGATGCCGACGTCGCCGAGCTCGCGTTCGACATTCATCGTGGTAAGGCCGATGCCATACCACACGAGCATCGCGAGGAAGGCTGCGATGGCGATCTGCCAGACGGTGGCGATCACTTGGCGGACCTTGTCCGGGAAATAGCGCACCAGGATGTCGATCTCGATGTGCTGGCCCTTCTTCATCGCGAGATCGGCCCCCAGCACGCAGGCCCAGACGAAGCTCAGCTGGGCGAGGTCGACCGCCCAGATCACCGGTGAGCCGGCGGTGCGGGTGGCGGCGCCGATCAGCACGAAGATCGACGTGCCGGCGAAGAACGCCATGGCCAGGCGCTCTTCAAGCTTGAACAGGAAACTGGCCATGGCGGGCTCCTTACTTCTTGCCCAGCGTGGCGTTGACCTGCTTGCGCAGTTCGCCATAGCCCAGCTTGTCGTACACCGCCGCCGTCGAGGCCACGAAGGGCGCCACGTCCACCTCGGTGATCTTCACGCCTTTTTCGCGCATCAGCTTCTCGTAGTTCGCCAGCGAGTCGTTGGTGGCTTTCGATGCGGTGTCGCCGGCTTTCAGGGACTCCTCGCGCACGATGGTTTGCAGGTCGGCCGGCAGCTTGTCGAACCAGGCCTTCGAGCCGACCAGTCCGGTGATCAGGTAGATGTGATGCGTTTTCGTCACATGCTTGATGACTTCGAACAGGCGCGAGCCGTAAGTGGCAGGGTGCTGGGCTTCGGCCGCATCGATGGCCTGCATCTGCAGGGCGGAATACACCTCGGCCCAGGGCATGGGCGTGGGGGTGGCACCCAGTCCGCGCACGGTTTCCAGCCAGACCGGCGCGCCCGGTGTACGCATGCGCACGCCGGCGAGGTCGGCGGGTTTGCTGACCGGCTTCATGGTCAGCAGGTGACGCTCGCCCTGATACCAGTTGAAGGACAGGATCTGGTGACCGGAGGCGGCGCGCAGCTTCTGGTTCCAGGTTTCCAGCAGCGGTGAGGTCACCAGCTTGCGCATCTCGTCGTAGCTGTCGACGACATAGGGCGCGCCAAGGATGCCGAACTCCTTCACGAACGGCGCGAGACGACCGCCATCCACGAGCACGGCCACGCCGGCACCGGAGCGCGCCTGCTCCAGTACGTCCTCATCCGGACCGAGCTGCGAGCTGGGGAACAGCTTCACAGCGATGCGGCCACCGGATC
Source organism: Uliginosibacterium paludis (assembly GCF_039631355.1). Classification (NCBI taxonomy): domain Bacteria; kingdom Pseudomonadati; phylum Pseudomonadota; class Betaproteobacteria; order Rhodocyclales; family Zoogloeaceae; genus Uliginosibacterium; species Uliginosibacterium paludis. The sequence continues at coordinate 747,098 of NZ_JBDIVF010000001.1, read as the reverse complement.
GGGCTTCGACCTGTTCCTTGAACTGGTTGAGCCCCTTGAACATCGGGTCGTCGACGGTCAGCGAGGAGCTGACATTCAGCGTGTAGGCCGGGCTGGCTGCCTGGGCCAGTGACGGGATCAGGGCTGCCGCGATGGCCAGCAGGCCGGATGCGATCAGGGTTCTCTTCATGTGCTCCTCCTTTTTCAGACTTCGGATCCGGCGCCGCTGCCGGTGTGGCGCGGTGCCGGGAGTTCAGGGTGGTCCCTGTTTGATTCATGTGCGGGGCATGGGCAGCAGGCTGCCCGCCCGGTGGCGGTTCGGGCCTTACCAGTTCCAGAGCGTGCCGTCCTCGAGGCGCGCGACCGGCAGGTAGGCGGGTTCGTAGGGATATTTCGCGGCGAGCTTCTCGTCTATTTCCACGCCGAGGCCCGGCGCGTCGCCCGGGTGCATGAAACCGTCATGGAAGCTCCAGGCGCACTGGAAGACGTCCATGGTTTCGGCGTGGTAGCCCATGTATTCCTGCATGCCGAAGTTCGGCGCCCACAGGTCGAAGTGCAGGGCCGCGCCCATGCATACCGGCGAGAGGTCAGACGGCCCGTGGCTGCCGGTGCGCACCTGGTACATCGCGGCAAAATCCGCAATGCGGCGCATGTGCGAAATGCCGCCGGCATGGGTGATGGTGGTGCGGATGTAGTCGATCAGCTGCTCTTCGATGAGCTGCTTGCAATCCCAGATGCTGTTGAACACCTCGCCCACCGCGATCGGGGTGACGGTGTGCTGGCGGATCAGGCGGAAGGCTTCCTGATTCTCGGCCGGGGTCGGGTCTTCCATCCAGAACAGACGGTAATCCTCGATCGACTTGCCCAGGCGCGCGGCTTCGATCGGCGTCAGGCGGTGATGCACGTCGTGCAGCAGGTGGGTGTCGAAGCCGAACTTGTCGCGGATCGCTTCAAAGAGTTTGGGCGCGAAATCGAGATACTTCTCGGTCGACCAGGACTGCTCTTCCGGCCAGCCCTTGGTGGCGGGCTCATACGCGCCGCCCTTGGACACGCCATACACCGACTTCATGCCCGGCACGCCGCATTGCGCGCGGATCGCCTTGAAGCCCTTGGCCTGATATTTCGCGAACGCATCCAGCGTTTCCGGGATGTCGCGGCCGGTGGCGTGGCTGTAGACCATCACGTGTTCGCGGGAGGCGCCGCCCAGCAATTGATAGAGCGGCATGTTGGCCATCTTGCCGGCGATGTCCCACAGCGCCATGTCGACCGCGCCGATGGCCGACATCGTGACCGGGCCGCGGCGCCAGTAGGCACCCTTGTAGAGGTATTGCCAGGTGTCTTCGATCCGGCGCGGATCGCGGCCGATCAGCAGCGGGCAGACGTGATCCTTCAGATAGCTGGCCACGGAAAGCTCACGGCCATTGAGCGTGGCGTCGCCCAGGCCATGCACGCCCTGGTCGGTGGTGATCTTGAGGGTGACGAAGTTTCTGCCGGGGCAGGTGAGAATGACTTCGGCATGGGTGATTTTCATGGCGGTTCGGCTTTCGCTTTGAGTGAGCAGCTACGGGAAATCCCTCGGGTACATCAGGCGGTGAGCCCATGTGCCTGTCGTTGGACGCATGATACGATACTAATATATTAGTATGGTTACTGGGGTTTGTACCTACCTCGGCCGGCTCTCATCACTTCTCAAGAAAGGTCTGTGCGATGAACTCCCTCCTTCCCCGTCTCGATGCCTCGCAGCTGCCCCGCTTGCAGTCTTTCCTGCCGGAGGCGCCGCTTGCCGAGCCCGCCATCGGCATCGTTCACCTGGGTCTGGGCAACTTCCACCGCGCCCATCAGGCGATCTATACGGAAGAGGCCATGCTGGCCGCCGGCGGCGATTGGGGCATCTGCGGCGTGACGGTGCTGGACGAGCCCGCCATGCAGGACGCGCTCGCCGCCCAGGACAATCTCTATACCGTGCTCACCAGTGACCGCGACGGGCTGCAGGCCCGCGTGGTCCGCTCGATCCGGCGTGTGCTGGTCGCGCCCCGTCAGCAGTCGGAGGTGATCGCGCAGATGTGTGATCCGCGCGTGCGCATCGTGTCGCTCACGGTCACCGAAAAAGGCTATTGCTACGACGCCCGCACCGGCGGCCTGGATTTCGCGCACCCCTTCATCGTGCACGACCTGGCGCATCCGGATCAGCCGAAGAGCGTGCCGGGCTATCTGGTCGCCGCACTGCGGCAGCGGCGCACGAACCCCTTCACCGTGCTGTCGTGCGACAACCTCGCGCACAACGGCACGATCCTGCGCAAGGTGGTGCTGCAGTTCGCGACAGCACTCGACCCCGAGCTGGGCGAGTGGATCGCCTCCAGCGTGCATTTCCCGAGCACCATGGTCGACCGCATCGTGCCGGCCACCACCGATGACACGCGCGAGCGGGTGGCAGCCATGACCGGCGTGTTCGATGCCTGGCCGGTGCCGGGCGAGGCCTTCCGTCAGTGGGTGATCGAGGATGATTTTCCGCTCGGCCGCCCGGCCTGGGAGAAGGCCGGCGCGATGCTCGTGGATGACGTGATTCCCTATGAGCTCGCCAAGCTGCGCATGCTCAACGGAACGCACTCCACGATGGCCTATCTGGGCGTGCTGGCGGGCTTCGAGACGGTGGATGCTGCGATTGCCGACCCCGACATGCACCGCCTGATCCATCACATGATGACGCATGAGATCGCGCCGACGCTGACCGTGCCGGCCGACTTCGACCGCCTGGCCTACCGAGATCAGCTGCTCACCCGCTATGCCAATCCGAACCTCAAGCACCGCACGATGCAGATCGCATCCGATGGCAGCCTCAAGCTGCCGCCCCGCCTGCTGGGCGTGATCAGCGAGCGTCTGGCCGCGGGCCTGCCTTGCGGGGGCGCGATCCTGGCCGTGGCGGCCTGGATGCGCTTTCTGCTGCGGCGGACGGATGCGGGCGAGCGCTATGAGATCGCCGATCCGATGGCGGCGCGTCTGACCGCGCTGGCCGACGCGAGCGAGGGCGACAACGCCCGGCTGATGGAGGCCTTGCTGGGCGTGGCAGAGATCTTTCCGGCGGCGCTCTCGGCCCGGACTGATCTTCGTCAGTTGATTGGTCAAAATCTCGAACTATTGTCAAGACAAGGGGCCCGCGAGGCGCTGGCCCGTTTCCGCTGAGTGCATTCCAGATGTGGTCCCCGGCCGTGTGCCGGGGCGATGCGGCAATCCCTCGAAGCCCATGGCCCGGAAGGATTACCGGATCGATTTACCACTTCAAGGAGTCAGTCATGGCTGTGACGAACATCAAGGAGCTCGACGAGCTCGTCGCCCGGGTCAAGCTTGCCCAGCAGGCTTTTGCGCAATTCACGCAGGCGGAGGTTGACCGGATCTTCCGCTCGGCCGCCCTCGCTGCCGCCGATGCGCGGATTCCGCTGGCGCGGCTCGCGGTGGCCGAAACCGGCATGGGCGTGCTGGAAGACAAGGTGGTCAAGAACCACTTCGCCTCCGAGTACATCTACAACAAGTACCGCGACGAAAAGACCTGCGGCATCCTGTCCGAAGAAGACAGCATCATCACGATTGCCGAGCCGGTGGGCATCCTCTGCGGCATCGTGCCGACCACCAATCCCACCTCCACCGCGATCTTCAAGGCCCTGATCGCGCTCAAGACACGCAACGGCATCATCTTCAGCCCGCATCCGAGAGCCAAGCGTGCCACCTGCGAGGCCGCGCGCATCGTGCTGGACGCAGCGGTGGCCGCCGGCGCGCCGGCCGGCATCATCGGCTGGATCGACGAGCCCGGCGTGGAACTCTCCAATGCCCTGATGCATCACCCCGACATCTCGCTGATCCTCGCCACCGGCGGGCCAGCGATGGTGCGGGCCGCGTACTCCTCAGGCAAGCCTGCGATCGGTGTGGGCGCCGGCAACACGCCGGTGGTGATCGACGAAACCGCCGACATCAAGCGCGCGGTGGCCTCCATCCTGATGTCCAAGACCTTCGATAACGGCGTGGTGTGCGCCTCCGAGCAATCGGTCATCGTGGTCGATGCGGTGTATGACGCCGTCAAGGAGCGTTTCGCGAAGGTCGGCGCGCATGTACTGGGCCGCAAGGAGGCCGATGCGGTGCGCAAGGTGCTGCTGGTGGAGGGGCATCTGAATGCCGACATCGTCGGTCAGTCGGCGCTGAAGATTGCGGAGATGGCCGGCGTGAAGGTGGCGGCGCACACCAAGGTGCTGATTGCCGAAGTCAGCTCGCTGGGGCTGGAAGAAGCCTTTGCCCATGAAAAGCTCTCGCCCACGCTGGCCATGTATCGCGCGAAGGACTTCGCCGACGCGGTGGGCAAGGCCGAGGCGCTGGTGGCGCTGGGCGGCATCGGCCACACCTCGGTGCTCTATACCGACCAGGATCAGCAGGGCGAGCGTATCCACCGCTTCGGCGAGCGCATGAAGACCGCGCGCATCCTGATCAACACGCCCTCATCGCACGGCGGCATCGGGGATCTCTACAACTTCAAGCTGGCGCCTTCGCTCACGCTGGGCTGCGGCTCCTGGGGCGGCAACTCGATTTCGGAGAACGTCGGGCCGCAGCATCTGATCAACAGGAAAACCGTCGCCAAGAGGGCCGAGAACATGCTCTGGCACAAGCTGCCGAAGTCCATCTACTTCCGCCGCGGTTCGCTGCCGGTGGCCCTCGGTGACCTGGCTGGCCGCAAGCGCGCGGCCATCGTGACCGACACCTATCTCTACAACAGCGGCGCCTGCGAGGAAGCGATCCGCATCCTCAAGCAGCAGGGCATGGCGGTGGAAATCTTCTACGAGGTGCAGGCGGACCCGACGCTGGAGATCGTGCGTCGCGGCGCCCATGTGCTGCATGCCTTCCAGCCGGACGTGATCATCGCCATCGGCGGCGGCTCGCCGATGGATGCGGCGAAGATCATGTGGGTGATGTATGAGCATCCGGATGTGCATTTCGAGGAACTCGCGCTGCGCTTCATGGACATCCGCAAGCGCATCTACACCTTCCCGAAAATGGGCAGCAAGGCCATGCTGGTCGCCGTGCCGACCACCTCCGGCACCGGCTCTGAAGTGACGCCTTTCGCGGTGGTGACCGACGAGAAGACCGGCGTGAAGTATCCGATTGCCGACTACGAGCTCACGCCGCACATCGCCATCGTGGACGCCAATCTGGTCATGAACCTGCCGAAGAGCCTGACCGCCTTCGGTGGCATCGATGCGGTCACGCATGCACTCGAAGCTTATGTATCCGTCATGGCGAGCGAATTCTCCGATCCTTCCGCGCTGCAGGCGCTGCGCCTGCTCAAAGACTATCTGCCGGCGGCCTGGCGCGAAGGCGCGAAGAACCAGAAGGCGCGCGAGGAAGTGCATAGCGCGGCCACGCTGGCGGGCATCTCGTTTGCCAACGCCTTCCTCGGCGTCTGTCACTCGATGGCTCACAAGCTGGGCGCCGAGTTTCATCTCGCGCACGGCCTGGCCAACGCGCTGCTGATCAGCAATGTGATTCGCTACAACGCCTGCGACATTCCGACCAAGCAGACGGCCTTCAGCCAGTACGACCGGCCGCAGGCCAAGTGCCGCTACGCCGCGATTGCCAAGCACCTCGGGCTCGGCGGCAGCACGGATGACGAGCGCGTGGCACGGCTGATTGCCTGGGTGGACGGGCTCAAGGCCGAGCTGGGCATTCCGCCCTCGATCCAGGCAGCGGGCGTGGCCGAGGCGGATTTCCTCGCCGCGGTCGACACCCTGGCCGAGCAGGCTTTTGATGACCAGTGCACCGGCGCCAACCCGCGCTTCCCGCTGATCTCGGAGCTTCGCCAGCTGCTGCTCGACAGCTACTACGGCCGCGCTTACGAAGAAGCGCTGTGAGCGCAGCGGCCGCAGCGCGGGAAGCCCTGCGCTGCGGTGGCACGCTCAGCTGCCGGCGTCGGCGAGCTGCTGGCGCCGGTAGCCGCCCTGGCGGGCGAGCATCCAGCCCGGGTATTCGGCGGGCAGGGCGCTCACCGCGTCCAGCGTGGCGAGCTCTTCGGCCGAGAGGCGCACGGCGCAGGCGGCGAGATTGTCGTCGAGCTGATCGATGCGTTTGGCGCCGATGATCACGCTGCTGACCACGCGCTGGTGCAGCAGCCAGGCCAGCGCGATCTGCGCGACCGACACGCCATGCGCGGCCGCGATCGGACGCATCGCGTCGATGCAGTCGAAGGCGCGTGGTTTGTCGACCACCGGAAAATCGAATGTCATGCGCCGCGCGCCGGCTTCGCCGCCGCCATCGCGGGAGTATTTGCCAGAGAGCAGACCGCCGGCGAGCGGGCTCCAGACCATCAGACCGACTTTTTCGCTGCTCAGCATCGGTGCGATCTCGCGCTCGAGATCACGCCCGGCAATCGTGTAGTAGGCCTGCAGGGATTCGAAGCGCGCCAGCCCGAGGCGCTCGGAAATGCCCAGGGCTTTCATGATCTGCCAGGCCGCCCAGTTCGAGACGCCGATGTAGCGCACATGCCCCTGGCGGACGAGATCATCGAGCGCCCGCAGGGCTTCTTCCATCGGCGTGGCCGGGTCGAAGCCGTGGATCTGGTAAAGGTCGACATGGTCGAGCTGCAGCCGGCCAAGGCTCGCCTTGAGCGAATCAATGATGTGGTAGCGCGACATGCCGCGTGAATTCACGCCACGCGTGCCGGATTCGCCGAAGACCTTGGTGGCCACCACCACGTCTTCCCGCGCCACGCCGAGATTCTTCAGCGCCTGGCCGGTGAGCCGCTCCGACTGGCCGGCGGAATACACGTCGGCGGTGTCGATGAAGTTGATGCCGGCCTCGAGCGCGCGGGCCATCATGCGGTCGACTTCATCCTGCTGCAGGCTGCCGATCTGGCTCCAGGTGATCTGGCCGCCCATGGCGCCCTCGCCGCCGAAGGTCATCGTGCCCAGACACATTTCCGACACGAACAGCCCGGTGTTGCCGAATTTCCTGTAACGCATCCTGCTCTCCTGATCTGCGCAGCGCGGGAAGCGCTGCGATGACTGAAGTATGAACAGGCCGTCGGCTGCGAGCCACGCACGATCCTGCAAGAGGCATGCACGATCCTGCAAAGACGCGTGATTTACAAGGGGCCGGATGTTCGCCGGCGTGTATGCTTTTCCGCTCCGGATCGAGGGAGTCCTGCGATGAAAACGTCAGCCGAAAGCCGCCTGCCAGCGGGCCTTGAGGCGCCCACTGCGGCGCAGCGGGCAAAGCTGCTGAGCCTGCTTGAGCGCCATGCCGGCGCTGTCGAGGGCTCGCTCGAAACTCCGGTGCCGGGGCTTTTCCTGAGCCGCCTCACGACGGCTCACGCGGCGCGCCATGTGCTGCAGCAACCCGCCTTCGGGCTGATCGCGCAGGGCGCCAAGACGCTGCTGGCGGGCGGCGAGCGGCATGCCTACGACCCGTTCCATTATCTGGTCTCCTCCGTTCATCTGCCGGTGCTGGCGGGCGTGACCGAGGCGACAACGGCCTGCCCGTATCTCGGGCTGCGCCTGGAGCTGGATGCCGGCGTCATCAGCGAACTGATCCCGGCGCTGGGGCCGGGGGCTGCGCGGGAGTCCGCCGCGCTTCGCGGCATCCGGGTGAGCCGGCTCGATCACGAGCTGCTCGATGCGGTGCTGCGCCTGCTTGCACTGCTCGACACGCCGCAGCATGTGCCGGTGCTGGCGCCGCTGATCCGGCGCGAGATTTTCTACCGCCTGCTGATCGGCGAGCATGGCGAATCGCTGCGCCAGCTCGTGCAGCAGGACAGCCAGACCCATCGCATCGCCCGCGCGATCAGCCATCTGCGCGAGCACTACCACCAGCCGCTGCGCATCGAAGCCCTGGCACGCAGTGTGCACATGAGCAACTCGTCGCTGCATCACCACTTCAAGGCGGTCACCGCGATGACACCACTGCAGTTCCAGAAACAGCTGCGCCTGCAGGAAGCGCGGCGCCTGATGCTGGCGGAAGGTCTGGAGGTGGGCGCGACCGCGCATCGCGTCGGCTACGAGAGCGCATCGCAGTTCAGCCGTGAATACCGCCGCCTGTTCGGCCGGGCTCCGGCGGCAGAGCGCAGCCAGACGCCGGCCGAGGCGGGCTGACGGCCGCGCTCAGGCGCTGGCCAGAGCGGGCCGCGGCCGGTTGATCCGCAGCACCATGACGGCGGCCACGAGGCACAGCGCGCCGGAAATCATGGTCGCGACGGTGTAGGTGCCCAGGCTGTTGCGCAGCACGCCGCCCAGCAGCGCGGCGAAGGCCGCACCCAGTTGATGGCCGGCCACGACCCAGCCGAACACGATCGGCGCTTCGCGCGGGCCGAACACGTCATTGGCGAGCCGCACCGTCGGCGGCACGGTGGCCACCCAGTCCAGTCCGTAGAAGAGCGCGAACACCGGCAGGCCGAAGTAGGAGAGGCCGAAAGCCCAGGGCAGGTAGATCAGCGCCAGGCCGCGCAGGCCGTAGTACCAGAACAGCAGCACGCGGTTGTTGAAGCGGTCCGACAGCCAGCCGGAAAAGGTGGTGCCGAAGAGATCCAGCACGCCCATCGCGGCGAGGATGGAGGCGCCCTTGACCGGGTCCAGGCCGTAGTCGCCGCACATCGCGATGAAGTGGGTGCCGATGTAGCCGTTGGTGCTCGCGCCGCAGACGAAGAAGCTGAAGAAGAGCAGCCAGAAATCGCGTACTTTCACCGCGCGGGCCAGCGTGCTGAAAGCCATCCGGATCGGGTTGCGATGCGGTTCGCGGGGCGTGAGCGGGGCGTCGGCCGGCTCGCCATAGAGCGGCAGACCCAGCTCGGCCGGGCGCTCGGGCAGGAACAGGAAGGCCAGTGCCAGCACCACTGCAATGCCCGTGGCCACCGTCAGCACGACCGGTTGCCAGCCCTGGCTTTCGACGATGCTGGCCAGCAGCGGCAGGAAGACCAGCTGGCCGGTGGCGGTGCTGGCGGTGAGGATGCCCATCGCGAGCCCGCGCCGTTCCTTGAACCAGCGCGAGACGACGGTCGCGCCCAGCGTCATCGCGGTCGCACCGGTCGCGCAGCCCACGATGAAGCCCCACAGCAGGGTCATCTGGAAACTGCTTTGCATCAGCGCGGACGCACCGACTGCCGCACCGAGAATGCTCAGCGCCACCAGCACCGTGCGGCGCAGGCCGAAGCGCTCCATGGCTGCGGCGGCAAAAGGCCCCATCAGGCCGAAGAGGGCGAGGTTGATCGAGAGCGCGAGCGAGATCGTGGCGCGGTCCCAGCCGAAGTCACGCTCGAGCGCCACCATCATCACGCTGGGCGTGGCGCGCGTGCCGGCGGTGATCAGCATCACGAGAAAGGTCAGCGCGATCGCGATCCAGGCGTAATGGAAGCGGCCGTCCAGGCGCTTGCGCGTCCACAGGGCAATGGCCTGCATGAGAGTCTCCTTGGGGCGGAACGGTCTGCGCGCCGTGCGCCGGGCAGGTAAGGGGGCGAGGCCTGAATCATGCCGCAAAAATCCGGCGCGGCGCGAGGGCTCAGGCGAGAGCCCGGCGGAGGTTGGCGCGCGCGGCGTCTTCGAAGCGGGCGGCCAGCGCCGGGCAGCAGAAGAGCTGCGGGCGATCGAGGAAGGTCTGCAGGATCTCACGGCGCTTGCTGCGGAAAAGCGCCTCCGGCACCGCCTGGTATTCGCGGCGGATCTGCGCTTCGTATTCGGCGAAGCGGGCCGGGTCCGCGCCGAGGATGGCGAGGTCGATGTCGACCAGCAGCGCGGCGTCGGGGCCGGCAGGCGCAGCGGCATGCCGGGTCGCCAGGATCAGCTCGCGGATGCGTGCCACCGCATTGGCCGGCACACCGGCGGCGGCGAGTTCCGTGGCAGCCAGGGCGGCACTGCGCTCCTCGTTGTCGGACGCGGGAATGTCGTAGATCGCGTCGTGATACCAGAGTGCCAGACAGACTTCGGCCGGCTGCTGCGCGAGAGACCGGTACTGCTCGAAGAGCGCGAGGCACTCGGCCAGGTGCTGGCGGGTATGGTAGGCGCGATGCGGCTCGGCGTAGCGGGTGAGCAGGGCGCGGTATTCGGCAAGGCCGTCGCCCTGCGCGCCAAGGGCGGTCCAGGCGGTCGTCCAGCTGGTTTCGAAAGCGGGCATCCGGGCTCCGTCAGATCGGGAGGAGGGCTGAGCCTAACCCGATCCGGGCGGAATTGTCGCGTGCAGGCCGGCTCAGTCGGCGTAGCCGCCACGTGCCGGACTGAAGCTCACATGGTGTGCCGGGTTCTGCAGGTCGGCTGCCTCGAAACCATTGCCGTTCGGGCTGATGCTGAAGCTGTGACGGCCGAGCTGCAGCGAGTCGGTCGTGACCTGGCCTTCGAAGCTCCGTGAGCCGGCATGGCCGCGCACATGCCCCGTGCCGTCCACGGTGAAGTCGACCGGGGTGCGCTCCATGCGGTCATAACCGCTGAAGCTGCCTTCGGGCAGGGCGAGTGTCTGGGTGCTTTCATTGCCGGACTGGTCCTGCGAATGCTTGCTCAGCAGCATCGCGCCCAGTGCGGCGGCTCCCAGCACCGCGGCGCCGATGGCGATGGCCTTGGTGCGCGGGTGATTGTTCTTGTGCTGGTCTTCCTGGCCGACGCGGAAATCGGCCGAGCAGCCCCGATCGACCCAGACGCCATGCTCGTCATAGCCCCAGGAGCGACCCTGCTCGCAATCGGACCAGGAGTTCTTCTTCACCAGCTCGACATGATTGGCGGTATCGACCTGGCAGTAGGTGTAGTCGTGTCCGCGGCTGTTGCAGCTGATGGTCTGCTCGGCCGCGAAAGCGCCCTGGAAGGGGGCTGCGGCGAGCGTGAAGGCGAGGGTGCTGACGAGGATGCGGGTGGTGTAGCGGGACATGGGGTTCTCCTTGACGAGGGCGGGCCGTCTGGCGGGGCTCGGCCCGGGATGGCGAAGACGTCCGTCGGTGCGCGGGACTGCTCGGGAGCGGGGCGGGCGTCGGTGAATGACAGGCCCCAGCATAGCCAGCCACTCGCCGGATAACTGTTTCGAAGTGCCTGATTTGACTGACTGAAACAGTCCCGCGCGACGCGGCATCGATGCCGGGCTGCCCTTGCCGGATGCCTGTGCTCAGCAGCCCTTCAGGGGTATGCCGTTGGCATTTTCGCGGAGCTGGCGGACGCGAGGCCCGGGGTGCGTGGCGGTGAAGCTGTCACCAAGCTTGCAGAAGGCTTTGCGCAAAAAGCATTTTCAACAAGATGGTTTTTCGCAAGTGACTGTTTTGGCTAGCAGAAACAGGTGGCGCTGTCCTTGTCTGGCGCCAGTTCCGGGTGGCTTTTGGCTTGATGCGAATCAACAAAGTGCTTGTTGTTCGGTGGAAACTGTTTTGTAATGTGTCGTCCGATACCTTCGGGCTGTCGAGTTGCCGTAAGGGTTTACGCCTGCTAAAGGCGGGGCCGCCGCGGTGGCCCGCATCCCTACAAGAGCCGGCGGAGCAGGATGGACCTGACTACCGCGAGGCCGCCGGGCTAGCCTTCCAGCGGAGTTTTTGCAGTGCCCCCACAGTCATTCCCGTCGCGCGAGCGTGTCGCGACGTCTTGCCTCCTGCGCAGCGCCGGCTGCCCTGTCCGCCTTGCCGCAGGAGCGACACCGGTTTTTCAATCGAAGATCCCGCATGATGAAAAGCGATAGCACCTCCCGTTTGCGGGGGCTCTTGCCGCTGCTGCTTGTCCTGCTTTCGGGCTGTCAGGGAGGAATCCTTGATCCGAAGGGCCAGGTCGCGGCGGACGAGAAGTCCCTGATCATCACCGCCACGCTGCTGATGCTGCTGGTGGTGATTCCCGTCATCGTGATGACGCTGGTGTTCGCGTGGAAATACCGCGCGAGCAACACCGAGGCCGAGTACCGGCCGAAGTGGGCCCACTCGAACCGCATCGAGGCAGTGGTCTGGATCATTCCGGTCCTCATCGTGGCCGCGCTGGCGGTGGTGACCTGGAAGACCACTCACAAGCTCGATCCCTATCGTCCGCTGGACTCGGACAAGCCGCCGATCAATGTGCAGGTGGTGGCGATGAACTGGAAGTGGCTGTTCATCTATCCGGATCTGGGCATCGCGACGGTCAATGAAATCGCCTTCCCGAAGGATGTGCCGGTGAATTTCCGGATCACCTCCGATGCGGCGATGAACTCCTTCTTCATCCCGCAACTGGGCGGCCAGATCTACGCCATGGCTGGCATGGAAACCAAGCTGCATCTGGTGGCCAACGAGCCGGGTACCTACAAGGGGATTTCGGCCAACTACAGCGGCGCAGGCTTTTCCGGCATGAAGTTCAACGCGATTGCCACGCCGACTTCGGCCGAGTTCGAGGCCTGGGTCAAGAAGGCCCGCGAGACCGGCACGAAGCTCGATGCGCAGGCCTATCTGGCGCTGGCGGCACCGAGCGAAGCGAATCCGCCTGCCTTTTACACGCTGGGCGAGCCGCGCCTGTTTGACGCCGTGCTGCACAAGTACATGGCCGGTCGCCAGTCGATGGCGGCCACCGATGAAGAAATCAAGCTTGCCGAGCTGACGCGGATCCTGTGTGAAACGCCGCCCTCGCTCACGCTGGTCAAGGAGCACTGAAAGATGTTCGGAAAACTCACTCTGGACGCCATCCCCTTCCACGAGCCGATCGTGATGGGCGCGCTGGCCGGCGGCGGTCTCGTCGGCCTGCTGGTGATGGCGCTGATTACCAAGTTCGGCAAGTGGGGCTACCTGTGGCGCGAATGGCTGACCACGGTGGACCACAAGAAGATCGGCGTGATGTACATCATCGTGGCGCTGGTCATGCTGCTGCGCGGTTTTGCCGATGCGCTGATGATGCGCACCCAGCTGGCGATGGCGACCGATGGCGCGATGGGTGTGTTCCCGCCTTCGCACTATGACCAGATCTTCACCGCCCACGGCGTGATCATGATCATCTTCATGGCCATGCCGTTCATGACCGGGCTGATGAACATCGTGGTGCCGCTGCAGATCGGCGCACGCGACGTGGCCTTCCCCTTTCTGAACTCGCTGTCCTTCTATCTGCTGGTGGCGGCTGCGGCGCTGGTGAATATCTCGCTGGGCGTGGGCAATTTTGCCCGCACCGGCTGGGTGGCCTACCCGCCGCTCGCAGGCATTGCCTTCAGCCCTGACGTGGGGGTCGATTACTACACCTGGGCCTTGCAGATATCAGGGATAGGCACAACGCTCACTGCGGTGAACTTCCTGGTCACGGTGATCAAGATGCGCGCGCCCGGCATGAAGCTGATGCAGATGCCTATCTTCACCTGGACCTGCACCTGGGCCAACGTGCTGATCGTCGCCTCCTTCCCGATCCTGACCGGCGCGCTCGCGATGCTGAGTCTTGACCGCTACCTCGACTTCCACTTCTTTACCGCGGAAGCGGGCGGCAACGCCATGATGTATCTGAACCTCTTCTGGGCCTGGGGCCACCCCGAGGTCTACATCCTCGTGCTGCCGGCCTTCGGCATTTTCTCGGAAGTGGTCTCCACCTTCACCGGCAAGCGGCTCTTCGGTCATACCTCGATGATCATTGCCAGCGGCGTGATCTCGATCCTCGGTTTCATGGTCTGGCTGCACCACTTCTTCACGATGGGCTCCGGTGCCAACGTGAATGCCTTCTTCGGCATCATGACGATGGTGATTTCCGTGCCGACCGGGGTGAAGCTCTTCAACTGGCTGTTCACGATCTATCGTGGTCGCCTGCGCTTCGAGCCGCCGATCCTGTGGACCCTGGGCTTCATGGTGACCTTCTCCATCGGCGGCATGACCGGTGTGCTGATGGCCGTGCCGGGGGCGGACTTCGTGCTGCACAACAGCCTGTTCCTGATCGCCCACTTCCACAACACCATCATCGGTGGTGCGGTGTTCGGCTATCTCGCCGGCTTCGGCTTCTGGTTCCCCAAGGTCTTCGGCTTCAAGCTGGAGCCCAAGCTGGGCAAGGCTGCGTTCTGGTTCTGGCAGATCGGCTTCCTGTTCGCCTTCATGCCGCTGTATGTGCTGGGCTTCCTCGGCATGACGCGCCGCCTGAACCACACCGACAATCCCGCCTGGAACATCTGGCTGTATGTCGCGCTCTTCGGCGCGCTGCTGATTGCCTGCGGCATTGCCTGTCAGCTCCTGCAGCTGGCGGTCAGCGTCATTCAGCGCAAGAAGCTGGCGGACACCACCGGCGACCCCTGGAATGGCCACACGCTGGAATGGTCGACGTCCTCGCCGCCGCCGTCCTACAACTTCGCGGTCATCCCGCAGGTGCATGACATCGATGCCTTTACCGACATGAAGGAAAAGGGCGTGGCCTATGCCGCTCCGGCGCATTACGCACCGATCCACATGCCGCGCAACACGGCGGCCGGAATCTGGATCGGCGGCTTCTCGCTGATCCTCGGGTTCGCATTGATCTGGCATATCTGGTGGCTGGCCATCGTCGGCCTGATCGGCATTGTCGGCAGCATGCTGGCGCGCGCCTATGAAAAGGACCGCGATTTCTACGTGCAGCCGGATGAAATCGAGAGCACCGAACGCGCCGCCCGCCTGCAGCGCGAATCGACCGTGGCCACGCCCGCCTGAGAGACGAAGCGACATGAACAGTTATGTAGAACACGCGCACGGCGCGCATGACGAGCAGCACGATCATCACGACAGCGACAAGCAGACGCTGCTGGGCTTCTGGCTCTACCTGATGACCGACTGCATCCTGTTCGCGACGGCGTTCGCGGCGTATGCCGTGCTTTACCGCAATATCGCGACCGGCCCGGCCGGGCACGAGATTTTCGAGCTGCCCTATGTGGCGATCGAGACGGCCGCGCTGCTGCTCTCGTCCATCACCTACGGCTTCGCGATGATCGCCGGCTACCGCGGCAACAAGTCCGCGGTGCTGGGCTGGCTGGCCGTCACCTTCGTGTGCGGTGCGGTCTTCATCGGCATGGAAGTCAACGAGTTCCACCATCTGATCGCCGAGGGCCACGGCCCGCAGGTGAGTGCCTTCCTGTCCGCCTTCTTCGGGCTGGTCGGTCTGCACGGTCTGCACGTGACCGCCGGCCTGATCTGGATGGCGGTGATGATGATCGAGGTGGCGCGCCGTGGTCTGGGCTCGGTCACCATGCTCCGCCTGAACTGCCTCTCGCTCTTCTGGCACTTCCTCGACATCGTCTGGATCTGCGTCTTCACCGTCGTGTACCTGAAAGGAGCCATGTGATGAGTCACGCACATGAGCAGGCTGCCGGTCACGGCAGCGTCAAGAGTTATGTCATCGGCTTCGTGCTGTCGGTGGTCCTGACGGCGATTCCGTTCTGGATGGTCATGGATGGCGGCTTCGGTCGCCAGGCCACCCTGGCCGGCATCTTCACGCTCGCCATCGTGCAGATCCTGGTGCATCTGAAGTTCTTCCTGCATCTGGACTTCACCAAGGACGGCCGCCTGAACAGCTTCTCCTTCCTCTTCACCGCGCTGATCATCGTGATGCTGGTCGGCCTGTCGATCTGGATCATCACCACAGCTGACGCACTGATGATGCGCTGACGGGATTTGCGGTGAAACTCAAGCGTTACCTGTCCGTCACCAAGCCGGGCATCATCTTCGGCAATCTGATTGCCACGGTCGGCGGCTTCCTGCTGGCCAGCCAGGGGCGGCCGGACTGGCTGCTGCTGGTGGCCACGCTGGCCGGCGTGTCGCTGGTCGTGGCCTCGGGCTGCGCGATCAACAACTGCATCGACCGCGACATCGACGCCCGCATGTCACGCACCCGCAGCCGGGTGATCGTGACCGGCGCGATGAGCGTGCGGGCGGCGCTCGCACATGGTCTCGTGCTGGGCGTGGCGGGCTTTGCCTGCCTCGCCTTGTGGACCTCGGCGCTCACCGTGGCCTGCGTGGCCTTCGGTTTCGCGATCTATGTCGGCGCCTACAGCCTGTGGATGAAGCGCAGTTCGGTGTATGGCACCCTGGTCGGCAGCCTTTCCGGCGCCGTGCCGCCGGTGGCCGGGTATTGCGCGGCCGCCGGTCACTGGGACAGCGGCGCGCTGATCCTGCTGGTGATGTTCTGCCTCTGGCAGATGCCGCACTCCTATGCCATCGCCATTTTCAGGCTGGCTGACTACGAGGCCGCCAACATCCCGGTGCTGCCGGTGGTGCGCGGCATTTCGGCGGCCAAGCGGCAGATCGTGCTCTACATCCTGGCCTTCGCCATGGCCACGCTGATGCTGGCCGCAGGCGGCTACGCCGGGCACGGTTACCTGATCGTCGCCTGCGCCACCAGTCTGTGGTGGCTGCGCATGGCGCTGGCCGGTAAGACTGCGCCGGATGATCGCGTGTGGGCGCGTCAGGTCTTCGTTTTCTCGATCATCACCATCACCGCGCTGAGCGTCAGCATGGCCGTCGACTGGCAGGTGCCGGTCTACACCACTGCCTGGCTCTGAGTCTGCATTCCGGCGGGAGCGCGCCCGTGCGACGGCGGCGCTCCCGTTTTCCCCTGCCACCATCACGACGGCTGCCGGCCAATGCGCTGAATGGCGGACTGAACCGGCGGAGCAGGGCAGGGCCGACATCCGCTCATGGGCATGCCACGCCCGGGACGCAGCGGCTGATCAAGCGCATCGGGCTTGCCTGACTCGGGCTTGTCGCCGCATGCACACCACCGCGTTTCGCAAGCGCGCCCGAGGCCGTTCCGGCTGCGCCGTCGCGCGTGGCACTCAGGCTTCCGTCTCGTTCTCCGCCCCATCCTTCCTGCGCCCGGCATTGCACGCGCGAGTACGTCTCGGCGATCTTCGGATTGACACTAGACGACCGGTCTAATATGAGTTAGTCTGTGTCCGTGTCGAGCCCTGCTCGTCTCCCTCCTGCACCCGGCCGGCATCGTATTTGCCGGTGTTCCAAGAAGAAAAGGATCTCCCATGACCCCGAACGAACAGATTGCAGCCTTGCCCGGGCTGGTTTCCGACATGAAGCAGGCCTGGCTGAAGGCCGGCCCGGCGAGCCCCGCGCTGCGGCGCGACCGGCTGGAGCGCGCGGTGCGCCTGCTGCTGGATCATCGTGCCGAACTCATCGAGGCGGTCAGCGCCGACTTCGGTCATCGCAGTGGCTACCAGACCCTGCTGGCCGACGTGATGAGTTCGGTGGCAGCCCTGCGCCATGCCCAGACGCATCTCGAAGACTGGATGCAGCCTGACGTCCAGGCCGCGCCGGCGCCCGGCATGGAAGCGCGGGTGGAATACCAGGCGCTGGGCGTGGTGGGCATCATCAGCCCGTGGAATTTTCCGCTCAACCTCGCCTTCAGCCCGCTCTCCGGCGTGTTTGCCGCGGGCAACCGGGCACTCATCAAGCCATCCGAACTCACTCCGCGCACGGCCGAACTGCTCGCGAAACTGGTCGCGCAGTATTTCGATCCGATGGAGCTCGGCGTGGTGCTGGGCGACGCTTCGGTCGGCGCCGCCTTCAGCGGCCTGCCGTTCGATCATCTGGTCTTTACCGGCAGCACCACGGTGGGCCGGCATGTGATGCGGGCGGCAGCCGAGCATCTCGTCCCGGTCACGCTGGAGCTGGGCGGCAAGTCGCCGGTCATGGTCGATACCGATGCCGACATTGCCACCGCGGTGGAGCGCACGCTCGCGGTGAAGACCTTCAATGTCGGCCAGATCTGCCTGGCGCCGGATTACGTGCTGCTGCCCGAGTCTGCGGTGGAGGCTTTCGCGAATCACGCCCGGCGCTTTGTCGCCAGCATTTTCCCCGGCATGCAGGACAATCCGGACTACACCTCGATTGTCAGCGATCGTCACTACCAGCGACTGCTGGGCCTGCTGGAGGACGCCCGTGCGAAAGGTGCAACCCTGGTGAGTCTTGCGCCGGCCGGCGAGCCGGACAGTTCGGACGCCACCCGCAAGATGGCACCGGTGCTGGTGCTGGGCGCTCGCGACGACATGAAGGTGATGCAGGAAGAGATCTTCGGACCGATCCTGCCGGTGCTGGCGTATGCCGACCGCCAGGAGGCGCTGGATTACATCAACAGCCATCCGCGTCCGCTGGCCGCGTACTACTTCGGCCCCGATGCGGACCGTCAGCAGGCTTTCGCGCGCCACACCACCAGTGGCGCGCTGGTGGTCAATGACATCATGACGCATGCATCGATCGAGAGCGTGCCCTTCGGCGGCGTCGGCCCGGCCGGCATGGGCGCCTATCATGGCGTATATGGTTTCCGCCGCTTCAGCCACGCCCGCGCAGTGGTCGTGCAGAGCCCGGGCGGTGAATCCAACCTGCGTTTGCGGGCGCCCTACGCGGCCAGTCAGGCCCGTATCGAGGCCATGCTGGGTGCATGAAGCAGGCTGCAACCGGACAGACAGAGGCCGGCGGGGCCGGCAGGGAGCAAATGATGAAATGCGTGCAGTATGAAAGTTTCGGCAAGCCTGCCGAAGTCCTGGCGCTTGCCGAGCGCGCCTTGCCGGCACCCGGGCTTGGCGAGGTCCGCGTACGCGGGCTGATGGCGGCCATCCACAACCATGATCTGCTGACCGTGCGCGGCGTGTATGGTGACAAGCCGCCGCTGCCGGCTCTGGCCGGCAGCGAAGGGCTGGGGATCGTTGATGCGGTGGGTGAGGGCGTGAGCGGTTTCATGCCGGGCCAGCGCGTTGCCGCCTCGTCCGTGCGCGGCACCTGGGCGGAGTATTTCGTGGCGCCGGCTTCGATGCTGATCGCCCTGCCCGACGAGATTCCCGATGAGCTCGCGACTCAGCTGCTCGCCATGCCGCTCTCTGCCTTGATGCTGCTGGAATTCATGGAGGTGAAGCCGGGTCAGTGGGTCGTGCAGAACGCGGCCAGCGGAGCCGTCGGCAAGGCGCTCGCGATGTTGGGCAGGGCGCGCGGCGTGAAGGTCCTGAGCCTGGTCCGGAGTGATGAAAGTGCCGCCGAGCTTCATGCGCTGGGCATCCCCGATGTGCTCTCCACCGCTGCGCTGGACTGGAAGGAGCGCGCACGCGCGCTGATCGGCGACGGCCATGTTGCCGCGGCGGCCGAATCGGTGGGCGGCAAGGCTGCGGCCGATCTGGTCGAGCTGCTGGGCGAGCGCGGTACGCTGGTGGCTTTCGGCAACATGAGCGGCGAGCCGATGGCGATTCCGGCCGGCGCGCTGATCTATCGGCAGGCCACGATCAAAGGCTTCTGGGGCAGCAAGACCAGCCGCGAGATGAGTCGCGAGAACAAGCTGCGGCTGGTCGGCGAGCTGGTCGAACTGGCGCTTGGCGGCGGACTCCGGCTGCCGGTGGAGGCCGTATTCGACCTCGCCGACATCCGTGAGGCCGCGAAAGCCGCGCTGACGCCGGGCCGCAAGGGCAAGGTGCTGCTGCGCACCGGCACGCGCTGAGCAAGCGGCGTCGGCTGCCTCAGGGCAGGGCGTCCACCCGTTCGGGTTTGAGCATGGCGCATTGCAGATAACAGGTGTCAACGACGTCCTGATAGGTATGCACCATGCCATCCGCATGGCACTCGTGGGATTGCGGCAGCTCGACGCCACTTGCGATTTCCTCGAGTACGCGCATCACGATAAGGCGCGCATCCGGCAGCCGGCCACGCAGTTCGGCCACGGCCGAGCGCAGCGCGGCCGCATGGTCTTCGGGGGCGACGCAGGCAATGAAGACCAGCGGTGCGTGAAGATGGGGGCCCAGCTCCCCAAGGGTTTCGACCGGCTGGAAATGCGCCTCGATGTTCTCGCTGTGCAGCACATTCACGAGGACGCGCGCAATGAGCGGCTCTACGGCGCCTTCGCCACCGACGCAGGTGACCAGAACGGTGTGTTCGAGCCGTGCGCGGGGGCGCACGGGCTGCGCGCTGCCGGTCGCGACCAGCACCGAGCCTTTGCCGCTGTTCTTGCGCAGTTTGCGCTTGCGCGACATTTCGTCGGTGAGCGCGTCCATGGCATGGCGCATCCGTTCGCGCTCGCCCTGGGTGATTTCGTGCTCGGTAAAGTCGATATAGGCCAGACGGATCGAGGCCAGCATGACCTGATCGGCATACTGGTGGAGCGGCTTGTCTTTCAGGAAGTGCTTGAGCCCGCGCACCAGTTCGGCGGCGTCGCCCGACAGGGCGCGCTGGTAGAAGCGCTCGGCATGGCTCAGTGCGGAGAGGTCGCCCAGCAGGATCTCGAGGAAGTTCAGCGCCTGCACATGGCGCCCAGCCACCACCAGGCAGAGTGTCAGCGGCGTCGACAGGATGAGGCCGACCGGGCCCCACATGGCACTCCAGAAAATGGCCGAAATCACCACCGAGAGCGGGGACAGCCCGGTGGAGTGACCATACAGCCGCGGCTCGAAGAATTGCGCGATGACGATTTCGACGAAGGCGTAGATGGCGACGGTCTGGATCATCAGCGCCCAGCCGTCCGACATGGCGGCGGCCATCAGCGTGGCGGAGCCCGCCGCGAGCCAGATGCCGATATAGGGGATAAAGCGCGAAACCGCGGTGAGCGCGCCCCAGAAAATGGAGCCGGAGAGGCCTGCCAGACCGAGACCTGCCGCCACCAGTCCACCCACCAGCAGGTTCACCGCGAATTGCGACACGAAGAAGCGTGACAGGCGCTCGGTCGCGTCGGTGATCGCGTGTGTCGTCGCGCGCAGGTTGCCGCCGCTGACCAGCCGGATCAGCCGGTCGCGCAGCGAGTCGTAATCGAGCAGGATGAAGATCAGCACGATCAGCACGATGCCGGCCGTCTCCAGCGGCGGCAGTACGGTTTCCGCCACCCGCGAAAGGATCTCGAAGGGCTTGGGATGGTTGTCCACCTGAACGTGCACCGGCTCGGGCCGATTGACCAGCGTAGCGCTCCCGCTGCCGCCTTCGCCGGGAGCAAGTTTGCTGACCATGCGGTCGGCCTGCCCGACCAGCGTGTTCATCTTGCCCAGTGTGAGCTTGTCGAGCGTCTGCAGCTTGTTGCGGATCGTTGTTTCGTATTTCGGCAGGCTTGCTGCGAGCTTCACGGCCTGGGTGCCCAGCATCAGGCCGGTGGCCGAGACGGTCAGCAAGAGCAGGGCGACCGATACGCTCACCGCCTGCACCTGACCCAGCCCCCACTGACGCAGCCACCGGATCAGCGGGGCGATCAGCAGTGCCAGGAAAACCGCCAGCACGATCGGGATCAGCACATCACGGCCATAGGCCAGCAGGAAGAGCAGGATGGCCGCGCCCACCAGGCGGGCAAGCTGATCGGGTGGTGTATTCAGCGTCTTGTTCGGAAGGCCTGACATGGGAAACCGTGTGGGGGAGCAGAAGGCGGGAGGCCGGCAGAATGCGCCGGGGCCGGGAAACGGGCGAACAGGCACCGCCAGACAATGATGAAGCAATATCGGGCACTACGCGAGATGCACGCACGCGTACGCTGGCAGACGACGCAAAAAAGGCCAGAAACCTCGCTTTGGCTCGGTTGGCTGGCCCGGTCTGCACTGCCTTGGACTAACTTTTGGTGGTGGGGCGGAACCCTGCGCCAAACCTATGTAACTTAGCGCCTTACGACCGCTGCGAACTTCTGCGGAAAGGTGCGGAATCCAGCCCCGACTGCCTTCAATCCTATCAAAGGCCTGACAGGCCTGTCTGGGCCAGCCGCATTGGCTCTTGTTCAGCGGCTTACAGTACAAGCCTTGCTGGCCCCCCTGACCGAAGGCACCCACTTGTACACTCTGGCAGAGCATTTGAGGCAGCAGTTCTTGCCGTCCGGTGCAGTTGTCGCCTCGCAAGATCAACCAGTTACAGCCCCTGCCTTGCTGGGAGCGGTGACTGAACAAGTCACTGTACAAGTCGCGCAGGGGTCAACTGAACAAGTCCCTGCACTTGTTCAGTTGACCCCCATTCAATGGCTGATTGTTGAGCATACCGATACTCCGCGCACGCTCAGCGAACTGCTCAGCATTTCCGGATACAAACAGCGCCCCCACTTCAAGGCCCAGCATCTGGAGCCATTGCTAGCAGGTGGCGTGATCCGCATGACAGTGCCGGACAAGCCCACATCTTCCAAACAGCAGTATGCGCTCACCGATACCGGCGTAAAACTCAAAACCCTGCGTATGCAAGGTAAACCTGCCACCGAACAGGAACCTGAACAATGACATCATCCAGCTCCCTTTTTAATGATTCAGCCAAACCATCCGGTCCGGTGGAATGTTTGGGCCAGACGTTCCCGAGCGAGGACGCGCGCCGCGAGCATTTTTTGAAATTGCTGGCTGAAAATCTCAAAGATCCGGTATTCCGCAAAATCGAAGGCTTCCCGATGACAAAGATTCGGTCACGTTCGTTGAGAATTTTCAAATGACGGAGACGTTGTTCGAGGCCGCGATGGGCGCACGCAATCGCGGTTGCGATGAAATTGCGAGAGAAATTGGGGAGAGCCTCTTGTCCTGGACGTTCAAAGCCGGGCGGTATCAAACAGGCTGGGGAGTTCTTGAGAGGGGGCTTTGTGGCCTCGCTGCATTTGCCGTCAATGGTGGGGATGAAGATATCTCACTACTCAGAACCGCAGTCGTATCCAGATTAACCGGCAAGTCTGCCCCGGAGCAGGAAATCCGCGATCGAACTGCCAGAGACGTCTTGGAGCGTGTCGCGAACCTGTACAGGCGAGGACACTGGTCGTCACGGATTGAAATCGCAATTGCTCAATCCGACCATGCGAAATTGCGCCCTCTTCTTGAAGAAATTGCCGGCCTGCTGTCGCCAGGCATGGCCCACCAGAAGTCGACGATTTGATGTTAGCCGGGAATCAGCAAAAGGACTTCGGCTTCGCGGCGAGCCACCAGCCCAGGCAGCACCTTTCCGCCGCCGAACACCCAGCGCCGCAGTTCCTGGCTCGCAGAAAGCCAGTCTCGCTGGTTGATCCTCCGTCGCAGCGTTGATGTCTGCAGCCGCCCCACGCCGAGGTTGAACGTGAAGTCCACAACGGCCGCGAGCCGCCCCTCCGGCTCAGTGGCCAGCACTGGGCAGAAGCGCAGCGTCGCCGCCAGTGCAGTCTGCAGATCGCGCACCAGATACACCTCGGCTTCTGCCTCCGTGATCGGCGGATGCTTGGGATCACAGAGATGGCCATACCCAATCGTCCAGAAGCCTGCTGGGCAGATATAGGGAACAGCAGTGATCTCGATTCCGCGTTTCACCTTGCGCTCGAATCCCTCAAAGCGCATGGCCAGCTCAATGGCCGCTTTGGGTACCTCGATCACGGCCGCACCCGGTCGAACACGCGCCGTCGCTGAGAAATTTCACGTGCCGCAACTCATGAAGAAAGACGTAGGCGGTCGCCAGACAGACCAGATCGAAGGCCACCATTTCTTGATGGCTGCCGAGAGTTTCTCTATCGGCTTCAGGACGCGGCACATCTTGAGGCCAGGTGGTGTGAACCGAACTTTTCTCTTCGATGATTGATCGAGCTGAATTTGCACGAGACCTGTAATCCATCTCGAAAGCAGCAAGCTCGTCATCGGCGCACAGTATGTCTTCAATGGCCCCGTCAGTGATGCCGGCCAGAATGATCGCTGGAGAGTAGGTCTCGATCGATCTCCAGCCGTTGAAGCCAAGCAGCCAGATTGCTTCGAGTGTCTTGTGGTCAAACTGGATGCGACCCTTGCCGGCCCTGATGTTCACGCCTCGAGCGTCTTCGACTACGCAGACCTTGGGTGCATAGTGATTCCATAGGTCCTCAATTTCTTGTTTTCGCTCGGGCGCGGCGCCTTGCAGCAGAGCTTTAACAGCGACGCCTGCTTCAACCATTGCTGCACCCATTGATCGCTGTTTCCAGCGCGCGCAGGCGATCGACGATGGCATCGAAGGCGGGAGGCTCGCCGATGAACATGCCGGCACCGATCATGCGCTGGAAGTCATCGCGCAACGCGGCTAGTGCGGTGTCTTCCGGAATCAGTTTGAGCTGCCCGGCCAAGCATGCGTCGTAGTTGGCGTAGCTCGCGTTGTAGAAGATCTTCTTGTGTTTGACGACGTCTGCAAGCAGAGCGCGATCGACCACTGCGGCCTGCCCATGTTCAATGTCGGCCAACATCGCCAAGTCGTACCAATGGCGTGACAGACGTTCGGCGCCTGTGCGGAACTCTTCGCGCTGACATTCGACATGCATCAACGTCGCCTTCTCCCAGAAGGTACGTGCTGGGGACAGCACACTGACCGTCGGCTGCGGGAATTCGAGTTCAGCGACATGTTCCGCAATGTCGGGCCGCACCACATGCTCCTCATTCGGCTCGGTGATGTTGCGGCCACCGAACTCGATCAGAACGCTGTTACCGACGTAGTCTCCGGATTTCTCCAGCACGGTCGGGTAGTGCACGCGCAACTGCTCGCCGTCATCGCTGATTTCAAGACGGAATGCGTCGGCGCTGAACTCGGTGGCCAGCATCTTCTGGAAGTGCGGCGCCACTACACCGTGAGCATGGTCGCGCACGAAGGACTTGAGATCCTCGCTGAATTTCTTCAGCCGATTGCGCGAGACCCCTTCGGCAAATGGATCGAAGGTTCCGTCCAGTCCTCGATAGTCGAGGGTGATGTCTACGTCCTCGGAGAAGCGTGCGATGGCTCCGAAAACTTTGGATAGTGAGGTGCCGCCCTTGAAGGCCATCGGAAGTCGATCGGGCATGGTGAACAGAGTCTGTAGCACCCAGCAGACCCATACATCTTTTTCCAGTACAACAGGTGAGCGTGCAAGCTGCGGAGCAAGCGCCCGGTAAATTTGGGACTGCTCCTCTCGTTCGAGATGCAGGAAGGACTCAGGCATGAGCTGCCATCCGCTCGTTTCGGAAGATGGCGTCGCTCATCCACGCAGGCATCGAGCTGGTGGCTGACTTCAGCACCTCGAACTCGCTCGATCCCAGCTTGCGCCGAATCTTCTCGACGAGAGCTGGAGTCACTTCCTTCTTGCCGAGGTACCACATTGCCGCAAGCGCGAGCCCCGCAGGTCGGCCGGCTAGGGCCAGCTTGCGCTGACAGACGTGCTGCAGTCGGATCTCCATCTTGCCCACGCGGATGCGCTTTGACGGGCCCGATGTCACGAATACAGATTGGGTTGGAACCTGAGTGGTCAGTTCGAGCCGACGCGCAGCTTCGGCACCGTGAATCTGGACAACCGCCCCAGTGGTCTTGGCAACGGTCTCGGCCACCTTCAGCGGTTCAGGCATCACCTTGCCGACGAAACGGCTGACCTCAGGACGCACAAAGACGCCGCGCGTCACTCGCTTGATCGACCCTGCCTTGACGAGGCGCGACAGAGTCTGATCGACGGACGCACGCGTGCCGCACTCAAGGAATGCCGTCGGGGTGAAAGGCTCCCCAATCGGCATCGCCTCGATGCGCTCGCGAATCAGCTCGGCGGTCTTGGTCGTCGTGTTCATGTCTGAAAATATATGAGAGTTTCTGACAAGCTGCAAGTGCGACAGCTCGCTGGGGTGAGCGTGTGTCCCCTCTGGCAGCCAATGCTGCAATCCAACCGCTTGATTCGTCCGCGCGTAACTCGTGGATATGTAAGGCTCAGAATTCGGGCCTTTGCGGACTTCGGGCCAGTTCCAGGGAGCGAGGTCGGAGCGAGGAATGGCCAGGAGAGAGTGGAATATGGCCGGGAACGGGCTGGAAGGCTGAGCGGTGCAGTCCGCAGACTTCCGCAGAAACCCCCAAGAACACGCGGGAACCGGCGCGATCGGGCAAGAAAAAACCCCAACCGAGAACGGTTGGGGTTTCATTATTGGTGGAGGCGGGGGGAATCGAACCCCCGTCCGCAAGACTTCCACGACTGGATCTACATACTTAGCCGATCAATTTCAGTTTGACCCTGCGCTTAGCCGGTCGGCAGGCCGACGCAGGGCGAGTCACCTATGTTTTAGCTCCGCACCAAGTAACCCGATGCGGCACGAGTCCCTGTGAATGACGCTGCTGCGGGTTTTACCCCGCCTGACCCAGAGACCAATCAGTGCAGCGGCTTAGGCCTTAAGCGGCCAGAGCGAATTGCTCGTCGTTGGCGAGTATAGATTTCCAGTTTATTTACGAGGTGACTGGTCCTCGGTATGCACCAAGTCGCTTCTTGACCCACGTCGAAGCCAGGTCGCCCCCGGTTCCGTGTCCGATGCCAACGCGCATCGGTCAAACAAGCCGTTCCATTATAGCCGCGAAGGCATGAAAAAACCCGGGCGGACCCGGGTTTCTTTACGCAGCAAGACGCTCGATCAGGGACTGACCGTGATCGTGATCTTGCCCGGTACCGTGCCACCGAGAAAATCGGTGACCTTGTAGCGCAGCACGGCTTCGCCGGTGAACTCAGCTTCCGGCGTGAAGGTCACGATGCCGGTCGGATCGAAATCAACCGTGCCCTTGCCGCTGAGGACGGTGACGTCTTCGAGCATCAGCGGGTTGTTTTCGTTGTCGGTGTCGTTCTTCAGTGCGTCGATCTTGACCGGCTGACCCTTGGTGGTCTTGCCGATGTCGTCCATCGCGACCGGCGGCGCGTTCACCTCACCCAGCACTGTCGGCAGCCACAGCGAGAGCTTGGGCACATAGGTCACCAGCATCAGCACCGCGAACAGGGCGCCGAAGAAAGGCAGCATCGCCTTGGTGACTTCCTCCATCTTGCGCCCGGAGACCGCGCTGGCGACGAACAGCACCGAGCCCACCGGCGGGGTGATCAGACCGATGCCGAGGTTCACCATCATGATCATGCCGAAGTGCACCGGATGGACGCCGAGCGGTTCCACGACCGGATACAGGATCGGCGACATGATCATGATCAGCGGCGCCATGTCCATCAGCGTGCCGAGGATCAGCAGCAGCACGTTGATGGCCAGCAGGATCATGATCGGGTTGTCCGACAGGCCGGTGAAGAAGGCCGAAATGTGCGCCGGAATCGACAGGATGGTCAGCACCTGGCCGAAGGCGGCCGCGAAGCCGATCAGGATCATCACGATGGTGACGGTCTTGACGGTGCGGTGCACCAGGGTCGGCAACTGGCTCCACTTGTAGTCACGGTAGATGAACATCGTGACGAAGAAGGCCCAGACACAGGCGACGGCGGCAGACTCGGTGGCCGTGTAGAGCCCCGAGAGGATGCCGCCCAGGATGATGACCACGGTGAAAAGCCCGGGGATGGCGTCCAGCATCTGCTTGAGTGCCTGCTTGACCGTCAGCACGTCACCCTTGGGGTAGCCGCGGCGGGTGGCAAAGTAGATACACAGGGCCATCAGCGTCACGCACAGCGCCAGGCCCGGCAGGATGCCGGCCAGGAACAGCGCGGGGATCGAGGCCCCGCTGACATACAGCGAGTAGATCACCGCATTGTGGCTGGGCGGAATCAGGATGGCCTGAACCGAGCCGGACGCGGTGACTGCTGCTGCATAAGGGCGCGGGTAACCGTGCTTTTCCATCTGCGGGATCATCACCGAGCCGATCGAGGCGGTATCTGCCACCGAAGAGCCGGAAATGGCACCGAAGAAGGTGGACGCCAGGATGTTGACCAGTGAGAGACCGCCGCGGATGAAGCCCACGAAGATCGAGGCGAAATTCACCAGCCGGGTGGCGATACCGCCCTCTGCCATGATGGCGCCTGCCAGCACGAAGAAGGGAATCGCCAGCAGGCTGAACTTGTTAACCCCATCGCCCATCTTGAGCATGATGGTGGTCATGTAAGACATGTCGCCTGCGAAATAGACCGCACCGAACATCGCGGTGAGCCCCAGCGTATAAGCGACGGGCAAGCCCACTGCAAGCAGCAGGAAGAAGACGCCCATGATGATGACTGCATCCATGCTCAGGCTCCTTCGGCGGGTTTGATGTGATGCTCTTCTTCGCTGCCCGGATTGCCGATCATGACGATCGGGCGTTTGGCCTGGGAGCCGAAGAAGAAGGTTTCGATCACGAACAGCAGCGTGGCGGCGGAGCCGATGGGCAGCGGCAGATAGGTCCAGCTCACCTTGATCTGAGTGAAGTCGGACAGGGTCTGCCCGGTGCTGTTGAAGAAGATGATCCGGTCAGTGGCATACCAGATCACGAACAGCGCAACCAGTGCCATCAGGATGTCGACCAGGCGTGCGCAGGCGAACTGCAGCTTCGGAGGCAGGCGATCGGTCAGCATGGTCACCGCGATGTGCGAGCCGGCGCGATAGGCTGCGGCAGCGCCGACGAAGGTAAAGACAATCATGCACATCAATGCGAGAGGCTCGGGCCAGGAAAGGCCGGCGTTCAGCCACTTGCGGGCGACGACCTGAATCGGGATGACCAGGGTCATGACGACCATGGAGAGGCCGGCAACCCAGATGCAGAGCCAATACACCGCATCCATTGCCTTGCAATAGGTTTCTTTCATTTGATGCTCCGGAACTTCAGGAGTAGGGCCGGCGGACGAACGCCCGCCGGCGTGCCGCGAGAGGGGCTTACTTGACTGCTTCGATGCGCTTGATCAGGTCGGCATAGGCTGCGCCGTACTTGTCACGCACCGGCTGGGTGGCCTTGAAGAAGGCTTGTTTGTCGACGTCGGAGATCAGCGTCACGCCGGCAGCCTTCAGGCGGGCGCTGTCCATGGCGACGCGCTTGTCCCACAGGCGGCGTTGTTCCATCTGGGTTTCCTTGGCCAGCTTCTTGATGAGCGCCTGATCTTCCGGAGAGAGCTTGGCCCACTTGACCTTCGAGTACACGAAGATCTCGGGGATGATCAGGTGGCCGGTCAGGCTGTAGAACTTGTTCACAGAGAAGTGGTTGGCGCTCACATAAGACGGCACGTTGTTTTCAGCACCGTCGACCACGCCGGTCTGCAGCGCGCTGTAGACCTCGCCCCAGCCCATCGAGATGCCGCTGCCGCCCATGGCGTTCATGGTGTCGACGAAGAGCGGGTTGCCCATCATGCGGATCTTCTGGCCCGCGAGGTCAGCCGGCGTACGGATGGCCTTCTTGGCATACAGGTTGCGGGTGCCGCCGTCCATCCAGCCCAGTGCGACCAGGTTGGCGGAGCTGTCGGTAATCTTCTTCAGTAGTTCGTCGCCGATCGGGCCGTCGATGACCTTGCGCATGTGCGCTTCATCACGGAACACGAAGGGCATGTTGAACACGTTCACTTCCGGCACCACGGTGCCGACCGGACCCAGCGAGGTCCGCAGGATGTCGATGCCGCCCGCCTGGGTCTGCTCGATCATGGACTTTTCATCGCCCAGAACGCCGCCGGGGAACATCTTCAGCGTGAAGCGGCCCTTGGATTCGGCTTCGAGCTTCTTGCCCATGCTCTGCATGGCCACCACGTTCGGGTAGCCGTCGGGGTGAACGTCGGCTGCCTTGATTTCCACGGCTGCTACCGGTGCTGCAGCAAAGACTGCGGTGGCCATCAATGCTGCAAGTTTCGAAAGACGCTTCATCGTTTTGTCTCCTGATGAGTGTGGATACATGCGAGTCGTGCCGGGGCCCGACTCCTGCTGCAAGAGCAGGTCCGGGCAGCAGCGCTTCATGCGCCGCCCTTCCCGGGGCCTGCGGACCATAACATCGGCGCCTCCTCGTTACCGATGCCATGCTCTTTCGCCTTGCGCCCTGCCGTTGTCCCACGGCAACAGCGCAAATTCCTGGCTCAGCCGTGCTTCTGGCTGGGGCCTTCAAACAGTCTTCGCCGTGCGTTCCCGAGGTGGAAACGCATCGCCTCGGCGGCGTCCACCGAGGATCCTTTTTCGATGGCGGTCAGGATTTCGCGGTGTTCGATCTGGACCATTTCGCGCCAGACTCGTTCCCGTTCGAGCGAAAGATTCAGTGCGAGCCGCATGCCGACGCGCATCTGCTCGATGATGAGTTCGAGTGCCGTTACAAAGAAAACGTTCTGTGAAGCGCGCGCGGTGGCGAGATGAAATTGCAGGTCATGCTCGACAAAGGCCGCGTTGTCGTCCTGACTGCGCGCGGCTTCCATCGCGTCGAAGCAGCGCCGGATCTCTTCCAGGTCGCGCGGCGTGCGAAGGTCTGCGGCCAGGCCTGCGCCTGCCGACTCCAGCGCGATGCGGAAAGCAAAGCAGCGCTGCACATCGGCAATGCTTTCGATCGGGGCGAAGCGCTTGATGTTGCGGTCCGGCCGCCGCAATACATAGCTGCCCGAGCCGCGGCGCGAAGCAATCAGTCCGTCGAGGCGCAGGCGCGAGAGCGCCTCGCGCACGGTCGGCCGCGACACGCCATAGTGCGTGGCGAGCTCGGCTTCTGTCGGCAGGCGGGCGTTTTCGCTGTACTCCCCGCTCGACATCGATTCGACGATGCCGGCATAAACCGTGTCCACCCGGTTAATGCCAGCGGGTCTGTGCCGCCTGTCTGGCTGCCCATCAACCATTACTTGTCTCCTTTGTTTGCATGCATTTTGCCTTACATCTTTTTCAGGCTGTCAGCCTTTTTTGAACAAGTTGGCAAAAAAGCCAATTTCTTTTGATCTGACAAGGGGTTAGTAGGCGTTTACCCGCGCTGTCATGCCTAGGGTTTGCCCGTATTTGTCTGGCAGAGAGGGGTAAAAAAATACAGGTTTACCATCTTGCTGCCGACGCTTGCGTCAGAGACTCCGCGCTCAGCCGAGCTCGATGTAGTCCTGCTCGGTCAGAAGTCGCCACTGACCCTCGACGCGACCTTCAAGCGGCAGGAAGCGCTGCTTGTAATTCATCTTGTTGCAGTCCCGGATCCAGTAGCCCAGATAGAGATAGGGGCGCCCGATCATGGCGCAGCTGGCAATCTGCCACAGGATGCCATAGGTCCCGAGGCTGGCGCCGGGAATGTCAGGGTCATAGAAGGTGTAGACGCTCGAAAGACCGTCGGCGAGGCAGTCGATCAGGCTGACCATGCGCAGCGTGCCCTGCTCGCGGAATTCGACCAGGCGCGTGTCGACCTGACTGTCGAGCAGGAAGTGCGCGTATTGCTCCCGGTCATCCTGATCCATGCCGCCGCCTTCGTGGCGGCTGTGCTGATAACGCCGGTAGAGATCGAAGTGCTCTTCCGAGAAGCCCAGCTTGCATTCGATGGCATCAAGATGCTTGTGCCGTTTCCAGGCGCGGCGCTGGCTTCGGTTTGGCTGGAACTGCTGAACAGGCAGCCGGACCGGGATGCAGGCCCGGCAGTTGTCGCACCAGGGGCGGTAGGTATAGATGCCACTGCGGCGAAAGCCGTCCCGCACCAGCTGGCTGTAGAGCAGCGTGTCGATGAGATGGGCCGGGGTGGCGACCTGGGAGCGTGCCTGCCGGCCCGCGATGTAGGAGCACTCGTAGGGCGCGGTGGCGTAGAACTGGAGCAGGGAATAGGGCAGGTCGTGCAACCGGGACATCATCGGCTCCAGTCTGCTGCGGCAAAGTCCGGACGCCAGCGGCCGGGTGTGGCGTGCCGCGTCCAGACGGAAAGCCCGGCCACGAAATGGCTGCGGGAGACTTCCACGGCGCCCAGCGAAGCCAGGTGCCCGGTGCTCATCTGGCAATCCAGTATGGCGTAGTTTTCCCGGGCAAGCAGGCGCGCCAGATGGGCAAAGGCTATTTTCGAGGCATCCGTCCGGCGATGGAACATCGACTCCCCGAAGAAGGCGCGGCCAATGGCCATGCCATAGAGACCACCGACCAGTTCGCCGTCCATCCAGGTTTCGACGCTGTGGGCCCAGCCCAGTTCGTGCAGGCGGCAATAGGCCGTCCGCATTTCCTCCACGATCCAGGTGCCGCTCGCGCCGGCCCGCGGGGCGGCACATGCGTCCATGACATCGGCAAATGCCGTGTCGCAGCGTATTTCGTAATGGCCGCGACGCAGGGTCTTGCGCAGCGAAGCGGTGATGCGCTCCTCGCCCGGCACCAGCACCATGCGCGGATCGGGGCTCCACCAGAGGATGGGGTCTTCGGCCGAGAACCAGGGGAATATGCCATGCCGGTACGCGGTGAGGATCCAGTCAGGGCTCAGGCTGCCTCCGGCCGCCAGCAGGCCGTCCGGGTCGCGCAGCGCGCGATGCACGGACGGAAAGTGCGGGGTCTGATCAGGTCGGAGGCAGGGAATCATGCGCTTGGCCGGGCCGCGAGGTTGCATTCATTGTAGGGCAGAACGAAGGCAGGGCGATCCCGGTCCGTCATGGCCGGGCTCAGGCCTGCCAGCCAGCGAGTACCTTTTCCCGGCTGAACTCTGCACGCTTCGATTCGTCGAGCTGGCGACGCTGCGGATTGATTGCCGCGCCCGGGCCGGTGCTGCGATATTCGAAAAAGCGCGAGTCCTCCGGCAGGAAAGTCACCTTGCTGCCGGACTTTGTCGTCGAGCTCATGGCGTCCCAGCCTTCGCTGGCGATGTGGGCATCCATCCAGCAGTCGAGGAAGACGGACTGCCCGATGGCATCCGGATCGCCACTCGGATGCCAGGGGCGGCCAAGGCGCACGCTGGCGTCGGGAACGTCTGCTTCGCGCGTCATGCGGCAGCGGTTGAAGACGAAGCCATACTTCTTGCTGATCGGGGTGCTGGGGGCGGTCAGCCAGCCGATCGGCTTCTGCTTGCGACCGCCGCTGCGGACCGAAATCTCGCAGGTTTCGAACCAGGCTTGCCCGCTGCCGAAAATGAAGTCGACGTTACCGTTGATGAAGCAGTTCTCGAAGAGACTGCGGCCGGCATGAGCGAAGAGCGTGTCCTGGTAGCCGGTGAGCTTCACGTTGCGGAAGAGGCTGCGGTCGGCGGGCTCCGCGATGTAGACGGCCACCGCCTGGGCGTTGCGGATGTAGGTCGGATCGGTGCTGCCCTTGGCGAGGTTGGCCGGGTAATCGAAGCTGTTTTCGATGCTGAGATTTTCGGCGGTGAAGTCGCGCGCAAGCAGGGTCAGCGTGGCGCTGCCTGCCGTGCCCCAGGTTCCGGTTCCGCCCGGGCGGGTCTGGCCGGCGTAGGCGTCAAAACTCAGGATGGTGCGGTCGCGGTCTTCGCCGAGAAGATGGATGCCGGACTGCGAGACGTTCAGCTTCTCCACGTAGCGGCCGGGGCGGACGAGGATCTGCCAGCCGCTGGCGGCAGCTTCCAGGGCATCGCCGATGCGCGAAAATACAGGCTTGCCGTCGACCGGCGTGCCGGGCTTGCCGGTGAACGCGGCGTCGACGATGGCGTCCGGGCCCGTGCGCGGACGGGCAGGGGCGGGCGTGGAGGCACAGGCGCCCAGGCCGAGTGCGGCGATGCCCAGTGAGGTTCGGGTCAGGAACTGGCGGCGTTTCGGGTTCATCGTGTGAGTCATTCGAGTTGATCAGGGGAGTGCAGAGCATAACCGCGCCAGATACGGTATGTGACCGGTCAACACGTCATAAGTTGCAAGTCTGGACGAGCGGGCTCCGCCAACCCGCTTCAGGCGTGGGTGTCGAGCTGGCTGCCGAGTGACGAGCCGGGCTGGGTCGAGGCGAACTGCTGGCGCAACAGTTCGCTGCGCGCCTTGCTGGCCATGGCGTCGGCCTGTGCGGCCACGCTGCGGTCCTGACCCGACGGGTCGGCAGGCGCCAGCGCGGCGCGCCGGACCTGCTCGGCAAGGCGAAGGGTTTCGGTGGCATCCCGTCCTTCGCGAATCGAGATGCTGACTTCGCCGGAGACCGCATATTGCCGGCCATCGGGGCCACGGGTGTAGCCGAAACTTGCGCCGCTGACCGCCAGGTCACCTGCTGCAGCGAGGTGCGCGGCTTCGTGAGCGCGAACCTTGCGGTCGGTTTCGGCCAGCTGGCGGAGGGTCGCCTCGGTGGCCGCCGGGTTGCTCCCCGTTCCGGAAGCGGTCTGCGTGCCGTTTTTTGTGCGCAAACCGCTCGTGCTGACCTGTGTGGTCAGTCCGGTATTTGCAAGGCCCGAAGCGGAAAGCGCATCAAGCATGTGGAGCCCAGCCAACGCAGCAGGCGCAGAGGCGCCCACCCTGCCTGCAGCCTGGAACGTGCGGTTCCGTCTCGCCAGGGTGCGAGGGGGTTTCAGGCGGCCGTGCTGTCGGGGGCGGGCAGGTGGGTGTTGAACCAGGTGCAGGCCGCGCGGGCGGCTGCATCCAGCGCGCCCGGCTCGATGAAGCCGGCGCTGGCACCGGCGAACTCCTGCCAGTGATGTGGGGCGCGGAGGAGCGAGCAGGCCTGCCGGCTCGCGGCGAGTCGCTCCGGTTCATCGCCGGGCATGAGCAGCAGCAGGGGGCTGACGAGATTCCGCAGTGGGGCGGCACCGGTCAGCTCGGGCCGGCCGGCGCGGCAGCACAGCGCAAAGGCACTGGCCGGCTCGCGCGCCAGAAGGCGGATGGCGGCGGCGGCGATGGTGTCGGTCACGAAGAGACCCAGCGGCAGCAGATTGAGCACCGGCTGATGCGAGATCCAGAGCATCACGGTGGCCAGACGCTTGTCGAGCAGGCTGATGTCGTAACGCAGGTCGGGGTCACGCGCATCTTCGTAGGCGGACAGCATGTTGATCTGCAGTGTGCTGAATCCGGCCGTGTGCAGCACGGCCGCGGTGCAGTGCTCGCGCGAGTCGGCAAGATGCTGCGTATGGAGCTGGGCCAGCAGGATCAGCCCGCGGGCCTCCGGCACCGGGGTGAGCAGGGCGTCAAGCCAGGCCCGGTCCGCCTGGATGCGCAGTTCGGTCCGGTGCAGGGGGGCGGTGTTCATTCAGTGGGTGTAGCGCAATGCCGGCGTGAAGCAGATGGCGGCATAGCCCACCACATGATTCCGCTCGCCCGCGGTGTCGCCGGAGTTGCGCAGATCCAGCACCCGGGGCATCAGGCCGCGGGCCTGGGCCACACGCTGCAGCGCATTGATGGCCGTAGCGGCGCAGGCCTGATCCTGCAGGACTTCATCCGTGCCGCCGAGCAGGCGGTCCATGGTGTCCGAATCCTTTTCGCAGGCTTGCGGGTAATCGTGATGGTGCGAGAGGTCGGAGCTGATGACGATCAGCGTTTCCGGGCCGCCCCAGAGTTTGTCGAGCAGCGCGGCAACGGCTTCCGGCGTGACCGTGCCGATGGCCAGCGGCAGCAGCTTGAAATGGTCCAGCGTGGTTTGCAGGAAGGGCAACTGCACTTCCAGTGAGTGTTCGCGGGCGTGTGCCGCATCGTCGAAGACGACGGCGGTGTCGTTGGCGATCGAGAAAATGGTTTCGCTGTCGAGCTCGGTGCGGTCCAGCGGGGTTTCGAACGCCGCGCAGCAGGGAATGGCGATGCCGGCAAAGGCGTGGTGATGACTCGGGCCGATGAGGATGACGCGGCGAACCGTCGAGCGGAGCGATTCGAGCATGGCATAGGCGCTTGCCGCGACCGCGCCCGAATACAGATAGCCTGCATGCGGCACGATGATCGCCTTGGGAGGCGGCAGGCCGGGCTGGCGTTCGGCCCGGGCCAGCAAGCCGTGGATCTGCATCGTGAGGGCGGCGGGGTCGGCCGGATAGAGCAGGCCGGCAGCGGCCGGCGGGCGAACGGGCTGGGAAGGCATGATGCGTCCGGAAGCGGTGACTATCCTGATTATAGGCACGACGACGGGGCGCGCGGGGTGGTCGGGCGGCCCGGCAGCACGAGGCGCGATGCTAGAATCGAAGACAATCAAGTCGTGCAATCAGGGATTTGCGGTGATCAGACAGAAGACTCTCAAGGCTGTGGTGAAGGCAACCGGTGTCGGGTTGCATGGTGGCAAGCGCGTCGAAATGAGCCTGCGCCCCGCCGCGCCGGATACCGGCATCGTCTTCCGCCGTGTGGATATCGATCCGCCCGTCGAGATGCCGGCTGACCCCTATGCCGTGGTGGATACGCGGATGTGTTCCGGGCTGCAGAACGGCACGGCCAAGATCGGCACGGTGGAGCACGTCATGTCCGCACTGGCCGGGCTGGGTGTCGACAACTGCTATGTGGATGTCGATGCGCCCGAAATCCCCATCCTGGACGGCAGCGCGTCCCCCTTTGTCTATCTGCTCCAGTCGGTCGGACTCGAGCTGCAGGATGCGCCCAAGCGCTTCCTGCGCGTGAAGAAGATGGTCGAGTATGTGGAGGGCGACAAGTTTGTCCGCCTGCATCCGCACGACGGTTTCAAGCTGAGCTTCGCGATCCATTTCAATCACCCCGCGATTGACGGCACCGCGACCTCGGTCACCATCGATTTCGCCCGTCAGAGCTACACCCGCGATGTGGCGCGCGCCCGGACTTTCGGTTTCGTGCAGGATCTCGAAGTGCTCATCGGCATGGGGCTCGCCCAGGGCGGGAGCCTGGAAAATGCCATCGTGCTGGATGAGTACCGGGTGCTCAATCACGACGGCCTGCGGTACGAAGACGAGTTCGTGAAGCACAAGGTGCTCGACGCCATCGGCGATCTCTACCTCTGCGGCCATCCCCTGCTGGCCCATTACGAGGCGAACAAGGCCG
Organism: Uliginosibacterium paludis; assembly: GCF_039631355.1. NCBI lineage: Bacteria > Pseudomonadati > Pseudomonadota > Betaproteobacteria > Rhodocyclales > Zoogloeaceae > Uliginosibacterium > Uliginosibacterium paludis. Next base: position 710,811 of record NZ_JBDIVF010000001.1, on the reverse strand, counting down.
GCCATGCGCTCAACAACCAGATCCTGCGCGTGTTGCTGGAAGACCGCGAAGCCTGGGAGATCGTGACCTTCGAGGACGAGGCCCAGGCGCCCGAGAGCCTGCGCGGCCAGATCCGTTCGCAACTGGCCTTCGCCTGATGCTGCTCCTGCGTGCGGCCGGTCTGCTGCTGGTTCTGGCGATCGGCGTGTGCGCCGGTCTGGGGCTTCTCACCCGGCAGCCGCACTTTTTCCGCTGGGCCTGGAGTCTGTGTCGCTACGGTCTGGTGCTGCTGGTCGTTGTGCTGATCGTCTTCGTGCTGGAGCGCGCGCTCGTCCCGCTGGTCTGACGGCGCAAGGCCTCAGTCACGACCCGGCGCCGCGCGATCCACCATCCGGCGCAGGGCCCGCGCCAGCGGGTCGTCCTGACCGAGTCCGTCAGCGAGCGACTGCAGGGCGTCCCGACCACCCTTGCCGATCGGTCGCACGGGCGTTTCCTGTGCGGAATGATTGCCGCGAAAGGGATTGGCCCGCACTTTCACCTTGATGCTCGTCACGGGCTCGCCTGCGATCTGCAGGGCTGTCTTGAGGCTTTCCTGACTCAGCCTGAGCCGGGTGGACATGGCCGGCGAGGCGACATGCAGAATGAGCTCGCCGTTCTGGAAATTCGCAACCTGGGCCGCCCCCTGGCTGCCGCGGGGCAGGGCGGCATCGAGCTTGCGCTGCAGGCGGATCAGGTGGTTCGCATGCTCCTGCAGGCGGGCGAGAACATCCGATCGGCCGAAAATTCTGTTGAGGGGGCTTGTTTTCATTCGCTTGAACCCGATGTGAGGAGCTGGTCTGGCGCGGTTTTGCGCCGCCGCAAAGCCACATCGAACAGTGCGGCCCGCGGGCAAAAGCACTCCGGGCCGGGTGGGGCTGCGTGATAGAATGCCCCTTTTGCCGCGTTAGCTCAATCCGCTCATCATGATCGCAGGCCTCCTCAAGAAAGTGTTCGGCAGCCGGAATGACCGGCTGGTTCGCCAGTACATGCACAAGGTGCGTGCCATCAATGCTCTCGAGCCGCAGATGCAGGCGCTGAGCGATGTGCAGCTGCGCGGCAAGACGGATGAATTCAAGGCACGGCTGGCCAAGGGCGAAACCCTGGACGCCCTGCTGCCCGAAGCCTTTGCCGTGGTTCGCGAAGCAGCGGTCCGCGTGCATGGCATGCGTCACTTTGACGTCCAGCTGGTGGGCGGCATGGTGCTGCATGACGGCAAGATCGCCGAAATGCGCACCGGTGAAGGCAAGACGCTGACCGCCACGCTGCCGGTGTACCTCAATGCGCTCTCCGGCAAGGGCGTGCATGTGGTCACGGTAAACGACTACCTCGCCAGCCGCGATGCCGAGGGCATGGGGCGCGTGTATCGCTTCCTCGGCATGTCGACCGGTGTCATCTATTCTCAGCAGCCGCAGCCCGAGAAGCTCTCGGCCTACGCTGCCGACATCACCTACGGCACGAACAACGAGTTCGGCTTCGACTACCTGCGCGACAACATGGTCTACGAGCTCGGCCAGCGTGCCCAGCGCGGCCTGAACTACGCGATCGTCGACGAAGTCGATTCGATCCTGATCGACGAAGCCCGTACGCCGCTGATCATTTCAGGCCAGGCTGAAGATCACACCGACCTCTATGTGCGCATGAATGCCGTGGCGCCCTTGCTGACCGTTCAGGAAGGCGAGGACGACAACATCACCAAGCCGGGTGATTACACGGTCGACCTCAAGCAGCATCAGGTGCTGCTGACCGAGCAGGGCTACGAGCATGCCGAGGAAATCCTCGAGCGTCTGGGCATTCTGCCTGCCGGCAGCAGCCTCTACGAGCCGGGCAACATCCTGCTGATCCATCACCTATATGCCGCGCTGCGTGCCCACGCGCTCTTCCACAAGGATCAGCAATATGTGGTGCAGAACGGCGAAGTGGTGATCGTCGATGAGTTCACCGGCCGCCTGATGACCGGTCGCCGCTGGTCCGATGGCCTGCACCAGGCGGTGGAAGCCAAGGAAGGCGTGAAGATCAATTCCGAGAACCAGACGCTGGCCTCGATCACCTTCCAGAACTACTTCCGCATGTACGGCAAGCTCGCCGGCATGACCGGGACGGCCGATACCGAAGCCTACGAGTTCCATTCGATCTACGCGCTGGAAACCGTGGTGATCCCGACCAACCGTCCGATGATCCGGAAGGACATGAACGACCTGGTCTACCGCACGGCTGACGAGAAGCATGCCGCCATCATTGCGGACATCAAAGACTGCCACGAGCGCGGTCAGCCGGTGCTGGTCGGTACGACCTCGATCGAGGCTTCCGAGCTGCTCTCCAGCCTGCTGGATCGCGAAAAGCTGCCGCACAACGTGCTCAACGCCAAGCAGCATGCCCGCGAAGCCGAGATCGTTGCCGACGCCGGTCGCCCTGGCGTCATCACCATCGCGACCAACATGGCCGGCCGCGGGACCGACATCGTGCTCGGCGGCAACATCGACAAGCAGATCGCGACGATCCGTGCTGACGAGGCCCTGAGCGACGAGCAGAAGGCCGCGAAGGTCGCCGAGGCCCGCGCGGCCTGGAAGGTGGTGCACGAGCAGGTGCTGGCGGCAGGTGGTCTCAAGATCATCGGCACCGAGCGCCATGAATCCCGCCGCATCGACAACCAGTTGCGCGGCCGCTCAGGTCGCCAGGGGGATGCCGGCGCGTCACGCTTCTACCTCTCGCTTGAAGACCCGCTGATGAAGATCTTCGGCGGCGAGCGGCTTTCGGCCATCATGCAGCGCCTGAAGATGCCCGAAGGCGAGCCGATCGAGGCCGGCATGGTCAATCGCTCGCTCGAATCCGCCCAGCGCAAGGTCGAGCAGCGCAACTTCGATATCCGCAAGCAGCTGCTCGAGTACGACGACGTCGCCAACGACCAGCGCCGCGTGATCTATCAGCAGCGCAACGAGCTGCTGGAGTCCAACGAGATCGGCGAAACCATCTCGGCGATGCGCCAGGGCGTGGTGGCCGAAACCTTCCGCAGCCATGTGCCGGCCGAGTCGGTCGAGGAGCAGTGGGATCTGGAAGGCTTCGAGAAGGCGATCAAGGCCGGCTACGGCCTGGATGTGCCGCTGGTCGAGTGGGCCAGGGGCAATACCAGCCTGTCGGATGAGGATCTGCTCCGCAAGGTGCTGGAGGTGGCGGACAAGACCTACACCGACAAGGTTGCCGAAGTGAATCCGGAAGCCTGGGCTGGCTTCGAGCGCAATGTCATGCTCAACAGTCTCGACCAGCACTGGCGCGAGCACCTTGCCGCGCTCGATCATCTGCGTCAGGGCATCCATCTGCGCAGCTATGCGCAGAAGAACCCCAAGCAGGAATACAAGCGTGAAGCCTTCGAGCTGTTCGAAGCCCTGCTTGATCGTGTGCGTGAAGACGTCGTGCGTCTGCTCATGACCGTGCAGATCCGCTCCGAAGAGCAGATCGAGGAAGTCGCCGAGCAGCATCCGGGCGTTGAAAACGTGCAGTACCACCATGCCGATTACGACGAGGCCCTGGCCAGCGCGGCCACGGCCGAGAAGAAGCAGGTACCGGTTGAAGACAACGGCCTGCGTGTGGGCCGCAATGATCCCTGTCCCTGCGGCTCGGGCAAGAAGTACAAGCACTGCCACGGCACGCTCGCCTGAGAACGCTGCCTCCGGCATCGAAAAAACCGGCCCGCGTGGCCGGTTTTTTTCGCTCTGCCTGCGCGTGGATTGCCGGCGACCGGGCGCTGCAGTGGCACACTCGGTTTTTTTGCTGAGAGGGGAGGAAGCATGCGATTCCTGATCCTGGGCGCCGGTGCGCTTGGTGGCTATTTCGGCGGCCGTCTGGCCGAGGCGGGTGAAGACGTTACTTTCCTGCTGCGGCCGCGGCGCGCCGCGCAGATCGCGCAGACCGGGCTGGTCATCCGCAGCCCGGCGGGCGAACTGCATCTGCCGTCGCCACAATGCGTCCAGGCCGACGCGCTGACGCCGGAGTATGACGTCGTGCTGCTGGGCTGCAAGGCTTATGACCTCGATTCGGCGATGGATGCGATCGAGCCCGCGCTGGGTCCGCAGACCATGATCCTGCCGCTGCTCAACGGCTTGTGTCATCTGGACGTGCTGGCCGCGCGCTTCGGACACGAGCGCCTGCTCGGGGGGCTGTGCCAGATCTCCGCCGCGCTTGATGCGCAAGGTGCCATCGAGCATTTCACGCCCTTGCACAACCTGATTTTCGGCGAGCTGGACGGCGGCACCTCGCCCCGTGTGGAAGCGCTGGCCGCAGCGTTTGCACGGGCGCGTTTCGATGAACGCCTCAGTCCGGACATCGTCCAGGAGATGTGGGAGAAATGGTGCACCATCGCCTCGCTGGCAGGCATGACCTGCCTGATGCGGGCGACGGTGGGCGACATCGTGGTGGCGGGAGGCGCCGAGATTGCGCTGCAGCTGTTTGCCGAGTGCCGTGCGATCGCCGCACATAACGGCCATGCGCCCCAGGCCCAGGCCATCGAGCGGACCACCGCGATGATCACGGCGAGCGGCTCGCCGGTCACGGCCTCGATGTACAAGGACATCCTGCGCGGCGCGCCGACCGAGGCCGACCACATCGTGTCCGAACTGCTCAGGCGGGGAGACCCCGCGCAGAGCTATCCGCTGCTGCGGGTGGTGCAGGCGCATCTGCTGGCCTACGAGGCCCAGCGCAAACGCCTGGCGGGCTGAAGACTCAGCCGGGCAGGCCGGGCCGGTCTTCGAGCAGCTTCACCAGTGCGTGCAGCATGCGGTTGGCCGGCACGGGAATGCCATGCGCATCGGCGCGACGCAGGATGGCGCCGTTGATGAAGTCGATTTCGGTGCGGCGGTGGCGGGCGAGATCCTGCGCGGTGGAGGAGGTCTGCTGCGGCATGCGTTCGGCAATGCCCTCGATGCGCGACCACAGCGCCGCATCCAGTTGCACGCCTTCCGCTGCCGCGACCGCGAGGCATTCATTCATCACCGCGCGCATCGTTTCGACGATACCCGTCGCGGCGTGCAGCGCGCGATAAGGTATCTGCGTGATCGCCGAGAGAGCATTCCAGGCGCAGTTCAGCACCAGCTTCGACCACAGTTCTTCCTCGATGGCCGGGCTGATCCGCACCGCGATGCCGGCGTCATCGAACGCGCGAAAGCCGGCTGCGTCGAGCGCGTCGCCCGCCATGACCAGCTCGCCGCCACCGCGATGCTCGAGCTGTCCCGGTCCGGCGAGGCCGACTGCGGCATAGACGACGGCAGCCGATACCGTGTGCGGCAGCAGGCTGCGCAGCGCGGCGAGATTGTCGATCCCGTTCTGCAGGCTCAGGATCCGGGCCTCAGGCGCCAGATGCGGCCCCATCTCGCGTGCGGTCTGCAGGGTGTCGGGCGACTTCACGCAGCACAGCACCAGCGTCGCATCGACCAGCGCGGCAGGCGAGGTGTCAGCATGCAGCGGGATGGTGTGCGTTTCGCCCTGCGAGCTCAGTTGCAGGCCTTGCTGGCGGATGGCGGCTACATGGGCTTCACGGCCGATCAGCACGACTTCATGGCCCGCCCGGGCGAGCAGCGCGCCATAGAAGGAGCCGACCGCGCCGGCGCCCATCACGCCGATCTTCATGCGCGCCAGCGTCCGCGAGCCCAGCGCTGCGCTTGCGCTGGCGTGTGGAAGCTCCAGGCGACGGCGCGGCTGATCTTCTGCCCCTGCGCCATGTCGAGCACGCGCCACTGGCGGGCGCCGATGCGTTCGATCTGCCCGAGGATCTGCGGCAGATGTTCCTGGCGCGAGACCAGCGTGCTGAACCAGAGGATGTTGTCGGCCAGCGGTCGGCTCTGGTTGATCATCTTGCGGATGAACTCGCGTTCGCCGCCGCTGCACCAGAGCTCATGCGCCAGCCCTTCGAAATTGAGCCGGGGGGCACCGGGCGCTTCCCGGCCGAGGTTGCGCAGCTTGCGCGTGCTGCCCTCGGCTGCCTCGGCAGCCGAGGCATGGAAGGGCGGATTGCAGAGGCTGAAATCGAAGCGCTCGTCGTAATCGACGGTTGCCGCGAGAATGTCATCGGCATGCTGCTGGCGACGCAGGTCGAAGGCCCCGGCGTCGCGCGCGTTAGCGGCAAATAGCGCGGCGGCATTGTCTGCCGCGAGCGGATCGAGCTCGGTAGCGGCGAAATGCCAGCCGTACACCGCATGCCCCAGCAGCGGATAGATTGCATTGGCGCCGGTGCCGATATCCAGTCCGCGCACTTGCGCGCCGCGCGGCAGATGGCCGCGATGGCTCTCGGCCAGCAGGTCGGCGAGGTGGTGCAGGTAGTCCACCCGCCCGGGAATCGGCGGGCAGAGATAACCCTCCGGGATGCGCCAGTCCCGGATGCCGTAGTGATGGGCGAGCAGCGCCGCGTTGAGCGTGCGAACGGCGGCCGGGTTGGCGAAATCGACCGACAGCTCGCCGAATGGATTGGGCCGAACGAAGGCTTCAAGCGCCGGATGGCTGGCGATCAGGGCGGGAAAGTCGTAACGGCTGCGATGCAGGTTGCGCGGATGCAGGCCATGCTTTACCGCGGGCGGGATTTTCTTCTCGGACATGGGGCGAGCTTAGCAGGCCGGGCGGCCTGCCGTGCAGGCTTGCTCAGACGGTGGCCAGGGCGTGTTCGTGCAGGCAGCGCGCGAGCAGCGCCAGGCCGCGCTCCATTTCTTCCGGTGTGGAGCGGCTGTAGTTCAGGCGCAGGCATTGCCGCCCGAGCTCGGGCTCGGCAAAGAAGGCTTCGCCCGGCATGAAGGCCACGCCTTGTGCCAGGGCCTGATCCAGCACCGCGCGCGTGGCTTCGAGTTCGCCGCGCAGGCGCAGCCAGAAGAACAGCCCGCCGCGCGGCACCGTCCAGTCGGCGATGTCGCCGAAATGACGCTGGAGTGCTGTCTGCATTGCGTCCCGGCGCAGGCGGTAGCCGCTGCGCAGGCCGTCGAGGTCGGCCGCGCGGCCTTCGCTGCCCAGCCAGTGGGCGACGGCCATCTGGCCCGGGCGCTGGGTGTGCAGGTCGGCCGCCTGCTTGAGGCGGACCAGATGGGGCATCAGCGCCGGATGCGCCGCCAGATAGCCCATGCGCCAGCCCGGCCAGAGGATCTTGGAGAAGGAGCCGAGGTAGATCCAGGGCGCGCGTTCAAGCAGGGCGCAGATCGGCGTCATCGGCTGATCGACGTCCAGCGCCACGCTGCGGTAGGGCTCGTCTTCGATCAGCAGGGTGTCGTAGCGGTCGAGCAGGGCGGCCACCGCGCGGCGGGCATCCATGCTGTAACAGGCGCCGGAGGGGTTCTGGAAGCAGGGGATCAGATAGACCGCTCGAGGGCGGTCTTCACGCAGGCGGGCTTCGAAGGCGGCGAGGTCGGGGCCGTCAGCCGAGAGCGGCACGCCGAGGATTTTCGCGCCGAACAGTTCGAACACCTGCAGGGCGGCGACATAGCTGGGTGCTTCGCAGAGCACTGGCGTGCCTTCGTCGATCAGCAGCTTGGCGGCGAAATCGAGGCCTTGCTGGGAGCCCGCCAGTGCCAGCACCTGATCCGGACTCACCTTGAGGCCGGTCTCGCCGATCCAGCCGGCGACGGCTTCGCGGAAGGCCGGTTCGCCCTCGCTGCTGCCGTACTGGTAGAGTCCCGCGTCGGCGGTCGCCGCCAGCGGCAGGGCCGGCATGAGGTCGGCGGCAGGCAGGCCGCCCGCGAAAGAGATCATTCCGGGCTGCACGGCCGCCGCGAGAATGTCCCGCACCAGCGAGGATTTCAGGCGTTCGGTGCGACGGGCCAGTTGCAGTCTTGCCATGATGGAGCATCCAGAAAAGTCAGGTATATTGACCAATATGAGCGCGCCGGAAGTTAAAGTCAACAAACTTGACTCAAATGATCCTGACCAGGCCCAGGCCTGGTACGAGGCCTTCGAGCTGTTTTTCCACGCCTACAAGGCCTTCACTGCTCGTCCTGACGCGATCCTGGCCGAACGCGGGCTTGCCCGGTTGCATCACCGCATCCTGTATTTCGTGGCACGCAAGCCGGGTCAGCGGGTCAGCGAACTGCTGCTCACGCTGGGGGTGAGCAAGCAGGCCATTCACGGACCCCTGCGTCAGCTCGTCGAGCTGGGTCTGGTCTCGGTGGTCGAAGACGAGCAGGACCGGCGCGGGCGCTGCCTCTCGCTGAGCGCCGAGGGCGTGGCGCTTGAAGCGCGGCTCTCTGAAACCCAGCGCGAACTGCTCGCTGGCGTGTTCGCGGACAAGGGCGAAGCGGCAGAGCTTGCGTGGCGGCAAGTCATGAAGGAGTTGGCGGGCAGGGGCCGCGCGCAGCAGGCATAATCGCGGGATTGCATCAATCGCCGCAGAAAGGCCGCATCCATGCCCGTCATCGCCGTCAAACACCCCCTCGTCCAGCACAAGATCGGTCTCATGAGGGAGGCCGACATCTCCACCAAGAAGTTCCGCGAACTCACTGCCGAACTCGCGCGTCTGCTGGCCTATGAGGCAACGGCGGATTTCGAACTCGCTCCGGTCGAGATCGAATGCTGGAGCGGTCCGGCCACGATCCAGCAGATCAAGGGCAAGAAAGTGACCGTGGTGCCGATCCTGCGTGCAGGTCTGGGCATGCTCGATGGCGTGCTGGACATGATCCCGAGCGCCAAGATTTCGGTGGTGGGTCTGGCCCGCAACGAGGAAACCCTGCAGCCGGAGCACTACTTCGAGAAGTTCGTCGGCAACCTCACCGAGCGCACCGCACTGATCATCGATCCGATGCTGGCAACCGCCGGCTCCATGATCGCGACCATCGACCTGCTCAAGCGCCGCGGCTGCAAGGACGTGCGCGCGCTGGTGCTGGTTGCGGCCCCCGAGGGGATTGCCGCCATCGAGAAAGCGCATCCGGACGTGCGCTGCTGGACGGCTGCGATCGACAGCCATCTCAACGAGAACGGCTACATCATCCCCGGCCTGGGCGACGCGGGCGACAAGATCTTCGGCACCACCCACAAGTGATCCACGCCGCGCTTGCTGCGCGGCCCTACATCCCGCAAGAGAGAACGCAATGAGCGAAACCATCACCACGGCCAGCGGCCTGATCTATGAAGACATCGTCATCGGCAGCGGCGAGCCCGCAGCAGCCGGCCGTTCGGTGCGCGTGCATTACACCGGCTGGCTCACGACCGGCGAGAAGTTCGATTCGAGCAAGGATCGCAACGAGCCCTTCGGCTTCCCGCTGGGCGCCGGCCATGTGATTCCGGGCTGGGATGAAGGCGTGCAGGGCATGCAGCCCGGCGGCCGCCGCAAGCTGACGATTCCCTCGCATCTGGCCTATGGCGACGAAGGTGCCGGCGGCGTGATTCCGCCGAATGCCACGCTGGTGTTCGAAGTCGAACTGCTCGAGATCGAGCCGGGGCTGGACATGAGCATGCAGAACCCGATCACCACTTCCAGCGGGCTCGTCTATGACGATAGCGTGCTCGGCACCGGCGCCGAAGCCAAGGCCGGTCAATACGTGTCCGTGCATTACACCGGCTGGCTCACCAGCGGTGAGAAGTTCGATTCGAGCAAGGATCGCGGCGATCCCTTCAGCTTCCCGCTGGGCGGGCGTCGCGTGATTGCGGGCTGGGATGAAGGCGTGGCCGGCATGAAGGTGGGTGGCACGCGCAAGCTGATCATCCCGCCGGAGCTGGGCTATGGCGCACGTGGCGCCGGCGGCGTGATTCCGCCGAATGCCACGCTGGTGTTTGAAGTCGAGCTGCTGGCAATCCAGTAAGCATGCAGAGCGGGGCGGGCCGAGGCTCGCCCCTCTGCCGAACAGGGCCGCGCAGGCGGCGGCAGAACCATGAAAGACAGCAAAACCCCCGTCACCGCAGCCATCCGTGTGCTGCGGCAGCACAAGGCCGAATTTACCGACCACCTCTATGACTACGAGGAAAAGGGCGGCACGGCCGTCAGCGCGCGCGAACTCGGCGTCGACGAGCATTGCGTGATCAAGACGCTGATCATGGAAGACGATGCAAAGCATCCGATGATCGTGCTGATGCACGGTGATCGCGAGGTCTCCACCAAGAATCTCGCCCGCCATCTCGGCGTGAAGCAGATTCATCCCTGTGTGCCGGATGTGGCCAATCGCCATTCGGGTTACATGGTGGGCGGCACCAGCCCCTTCGGCACCAAACGCGCGATGCCGGTCTACATGCAGCAGAGCATCCTCGAGCTGCCGAAGATCTATATCAACGGCGGCAAGCGCGGCTATCTGGTCGGCATTGCGCCGGCCGTGGTGCAGGCCATCCTGAAGCCGGAGCTGGTGGACGCGATGGCCTGAGCGCGGGCTCAGTGCCGCACGCGTTCGCGCCCCGCGCTCTTGCGGGCGCTGCTGACCAGGGTTTCGAGCAGGCGCTGGCGGTCTTCGGTGCTGGCCACATTGAGCTGCGGAATCGTTTCTTCCGGCAGCACGATGCTGGCGCGCCGGTCATGGCGGACCGGAATGGCGCGCCATCCCGAGAGCAGCAGCCAGTCCCACAAGTCGGAACGGCAGGGCTGAGTGACCTTGATGCGATAGCCGTTGCGTACGATGCTGGCGCCGACTTTCGGCGGCGGCGTGATCGGCAGTGGCTGACGTTTCGTGCGGATGCCGAACAGCGTCCTGAAAAAGTTCTTCATGATCTCCCCTGTTGCCTTGCGTCCGGGGCGCCCTTCACCTGCGCGCCCGCATGCGGGGACCATGCCCCGCCGTGATTGGAGTTCAGGCGACGTCGGGCGGCAAGGCAGGGGGGCATGTGAGGCACATCTAGGCCGACCTCCGGCAGGGCGCGTCAGTTGAAGAAGCCCTTGATCCGGTCGCCGAGGCTGCTGCCCGACTTGCCCTTGTCATCGGTGCTGCCGATGCCGACCAGCTTCAGCGCGGCGACGCCGGCCTGGCGGTAGATCGCGTCATTGAGCGAGAAACTGCCGTCATCCAGGTTACCCTGCAGGGTGAAATCCATGTCGACCGGGCGGCTGGTGTCGGCATCGACGCCGCGCGAGCGGGCGAAGGCTGCGGTGGCCTCGCGGGTCAGCCCGGCCAGCCCGCCCAGCTCCACATTGCTCAGGCGCATGTGCCCCGGCGCCTTCAGCCGGCGCTTCTCGACGCGGGCATCGAGTTTCAGGGCCAGCCGGCCCGCCTTTACTTCGCCGATCTGCTGCTTGAAGAGATAGGGCTCGACCAGCTTCAGCGGCACCTCATCGAGTGTCAGCGACAGATCGGATTCGAGGTCTGCCGGGACCAGCCAGCCCTTGATGGCGAGCTTGCCGCGCCCGGCCACGCGCGCCTGCAGGCTGAGCGGCGTGCGGTTCTTCATCGCGGGCAGGTTCAGGTCGTCCAGCGTGAGCGCCAGTTCGTCGAGCGGAATGCGTTGCGGCCGTGCCAGCGTGGTGTCATGGAAATCGATCCGGCTGTCGACCAGCTCGATTCGCCCGATGCGCACGGCGATGCCGCTTTCGTCCGCGGTGTTCCGCGGGCCGCTCTGGCTGGCGCTGTTTGCGGTCTTTTTCGAGCCGAGCAGGGCGGGCAGGATCTGCATGCCCTGACGCGTGCGCAGCACGGTGAGCGAGGCGTCTTCGATGCGGATGCTGCTGAGGATGATTTCGCCGGCGAAAAGCATGCGCAGGTCCGGGCGGATCAGTACGCGCCGCGCCGAGAGCTCGTCCTGGCCGGGCCAGCCGCGCTGACTGGCGCGGATGTGCAGCTGGTCGATCTCGATGCCGGTCAGGGTGGCGCGGATTTCGCCCACCGTGCCCGTTTCGCCCAGCGCGGAGACCAGTTTTGCACGGGCGAGGTGGAGGGCGCCGAAGTAGAGACCCACCAGCAGCGCGCAGCCGGCAAGGGCGATGAGGGTGTAGCGGAGGGGCGTGTTGTGGATGAGGCGGGAGAGCATGTCAGGGTTCGGTTTGACTCAGTGATTGCAGCCATTGTGCGAAACCGGGGTCGGAGATTTCGTACTGGCCGCGTTCGCGACGGGTGATGATTTCGTCGCGCAGCAGCCGTTCTGTGGCCGACTGCACGGCGGTGGTTGTCGGGGGGCGGCTGCCGAGGCGGGCGCCGATGCGTGTCCGGGTGTCTTCGGCAAACAGCGCTGCGGCTTCCAGCACGGCCAGCAGCACCTGGCGGTCGAGCACCGGCAGCGCCTTCACGATCCGTGCGTACTGGGCTTCGTCATGCAGGTCGTGCAGCTTGAGCGCCACCGCCTGCTCAAGGCCCAGTTCGGCGTTGAGCACCATGGCTTCGACCACGGCACGCAGGCGGCCGGGCACGCATCCCATGGATTCGAATTCTGCCCAGAGTTTCCATTCATCGAGCCGGCGCCCGGTCGAGCGGTGAAAGGCTTCTGCCAGATGGGTGCAGAAGCCGCGGTCGAGTGTCGGCAGCTCGATGTTGGTGCCGAAATGGAAGAAGGGCGCCCGCGCTTCGGAGAACATCCGCCGCAAGCCCTCGCGGGAAGAGCCAGTGAAGAGGACCTTGAGCGTGTCCTTGTTGATGTCCAGCCCGGTGCGCAGGCCGCCCAGCAGCTCTTCGTTGCGGGCCTGGCGCGTCAGGATCTGGGCTTCATCGAGCAGCAGCAGGCAGCGGCCACCGCTCGCCACCGCCTGGACGACTTCGGTGAGCGAGTGGGGCGGCGTGGTGTCTTTCGTGCCGAGTTCGGCCTTCACGCCCAGTACTTCTGCGCTGACGCGGGCCGTCAGCGGCTTGAGCCAGGTGCGGACCTTGCCGGTGGCGAACTCGCCGAGCGAGAGGCGGAACACCTCGCCGGCCTCGTCGCCATCGGTCATGAAGGAGTGGTAGAACACGCGCCAGCCATGTTCAGCCGCGCGGGGCGCGATGTCCTTGAGCAGAAACTCGGTCTTGCCCATGCGTCGCGGGGCAAACATCGTCAGCGCATGGGAGAGGCCGCTGTCAAAGGCCATCAGGACCGAGTCGGCCAGCTGGGTGCGCGGGTAGTGCCAGTAGTCGGGCGTCGCCATGTTTTCCGCTTTTATGATCAATTACGTGGATTGATCATAATTACGGAGAAGGGCGAAATCCAGCCTGAATGCCCGGAGGGCGGATTCAGCCCTGGCTGCGCAGCCGGTACCAGGCCGTCCGGGCCCAGCAGGCCACGCAGAACGAGAAGGCCCACTCCAGAAATGAGAAAACCAGCAGCACGCTCACTGGCACCACCCACATGCCGCTGCCGGCGAAATACAGCACGCTGGCCATGCTGCTGGCGATGAAGAGCAGTTTGCTGGCGAACATCTTTGCGCCGGCGTTTTCCTTCTTCCCGGCGAAGCCTGCTTTCTGCAGCAGCAGCGCGAACAGGCGATGCGAGGGGCAGCGCTGATGCCCGATGAAGCCGCGCACGAAGCCCTGTACGATCAGCAGGGGCACCAGCCACACCACGTTCAGGAGTGCCAGGGCGGCGATGAGGAAGGTCAGCAGGCCATCTGCACGGGCGGCATTGGCAAGGACGGGCGGCAAGTCGAAGCGAAGCATGGCAGGTCTCCGGAAAGGAATGATTGATTTATATAACTATGTAGTTATTAAGTCAATCACGTCCTTCCGGCAGACGCTGATCGGGGCGGCGCCCGGCTCACTCCATGTCTTCGGTCCAGGTGCGGCCGTCGCGCTCGATCAGGGCGATGGACGCCGACGGGCCCCAGGCGCCGGCGGGATAGTGATGCACGCGCTGGGCATTGCCTTTCCAGGCGTTCAGGATCGGGTCGATCCAGTTCCAGGCCGCGGTGACTTCGTCCAGGCGCATGAAGAGCGTCTGGTTGCCGCGGATCACGTCCATCAGCAGGCGCTCGTAGGCGTCCGGGTTGGAGACGCCGAAGGTCTCGACGAAGCTCATGTCGAGCGGGATGCGGCGCAGACGCATGCCGCCGGGGCCCGGATCCTTGATCATCACTTCCAGGGTCATGCCTTCGTCGGGCTGGAGGCGGATGATCAGCCGGTTCTGGCTGATGCGGCCGGCCGTGTGGTCGAAGATCGAATGCGAAATCGGGCGGAAATTCACCACGATTTCAGAGGTGCGGGCCGCCAGGCGCTTGCCGGTACGCAGGTAGAAGGGCACACCCGCCCAGCGCCAGTTGGCGATTTCGGCGCGGATCGCGACGAAGGTTTCGGTATCGCTGTCTTCCGCTCCGAGATCTTCCAGATAGCCCTTGGTCGGCTGGCCGCCCACCGAGCCCTTGCGGTACTGGCCGCGCACCGTGGCGGCTTCGGCATTGCGCTCGTCGATGCGCTTGAGGGCCTTGAGGATCTTGAGCTTCTCATCGCGCACCGCGTCGGCTTCGAAAGCGTCCGGCGGCTCCATCGCGGTCAGGCAGAGCAGTTGCAGGATGTGGTTTTGCACCATGTCGCGCAGTGCGCCCGAGGTGTCGTAGTAGCCGCCGCGATCGCCTACGCCGAGGTCTTCGGCCACGGTGATCTGGATGTGGTCGATGTGGGTGCTGTTCCACAGCGGTTCGAACATGCGGTTGGCAAAGCGCAGCGCCATGAGGTTCTGCACCGTTTCCTTGCCGAGGTAATGGTCGATCCGGAAGATCTGGGATTCGTTGAACACCTTGCCGACCGCTTCGTTCACCGCGCGGGCGCCTTCGCCGTTCTTGCCCAGCGGTTTTTCAAGCACGACCCGGCTTTCCGGCGTGACCAGGCCGAAGCGGCCGATCTGCTCGCTCAGCGGCGCGAAGAGGTCGGGCGACACGGCAAAGTAGAAACTGCGCACATGCTCGCGCGCGGCGTTCAGCAACTCGGCGAGCTCGGCCCAGCCGCCGTCGCCGGTGGCGTCGGCCGCGCAGTAATGCACGCGGGCGACGAAGCGCTCGAGCACGGTGGCTTCCAGTTCGCTGGATTTCACATGAGAGCTCAGGGCGTCCCGCACGAAGCCGTGATAGGCCTCACGGGTCTGCGCCCGGCGGGACACACAGATGATCCGGCCCGCCTCCGGCAGCTGCCCCGCCCGATCCCGCTGATACATCGCCGGCAGCAGCTTGCGCGCCGCCAGGTCACCGGTACCGCCGAACACGACAAGATCGAAAGGAGAAACCTGGATGGTGCGCGGAGACATTGAACCAACTCCTTAGTGTGTGCAATGGACAAAGTGTAGCGCCGAAAATGACGCAGCGATGTGCCGGCGGCGCTTGCTATGCTTGCCGGCCCAATGAAAGGAGCAGCTCATGGACAAGCCGATCGTGGTTGAGCGCTGCATCGACGAGGCCCGCAAGCAGGCACTCGGCACAAGGGCGTGGCCGGTCTGGAGCAAGGAAGCTTCGCGCTTTGCCTGGTATTACGACAGCAGCGAAACCTGCCTGCTGATCGCCGGCGAGGTCACGGTGACGCCGCGGGAAGGAGAGGCGGTCACGCTGCGTGCGGGCGACCTCGCCACATTCCCTGCCGGGATGCACTGCGAATGGCATATCACCCGGGATCTGTCCAAGCATTACCGCGTTGGCTGAGTGCCGGACAAAAAAATGCCCGTCACCTTGCGGTGACAGGCATCAGGGCTTGTTGCCAGCCTTGCATTGCTGACAGCGGGGAAATTGTTCAGGGCCTGGCGGCGACCCAGTCACCTCCGGCCGCCTTGGCACAGGCTTCCGCTTTCCTGGCGGCGGCCTGGACGAGCTTGGCGGGCGCGTCCTTGGCGACCGTCGGCACCGGGCAGACGTAGAGCGGGGCACCCTTGTAGGTCCATTGGCTCATGCCATCCGGGCGGTCGATGGTTGCAAAGTGGCCGCTCGCCTTGTCATCCGGAGTCGAGAACATCGGCCGGAAAACCTTGAGGCAGTCGCGCACGCAGTGGCTCTGGCCGGCCGCATCCTTCTTGTAGACAAACAGCTTGTCGCCGGTGTGGCTGACCAGATGATCACCCTTCTCCAGCGCGGGCAGGGCGGCGGTGGGGATGTCCGGCGTCGTCGAACAGGCGCTCAGCAGGATCATGGTCAGGACGGGCCCGGCGAGCGCGAGCTTCTGCTTCATGGATTTCCTCCGGGTGTCGTGTCATTCGGGTGACGTGTCAGGATGTCCGGACGGATTATTCAGGCTTTCTGCCGCGAACCCCGCGAACGTTTTTCTTTCGTAAACCTTTCCTGCAACAGACCCGCAGCAGACCCTTTCCGCCGTGATTCCTGCTGTGGTCCTGATCTGCGGCAGGGCGTCGCAAGCCCGCGGGACGCAGAGTGGGCGGCCCGACTAGAATCCGTCCTTCCCCCCGAACCGAGCAGCACATGTCGCTTTTCATCGATCGCCTGGCCGCGTCATCGCCATTGTTCATCCTGATCTTCGCCGGCTTCGCGATCGCACGCTGGGCGAGATGGCCTGCCGGCGTCTCGGAAGGGCTGACCCGGGTGGTCTTCAATCTCGCATTGCCCGCCATGCTGTTTTTCACGCTGAGCGACTTCTCCCGCCTGCCTGCGGTGGATGCCCGCCTGCTGATCGCCTTTTTCGGCGGCATCTTCGTCGTCTTTCTGCTGGCGAGGGTGGCGGGCCGGCTCCTGTTCCGGCTCGACGGGGTCAGCGGCTCGATCTTCGCGCTGGGCACGATCTTCTCCAACAACGCGATGCTGGGCCTGCCCCTGGCGCGCGCCACGCTTGGCGAGGGCGCGATTCCCTCGGTCGCCCTGGTGCTGGCCTTCAATTCGCTGACCCTGTGGACGCTGGTCATGGTGTCGATCGAATGGGCGCAGCACGGCGAGCTCTCGGCGCGTGGCTTTGCCAAAACGGCCCGCGGCGTGCTGACCAATCCGCTGATCCTCGCGATCATGGCCGGGGCGCTGTTCGGCTTGACCGGCTTGCCCTTGCCGCATCTGGTCAGTGAGCCGGTCTCGATGCTGGCCCAGGCCGCCACGCCGCTCTCGCTGCTGGTGCTCGGCATGGGCCTGGCCGAATTCCGCATCCGCGAGGGGCTGGTGCAGAGCCTGACGGTCTGCTTCCTCAAGCTGCTTGTCCTGCCGCTGGTCGTCTGGGGCATTGCCCTGCTGCTGCACCTGCCGCCGATGGAAACCCGGGTCGTGGTGCTGCTGTCCTCCATGGCGATGGGGGTCAATGTCTACCTCATGTCGCGCCAGTTCCGTGCGTTCGAGGGGCCCACTGCTGCGGCAATGGTGCTTTCCACGGTATTCTCGGCGGCGGTAACCCCTCTCGTTCTCACGCTCATTTCCTGAACCGCACACATGAATCTGGACCAAGCCCGCGCCCTCTTTCTCGAGTCCCTCGTCTATCACGAGGCCGGGGACTTCCGTCGTGCGGAAGCCTTGTTGCGCCGGGCGCTGGAGCTGTCTCCCGATCGCGTCTCCATTGTTTCCAACCTCTGCGGCGCCTTGCTGGCGCAGGGGCGCTTCCGCGAAGCCCTGCCTTATGCCGAGCAGGCGTGCCGGCTCGAACCGGGCAGCCTGCTGAGCTGGGATCACGCGGCCATGTGCCACGAAGAAACCGCCAACTGGCCTGCCGCGCTGGGTTGCCTCGATCGCGCGCTGGCGCTGGGCGCCACGCAGGACATCCAGCGTCGCCGCGTAACCTGCCTTCTCGCGATGGAGCGCCGGGACGAGGCCCGTTCGGTGCTCGAAGCCCTGTGTGCCGCGGGCGAAGCCTTGCCGGACGACTTTCAGCTGCTGGCGGCCATGCAGTTCGAGCAGGGCGAACACGCCCGGGCGCTGGGCAATTCGAACCGGGCGCTGGAGCTGGCACCGGACTTCGCGCCCGCCGCCCTGATGCGGGCGGACGCGCTGCTGAAACTGGGCCGTCCGGCCGAGGCGCGTGAGGCCGCCCTGCATGCCACACGTTGTGGCGCAGGCTTCTGGCAGACCTGGTTTGCGCTGGGCAACGCCCGTGTCGAATGCAATGACGCCGACGGTGCGCTGGAGGCTTTCGAGCGCGCGGCCGAGCTCTGCGGCGATGATCCGGCCGGCTACCGCCTGCGCTGGAACCGTGCGCTGGCGCTGCTGCAGAGTGGCGACCTGGCGCGCGGCCTGCCCGCCTTCGAGTGCCGTCGCGAGCGGCCGGAAGCTGCCAGCCAGCAGTGGCCGGCGAGCCCGCGCTGGGACGGACGGCGCGTGGCGGCCGGGCAGACGCTGCTGCTGGTGTCGGAGCAGGGGCTGGGCGACACGCTGCAGTTCGTCCGCTATGCGACCTTCCTGGCCGGGATGGGCGCGCGCGTGCTGCTCTGGGTCGAGCCGGCCCTGATCCAGGTGCTGGCGGGCTGCCCCGGTGTGGCAGGCCTATTTTCCAAGGACGAGGCCGCACCGGCCCATGACCTGCATGTGCCGATGATGAGCCTGCCGCTGCTGTGCGGCACCACGCTCGACTCGGTGCCGCCGCCCGCCGGGCTCAAGCCCGAGGCCGGCCGCCGGGAGCACTGGAACGCCTTTCTCTCGATGCTCGGCCATCCGCGTATCGGTCTGGTCTGGTCGGGCAATCCGCGGCACATCAACGATCAGGCACGCTCGATGCCCTTGCAGGCGCTCGCGCCGCTGTTCGGGCTGCGGGCGGATTTCGTGTCACTGCAGAAAGAGGTCCGCGAGCAGGACCGGCCCGGCCTGCTGCGCCATCCGCTGCTGGATGCCACCGATCAGCTCGAGGATCTGGCCGATACCGCCGCGCTGATCGCCAATCTCGATCTGGTGATCAGTGTGGATACCTCGGTGGCGCATCTGGCGGCGAGCCTGGGCAAGCCGGTCTGGTTGCTGCTGCCGCACGCGGCCGAATGGCGCTGGCTGCGGGAGCGCAGCGATTCGCCCTGGTATCCGTCGATGCGCCTGTTCCGCCAGTCGGTGCCGGGCGACTGGTCTGGCGTGGTGGAACGCGTGCGCGAAGCGCTGCAGATCGCGCGCGGCGACTTCAGCGTCCCAGCGCGCTGAAAACCTTCTTCGCCAGGGCACCGGCTGCCTGAGCCGGGTTCTGGCGAATTTCGCGCTCCTGCTCGGCAATCATCAGGAAGAGGCCGTCGAGCGCCTTGCGCGTCACGTATTGCTCCACGCTGGCGTCTTCCGCCCGGAGCAGACCGAAGCTGGCGGCCTTGCCGGCCAGCGCGTTGTACTGCTGAGCGAGGGCGAGGCGGCCGGTCACCTTGCTGACCACCGGCAGGAAGCGCTGGGTCAGCTGGGCTGTGGTCTTTTCGCGGAAGTATTGCGTGGCCGCATCCTCGCCGCCGCCCAGCACCTGTTTGACGTCCTGCACGCTCATCTGCTTGACCGCCGACACCAGCAGGGCCCGGGCTTCCGGTACGGCCTGTTCGGCCGCGCGGTTCATGTTGGTCTTGAGCTCATCGACCACTTCGCCCTGACCCATCATCCGCAGCGCGGTTTCGGCCTTCTGCAGGGAGCCGGGCAGCTCGATGCGCACCGCCGGATTGCCGAGGAAGCCATCCTGCCGGCCGAGGGATTTCACCGCGATTTCGGCGCCCTGGGAGAGGGCTTCGCGCATGCCGCCGGCGGCGTCCCTGTCGGAGAGGGCATCGAGCAGACCGGCCTGGGCCAGCGGCATCAGACCGCAGAGCAGCAAGGTGGTGAGGGCGCGGAAGGGGTGTGACATGGAGTTCTCCGTGATGAATCAGGCGCAGATGGCGAAGGCCGGGTGAAAGCCCAGCCGCCCGGTGGGCAGGGTCTGGTCGAGGCTGCGAACGAGCAGGAATTCTTTCGGAATGCCTTCCAGCAGCAGGCCGTGAGCCGGCACGAAGCCGGACTGGCGGTACCAGACCGGATCACCGACCACCACGCAGGCCTGGGCGCCGCGCGAGGCGAGGCTGGCCAGCCCGGCTTCGACAAGCTGGCGCCCGATGCCGTGACCCTGCCGATCCGGGCTCACCGCCAGTGGCGCCATCGCATGACAGCCACAGTCAGCACCGTCCACGGTGACCGGCGAAAATCCCGCATAGCCGGCCAGACCGGCGTCGTCTCGGGCCACCAGCGAGAGGCTCAGCGCACCGGCCGCCCTCAGGGTGTCGACCAGCAGGTGCTCGGTCTGGTTGCTGTGCGGATGGTGGGCGAAGGCTGCCCTGAGCAGTGCCTCGATGGCTTGTTCGTCAGCCGGAGTCTCAGGGCCGATCTGCAGCATCAGCGCCCTGCGACCGGTTTGACGCGCGCGGCGCAGGCCGTAGCCCTGGCGCGGGCGGTGTCGGTGTCATCGGCACTGGCCACGGCCACCCCCATCCGCCGCCGCTCGAAGGCTTCCGGCTTGCCGAACAGGCGCAGGTCGGATTCCGGCACCTGCAGGGCCTGGTCGACGTCCTCGAATGCGATGCCGGTGGCATTCATGTTGCCGTAGATCACCGCGCTGGCGGCAGGGCGGCGCAGGCTGGTATCGACCGGAAGGCCGAGAATGGCCCGCGCATGCAGCTCGAATTCCGACAGGCGCTGCGAAGCGAGCGTGACCAGCCCGGTGTCATGCGGCCGGGGGCTGACTTCGGAGAACCACACCTCGTCGCCGCGCACGAAGAGCTCGACGCCGAAGAGACCGCGCCCGCCGAGCGCGGTGGTGACCTTGTCCGCAATCTCGCGGCTGCGCGACAGGGCCAGCGCCGACATCGCCTGCGGCTGCCAGCTCTCGACATAGTCGCCGCGCACCTGGATGTGGCCGACCGGCGCGCAGAACGCCGTTTCGATCTCGCCGGCGGCGTTGCTGGCGCGCACGGTCAGCAGCGTGATCTCGTACTCGAAATCGATGAAGCCCTCGACGATGACCCGTCCGCCCTTCACCCGGCCACCGGTTGCGGCATAGTCCCAGGCCGCGGCGATGTCGGCCTCGCTGCGAATGACCGACTGCCCCTTGCCTGAGGAGGACATGACCGGCTTGATCACGCAGGGATAGCCCACGGCGGCGATGGCCGCGACCAGTTCGTCGAGCGAGTCGGCAAAGGCATAGGGCGAGGTGGCGAGCCCGAGTTCCTCGGCGGCCAGGCGGCGGATGCCCTCACGATTCATCGTGAGCTGGGTGGCGCGCGCGGTGGGCACGACGACGGCGAGACCGTCCGCCTCGATGCGGGCCAGTTCATCGGTGGCGATCGCCTCGATCTCCGGCACGATGAAATGCGGCCGCTCCTGCTCGACCAGGCTGCGCAGCGCCCGGGCGTCCGTCATGTCGATTGCATGCCAGCGGTGGGCCACCTGGTGGCCGGGGGCGTGCGGGTAACGGTCGACGGCGATCACTTCGCAGCCGAAACGTTGCAGGGCGATGATCACTTCCTTGCCGAGCTCTCCCGAGCCCAGCAGCATGACGCGGGTGGAGGAAGGGGAGAGCGGGGTGCCGATTTGCATGGTGAAGGCGGAGAGAGGGCAAAAAGGCATTTTAACCCGGGACGAAAGCAGGGGCTTGCTGGCGTGACCTTGCGACCATCCGGCCCGCGACCACGGGGCGGCAGGCTGCCCGCTGGCCGACTTCCGTGGCATGCTTCTCCGGCCCGGCGCCGGGAACCCCATCGCGTCCGGACATTCCAACGCACACCATGAACTCACTCATCGAATTCCTTCAGGCCACGCTGGTCGTGCCGCTTGCCCTCCTGCCCATCATCAATCCGCTCGGTGGCGCAGCCCTTTTTGCCAGCATGACCGGCGGCAGCGAGCGGCTGGCCGCCCCGATGGCGCGGCAGGTTGCCATCAATGTCTGGTTCATCCTGATGACGGCGATGCTGATCGGCAGCTATGTGCTGGATCTCTTCGGCATTTCGCTGCCCATCGTGCGCGTTGGCGGCGGTCTGCTGGTCGCGGCGACGGGCTGGCGCATGCTCCACAGTACCGGCGAAGACGAGATCCGCTCCGCGGTGGAGAGCGACACCTCGGAACTCTCGGCGCAGGAGATCGCCAAACGCGCCTTCTTCCCGATGAGCTTTCCGCTCACCTCCGGCCCCGGTTCGATTGCCACCTCCATCGCGCTGGGGACCCGCTTTCCGCATTCGCCTTCGCACTATGTCATGGGGGTCATCGTGGCCGCGATCGGTGCCGCCCTCACTGCCGCGATCGTCTTCCTCTGCTACCGCTATGCCGTCCGCCTGCAGAAGAAGCTCGGCGACATCGGCGTGATGGTGGTGGCCCGCCTGTCGGCTTTCATCCTGCTCTGCATCGGCATCGAGATGGTCTGGGCGGGCTGGGTCGATCTCAATCAGGCGATTGCTCACTGAAGCGCCCGGCGGCCGACTTACCCGAAGGCGCAGTGCCCGGCGGGATAGCCCGGCTGGCGTGCGCGCGCTAGACTCTGCGCCGCCCCTTCCCAACGACCGCCGGAGTTCTCTCATGACCGCAAAAGTGATCAGCACCGCTTCCGCACCCGCCGCCATCGGCCCGTATTCCCAGGCCATCCGCGCCGGCAAGACCGTCTATCTCTCCGGTCAGATCGGGCTCGATCCTGCCAGTGGCGAGATGGTGAGCGGTTTCGATGCCCAGGCCAAGCGCGTTTTCGAGAATCTCAAGGCAGTGGCCGAAGCTTCGGGTGGCTCGCTCGTCAATGTGGTCAAACTCAATATCTACCTGACCGACCTCGGCAAGTTCGGCCAGGTCAACGAGCTCATGCAGCAGTATTTCCGCGCTCCCTTCCCGGCCCGCGCCACGCTGGGTGTCGCTGCCCTGCCGCGAGGCGCCGAAGTCGAGATCGACGCCATCCTGTTCCTCGACTGAACGCTTGAAGGCCGGCGCTCCGAAATCCTCCGCAAAGTCGCAGTCTGCCCTCACCGACAGACTGCACAAGCTCGGCATCTACAATGACGCCGACATGCTGCTGCATCTGCCGATGCGCTACGAGGACGAGACGCGTGTGGTCAGCATCCGCGAAGCCGCCCCCGGCTTGCCCGCGCAGATCGAGGCCGAGGTCGAGCATTCGGAGATCACCTTCAAGCCGCGCCGGCAGCTGGTGGCAAAGCTGCGCGACGACAGTGGCGTGATCTACCTGCGCTTCCTGAATTTCTATCCGGCGATGCAGAAGCTGCTGGAGCCGGGGCGCCGTGTGCGCGCCTTCGGCGAAGTGCGCAGCGGTTTCTGGGGCGAGGAAATGATCCACCCCCGGGTGCTGGCGGTGAAGGAGGGCGAAGCCCTGCCGCAATCGCTCACCCCGGTGTATCCAGCCACCGCCGGGCTGGCCCAGGCCGCGCTGCGCAAGCTGGTGTTGCGCGCCTTCCAGCGCGCCAGCCTTGCGGACTTCCTGCCCGAGGTCTTGCGCAAGAACCTGAAGCTGGCGGGCTGGGAGCGCAGTCTGCGCTTCCTGCACCAGCCTCCGCCCGAGGCCAGCCAGAGCGCGCTGGAGTCGCGCAGCCACCCGGCCTGGCGGCGGGTGAAGTTTGACGAGTTGCTGACCCAGCAGATCCAGCTGCGTCGTGCCTGGATCGAGCGCCGCGCGCATGCCGCGACCCGTCTGCCGCCGCAAGGGCGGCTCACCGCACAGCTCTTGGCAGCGCTCCCTTTTGCACTGACCGGCGCGCAGGCCCGTGCGGTGGACGAGATTGCACGCGACCTGAGCCAGGCGTATCCCATGCAGCGCCTGCTGCAGGGCGATGTGGGCAGCGGCAAGACCATCGTGGCCGCGCTGGCCATGCTGCAGGCCGCCGAGAACGGCATGCAGGCCGCCCTGATGGCGCCGACCGAGATCCTCGCCGAGCAGCATTATCGCAAGCTGGCCGGCTGGCTCGAACCGCTCGGCATCGGCGTGGCCTGGCTCTCCGGCTCGCAGAAGAAGAAGGAGCGCGCGGCGATGCTTTCAATGATCGCGGACGGCTCCGCCTTGCTGGCCGTCGGCACCCATGCGCTGATCGAGGACACGGTGGGGCTGGAAAACCTCGGCCTGGCAGTGGTCGACGAGCAGCATCGCTTCGGCGTGCGTCAGCGCCTCGCGCTGCGCGAGAAGGTCGCCGGGCGCTTGCCGCACATGCTGATGATGAGTGCCACACCGATCCCGCGGACGCTGGCCATGAGCTACATGGCCGATCTGGATGTGAGCGTGCTGGACGAATTGCCGCCAGGGCGCACGCCGATCGTGACCAAACTCGTCGCGGATTCGCGCCGCGAGGAAGTGATCGAGCGGGTGCGCGACGCCTGCCGCGAAGGGCGCCAGGCCTACTGGGTCTGCCCGCTGATCGAGGAGTCCGAAACCCTGCAGTTGCAGACGGCGGTCGAGACCTTCGAGGTGCTTTCTGCCGAGCTCGCCGAACTGAAGGTCGGGCTGGTGCATGGGCGTTTGAAGCCCGCCGAGAAAGCGGCAGTGATGGAGGCTTTCCTGCGCAACGAGACCCAGGTGCTGGTGGCGACTACCGTGATCGAGGTCGGCGTGGATGTGCCGAACGCCAGCCTGATGGTGATCGAGCATGCCGAGCGCTTCGGTCTGGCGCAGCTGCACCAGCTGCGCGGCCGTGTCGGGCGCGGTGCGGCGGCCTCCACCTGCGTGCTGGTGTATGCCCAGCCGCTGTCACCCACCGGGCGCGAGCGCCTGAAGGCGATTTTCGAGACGACCGACGGCTTC
This sequence comes from Uliginosibacterium paludis, assembly GCF_039631355.1. NCBI lineage: Bacteria > Pseudomonadati > Pseudomonadota > Betaproteobacteria > Rhodocyclales > Zoogloeaceae > Uliginosibacterium > Uliginosibacterium paludis. The sequence continues at coordinate 686,362 of NZ_JBDIVF010000001.1, read as the reverse complement.
GAGATCGCGCGGCGCGACCTGCAGCTGCGCGGCCCTGGCGAATTCGTCGGCGCGCGCCAGAGTGGCGTGCCGCTGCTGCGTTACGCCGATCTGGAAACCGATGTGGATCTCATCGAACTCGCGAAGCAGGCGGCTGAAACGCTGCAGTCGCAACACCCCGAGGCGGCGGATGCGTTGATCGCGCGCTGGTACGGCGGGCGCTCCGAACTGCTCAAGGCCTGACATCGCAGTGCCCGGTCTGACGCATGCTGTCTGATGTCTTGTGCAAGACATCGCACGCTGCGGTTCTGCTTCCTGCGGCGCTGCGGTAGCGCGGCGCTTTCGCCCCCCGGCCGCAGCCCTCACAATATCGGGCTGTCGCCGTCCTTCTGTCGCCAAGATGATTCCCGTTCTGTTCCAGCAAGCTTTCCAGGCTTTTCAGCGAGGTGATGCCGCCACCGCCGCGCCCTTGCTCGATACGATCCTGAAGCTTGCACCGGGGCAGGCGGACGCGCTGGCCCTGTATGGCCTGCTCAGACTGGAGCAGGGCGAGCCCGGCGAGGCGGCGCGCCTTCTGACTCAAGCCACCGCGGCCCGTCCGCGTGATGGCGCGCTGCTCTTCAATCTGGGGCGGGCACGCCGCGCCGCAGGGGATGCGGCAGGCGCGGTGAACGCCTATCGCGAGGCGCTTGCGCTGCACCCGGAGGAGGCGGCCCTGCATTACAACCTCGGCAACGCGCTCGCCGACCTTGGCGCTGTCGAGGCGGCGCTGGCCTCGATGCAGACGGCGGCCAGACTCGATCCGGCAGATCACGATGCGCCGTGGAACGCGGCCCTGCTGCAGCTGCAGCTGGGCCGCCTTGATGAAGGCTGGGCGGGCTATGAACATGGCTGGGCGAGCGGCGGGCGGGGCGAGCGCTTCGGCAGTGAGGCGCCGTGCTGGGATGGCAGCCAGGCGCTGGCGGGCCGTACCGTGCTGGCCTGGGCGGAGCAGGGTTATGGCGACACGCTCCAGTTCGCCCGCTACCTGCCTTTGCTGGCGGCGCGAGGTGCGCGGGTCTTGCTGCAGTGCCAGCGCACGCTCGCGGACCTGCTCTCCGGCGTCGAGGGCGTGTCGCAGGTGTTCGCGCGCGGTGAGCCCTTGCCGCCGCATGACTTCCAGTGCCCCCTGATGAGTCTGCCGCGGGCCTTCGCGACCCGTCTCGACACGATTCCGGCGCCCATGCGCCTGCCGGTTGATCCGGCCCGTGTGGCGGCCTTCGCGCAAACCCTGCCCGCGGGCCCCAAGCGGGTCGGCATCGTCTGGAGCGGCAGCATCGTGCATCAGGACGATGCCCGCCGTTCCTGGCCGCTGGAGGCCTTGCTGCCGCTGCTGCAGGCGCCGCCACCGGGCGCGGCTTTCGTGTGCCTGCAGAAGGATCTGCGGCCACATGACGCCGGTGCGCTGGCCCGCCTGCCGGCGGATTTCTTCCGCGGTGAGTCGCTCGGCAGCTTTGCCGACACGGCAGCGCTGCTTGCCTCGCTGGATCTGGTGATCGGTGTGGATACGGCCGTGCTGCATCTGGCGGCCGGGCAGGGCCTGCCAGCCTGGCTGATGCTGCCGCCCCGGCCGGACTGGCGCTGGCTGCTCGATCGCGACGACAGCCCGTGGTATCCGTCGCTGCGCCTCTTCCGGCAGCAGACCGGAGAGCCGAAGTCAGCGCTTCTCGAGCGCGTGGCCGCGGCGCTCCGGGCGCACTTTCAGGCGTAGAGCGTTTCGCCCGCGCCGGCGGCTTCCCGCATCTTCGCGAGTTCTTCCGGCCAGTCGACCTCTTCCAGACCGAGCTGGGTCACCACACGGTGGTTGATGTGGGAGAGGATGACCTCGTCCGGTTGCCCCTTCTCGATGCCGAAGGCGATCGAGGCTGCGAGATTCACGATGCCGGCATAGGGCGTGGCGCCTTCCTGCTCGGGCCGGGTGTAGAACGCCAGCGCGCCGACGATCTCTTCCGGGAAGAACCATTTGCGGGCGAGCTCGGCGCTGACCTGGCTGTGGTCGAAAGTCAGGTGCAGGCGCTCCAGCGCGGCGAGTTCGCCGACCGAGAGATTGCGGCATTCGGCCAGAACCTTGTTGCCGATTTCCGGCACCACGATCTGGATCAGCAGTTGCCCGATGCGGTGGAGCAGGCCGGCTGCATAGGCGAATTCCTTGTTCAGGCCGGCGAGTTTCCCCAGCGAACTGGCGAGTCGGGCGGTGAGCTGGGAGTGTTTCCAGAAGTCCGGCAGGCTGATGCCTTCCACCTTGCTGATCGCGCCGGCGACGCCGGATGCGATCACGATGGCGCGCAGGGCGTTGAGGCCGATCATCGCAACAGCGTCCTCGATGCTGCCGACCGACTTGCGGCCGGCGTAGTAGGGCGAGTTGGCCAGGCGCAGCACGCGCGCGGAGAGCGACTGGTCTTCCCTGACCTTGGCGATCAGGCTGGCCAGATCCACATCGTCACGGCCCAGCGAAGCAATCAGCTCCTGCACGATGGCCGGAATGGTGGGCAGCTCGGGAAGGCGTTCGAACAGGCGCTCGATGGGGGTCATGGGGATTCTCCGCTCAGGTTGTCGTTGGGGGCGTCCCGGTGTTCACGGCCGGCATTTGCCACGCTTGACTGCCCCTAGGTGTTTCCCCGGGGCTATCATCGCGGGATTCTGGATATGAGGAAGCGGCATGCGTCTGATCGAGCGTCTGGATGCCTGGGAAAAGCTGATGCGGCTCGACAAGCCGATCGGCATCCTGCTCCTGTTGTGGCCCACGCTGTGGGGGCTGTGGCTGGCTGCCGAAGGCCGGCCAAATCCGTGGGTCGTGGCGATTTTCGTGCTGGGTACGGTGCTGATGCGCTCGGCCGGTTGCGTGATCAATGACTGGGCCGACCGGGATTTCGACGGTCATGTTGCCCGCACGAAAAACCGCCCGCTGGTGACCGGCCTGGTTTCGCCGAAAGAGGCGCTCGGGCTGGCGGCCGGGCTCGCCCTGCTGGCCTTCCTGCTGATCCTGCCACTCGAGCGGCTGGTGATCTGGCTGTCGGTGCCGGCCTTGCTGGTGGCTGCGAGCTATCCCTTCTTCAAACGCTTCTTCGCGATTCCGCAGGCTTATCTGGGGGTGGCTTTCGGTTTCGGCATCCCGATGGGCTTTGCCGCGGTGCAGGGCGAAGTGCCGGCGCAGGCCTGGTGGCTGCTGCTGGCCAATGTGTTCTGGGCGGTGGCTTATGACACCGAATACGCGATGGTGGACCGGCCGGACGACCTGAAGATCGGCATCCGCACCTCGGCCATCACCTTCGGCCGTTTCGATATCCTGGCGGTGGCGGTCTGCTACGCCGCCTTTCTCGGCATGATGGCCTGGCTGGGGCTGCAGGCCGGGCGCGGCCTGCCGTATGCCTGCGGACTTGCCCTCGCCGCCGCGATGGCGGTGAGCCATCTTTTCATGATCCGTCGCCGCGAGGCAGGCCCCTGTTTCAAGGCCTTCCTGAACAACAACTGGCTGGGCGCCGCGATCTTTGCCGGCCTGCTGGCCGATTATCTGCTCAATCCCTGACACTTTCCCGCCTGACGGGCGAGGGACCGACGACATGCAATACAAGGATCTGCGCGACTTCATCGCGCGCCTCGAAGCCATCGGCGAACTCAAGCGCATCCGCGTGCCGGTGGATACGCATCTGGAAATGACCGAGATCGCCGACCGCGTGCTGCGCGCCGGCGGCCCGGCGCTGCTGTTCGAAAAGCCGACCACGCAGGGCGTGCCGCAAGCGATGCCGGTGCTGGCCAACCTCTTCGGCACGCCGGCGCGGGTGGCGATGGGCATGGGCATTGAAGCGGACGCCGCGCGCGACTGGCAGACCCCGCTGCGCGAAGTCGGCAAGCTGCTGTCCTTCCTCAAGGAGCCGGAGCCGCCGAAGGGCCTGCGCGACGCCTGGGAGAAATGGCCGGTCCTGAAGCAGGTGCTGAACATGGCGCCGAAAACCGTGAGCCGTCCGGCCTGTCAGGAAGTGGTGTGGGAGGGCGACGCAGTCGATCTGGCGAAGCTGCCGATCCAGCACTGCTGGCCGGGCGACGTGGCGCCGCTGATTACCTGGGGCCTGGTGGTGACGCGGGGCCCGCACAAATCCCGCCAGAATCTCGGTATCTACCGCCAGCAGGTGATCGGCAAAAATCGCGTGATCATGCGCTGGCTCGCGCATCGCGGCGGCGCACTCGACTTGCGCGACTTCCAGTTGGCGAACCCGGGCAAGCCTTTCCCGGTGAGCGTGGTGCTGGGCTGTGACCCGGCGACCATTCTCGGCGCGGTCACGCCCGTGCCGGACTCCCTCTCCGAATACCAGTTCGCCGGCCTCCTGCGCGGCAGCCGCACCGAGCTCGCGCAGTGCGTCGGCAATGATCTGCAGGTGCCGGCGAATGCCGAAATCGTGCTCGAAGGCGTGATCCATCCGGATGATCTCGCGCCGGAAGGCCCGTATGGCGACCACACTGGCTACTACAACGAAGTCTCGGAATTTCCCGTTTTCACGATCGAGCGCATCACGATGCGCCGCGACCCGATCTACCACAGCACCTACACCGGCAAGCCGCCGGACGAGCCGGCGATGCTGGGCGTGGCGCTGAACGAAGTGTTCGTGCCGCTGTTGCAGAAGCAATACCCGGAGATCACCGACTTCTACCTGCCGCCCGAGGGCTGCTCCTACCGCATGGCGGTGGTGAGCATCAGGAAGGCCTATCCGGGGCATGCCAAGCGCGTAATGTTCGGCATCTGGAGCTTCCTGCGGCAGTTCATGTACACCAAGTTCATCATCGTGGTGGATGAGGATGTGGACGTGCGCTCCTGGCAGGAAGTGATCTGGGCGATCACCACGCGCATGGACGCCACGCGCGACACGACCCTGGTCGACAACACCCCGATCGATTATCTCGACTTCGCCTCGCCGGTGGCAGGCCTCGGCAGCAAGATGGGGCTGGACGCGACCAACAAGTGGCCGGGCGAAACGCAGCGCGAATGGGGCCGGCCGATCGTGATGGACGAGGCGGTGAAGCAGCGGGTGGATGGGCTGTGGCAAAGCCTGGGTCTCTGAGAGGACGAAAATGAACGACAGGAATACGCTCGACATGATCGGCGAGAATGCCTACGTCATGGCTTCGCCCTCGCAGACGCGCTTGCTGCATCTGCTCTATCTGCTGCACGCAATCGGGCTGGTGATCGGGGCCTGGTCGCAGGCGGTCACGATGATCGGCGCCTTTGCCTTCGGCTGGACTTCGATTATTGCGATCATCATCAACTATGTGAAGCGTGACGAGCTCAAGGGCACGATCCTCGAGAGCCATCTGGCCTGGCAGGCCGATACCTTCTGGCGCTGCGTGGTGGTGATGCTGATCGGCCTCGTGCTCTACCTGCTGCTGGTAGGCTTCCTGATCAACTGGCTGGTTTTCGGCCTGACCGGTCTCTGGGCGGTGTATCGCATCGTCAAGGGCTGGCTGGCGCTGCAGGAAGGCAAGCCGGTCCGCTGAGCATCAGGCGCCGGATTCGTCCGGCCACTCGAAGCGGTAGCCCACGCCGTAGACAGAGTGGATCGGATCGGCACCCGCCGTCAGCGCTAGTTTGCGGCGCAGGTTCTTCACATGCGTGTCGACCGCGCGGTCGGTCACGATGCGATGGTCGTCATGCAGCTGGTCGAGCAGTTGCTCGCGCGAGAACACGCGTCCCGGCGCTGCGGCGAAGGTGCGCAGCAGGCGGAATTCGACCGGGGTGAGATCCAGTGCCTGGCCGTTCCAGGTGGCACGCCAGGCCGTGTCGTCGATCTGCAGACCGGCGGGTTTGCGCGTGTCATACAGACCCTGCACGCGGCGCAGGCGGGCGCGCACGCGGGCCATGATTTCGCGCGGGCTGAAGGGGGCTTTGGCGATGTAGTCGTCCGCACCGCCGTCGAGCCCGGCGAGACGGTCGGCCTCCTCGGCCAGCGCCGTCAGCATGATCACCGGCACGGCGGAAAAGCGGCGCAGCTCGCGGCAGACCGAGAGGCCGTCAAGCCCCGGCAGCATGATGTCGAGCAGGATCAGGTCGGGCTCGGCTTCGCGCACGGCCTCGAGTGCAAGGGCGCCGTCGGCGACATGACGCGGGCGATGACCTTCGGCGCGCAGGTAGTCGACCAGCAGCGCGGCCATGCGGGGTTCGTCCTCGACGATCAGCACGTCTGCCGGCTGGATGTCGTTCATGCGCGCTTGCCCTCGGCCGGCAGGCGGATCGTGATGGCGAGCCCGCCCAGTGGTGAAGCTGCGGCTTCAATGCTGCCGTCATGTGCCTGGACGATGTTGCGGCAGATCGAGAGGCCCAGCCCGGCGCCGCCCGAAGCGCGGTTGCGTGAGGCCTCCACCCGGTGGAAGCGATCGAAGAGGCGCGTCAGATGATCGGGCGGCACACCGGGGGCAGAGTCTTCGCAGCACAGCTGCAGTGCGCTGCGCCGCGTCGAGTCGGTCACCGCCGCGAGGCTCACCCGGACCTGCCCGCCGGCGTCGGTGTAGCGGCAGGCGTTCTCGAGCAGGTTGGCCAGCAGCTGGCGGATGCGTGAGGGGTCGGCGAAAGCCTGCAGCGGAGCGTCGGGCAGCGCTGTTTCCAGCGTCAGTCCCTGGGCCGCGAGGCGCGGCGAAAATCCCGCGCAGGCCTCTGCCACCAGGCCTGTGAGGTCGATGTTTTCCTTGCGGTAGGCGAGGGCGCCCACATCGGTGAGCGCGAGGTCATAGAGGTCGCTGACGAGCTTGTTGAGCTGTCGTACCTCGCCCTGCAGGGTCTTTACGGTGTTCAGGTCCAGCGGCCGGATGCCGTCTTCCACCGCCTCGAGTTCGCCATGCAGCACGCCCAGCGGCGTGCGCAGCTCATGCGCCACATCGGCCATGAAGCCGCGCCGCATGGCCTCATTGCGCTCCAGCGTGGCCGCAAGGTGATTGAAGTCGCGCGAGAGGCGGCCGACTTCGTCGTCGCCGAGCTCGGGTACACGCCGGGTGTAGTCGCCGCCGGCCAGCTCATGGGTCGCGCGCGCCACCGAGCGGACCGGGCCCAGCACCGCGAGCGAAACCCACCAGGCAATCGCGGCCGCCAGCACGATGGCGGCGGAAAAGATCGTCCAGCGCGCGCGCAGCTGGGCCTGCTCGAAGCGCACGGCGCCCGCTTCGCTCACGGTCTGGAAGGGGGTCAGCGAGAGCCAGCCCACCACACGGTCGTTCACCCGCACCGCGCGTTCGATGCGCGATTCGGAATCGCCGTGATAGCCCATGACAAATGCGTGATTGGTGTCGAGCAGGGTCACGCGCAGAAAGGCGCCGGTGAGATCGGAGACCGGCGGCCTGCCGCGCTGCCGGTCTTCGTCGCCGCGCACCATGATGTCGATCCATTGCCGCGGCTCCTCGCGCAGGAAGTCCCAGCTGCCGTGCCGGGCGTAAGCCGCGGTGAGGCGGGGCATGGCGGACTCCATGCGATCGATGGCCAGCTGGTTGAGGTAGCCGAGAAAGCCGTGCTGAAAGCTGCGATGCGAGGCGATACCCGCTGCGATCACCGCTGCCGCGGCCACGGCGAGCACGGCCAGGAAGAGGCGGGTCGAGAGCGAGAGGCGGAAAAATCTTTTCATGCCGGCATTGAATACGCAGGTCCCCGTGATGGCAAGCCGTTGCGCCCCTGCGGCATGAAACTTCAATTTTCCTCCACATTCGTGCCGCAACCTGCGCTCATCCCCTGATCCCAGGATTGCACGGACATGAACATGACAGGTCTCTCCCTCCCCCGTTTCCTTCCCGGCCTGCTGGCCTGCTGTGTGCTGGCCGCCTGCGGTGCCGACAAGCCCGCCGGCCGCCAGGAGGGCGACAAGCCCCAGGTCGGCGTGCTGGTGGTGGCACCTGCCGCCGTGCCGCTGACCGTCGAGCTGGCCGGCCGCGTAGCGACCCGCGGCGTGGCGGAAATCCGTCCGCAGGTCGGCGGTATCCTGCAGAAGCAGCTCTTTGCCGAGGGCAGCCTGGTGAAGGCCGGACAGGTGCTCTACCAGATCGACCCCTCGACCTATGAGGCCGCCTTCCGCAGCGCCAAAGCCTCGGTCGAGAAGGCTGAAGCGACCTGGAAGGCCGCCGAGATCACCGCCAAACGGAACGGGAACCTCGCCAGGATCGACGCGGTGAGCCAGCAGACGGCGGACGACAGCCGTGCCACCGCGGACCAGGACCTCGCCGCACTTGAAGTGGCGAAGGCCGAGCTCGAAACCGCCCGCATCAATCTGGAGCACACCCGTATCACCTCGCCGATTGCCGGCCGCGTCGATGTGTCCGCCGTTATGCCGGGGGCATTGCTTACCGCGAGCCAGACCACCGCGCTGACCACCGTGCGCCAGCTCGATCCGCTGATCGTGGACGTGAAGCAGTCCAGCACCGAGCTGCTGCGTCTGCGCCAGGAACTCAAGGCCGCCAGCCAGCGCAAGCGGGGCGAGGCGGTGCCGGTGCAGCTGGTGCTGGAAGATGACAGCGTCTACGCTCGCCAGGGGCATCTGCAGTTCGACGGTGTGGCAGTGGACGAGAGCTCCGGCATGGTCACGCTGCGTGCGGAAGTGCCGAACCCGGACGGCGTGCTGCTGCCCGGCATGTATGTGCGTGCGCGCATCCAGGAAGGCACGCTGCAGGACGCGATCCTGGTGCCGCAGGAAAGCGTGACGCGCCGCCCCTCGGGGGACGCGATCACCACTGTGGTCGGCGAGGATGGCCGGCTTGCCGAGCGCAAGCTGGTGCTGGGCCGTGCGATCGGCAACCAGTGGCTGGTCACCGCCGGGCTCAAGGCGGGAGACAGGGTCGTCGTCGAAGGCCTGAAGAAGGCCACGCTGGGCGATGTGGTTACGCCGGTACCGGCACATGCCAGTGCCGCGTCATCGGCCGCCGCCCCCTCCGCGGCCGCCAGCGCCGGCCTCTGAGGAGCACGCAGCCATGGCACGTTTCTTCATTGACCGCCCCATTTTTGCCTGGGTCATCGCCATCGTCATCATGCTCGCCGGTGCGGCCGCGATCCGCGACCTGTCGCTCGAGCAGTATCCCGACATTGCGCCGACCAAGGTCACCATCCGCGCCACCTACAGCGGTGCCTCGGCCGACACCATCGAGAACTCGGTGATCCAGGTCATCGAGCAGCAGATGACCGGGCTGGATCACCTGACCTGGATGACTTCGAAGAGCCAGTCCGACGGCTCGGCCCGCGTCGAGCTCACCTTCGACGCCGGCACCAACCCCGACGTGGCTCAGATGCAGGTGCAGAACAAGCTGCAGCAGGTGCTGAGCCAGCTGCCGGAGTCGGTGCAGGATCAGGGCGTGACGGTGGCCAAGGCCAGTACCGATACGATGATGGTGGTGAATCTGATCTCGGACGACGAGGCGGTGACCGCCACCGACATCGCCAACTACATCGCCAACAGCCTCAAGGACACCATCAGCCGCATCGATGGCGTGGGCGATGCGCAGGCCTATGGCTCCGGCTATGCCATGCGCATCTGGCTGGATCCGGCGAAGATGCAGAAGTACGCGCTGATGCCTTCCGACATCTCCAGCGCACTCACCGCGCAGAACACCGAGGTGTCGGCCGGTCAGGTCGGCGCCTTGCCGGCGGCCGCGGGCCAGAGCCTGAACGCCACGATCACCGCGCGCAGCAAGCTGAAATCCATCGACCAGTTCGAGAAGGTGATCATCAAGTCCGCGGCCGATGGCTCGGCCGTGCATCTTTCCGATGTGGCGCGTCTGGAAATCGGCCGCGAGAGCTACACCATCAGCACCCGCTACAACGGTGCGTCCTCAGCCGGTCTGGGCATCTCGCTGGCTTCCGGCGCGAATGCGCTGAAAGTGGCCGAGGCTGTCCGCGCCAAGCTCAAGGAGTTGGAGCCCTACTTCCCGAACCACATGAAGGCCGTGGTGGCCTATGACACCACGCCCTTCGTGCAGGTCTCGATCGAGGAAGTGGTCTACACCCTGATCGAGGCGCTGATCCTGGTGGTGCTGGTGATGTATCTCTTCATGCAGAACCTGCGCGCCACGCTGATTCCGGCGGTTGCCGTGCCGGTGGTGCTGCTGGGGACTTTCGGCATCCTCGCGGTGTTCGGCTACTCCATCAACACGCTGACCATGTTCGGTCTGGTGCTGGCCATCGGCCTTCTGGTGGATGACGCGATCGTGGTGGTCGAGAACGTGGAGCGCATCATGAGCGACGAAGGCCTGTCGCCACGCGAAGCCACGCGCAAGTCGATGGGCCAGATCACCGGCGCACTGATCGGCATCGCCCTGGTGCTGTCTGCCGTGTTCATCCCGATGGCATTCTTTGGCGGAGCCACCGGCATCATCTACCGCCAATTCACGATCACCATCGTGTCGGCCATGGCGCTCTCGGTGCTGGTGGCCCTCACGCTCACTCCTGCGCTCTGCGCCAGCCTGCTCGCACCGATCGCCCAGGGCGGGCATGTGAGCCCGCGCGGACCGCTGGGGCGTTTCTTCCGCCGTTTCAACAGCCTCTTCCAGCGCGGCACCGAAGGCACGCGTGACGGAGTGCGGGGCCTGCTCGGCCGGCGTGCAGCGGGCATGGGCGTGTATGCCGCCCTGTTCGTCGCGGCGGCGCTGATCTTCGCGCATCTGCCCACCTCCTTCCTGCCCACGGAAGACCAGGGCGCACTGATGGCGCAGATCAAGCTGCCCGCCGGCTCCACCAATGAGCGCCTGCTCAAGTCGATGAAGACCTTCGAGACCTATCTCGCGAAACAGCAGGATGTGCTGGCGGTGATGACGGTGTCGGGCACCGATGGCGACCAGGCCTCGGCGCGCGCCTTCATCACGCTCAAGGACTGGAGCGAGCGCAAGGGCGAGGGACAGGATGCGACCAGTCTGGTGCATCGCTTCTCGAAGGAGCTCTCCGCACAGCTGCGGGACGCTACGGTTTTCGTGATGCAGCCGCCGGCCGTGCGCGGCCTGGGCTCCAACTCCGGCTTCGACGTGCAGCTGCAGGATCTCGGCGGCGTCGGCCATGACGCGCTGACGGCGGCGCGCGACCAGTTCCTGCGTTTGGCCCGCCAGAGCCCGCTGCTCTCCCAGGTGCGCACCAACAACCTGGATGACACGCCTCAGCTGGAGATCACGATTGATGACGCCAAGGCGGCTGCGCTGAGGGTATCGGCGAGCGACATCAACAGCACGATGTCATACGCGATGGGCGGCAAGTATGTGAACGATTTCATCTACGGCGGCCGGGTGAAGAAGGTCTACATCCAGGGGGACGCGCAGTTCCGCATGTCGCCCGAAAGCTTCAAGAACTGGTATGTGCGCAACGCCAACAGTGACATGGTGCCTTTCTCTGCCTTCGCCAGCGCCAGGTGGAAATACGGCTCGCCGCAGCTTGTGCGCTACAACGGTCTCTCGGCCTACGAGCTGGTGGGCGAGCCCGCCCGCGGCGTGAGCTCGGGTACGGCGATGGCCGAAGTCGAGCGCATCATCAGCCAGCTGCCGACCGGCATCAGCTATGAATGGACGGGCTCTTCCTACCAGGAGCGGCTCTCCGGCCAGCAGGCGCCGATGCTGTATGCGGTGTCGGTGCTCTTCGTGTTCCTGTGTCTGGCGGCGCTCTATGAAAGCTGGTCGGTGCCCTTCTCGGTCGTGCTGGTCGTGCCGCTGGGCGTGCTGGGCGCAGTGCTCGGCACCTGGATGGCGGGGCAGAACAACGACGTCTACTTCCAGGTCGGGCTGCTCACCACCGTCGGCCTTTCGGCGAAGAACGCGATCCTGATCGTCGAGTTCGCCAAGACGCTGGAGGAACAGGGCAAGGCGCTGATCGAAGCCACGCTGGAGGCGGTGCGCCTGCGCCTGCGGCCGATCATCATGACCTCGCTCGCCTTCATGTTCGGTGTGCTGCCGCTGGCATTGTCCACGGGCGCCGGCTCGATGAGCCGCCGCGCAATCGGCGTCGGCGTGCTGGGCGGCATGATCTCCGCAACGCTGCTCGGCGTGTTCTTCGTTCCCCTCTTCTATGTGATCGTGCGCAGCCTCTCGGCCAAGCGCAAGGCGGCCACTGCCGCCGTGGAGCAAGCATGATGAAGTCATTCAAATTCACCCTTCGCCCCCTCGCGCTCGCCAGCTGCCTGATGCTGGGCGCATGCATGAACCTCGCGCCGCGCTACGAGCGTCCGGCCCTGCCGGTGCCGGCCACGCTGGCTGCGTCTCCGGTGCAGGGCAGTGCGGGGCTGGGCGCCGGTCCGGTGGCCGATACCGGCTGGGAAGCCCTGATCGCCGATGAGCGCCTCAAGGCGGTGATCCGGCTTGCGCTCGACAACAACCGTGATCTGCGGGTGGCGGTCGCCAATGTGGACAAGGCCCGCGCCACCTGGCGCGTGGAGCGTGCCGACGAACTGCCCGCGCTCAAGGCCACCGGCAGCGAAACCCGCGAACACACCTCGCGCACAGCCAGCAGCAGCGGGGTGGCCAGCACCAGCAGCAGCTGGAAGGCGCAACTGGGTGTCAGCGCCTATGAGCTCGACTTCTTCGGTCGCGTGGCCAACCTCAGCGAGGCCGCGCTGCAGAGCTACCTCGGCACCGAGGCCACGCAGCGCAGCGTGCAGCTCACGCTGATCTCCAGCGTCGCATCCTCCTGGCTCACCCTGGCCGCGGACCAGCAGCAGCTCAAGCTCGCGCAGGACACTCTCGCCAGCCGCGAGCGCACGCTCGACACCGTGCAGCGTGCGCATGCGCTCGGCGGCTCGTCCGGCCCCACGCTGGCGGCCGCCCAGGCCAGTCGCGAAGCCGCACGCGCCAGCGTCGCAAGCTACAGCAGCACCGTAGAGCAGGATCGCAATGCGCTCGAGCTGCTGCTCGGCGCGCCCTTGCCCGAGCGCCTCCTGCCGCCGCAAGGGCTGATCGGCGACGAGACCCGCGCCGCCCAGCTGCTCGACGTGCCCGAGGGGCTGTCGTCCGAACTTCTGCTGCAGCGCCCCGATGTGCTGGTGGCCGAGCACACGCTGCGGGCGGATAACGCCAACATCGGCGCCGCGCGGGCCGCTTTCTTCCCCACCATCACGCTCACCGCCGCGGGCGGCAGCACCAGCCGCAGCCTGGGCGATCTCTTTGCCAGCGGCAGCGGCGCCTGGAGCTTCGCGCCCTCGATCAGCCTGCCGATCTTCGACGGCGGCAGCAACCGCGCCACCCTGGACGCGAAGAAGGCGCAACAGACCGCCGACATCGCGACCTACGAGAAAACGATCCAGACCGCCTTCTCCGAAGTTGCCAATGCGCTGGCCGTGCGCCGTCACATCACCCAGCAGATCGAGGCGCAACGCGCCCAGGTGGCCGCACTCGAAAAGAGCCTCGGCTACGCCCAGGCCCTGCAGGCCCAGGGCAGCGGCAGCGCGCTGGATGTGCTCGATGCGCAACGCACGCTCTTCACCGCCCAGCAGACGCTCACCACGCTGCGGCTCGCCGAGCAGACCAACCGCATCACGCTCTACAAGGTGCTGGGCGGTGGTGCGCGCAGGGAGGCTGGGTCTGCCGGCAGGCAAGACGCCTGACGCGCAGCACAAACGAAAAAGGCCCGTTCCGGCTGGCGTGAAGCCAGATCCGGAACGGGCCTTGCTGTTTCAGTGGGCACCCGGTGCGCGGCGAAGTTCAGGCTGTGCGGGCGCTCATTCCTGTTCGCCGCGTGACCATTCGATCCAGTCGTCGCCGAACCATTCGACCGGGTGAGCCGTGCGTTCGGAACCGTTGCCGCAGGCCATGTCGTTGGCGGCGCAGTATTTGTCGCAACCCCAGCAGATGCGTTCGGGGTGCTTCGGATGTGTGGGGAATTTCTTTGCCATGCGGGGCTCCAGCTTGCAGCCACTTCATGGGCTGCTGGCTGTCATGATCGTCCTGTTGTGTGACAGCCGCCTGATCATGGATCAAGGATTGCCCATTCGGCGATGGATTCCCGCCCGGCGTGCGGATGCCGCGACGACAGGCAGGGCGGCCGGCACAAACGGAAAGTGGACCGTGTGGTCAGATGCCCGCAGGCGGCGCAGCGCTCAGTGGCCGCTCGCGAGGCTCATGCCTTCGCAGCAGGCGGCGAAGCTCGCGCGCAGGGCATCTTCCGGCAGGTCGCGACCGATCAGCACGATGCGGCTGCGCTGCGATTCATGCTCGCCCCAGGGACGGCCGTAGTCGAAGCCGGCCAGGCGGTGTACGCCCTGGAAGACCAGGCGGCGCGGTTCGCCGGCGATCGCGAGGATGCCCTTGTAGCGCAACAGATCGTTGGCGTGTTCGGCGATGAGCCGGTCTACGAAGGCGGAGACGGCGTCGAGGTCGAGCGCTGCGTCGGCTTCGAGCAGCAGGCTGCCGATGGCGTCGTCCCAGGACCGTCGCGGCATCTTCTGGCCGAAGGCGTTGCGGCGTTCGTTTGCCGCGCGCGCCACGCGCAGCCCCTGTTCCGGCAGCAGGCCCTTTTCGCCGAGCGAGAAGCCGCCGGTGGCGAGCAGCGCGGGCCAGTGTGCGTCCAGCTCGCGCACGTCGATCAGCGGTGCGCGCGCGTTGATGGTGGCTAGGCGCTCGGGCACCGAGTGCAGTCCGGCGAGATCGGTCTTGGTGATGATGATCCAGTCGGCATAGGCGACCTGTGCGCCGGCCACGGCTTCGCGGTCGAGCTGGCCGGTGATGTGGCAGACGTCGACCAAGGTGATGACCGCGTCAAGCTGGAAGGCCTCGCGCAGGCGCTCTTCCCAGAAGAAGGTCTGGATGACCGGGCCGGGGTCGGCGAGGCCGGTGGTCTCGATGACCAAGCGGTCGAACGCGAGGCTGCCGGCTTCACGCTGTGCGAGCAGGTCGGTGAGGGCCGTGGCCAGTTCGCCACGCACGCTGCAGCAGATGCAGCCGTTCGATAGCTCGATGATCTGCGTGGCGCCGGGTGAGATCAGGCTGCCGTCGATGCCGGCCGCGCCGAACTCGTTTTCGATGATGGCAAAGCGCTGATCGGGGTGAGCCGCCATCAGGCGATTCAGCAGGGTGGTCTTGCCAGCGCCGAGGAATCCGGTGAGCAGGGTGACGGGGATCATCATGTTTGGGTGCTGGGTGCTTAGTGCTGAGTGCTGAGGTGGGGCTCGGTTTGACTCCGACCTTGGTCTTCCGTGCCCCGTTCCGTGTTCAGCAGCATTTGCCCTGGGCGCCGCCGAAGCGGGCTTCCTGGCGTTCGCGGAAGAACTCCTCGTAGCTCATCGGGGTCTTGTCCGGATGCTTGAGGCGGGTGTGCTGCACGTAGGCGTCATAGTCGGGCAGGCCCACCATCAGGCGGGCGGTGTCGCCGAGATATTTGCCGAGTCGGGCCAGATCGTTGAACACGGTGCGGTCCTTTCAGGGGCTTGTTCCGGTCTGCCTCCGCGAAAGGCAGGGGCAGGGCGGAAAAAGCCGGCCGGAGGCGCGGGGGCACCTCCGGCGGCAATGGGAGACAACTCAGACGGTGACCTTGCCGCCGTGCGCCTCGTAAGGCGTTTCGTTGGCGGTCGGGTGATTGGTGGCATAGGCCTTGAAGCAGGCGCGGATGCCGAACACGGCGATCGAGATGACGACCAGCATGAAGAGACCGCACAGAGTGGCGTCCAGATACTGGTTGAAGATCACCTGCTGCATCTGCGCCACGCTCTTGGCCGGGGCGAGGATCTCGCCGCGGTCAGCCGCTGCGCTGAAGCGGGCCGCGTTGGCCAGGAAACCGATCTTCGGGCTGGCGTCGAAGATCTTCTGCCAGCCGGCGGTCAGCGTGCAGGCCAGCAGCCATACCGTGGGCACGATGGTGACCCAGACATGGCGCTCGCGCTTCATCTTGAACAGCACCACCGTGCAGAGGATCAGCGCACAGGCTGCCAGCATCTGGTTGGCCACGCCGAAGAGCGGCCACAGCGTGTTGATGCCGCCGAGCGGGTCGACCACGCCCTGATACAGGATGTAGCCCCAGGCGGCCACGCAGAGGCCGGTGCCGATCATGTTCGGGATCAGGCGGTCGGTGCGCTTGAAGGCCGGCACGAAGGCGCCGAGCAGATCCTGCAGCATGAAGCGGCCGGCACGGGTGCCCGCATCCACCGCGGTCAGGATGAAGAGCGCTTCGAACAGGATCGCGAAGTGATACCAGAAGGCCATCATCGCCTTGCCGCCGACCACGCCGGAGATGATGTGGGCCATGCCGACCGCCAGCGTCGGGGCGCCACCGGCACGCGAGATGATGGTGTGCTCGCCCACGTCTTTCGCGGTCTGGACCAGCACGTCAGGCGTGATCACGAAGCCCCATTGCGAGACCTTGGCCGCGACTTCGACCGCTTCCTTGCCGATCACCGCGGCCGGGCTGTTCATCGCGAAATACACGCCCGGGTCGATCACCGAGGCGGCGACCAGCGCCATGATCGCGACGAAGGATTCCATCAGCATGCCGCCGTAGCCGATGAAGGCGGCGTGGCGCTCGTTGTCGAGCAGCTTGGGCGTGGTGCCCGAGGCGATCAGGGCATGGAAGCCGGAGACCGCACCGCAGGCAATCGTGATGAAGAGGAAGGGGAAGAGGTTGCCCGACCAGACCGGGCCGCTGCCGTCGACGAACTGGGTGACGTGCGGCATGTGCATCGTGGGGGCGACCACGACGATGCCGACGGCCAGGCCGAGGATGGTGCCGATCTTGAGGAAGGTGGAGAGGTAGTCGCGCGGGGCGAGCAGCAGCCATACCGGCAGCGAGGCGGCGATGAAGCCGTAGCCGATCAGCATCCAGGTGAGCTGGGTGCCGGTGAAGGTGAAGGCCGGGCCCCAGTACGGGTCGGCTGCCACCTGGCCGCCGAGCAGGATCGCGGCGATCAGCAGGATGAAGCCCACCACCGAGATCTCGCCGATGCGGCCCGGGCGGATGTAGCGCATGTACACGCCCATGAAGATCGCGATGGGAATCGTGGCGGCCACCGTGAAGGTGCCCCAGGGCGATTCGGCCAGCGCTTTCACGACGATCATCGCCAGCACGGCGAGAATGATCACCATGATCAGGAAGGCGCCGAAGAGCGCGATCATGCCGGGCAGGGTGCCCAGCTCGCTCTTGATGAGGTCGCCCAGCGAGCGGCCGTCACGGCGGGTCGAGACGAAGAGCACCATGAAGTCCTGCACCGCGCCGGCCAGCACCACGCCGGCCACGATCCAGAGCAGACCGGGCAGGTAGCCCATCTGTGCGGCCAGCACCGGGCCCACCAGCGGGCCGGCACCTGCGATGGCGGCGAAGTGGTGACCGAAGAGCACGTTCTTGTCGGTCGGCACATAGTCGAGGCCGTCGTTGTGGCGCATCGCCGGCGTCATGCGTGAAGGATCCACGCCGAGCACGGTGTTGGCGATATAGAGGCCGTAGAAGCGGTAGGCCGCGAGATAGATGCCGACAGCGGCCGTCACCACCCAGAGGGCGTTGATGGTTTCGCCGCGGCTCAGGGCCACGTAGGCGAGGCAGATGGCGCCGAGCACGCCGACAGCCGCCCAGCCCAGATGAGGCAGGATGCGATTCATGTGTCTCCTCCGTTGTCGTCGCCCGGGGGCGATCGCAAAGGGTTTTCGGACGGGCCTCGCGGCCCTTGCTTGCCGGACGCTGCCGGACTGCTCCGAAGTATGGAGAACGTCACCCGCTCGCACATCAGCGTCACTACGCAGCGCGACTCCGTACGATTACATAAGGACTAACCATGAGTGGCAGTGCGGCATGGCACGGTGTCGCCGCGGAAAAGCCTGATGGCTCCTGCCGGCAGCCCTCGCTAGCATGGCGGCATGCTGCTCCGTTTGAAGGTCCTCCTGCTCGCCGTCGCGCCGCTTCTGCTCGCCATTGCCGCCATCGCGGCGGTGGTGCGGATCGAGGCGCGTGCGCTCGCCGACGCCGAAACGGCAGCCGTGCTGCCGGTGCTCGAAGGCTCGCGCAAGGCCGAGATCCGCCACTATGTGGATCTCGCGCTTGGCGCCATCGAATACCTGCATGACGAGCCGGACCAGAAACTCGCCCGCGACCGCGCGCTGCGCATCCTGCAGCAGCTCGATTTCGGCGACGACGGCTACTTCTTCGTGTATGACATGCAGGGCCGCAACCTGATGCATCCGCGCCTGCCGCAGCTGGTGGGGCAGGACCTCTGGGACATGCGCGACGCCACCGGGGCGCCCACCATCCAGCATCTCGTCGAGCAGGCGCGCCAGGGCGGCGGCTATGTCGAATTCATGTGGAACCGCCCCTCCACCGGCCGTACCGAGCGCAAGCTGGGCTATGTCACCACCGAGCCGGTGTGGGGCTGGATGATCGGCACCGGCATCTATCTCGACGACATCGCCGACGCCCGTACCCGGCTTGATGAAGCCGCGAGCCGGGCGATTTCCTCCACCATGACCCTGATCGTGGTGATCGCCGGCGCGGCCACGCTGATCGTGGCGCTGTGCGGTTTCGCGCTGAACCTCTCCACCCAGCGCAGCGCCGAGGCGCGCATGCGGGCGCTCGCACATCAGGTGGTGCTCTCGCAGGAAACCGAGCGCGCTCGCGTGGCGCGCGACCTGCACGACGGCGTGAGCCAGCTCCTGGTGTCGGTGAAGTTCATTTTCGAATCGGTGCAGGAACGCGTCTCGCGCCTCGTCGGCGAGGGCGCCGGCGAAGCTTCCGAGCTGACCGGCAAGGGCGTGACGCGGCTCAACGATGTGCTGCGCGAAGTGCGCAAGATCTCCCACGATCTGCGCCCCACCGCGCTCGATGACCTCGGCCTGCAGGCCGCGATTGCGCAGACGCTGAACGAGTTCGGCCAGCGCAGCGGGCAGCGGGTGGAGCTCAAGGCCGACCCCAGCCCGGACCTGCCGGGCCCGGTCGCCACCGCCCTGTTCCGCGTGGTGCAGGAGGCGCTGACCAACATCGAGCGCCATGCCGGCTCGACTGCGGTTACGATCAGCCTGATGAACCGGCCCCATCTGTTGCGCCTCCTGATCGCCGACAATGGCCGTGGCTTCGCGCCCGAGCTGCTCGCCCTGCAGCCGCGCGGCGGCCTCGGGCTCACCAGCATGCGCGAGCGGGTCGAAACCCTGGGCGGCATGTTCAACCTGATCAGCAGCCCGGGTGCGGGCACCCGCATCGAGATCGTGCTGCCCGCGAGCAGCCTGAAGAACTGAGGATCCTCCCGAGATGAGCCAGACCGTCCGCCTGATGCTTGTTGATGACCATCCGCTGGTGCGCGACGGGCTGCGCGTCCGCCTCTCCACCGTGCCGGGTTTCGAGGTCGTGGCCGAGGCGGGCGAGGGCGAAGAAGCGCTGGCCCTGCTGGGCCGGGCAGCGCCCGATGTGGTGCTGATGGACATCGCCATGCGTGGCACCAGCGGCATCGAGCTGGTGCGGCGCGTTCATGATTGTCATCCGCAGGTGCAGGTCATCATGCTGACCATGCATGACCAGCCGCAATACGTGATCGAAGCCTTCCGCCAGGGCGCGCGAGGCTATGTGCTGAAAGACAGCCCGGCGCAGGAAATCGTTGCCGCGGTCAATGCCGTGATGGCTGGCAAGCGCTACTACTCGGCCGGCGTGGCCGATGCGCTCGCCGCCGGCGCTGTGCCCGCGCCCTTGCTGACGCTGCGTGAAAAGGAAGTGCTGGCGCTGATCGCCGAAGGCCTCTCCAGCAAGGAAATCGCCTCCCGCCTGAGCCTCTCGGTGCGTACCGTCGAGACCCACCGGCTCAACATCAAGCGCAAATGCGAACTCGAAGGGCCCTCGGCGCTGGTGAAGTTCGCGGTCGAGCGCAAATGGGCGGGGATGTAGGCGGCTGATGGCCGGTGCGAAGCTTTGCCTCATGATCATGCTGCAATGCGAATGGCATTTCATGGAGCGTGGCTGAACTGCCGTCCGCTTGTGCCATCGCTCAGATTTCGCTGCGGGCAGGCGTGTGGGCCGGAGCCGGAGTGGCGGCCAGCGCACGGTCCCGCTCGCGTTGCCAGCGGCGCTGGATGGCGCCGAGCTCGCGGCCCGGCGCGCGCAGTGATGACTGCGCGTCGTCCCGTGCTTTCTTCAGCAGTTCGATGCGTGCCCGCAGCAGGCCGATGGCTTCGTCGGTCGCGCTGTCGAGCTGCCCGGCCAGCTGCCAGGCTTCATCCCCGGCATAGCTCTCACGCACCGCATGGTGAGCGCCCACCCGCAGGTTGTAGACCAGGCCCAGCTTCACTTCGCAGGCCACTTCCTGCGCCGGCCAGTTCGCCTCGCTGAAAGCCAGGATGCGGCCACGGTAGCTGGCTTCATGCGGGTCCAGCGTCAGCCCGGCGTAGTCATGCGCAGCCTGTGCGCAGGCGAGGATGTTGTCGGCGTCGCCGGCCCGAGCGAGTGCCGGCAGGCTTGCGAGCGCGAGGCACAGCAGGCCATGCAGGAGGTGGGGCCTGAGGACTTTCTGTTGGCAGGGCATGGCACAGCGGAGCGATGTCGATCCGCCCAGTCTGCGCGGTCGGCCCGCCGCGCGCTGTAACGATCTGTGCCGGCCTGCTTCCGCGCTTCAGCCCAGCACCGGGCCGCCTTTTTCCACCGCGCGCTGCCAGGCCGGGCGGGCGCGCACGCGTTCGAGCCAGGCGGTGATGTGCGGAGCCTGGCTGGCGGCCGCGCTGCGCGAGAAGAGGGCTTCGAGCGCGAAGCTCATCTGGAAGTCGGCGAGGCTGATCGCGTCCCCCGCAAACCAGGTGTGCGTGGCGAGGTGGGCGTCGATGAACTTCGTGGCCGTTTCGAGGTTGGGTGCGATCAGTTTCGTGATGACCTTGTCGCACAGACCGCGCGCAATCGGCTTCACGAAGAAGGGCATGGGCTGACGCGGGATGGTGCTGAACACCAGCTTCATGACCAGCCAGTTCATCAGCGAACCTTCGGCGTAATGCAGCCAGAAGCGGCACAGGCGGTGGGCTTCGGTGCCGCGCGCGGGTTCGAGCCCGGCGAGTTCGGCAGGTGCCTGTGCGCCGTAGATTTCGGCGATGTATTCCAGGATCGCGGCGGATTCGGCCAGTACCAGGCCGCCGTCATCCACGACCGGCGCCTTGCCCAGCGGATGGATCTTTTTCAGCGAAGCGGGCGCGAGCCGGGTGGCCGGATCGCGCTTGTGCTCGACCATTTCGTAAGGCAGGCCCAGCTCTTCGAGCAGCCAGAGGATGCGGTGGGAACGGGATTTTTCGAGGTGATGGACGATCAGCATGCGGGGCTCCTGTGAGTGGGGCGGGAATGCCGGCAGGATATCAGCCCTGCCGGCATCCGGTTCGCCCGGCCTCAGTGCTTCGCGGGGCGTGAAAGCATCCGCCGGCCGAGGGCGGCCAGGTCGTCCACCATGGTGAAGACCGCCGGGATTACCAGCAGGCTCAGCAGGGTGGAGGTGATCAGGCCGCCGATCACGGTCACCGCCATCGGGCTGCGGAAGCTCGGGTCGGCGTTGCCCATGCCGAGCGCGATCGGCAGCATGCCCGCGCCCATCGCGAGGGTGGTCATGATGACCGGGCGGGCGCGCTTGTGGCCGGCATCGATGAGCGCGTCGAAGCGGTTCAGCGGCGCGGTGGTCGGCACGCCGTCCGGGCCGGGATGGCCGCGGCGCGCCTCGATTGCGTATTCCACCAGCAGGATGGAATTCTTGGTGGCGATGCCCATCAGCATGATCAGGCCGATCAGGGACGAGAGCGAGAAGCTCTTGCCGGCGAGCAGCAGGGCAACGAAGGCGCCGCCGAGCGAGAGCGGCAGGGCGGCGAGGATGGTGACCGGCTGCAGGAAATCCTTGAACAGCAGCACCAGCACGATGTAGATCGCGAGGATGCCGGTGAGCATGGCCAGACCGAAGCCGGAGAAGAGCTCTTCCATCATCTCTTCATCGCCCTGAGTGAGCTGGCGCACGCCGGGCGGCAGGGCCTTGATCGAAGGCAGCTGCGCCACCGCCTCGGTGACCTTGCCCAGCGGAATGCCGGAGAGCTCCACTTCGATGGTCACGCTGCGGGCGCGGTTGACGCGGTCGATGCGAGCCGGCCCGCCGCCCTGATCGATGGATACCACCTGGCTCAGCATCACCGGGCCGCGGCTGCCCGGCACCATCAGGCGGCCGAGCTGTTCGAGATCCTTGCGCACCGATTCCTTCAGCGTGACCACGATCGGGATCTGGCGCTGCTCCAGATCCAGTTTGGAGAGCAGCTGGTCGTAGTCGCCCACGGTCGTCACGCGCAGGGTCTCGGCGATCGCGGCGGCGGTCACGCCCAGTTCGGCGGCACGTGCGAAGTCCGGCCGAAGGATGACTTCATTGCGGACCAGGCTGGCGGTGGATGCGATGTTGCCCAGGCCGGGAATCGTGCGCAGATCCTTCTGTACGGCGTCTGCAGCTTCGGCCAGCGCCTGCGGATTGTCTCCGGTGAGCACCAGCTGGTACTTCTCGCCCGAGCCGCCAAGGCCTACCTTGCTGCGCACGCCGGCGAGCCCGCTCATGGCCTGGCGGATGTCGGCCTCGACGGTCTGCTTCACCGGGCGCTCGGCGCGCGGATCGAGCAGCACGGTGAGGGTTGCGGTGTGCACGTTCTGCGAGTTGGCGGCCGCCATGATGTCTCCGCCCACCGAGCCGCCGCCGATGGTGGTGTAGACGCTGCGCACGTGGCGCACGCGGCTCAGGCGCTGGCGGGCGTCCTCGGCCGCCGCGCGCGTTTGCGGCAGCGTGCTGCCGGGCGGCAGCTCGAGCATCACCTGGGTCTGCGAGTTGTCGTCCGGCGGCACGAAGCCCTGCGGCAGCAGCGGGATCAGCATCAGCGAACCGATGAAGAAACCGCCTGCCGCGATCAGGGTGAGCCAGCGGTGGTGCAGGGTGAGGTGGCTCAGGCGCAGATAGGCGCGCATCCAGAAAGGCTCGGCCGCCGGCTTCGCATGCGGCTTCATCATGTATGCCGCCATCATCGGGGTCAGCAGGCGTGCCACCATCAGCGAGGTGAAGACGGCGATCGAGGCGGTCCAGCCGAACTGCTTGAAGAACTTGCCGGCGATGCCATCCATGAAGGCGGTGGGCAGGAAGACGGCGATCAGCGTGAAGGTGGTGGCCACCACGGCTAGGCCGATTTCCGAGGCCGCTTCGATGGCCGCCTGCAGTGGCGTCTTGCCCATGGCCAGGTGGCGCTCGATGTTCTCCACCTCCACGATGGCGTCATCGACCAGCACGCCGATCACCAGCGAGAGCGCCAGCAGCGTGATGCCGTTGAGGGAAAAGTCCATCAGGTGCATGCCGAGAAAAGCCGGCAGGATGGAGAGCGGCAGGGCCACCGCCGAAATCAGCGTCGCTCGCAGGTTGCGCAGGAAGAGCCAGACCACCAGCACTGCGAGCAGGGCGCCCTCGTAGAGCAGATGCATGGAGGCTTCGAACTCTTCCTCGGCGGTGTCGACGAAGTTGAAGGCCTCGGTGATTTCCAGGTCGGGGCGCTCGGCGCGCAGCTGGTCGAGCGCGGCTTTCACATTGCGGCCCACTTCCACTTCGCCGGCGCCGCGGCTGCGCGAGATCTCGAAGCCGATCACCGGCTTGCCGTTGAGCAGTGCCTGCGAGGCGGGTTCGGCAAAGCTGTCCTGCAGGGTGGCGACTTCGTCGAGCCGGAAGCGCTGGCCGCCGGGCAGCGAGAGCTCCAGCCGTGCCAGCCGGCCCACGTCCGGCACGCGTGCGGTCAGGCGGATCGGCTGCTTGTTGTCGCCCAGTTCGGTCGAGCCGCCGGTGGCCTCGGTCTGTACCTCGCGCAGCTGGCGCGATACCTCGGCCGCACTGGCGCCGATGGCTTCGAGCTTCACCGGATCGAGTTCGACCTTCACTTCGCGGCTGAGCCCGCCCACCCGATTGACTGCGCCCACGCCCTTCACCCCCATCAGGCGGCGCGAGAGCGTGTTGTCGACATACCAGGAGAGTTCGCCGTCATCCATGCGATTGGAATGCAGCGTGTAGGCCAGCACCGGGCCGCCGGTGATGTTCAGCTTGCTGATGATCGGATCACGCAGGTCAGCCGGCAGGTCGGAGCGCACGCCCTGTACGGCCGAGCGCACATCGTCCACGGCTTCCTGCACCGGTTTTTCGAGCCGGAACTCGGCGGTGACGCTGACCACGCCGTCCTGCACCCTGGTGTAGAGATTCTTGAGCCCCTGAACCGGCGCGATGGCGTTTTCCAGCTTGCGCGCCACCTCGGATTCGAGCTGGGCCGGGGCCGCGCCGGGCAAGGATGCCGAGACGGTGACAGTGGGCAGATCCATGTCGGGCAGGTTCTGCACCTTCAGCGCATGGAAGGCATGCAGGCCTGCGAGACTCAGCAGGATGAAGAGCATCACCGAGGGAATCGGGTTGCGGATCGACCAGGTCGAGAGATTCATCGTGCGTCCCTCAGCGTGCGGGCGCGGCGCTGTCAGCCAGCTGCACCGTGTCACCCTCGCTCAGGAAGGCGCCGCCACTGGCCACCACGCGTTCGCCCGGCTTGAGGCCATCGAGCAGCTGCTGGCGGTCGCCCACCAGACGTCCCAGCTTCACACGCCGCAGCGATACCCGCATGTCATTGCTCACGACGCAGACGAGGTGATAGCCGTCACGCGCGACGATGGCGGACTGCGGTACCACCAGCGCGGTCTGCTCGCCCAGCACGATTTCGCCGCGCAGGTAGCTGCCGGGCCGGATCGGCGCCGCATCGCGCTTCTCGGGCGAAAGGATGTCGACCCAGGCGACGCCGCGCCGGCTGGAGGCATCCACGGTCGGGGAGGTCTGGCGCAGCTTGCCCAGCCAGACATTGCCCGAGGCCGACTGGATGCGCACGGTCTGGCCGGGGCGCAGCTGCTCCAGCTCTTCGGCACTGAATTCGCCGCGCCATTCGATGCGGCCCTGGCGGATCAGGCGAAACATCTCGGCACCCTGTGCGGGCACCGAACCGGTCGTGGCGCTGCGGGATGAAATGATGCCGTCATCCGGTGCGCGCAATGTGGCCTGCGCCAGACGCAGCTTTTGCGCGTCGAGCTGGGCCTGGGCCGAGTCGACCCGTGCCAGCGCGGTCTGCTCGCGGGTGAGGAGTTGCTGCACCTGCTGCTCGCTCAGCGCGCCGGTGCCCTGCAGGCGGCGTGCGCGCTCGCCATCGGCCCTCGCCTCCTGCGCCGAGGCATGCGCTTCACGCAGGCTGGCGTCGGCCAGGCGCAGATCGGCTTCCACCGTGTCGCGCGTGAAGCTGGCCAGCACCTGACCCTTGCGGACACGGTCGCCGACGCTGGCGAGGAGTTCGGCCACCCGCAGGCCGGCCGCTTCGCTGCCGATCACCGCTTCCTGCCAGGCGGCAACCGTGCCGTTGGCGCTCAGGCTGCGTGGCAGGGATTCGGTGCTGGCAGAGATCAGGTGCACGCTCAGCGCGGGGCGCGGGGCCGCCTTGCCGGCGGCGCTGGCGTCGGCCTGCGCGAAGAGGGGCAGGGTGGCCGCGAGGGCGGCGAGCAGGGCGAGGCTGGCCAGGGCGGCCTGGCGAGGCGACAGCGGAAATTTGGCGGCGAGCGCGCGGAGACGGGACTTCATGGGGATTCCGTTCAGGCTGCAGGGTTTGTTTCGGAGGGGCTGGCGAGCGGTTGGAAGCCACCGCCCATGGCGCGATAGAGCGTGATCCAGGCGCGCTGGCGTTCCAGATCGAGCGCGGAGGCGTTGAGCTCGGCCGCGCGCGCCTGGCGCTGGATTTCTTCGAAATCGAGCTGGCTCAGCATGCCTTGCTGCAGCAGGCGCCCGTTGGATTCGAGCAGCACATGCGCCTGCTCCGAGGCCTTGCGGCTTTCCTGCCAGCGCTGTTCGCTGGCCTGCAGTTGCAGCAGGGCTTCTTCCACTTCGCGCACAGCCTGGCGAACGCTGGCCCGCCAGGCCGCGAGGCTGGCGTCCAGATCGGCTTCGGCGGCGGCCTGTTGCGCGGCGAGCCGGCCACCATCGAAGAGCGGCAGCGAGAGCGCGAGCGGTCCGAAGGTCCAGGTGCGGCCTTCGCTCGAAACGCCGCCGCTGACATAGTGACCGCGCCCGATGAAGCCTTCCAGGCTCAGGCGGGGCAGACGCGCCGATTCCGCCTGCATGACGCGGGCCTGCGCCTGCAGCACCTCGCGCTCGGCGATCCGCACATCCGGCCGCTGAGCGAGCGTGCGGGCGGGCAGGGCTGAAATCGCGAAGGGCTGCGGCTGGCCCTCGCGGGCGAGCGCCGGCTCGAGGGTGGCGCGCAGCGCGCTTTCATCACGGCCGCTGAGGGCGACCAGGCCCTTGATGTCGGCTTCGCAGGCGGCTTCCTGCTGCAACAGCCGGCTGCGGGTCTCGGCGAGCTGGCTGCGCGCGGTGGCGAGCGCCGGGGCTGCGCTCATGCCGGCTTCCAGGCTCAGGCGGGTCAGGCGCTCGGTTTCGGCGCGCGAGGCGGCGTCGTCCCGGATCAGCCTGAGCTGTGTGCGGCAGCTGCGCGCCTCGTGATAGAGGCCGGCCACTTCGGCCGCCACCAGAATGCGGGCGTCATGCCATTTCGCCTCCGCGCTTTCCAGTCCGGCGCGCGCTTCGATGCGGTCTGCGCCGCGCAGGCTGGCGAGGCTCAGCTCCCAGTTCATCTGCAGACCGGCCTGGGCCTGGGTCAGCGGTGGCGTGTAGAGCGGCGACGAGGTGCGGCTGCCGGAGGCCACGGCTGACACCTGCGGCAGCAGGGCGGCGCGGGCCTGTGTCTGCTGCGCGCGAGCCTGGGCGATGCGGGCCTGGGCGGCCGCCACGCTGGGGCTCACGCGCTGCGCGTCTTCGATCAGGCTGGCGAGTTCGGGTTCGCTGCCAGACGCCCACCAGCGCTCGAGCTCGACCGTGCGGTCGGCCTCCGGCAGCGGTGCCGACCAGCTTGCCGGCGGGGTGGCGTGCGGCAGGCCGGCCGGCTGGAGGTTGGCACAGGCGGCCAGCCCGCTCAGCATCAGGGCGGCGAGGGCGACGTGGCGCGGGAGGATGCTGCGGGTCATGCCGGGTCCTTGCAGTGAATGGCCCGAGCCAGAAAGCGGTAGCCCGCCCGTTTGCTGGCTGCGGCCAGTGCGGGGTTGGCTGCGGCGAAGCTCACGGTGGCGTTGGCGATGGCGTTCATGACCCATTCGGCATAACAGTCTGCTTCCGTCTCGTTCATGTCATCGAATTCCAGCCGTACCGGCGGACAGCCGACCTCCGCGCCGAGCCGGCTGGCAGCTTCCAGCAGCTCGGTTGGCAGCTTGCCGGAGGCCGCCAGCTGGTTGATTGCCGAGTGCGCGGCCGGATGCGCGAGGCCCCAGTCGATGTAGTTGTCCCAGGTGCGGCGGGTGCGCAGCTCGGGCGGATCCTGCGGGCCGTGGCCGGCGGCCAGCGCCTCGCGCAGCGTGTCGAGCAGATGCACGAAGAGCGCCTGCAGGAGCAGGTCCTTGCTGGTGAAGTAGTGGAAGAGCGTGCCTTCGGCGACGCCGGCGAGTTTCGCGATGGAGGCCGTCGAGGCGCCCAGACCCTGGCCGGCGATGGCTTGGGTGGCGGCGTCGAGCAGCGCGCGCGGCTTGTCTTCACTGCGGGGGCGGGCCATGGCTCTTTATTAATTGAGTAATCAATCAATAATATCCCGCGCAGATTGCGGCCGGCAAGCGGGGGGCGGGGGTCAGTTGCCGTGCCGGCGGCCGGGCCGATGGGCGGCGGGCAAGGGGCCGGGAGGCAGGGCGAGGCGTGCGTCGAGGGCTTCGAGAAAGACCCGCACCTTCGGTGGCATCAGCCGGCGCGAAGGCAGCAGCGCATACATCAGCGCGGGCTCCGGCGTGAGGTCCGTCAGGATGGGCACGATCTGGCCGGCTTCAAGGGCTTCGCGGCAGTAGTTGCTGGAGAGCAGGCCCACACCCAGCCCGGCCACCACACCTTGCAGGCGGATGCCGACATTGGGTGCGCGCAGGCGGGAGACCGGCTGGAATTCATGCAGCACGCCTTCCGCGTCACGCAGGCGCCAGACCGGCTCTTCCGGGCTGTTGAGGCAGGGCAGGGCTGCGAGCTCGGCCAGGCTGGCGGGCGTGCCACCGGCGCGGGCGAGCAGTTCGGGCGCGGCATAGAGCCCGCGCGGCATGGCATAGACGCGCCGCGCCACCTGGTCGGAATCGGGCAGCTCGCCGGTGTGCATGCGGAACACGATGTCGAAATGCTCGGCGCGCGGGTCCGGCGCGCGCGAGGAAAGATCGATGTCGATTTCCAGTGCCGCATGCTGCGCAAGCAGCGCGGTCACGACTTCGCCCAGGCGCAGCAGGCCGAATTCGTAGGGCGCGGCGATGCGCAGCAGGCCGGCCGGTGTCTCGCCCCGGCTCTGCGTGTGCGCCAGGGTTTCATGCAGGCGCTCGACCAGGGGCCGGGTCTGCTCGACCAGATGGGCGCCTTCGTCGGTGAGGCGCAGGTGGCGGGTGCTGCGCTCGAACAGGCGCACCCCCATGCGTTCCTCTAGCCGGCGGACGGTGCGGCTGACGGTGGATTTGGGCAGGCCTCGGCGGTCCGCCACGCGGGTCATGTTGCCGGCCTCGGCCACGGCGAGGAAAAGCGCGAGATCGTCCAGCGGAATTGTTTCTTCCATGGAACAAAGTGTTTGTTTCTGGTGGTTTATTGTAAGCCTTGGTGGCACGTAAGATGGAGGCCAGTTCAGCCGGAGGATGTTCCGCCATGTCCCATCAAGCCCTGCCAGCCCATGCCGTGCCGCGTGCGCTCGGCCATGTGATGGGGCTGGTGACGGCGGCGGACTTCGTCTCCTCGCTCAGCGTGATCATGGCCAGTGCCGAAATCCGCGGCGGGCTGGACGCCACGCCGACCGACTTCATCTGGCTGCTCACCGCCTATGCCGCGACCGGCATGCTCACCCTGCCGCTGATCGAGCGACTCGCCCGGCGCTGGCATTACCGCGACCTGATGGCCGCAGGCCTAGCGCTCTTCGTGACCGGTGCGCTGTGGGCCGCGCTGAGCGAAGGGCTTGCCAGCGTGCTCGCGGCCCGGGTCCTGCAGGGGATTGGCGGCGGCGGCCTGTTCACGATGTCGCGCGTCTATCTGCAGCTCGCGGTGCCGGCCCAGGCGCGGCCGACTCAGCTCAAGGGCTATATGGTCGGCCTGCTGGCGGCGACCGCGCCGATGTCCTGGCTGACCACCGTACTGGTGCAGGCCTGGGGCTGGCAGTCGGTGTTCGTGCTGCAGGCGGGCTTCGCCGCCGTGGTGCTGCTGATACTGCTCGGCACCGTGAAGAGCGAGCGCCACACGCCACGCTCCCTGGGCGAGCTCGACTGGTTCATGGTGCTGGCCTTCGGCCTGGGCGGACTGCTTCTGCTGCACGGCATGGAAGACCTCGAACTGATGCGGCTGGATGCACGGCAGCTGGCGCATTTCGGCGCGGCGGCGGCCTGTCTGGCCTTCGCGGGCTGGCGTCTGCACGGTCATCATGATCCGCTGCTCGACACCCGTGTCATCAATGGTCGGCGCTATCTGGTCGGCCTCGGTTTCTACGGGCTCTACTACCTCATCAACGGCGCCACATCCTTCATCTATCCGCGCCTCTTCGAGGCCGGTGCCGGGCTGCCGCTGGAGACCACCGGCCTGCTGCTCTCCTTTGCCGGCGGCACGACGGTGCTGCTAATGCCGCTGTACTTCAGGCTGGCGCCGCATCTGGGCGACCGGCGCCGGGTCATTGCGGCGGGCTTTGCCGTGGCGGCGCTGGCGCTGCTGTGGATGCGTTTCACGCTGACCAGTGACACGCCCTGGCTTCAGCTCCTCGGGCCGATGGCGCTCAAGGGCCTGTTCCCGGTGCTGGGCGTGATCCAGATCGCCGGTCTGACCTATCGTGATGTGCCGCACGAGGATTTTGCGCACGCTTATGCGCTGAAGAACATTGTGCGCCAGCTTGCCAATACCTTTGCTGCGGGCATGGCGAGCCAGAGTTGGCAGCAGTTCGGCGCGCAGTACCGCACGGTGCTGGTCGAGCGGGTGAATCCGCTGGATCCGCGTTTTCTGGCGAGTCCCTTTTCGCACGATCTGGCCGGGCTGGCACAGCTCTCCGCACTGATCGATCGCCAGGTCACCGTGCTGGTGGGCAACAGCCTGCTGGGCATGCTGGCCCTGCTGTGCCTGGCGGGGATTCCGCTGGTGCTGATGCAGAAGCGCCTGCAGTGAAGGCTCAGCCGACCCAGCGGGTGGCTTCCAGCAGCCAGAACGCCGCCAGCAGCGGCGGCATCAGCCAGCAGGTGAGCAGGCCGAGGCGCAGCGGTCGCTGAAGGTGGCTTTCTGCCGGCAGCCGTGGCCGGCACAGATGGCCCAGCGCCAGCACCGGCAGGTAGAACGCGAACCACAGGATCCAGGCGATGGCATGCGCCACGCAGGCGTAGCCGCTGCATTCGCGCGCGAGCATGCGCACCGCCACGATGGCGAGTGCCACGAGCATCACGAGAAAGATCCGGGTCGAGGTGGTCCAGCGCATGGCTCGCAGGGTGACAAGCCTCATCGGATGCGACAAGACGATGAATCACCTTGTGACAGTTTCCGCGTCCGCGCGCGGCATCGTCAGATCCCTGAAATATCTGCAGGTCATAGTGCCGGGTTTTCGTCCCGAGTCACTACCAGATCATGACAACGCCCATCCTTCGCGCGCAGCACGTCCTGCCTGCGCTCCTCGCTGCATTGCTCGCCGCCTGCGGTGGCGGATCCTCCGACAGCGGCAGCGATGCTGCATCCAGCAGTGCCTCCAGCCGCGCCGCGAGCAGCGCAGCCAGCAGCACCGCGAGCAGTGCGGCGGCATCGTCCAGTGCCGCGTCGAGCACTGCTTCGAGTGCCGTAAGCTCGGCTTCCAGCGTGAGCAGCAGCACGCGTGCCGGCTATTACGCCACCAAGACCAACTATCAGCCGCAGCAGGCCGTTTCCAGCTACGAGGCCGCTCCGGCAGGCTTCACTCCGGTTTATACGCAGCTCGTTGCACGCCACGGCACGCGCGGGCTCTCCAGCATGAAATATGACGATGCGGTGCTCAATATGTGGACCCGTGCCAAGGCCGATGGCGCGCTGACCGCACTGGGCGAGCAGCTCGGCCCCGATGTCGAGAAAATCATGAAGGCCAACTTCCTGATGGGCTACGGCGTGAGCGGCATCAGCACGCCCGGCTATGGCAACCTGACCCAGGTCGGCGTCAGCGAACACAAGCAGCTGGCTGTCCGCCTCGCTTCGCGCATGAATGCGCTCTTCGCGGGTGCCGGTTCGCGCAAGATTGAAATCATGAATTCCGGCCAGGATCGCGCGGTTGACAGCTCGACCTTCTTCTCCGGCTCGCTTGCCAGCACGCTGCCGGCGATTGCCGCGAACGTGACGACCCCGGTGGTCAACCGCTACCAGCTCTACTTCCACAAGCTCAGCAGCAGCAAGGATGCCGTGACGGACACCGCCAGCATCAATTACGCCGTGCTGCAGGCCAGCCTCGCCTATCAGCAGTTTGCCGCGGCCACCGACACCAATGGCTACGGTATGGAAGTCGCCGCGAAAATCGCGGCGGTGCGTGCCAGCGCGCCGGTGAAGGCCGCGGCCCGCACGGTGCTGGAGCGTCTCTTCACGACGGCTTTCCTCGACAAGATCGATGCCGGCACCTACAGCTTCTCCAACAACAGCACCCGCAGCTACACCAGCGCGGACGGGCTCTTCACCAACAGCCTGACCGGCGACGGCAAGACGAAGATCACCAGCTCGGTGGATGCGGCGGCACTCATCTATGAGCTCTACATCATCGCGCCGGGCATGCGCAACGAGGCCCCGGTCGACTTCAGTCAGTACATGCCGCTGGCCCAGGCCGAAGTGTTTGCCGGGCTGCAGGATGTGGATGACTTCTACAACAAGGGACCGTCGGCCACCGAGTACGGCAATCTCACCTGGAATATGGCGCAGGGCCTGCTGAAGGATTTCTTCGACGAAGTCAGCACGATTGCCGCCGGTGACTCCACGCGTGCGGCGCGCCTGCGCTTCAGCCATGCCGAGAACCTGATTCCCTTCATCACCGCGATGGGCATCGAGGGCGCGGCCACCCAGTTGCCCAAGGCACAGACCTACAGCTATGACAACAACCCCTGGCGCGGTGAAACCGTGTCGCCGATGGCCACCAACGTGCAGTGGGATGTATATCGCGACAGCGCCGGCACCCTGATCGTGAAGATGCTGTTCAACGAGAAGGAAGTCGATTTCCGCGCCAGCTGCGCCTCGGCGCGCTACGGCAGCAGCGCACATTTCTATGACTTCGCGAAGCTCAAGGCTTGTTATTACCCGTCCTGATCCGCGCCGCAGGGCATGAAGAAAGGGCCGCATCCGCGGCCCTTTGCTTTTGACGTTTGCCCTGACTCAGCGACGCTGCAGGAAGCCACCGGCGTCCGGCGAGCCATCAGCCTTGCGGCCGATCTGTGCCGGCACCCTGATCGACACGAACTGCTCTGCGGAGGCCGACGAAAGCCCGCCGGTGATGAAGGCATTGCCGTCACCGATCCGACCGACAATGGCGTCGTCATACTTGCCGGTGTAGTCGCTGCGCAGCGAGAGATTGTCGCTGAAGCTGCCCTGCGTCTCCGGACCACCGTAGGGGCTGGGGCGGAAGATGTAGTTGAAGCGCACGTTATCGAAGGCGGTGTTGCCGGTGACCGTCAGCGCGCCCGGGTTGAAGTTGTCGGTGAAACCGTCCAGCTGGTTGTGGAAGGCCACGCTGTTGCGGATCACATGCGCCACCGGCTGACCTTCTCCGCCGAGCTTGAAGCCGTTGTTGCCGTTGCGGAAGGCGTAGCTGCTCTCGATGGTGACCGGCTCGTTCGGGCCGTCCTCGATCTTGTTGAAGAGATCCCAGCCGTCGTCCGCATTGTCATACGAGATGCAGCCGCGGAAGAGGTTGCCCGGGCCTACGCCCAGCTTGGCGGCGAAGCCGTCGGCGTTGATGGCCGAAGGGTCGCGGTTGTCATGCGAGATGCTGTTGAGCACCTGGTTGTAGCTGGGCCACAGCGCGCGCTCGTCACCGAGGGCGGTGATCTGGAAACCGGTGTCGATGTTGCCGTGCGTGTTCATGCGTTCGAACACGTTGTGGCTGCCCGAGACGCGGAACTGCGCACCGGAGACCTCGATGCCGCTGAAGTGCCAGTAGCTGGCATCCATCGCGAACTTGCCGGTAAAGACGGCGGCTCCTTCGGCGACCAGGCGCTTGGGCGCATCCGGGCTGCCGCTGAGCGCGATGCCCATCGTGGTGGCGCCATAGCTGCCGGGCAGCAGGTGCAGCGTGCCGCCGGGGGCGACGCTCTCGAGCGCGCTGGCGAGATCGAGCGGGCGTGCGCTGGAGCCATCACCGCTGGCAAAGCCTTTGGGCGAGGCATACACATTGGCCGGATCGGCCACCCGCACGCGGCTGACGGTCAGCGTTCCGGTGCTCGTTTCCTTGCCATCCGCCTGGCTGAAGCTCAGGTCGAAGCGGCTGGAGGCTGCATTGATGCGCATCGGCTGGCTGAAAAGTTCGCCGGCCTTCAGGGGCTGGCTGGTAGCGACCGGCTGGCCGTCCTGCAGCACGGAAATGACACCGTCACGGCTTGCGCGGGCCTGCAGGCGATAGATGTTGCCTGCGGTACGGCTCGGCGAGGCCACCTCGAAGCGCAGGGCTTCGGCCGGCGCCACGAACTTCGGCGCGGCCACGGTCTGAGCGGCGCTCTGGGTGAGGCGGATGTTGCTGACCGTGATGCGTGCGTTGCGCGAGGCGTAGAACCCCACATACATGCTGCCGGCATCGACGCTCTGGACGATGTTGGCGTTCGCGCCGGCCACCTTCATGCGGCGGGCCTTGCTGCCGTCTGCTGCAGCATAGCCGACGATGAAGCCCTCATTGGTACGCTCGAGCGACATGTGCACGGTGTCCGGCGTCTTCAGGCCGGCGCTGCCGTCGATGAAATCCACCTTCGGAATGATCGCGCCCGCATCCCCCCAGCGGTGATTCACGCCGTCGCGATAAATGGTCTGCAGCAGGAAGCGGCCTTCGTTGTTCTTGGTGTTCTGCATGATCGCGTTGGCGACCATGTTGGAGGCGGCGGGGAATTCCTCGTAGCCCGCCTGCAGCGGCTCGCGACGCGGTGCGCCGATCGTGTCGCGCACCATCAGGCCGGCACTTTCCTGGCCATTGGTGGTGGCGAGCTTGCCATTGACGAGCAGCTCCGGGCCGAACTGCTCCACCTTCACATCGGCTTCCAGCACGAAATTCCGGTTCGTCGGCAGGCGGGTGTAGAAGAAGGTCAGGCCGTCATGCGTGTTGGCGATCTTGCCGCCGCGGCTCTCGATGCTGAAGCTGCCGTCCGGCCCGCTCGATTCCTCGCGACCCAGCGGCGTTGCGCTGCCTTCGCGCCACACATTGTTCACGCCGACCTTGGCCGGCAGGATGGTGGAGGAGTAGTTCAGATCGGTCGATTGACCGAAGGCGATGGCGCACCAGGTGCTGCCGTCCATCAGGGTGTCTGCGTCGCAGGGGCTTCTGACCTGGTCGGGCTGGACGCTGCTGCCGACGCCCGCGCAGGCGGCGAGCGAGCTGGCAAGCAGGATGAGGGGGAGCTGCTTTGACATGTGTTCCGGACTCCAGGTTTTTCGGGGGAGGGTTCGCGGTCACGAACCGGGACAACACTAGCGAGCGAATGTGGATGTTCCGTGGAGACGACGCACATTTGCCGAGCATCGGTATGCATTCGCCTGACGAACGGCTGCGTCGTATAATTGTTTGATGTTTCTGATGTTTTTCGCGTTTTCAAATGCCCGATCTGAATGACGTCGTCCTTGCGGATGCGCCCCTGGTGCTGGTCGTGGAGGACGAGGCCGCGCTGGCCGACATTCTCTGCGCCTATCTCGTCCGCGATGGCCTGCGCGTGACGCGTGCGGGCAGTGGCCCGGCGGCACGGCAGCTCTTTGCCGCGGAGTCGCCGGACATCGTGCTGCTCGACATCCGCCTGCCCGGCGAAGACGGTGTGGACGTGCTGCGTGCGATCCGGCGCGCCGGCGAGACGCCGGTCATCATGACCACCGCACTCGCCGATTGCGCTGACAAGATGCAGAGTCTGCAGCTGGGGGCAGACGACTATGTGGTGAAACCCTATAACCCGGCCGAGGTGGTGGCCCGGGTGCGGGCGGTGTTGCGCCGCACCTACCGGGGCGCGCCCGCAGTGGAGCCGCCGCAGCCTCTGCGCATCGGCCGGCTCGAGATCGATCACCAGGCCTGGCGTGCCTGCCTGCATGAAGCCAGCGGCGAGCCCCGTACGCTGCCGCTGACGCTGACCGAATTCCGCCTGCTCGCCTGCCTCGCGGGTCAGCCGCGACGCTGCTTCTCGCGCAGCGAGCTGATCGAGGCCTGCCTGCCCGAAAGCGACGCGCTCGACCGCGTGATCGACTCGCACCTCTCCAAACTGCGCAGGAAGCTGCAGGACGCCGGCGGCAGCGAGTTCCTCGAAACCGTGCGCGGCATCGGATACCGGCTGTGTCCCGCGTCCTAGACCGGATCTGGGTCCGCTTCGGTCTGGGCATCGCCAGCGCCGTGCTGGCGAGCATGCTGGTGCTGGGCGGCACGATGATCGTCTATGGTCGTGTCCAGTTCTGGCGCTTTCATGAAGCCCTGCCGGCAGCAGTGCGGGCAGAGTTCGACGAACTTCGCAGCAAGGGACTGGAGGGCGGGCCGCGCGCGTCGGAAATCTATCGTCAGTATTCGCTGGATGACGACCCGTGGGATGTCGACAAGCTCGCCATCCTGATCGGCTTGGTGGCCTGCCTGCCGGTCGGCCTGATGGCCGGATTCTGGATCTCGCGCATGGTCATGCAGCCGATCAGCTCGGTGGCGCGCGCGGCCGGGCGCGTCGCGCTGGGTGACTTCGGCGCGCGTGCCCGGGTGCCGCGGCGGGCCGGCGAGATGGCCGATCTGGTGCACGACTTCAACCTGATGACGAGCTCGCTGGAGGCGCTCGAGCGGGAGCGCAAGTCCACGCTGGCCGCGCTCTCGCACGAATTGCGCACCCCGCTGGCGGTGCTGCAGGCACGGCTGCACGCACTCTGCGATGGCGTGATTCCCGCCGAGCCGGCTGAATTCACGCGTCTGCTCGAGCAATGCCAGCATCTGAGCCTGCTGGTGGGTGACCTGCATACGCTCTCGGTGGCCGATGCGGGCCGGCTGCCGCTGCATCGCGTGGCGCTCGACATTCCCTCACTGGTGCGGGATACCCTCGAGAACCACGCGCGGCGGCTCGATGACGCCGGCATGGCGGTAGAGCTGGAGGTGCGCGCCGTGGTGCCGCCGGTGCTCGCGGATGCCGACCGCATCCGTCAGGTACTCAACAACCTGATCGAGAACGCCATCCACTACGCCCGTGACGGACGCTGGCTGCATCTCTGGGTGCGCAGCACGCCGGGCGAAGTCCAGATCACGGTGAGCGACGCCGGCAGGGGCCATCCCGATGGTCTGGATGAGCGGGTATTCCAGCGCTTCACCCGGCTGGATGCTTCGCGCAACCGCGCAACCGGTGGCAGCGGGCTGGGGCTCTCCATCGTGCGCACGCTGATCGAGCTGCATGGCGGCACGGTGAGCGTGGGGCGTTCGAGCCGGGGCGGCGCGGCCTTCACGATCAGCATTCCGCGCGGCATCCTGCCCTGAAGCTTCAGCCGCCTGTTGCCTGCCAGGGGCCCGGCACCGCGAAGGCTTCGTCCGGACCGGGCCAGGGCGGCAGGGTGACCGCCACCGCAGCGAGATTGCCGGGGCCGGTATTGCGGAACTGGAAATGCGTGCCCCGGGGAATCGTGAGACACAGGCCGGGCGCGAGCGACACGATCTCCTCACGGCCAGCCTGGCTGCGCCACATCTCGCCCGTGCCCTGCAGCAGATACCAGATTTCTTCCACCTGGCGGTGCGCCACGGCGGCTGAAACGGCGCCGGCTGCGAGCGTGAAGTGCGCCATGCTGCCGCCTTCAAGCGCGAGCAGTACGCGCACATCGGAGCCGTCCGGCGCGGTGACGGTAGGTGTGGCGGGCAGGGGCAGGCTGGCGAATGCCGTCATCGGAGTCCTCGTGCTTGAAGGGCGGTGAGCCGTCAGCATAAACGCTGGCCGGGTCGGCATAGCCAACATCAGCCGGCGGCGATTGGCAGCCGCGCGTGACCGAGGCACCATGGCGGGTTTCCGCCCTGATCCGCCCGCATGGCTGCGCGGCGGGGGCATCTGCAGCGTAAGGAGTGGTTTCGTGGCACGTATCGGTTTTCTGGGGCTGGGCATCATGGGGCGCGCAATGGCCGCCAATCTGATCAAGGCCGGTTTCGAGGTGACGGTGTGGAACCGTTCGGCTGAGAAATGTGCGCCGCTGGTGGCGCAGGGCGCGAAGCAGGGCGCAACGCCGCGTGAGGTGGCCGCCTCCTGCGACTTCACCATCGCCATGCTGGCTGACCCGGCGGCGGCGCGGGAAACCGTGTTCGGTGCAGAGGGCGTGCTGGCCGGCATCGGTGAAGGACGGGGTTACATCGACATGTCGACGGTGGATGACGCCACCGCACGCGAGATCGCCGCGGCGATTGCCGGTCACGGCGGACGCTTTCTCGAAGCGCCGGTGTCGGGCACCAAGAAGCCGGCCGAGGAGGGCACGCTGGTGATCCTGGCCGCAGGTGACGAAAGCCTTTATGAGGAAGCCGGCGCGGCCTTCGACAAGCTGGGCAAGAAGCGGGTGTTCCTCGGCGAAGTCGGCCAGGGCGCGCGCATGAAGCTCGTCGTCAACATGATCATGGGATCGATGATGGTGGCATTGAGCGAAGGCCTGGCGCTGGGGCTCAAGGGCAATCTTGATGGCGCGCAGATCCTCGACGTGATCGAGGCGGGCGCGATGGCCTGCCCGATGTTCAAGGGCAAGGGCCCGATGCTGCTGCAGGACGACGCCACCACCAGCTTCCCGCTCAAGCACATGCAGAAGGATCTGCGCCTCGCGCTGGCGCTGTCTGAAGAGCTGGGACAGTCGCTGCAGGCCGCATCCGCCGCAAACGAGGTCTTCAAGCGGGCGAACATCGCCGGCCATGGCGATGATGACATCGCCGCGGTCTATCGCGTGGTGAAGTAGGGCAGGGCGCGCAAAAAGGCCCGGCCTGCCTGCGGCAGCCGGGCCTTTTTTCATCGGGCCGATCCGGCGGCTCAGGAGCCTTCGGTTTCGAGCTGGCTCTGCAGGTAGTTCTGCAGGCCGACTTTTTCAATCACGTCGAGCTGGGTTTCCAGGTAATCGATGTGTTCCTCGGTGGCATCCAGGATCTTCATCAGGATGTCGCGCGAGACGAAATCGCGCACCGATTCGCAGTGGGCGATGGCTTCCTTCAGGTCGCCGTGCGCCGTCTTCTCGAGCGTCAGGTCGCCGTTGAGGCACTCCGGCACGGTTTCACCGATCAGCAGCTTGTTGAGGTTCTGCAGGTTCGGCAGGCCGTCGAGCATCAGGATGCGCTCGATCAGGTAGTCGGCGTGATGCATCTCTTCGATGGATTCCTTGTACTCGTGCTTGCCGAGTCGCTCGAAACCCCAGTGCTTGTAGATGCGGGCGTGCAGGAAATACTGGTTGATGGCGCTCAGCTCGTGGGTCAGCTGGCGGTTGAGCAGTTGAATGACTTTCTTGTCGCCTTCCATGCGATGCACTCCTCTCGTGTTGGGGGGGAATACCTGAGGGGCGGAGGCACGTGCAGGAGCGCCGTGCCGGTCAGGCATGGTCCCATTGTGCATAAGGATATTGCGCCAGATCAAGGTCGTTTTCCCTATGAGCCGGATCAGCGCTTTCCATTACGCAGCGAGAGAGGGGCGCGGCGCCCCGGCGGCGGCTCGCTCAGGCGGCGGCGAGCACCCTTTGTGCGGATTCGGTGATCGCTTCTTCCGCGCGGCGCAGCAGGGAGACCGGCTGTGCATGGCCGGCGTGAGCCGCCTTGAGGCAGGCATGGGCGCACTGCGCACAGCGCCCGCATGAACTCGTCACGCCCAGCGTATCGCGCAGGTCGCGCACCGTGCGCGCGCCATTGGCGGCGGCCCGGGTGATATCGCGATCGGTGACGGCATGGCAGACGCAGACGTACATGGCAGGTTCCGGATGAAGAGTGGCTTCCTGTTGAGTACAGTAATGCGAACTGTTCGCAATTGCAAACTATTTCTGTGGCAGCGCCTGCGTTGCCCGCGGGGGCGGCCGGGGCGCCCGACGCAGTCGGGCTTCCGCATGAAGAAGCGACCCGGCCCGCCCGTTTGCAGACGCCCGGGCCCGGCCTAGAGCTCTTCGGCGCGGT
Source organism: Uliginosibacterium paludis (assembly GCF_039631355.1). Taxonomy (NCBI): domain Bacteria; kingdom Pseudomonadati; phylum Pseudomonadota; class Betaproteobacteria; order Rhodocyclales; family Zoogloeaceae; genus Uliginosibacterium; species Uliginosibacterium paludis. The sequence goes on along the minus strand of NZ_JBDIVF010000001.1, from coordinate 647,086 downwards.
GGCAGGCGGCGAGGTGGCCGCCCACCGTGCGCAGCTCCGGCACGTCGATGCGGCAGGCATCGATCGCATGCGGGCAACGCCGATGGAAGGCGCAGCCGGGCGGGGGATCGAGCGGCGAGGGCAACTCGCCCCGGGCGAGGAAGCGTACCTGGCGCTGTCCGGGATCGACGCGGGGGGTAGCCGAGAGCAGGGCACGGGTATAGGGATGGCGCGGATGGTCGAAAATCTCGCGCTTGCTGCCGTGCTCGACCACGCGGCCCAGATACATCACCAGTACTTCGTCTGCGATGTGTTCCACCACGGCGAGGTTGTGGGAGATGAAGACGCAGGCCACACGGGTTTCGGCCTGCAGATCCATCAGCAGGTTCAGCACCTGGGCCTGGATCGACACGTCCAGCGCGGAGACGGGTTCGTCCGCGACGATCAGCCTGGGGCCGGTCATCAGTGCGCGGGCGATCGCGATGCGCTGACGCTGGCCACCGGAGAACATGTGCGGGTAACGGCCGTAATGTTCCGGCCGCAGCCCGACCCGCTCCATCATGGCGCAGGCGCGTTCATGCCGGCCTGCGGCATTCAGTGTGGTGTGGATCTTGAGCGGCTCTTCCAGCATGCTGCCGACGCGCTTGCGCGGGTTGAGGCTCGCATAGGGGTTCTGGAACACCATCTGGACCAGCGGGCGCAGGCGCTTTTTCTCTGCCGCGTCAGCGATGGCCAGATCCGTGCCTTCGATGCGCAGATGCCCGGCAGTGGGCGTCTCGATCATCATGATCTGGCGGGCCAGCGTGGTCTTGCCGCAGCCGGACTCGCCCACCACCGCCAGGGTGCGACCGGATTCGAGATGGAAACTCACCCCGTCGAGCGCGCGCACCAGGCCCTTGGGCTTGAGGAAGCCGGTCGAGACCGGGTAGTGCTTGGCCAGGCCGTCGACCTGGAGCAGGAAGTGCGTGGTGGTGTCGTTCATGCGGTCCCCTGCGGGAAATGGCAGCGTACGGTGGCCTCGGCGTGGCTGCCGGTGAGCACGGGGCGCTCGCTCTGGCAGCGGGTGGTCGCGAAGCTGCAGCGTGGCGCCAGCAGGCAGCCGGCAGGCCGGTCGAAGGCGCCGGGCACCACACCGGGAATGGTCTGCAGGCGAGCCTGACCGGCGTTGTTTTCGGGCAGCGCCGCCATCAGGGCCGAGGTGTAGGGATGTTGCGGATGGCTGAAGATCTCCGGCACGCGGCCGGTCTCCATGACCTGGCCGGCATACATCACCACGACCCTTTGTGCGGTCTGGGCGACCACGCCGAGGTCGTGGGTGATCAGCATCAGCGCCATGCCATTGTCACGCTGCAGGCGCAGCAGCAGCTCGAGCACCTGGGCCTGGACGGTCACGTCCAGCGCGGTGGTCGGTTCGTCGGCGATCAGGAGGCGCGGTCGGCAGGCGATTGCCAGCGCGATCATCACCCGCTGGCTCATGCCGCCGGAGAGCTGGTGCGGATAGGCTGCCAGGCGCCGCTCCGGATCCGGAATCTCCACCTCGCGCAGCAACTCCAGCGCCCGGGCGCGCAAGGCGCGGCGCGAGCCACCCTCATGTACCGAGAGCGTTTCGACCAGATGGTCACCCACCGTGTAGCACGGGTTGAGCGTGGTGCCGGGGTCCTGGAAGATCATCGCGATGTCGCGCCCGAGCAGGGCGCGGCGCTCGCGCTGGCGCATGCCCAGCAGATCGCGGCCATCGAACACGAGGCGTTCCGCGCTGACCCGCCCGGGCGCGTCGATCAGCCCCATCAGGGCGAGTGAGGTGACGCTCTTGCCGGAGCCGGATTCGCCGACGATGCCGACGATCTCGCCGGCGTCGATGCTGAGGTCGAGGTCTTCGACCGCCCGCATCGGACGCGCTTCGGCGCCGAACTGCACGTTCAGCTTGCTGATTTCGAGCAGTGCCATGAGCTTACCGTTTCAGTTTGGGGTCAAGGGCGTCGCGCAGTCCGTCGCCCATCAGATTGAAGGCCAGCACCGCCAGCAGGATGGCGAAGCCCGGCAGGCTCACCACCCACCAGGCGCTCTGGATGAATTCGAGCGCGCCGGAGAGCATCGAGCCCCATTCCGGTGTCGGTGGTTGCGCGCCCAGCCCCAGAAAGCCCAGCGCGGCGGCATCCAGGATCGCGGTTGAAAAGCCCAGCGTGGCCTGCACGATCAGCGGCGCCACGCAGTTGGGCAGCACGGTGGAGCACATCAGGCGCAGCGGGCCGGCGCCGGCGATCCGCGAGGCGATCACATAATCCTTCTGCAGCTCGCCCAGAGCGGTCGCGCGGGTGAGCCGCACGAAGGCCGGCAGCATCACGATGGCGATGGCATACATGGCATTGGCCAGGCCCGGTCCGAGAATCGCGATCACCGCCACCGCCAGGAGCAGGCTCGGCAGAGCCAGCAGCACGTCCATCATCCGCATGACGGCGGTATCGGTCTTGCCGCCGCGCCAGGCTGCGAGCAGACCGAGCAGGATGCCCAGCGAGAGGGACAATCCGACCGACACCAGACCGATCGCGAGCGAGAGCCGGGTGCCATGGATCAGGCGCGAGAGCATGTCGCGGCCGACCGCATCGGTGCCGAGCAGGAACTTCGTGCTGCCGCCATCTTCCCAGGCCGGCGGCACCAGGATCGCGTCCCGGTATTGCTCGATCGGCGAGTGGGGCGAGATCACGCCAGCCAGGATCGCGAGCAGCAGGAAGGTGATGACCAGGACCAGCCCGGCAACCGCGCCGCGGTTGAGGCGGAAGTCGCGCCAGAGTTCGGCCATCGGCGAGGGTGGAACGAGTGGCGCAGCCGCCACGGCATTGGAGATAGGCGGATTCATGTCAGCGGGCATGGCGGATGCGGGGATTGGCGGCGCCGTAGAGCAGGTCCACGATCAGGTTCACAAGAATCACGAGCGTGGCGGACATCAGGATGCCGCCCTGCACGACCGGATAATCGCGGCGATGGATGGCTTCCACCATCCACTTGCCGATGCCGGGCCAGGAGAAGATCGTTTCGGTCAGGATCGCGCCGGCGAGCAGCGTGCCCACCTGCAGGCCTATGACGGTGATGACCGGAATCAGCGCATTGCGCAGTGCATGACGGACGACTACCCGCAGCGGCGAAAGGCCGCGCGCGCGGGCCGCGCGCACATAGTCTTCACCCAGCACTTCGAGCATGGCCGAGCGCGTCATGCGGGCCAGCGTGGCCAGCGGGATGGTGCCCAGCGCGATGGTCGGCAGGATGAGGTGGGACAGCGCCGAGAGGAAGGCGCCTTCGTCGTCGGAGAGCAGGGTGTCGATCAGCATCATGCCGGTGACACGCGCCGGGTCGTATTCGATGGCGAGCCGGCCCGAGACCGGGGTCCAGCCCAGATGCACCGAGAAGAACAGGATCAGCAGCAGCGCCCACCAGAAAATGGGCATCGAGTAACCGGTGAGTGACACGCCCATCACGCTGTAATCGACCACCGTATTGCGGCGCAGGGCGGCGATGATGCCGGCCGGAATGCCCAGGCAGAGTGCGAACACGATCGCGCAGAGCGAGAGTTCGAGGGTGGCCGGAAAACGGTCGAGGAATTCGCGCAGCACCGGTTCGTGAGTGACGATCGAGCGGCCGAGGTCGCCCCGGGCGGCTTTGGCGACGTAATCGACATATTGCACCGGCAGCGGACGGTCGAGTCCGTACTGCGCGATCAGCGCGGCGTAGCGCTCGGGCTCCATGCCGCGTTCGCCCGACATCGCCTCGACCGGATCGCCCGGAATCAGGCGGATCAGCGCGAACACCAGCAGCGTGATGCCGATGAAAGTGGGTATGACGACGGCAAGCCGTCGCAGGATGAATGTGATCATCGATGAATCCTGGCAGGGAACGGAGCGGTGTCGGCAGGCGGGCGCAACGGAAACCGCAGGCGCTTCATGGCGCCGGCAACGAGGCCGGACACGAACCGCAGAGCGGAACGGGGCACGCGCCGGAAAAGACACAGACCCCCTGCCGGCGATGCCCCCTTCATTCAGGGCGCAAGGCGTGGCAGGGGGCGGGTTCCGGTCGTGCCTCCGGGCCGGCGCTTACTTGCCGTTCACATCCACCTTCTGGAAGTAGTGATTGGTCGGCACGGCAGCCATCTTGAAGCCGCTCACGCTCTTTCTGACCGGCTCGAAGCGCACCGAGTGGGCGATCGGCACCCAGACGGCCTCTTCTTTCACGATTTCCTGTGCCTTCTCGTAGAGCTTCGCGCGATCGGCCTGTTTGGGCGTGCTGGCGGCTTTCTTGATCAGCGCGTCATAGTCCTTGTCGCACCAGCGGGCGAAGTTGCCACCGCCGGCAACGGCGTCGCAGGAGAGCAGGTTGCCGAAGAAGTTGTCAGGGTCTCCGTTGTCACCGCTCCAGCCGAACATCACGGCCTGGTGCTCGCCATTCTTGGCGCGCTTGCGGTACTCACCCCATTCGTAAGTCACCAGCTTGGCGGTCACGCCGATCCTGGCGAGGTCGGCCTGCACCATCTCGGCCATGCGCTTGCCGTCCGGGTTGTAGGGGCGCTGCACCGGCAGATACCACAGCTCCATCTCGAAGCCATCCTTGTAGCCGGCCTTGGCGAGCAGGGCCTTGGCCTTGGCGGCGTCGAAACTGTAATCCTTGATCTTGTCGTTGTAGGACCACAGGATCGGCGGGATCGGGTTCTTGGCGGCCTGACCGGCGCCCTGGTAGATCGTCTCGATCAGCGCCTTCTTGTCGATGGCCATGTTGATGGCCTGACGCACCAGCTTGTTGTCGAAGGGTTTCTTCTCGACGTTCAGCGCGATGTAGCCGACATTGAGCCCTTCCTTGGTCAGCAGGTTGATCGACTTGTCGGCTTTCAGCGCAGGCAGGTCGGCAGGCTTCGGATAAGCCATCAGCTGGCATTCGCCGGCCTTCACCTTGGCCAGGCGCACCGAGGCGTCCGGCGTGATCGCGAAGATCAGGTTGTCGATCTTCGGTCGGCCTTCCCAGTAGTTTTCATTGGCCTTGTAACGGATCACCGCGTCCTTCTGGTAGGAGACCAGGCGGAAGGGACCGGTGCCGAGCGGTTCGCTGTCGACCACTTCCGGCGTGCCGGCGGCCTTCATCTTGTCGGCATATTCGGCGGACTGGATCGACATGAAGTCCATCGCCATGTTGGCGAGGAAGGGCGCGAGCGGCGACTTCAGGCGGAAGACGACGGTGTAGTCATCGAGCTTTTCGACGCGATCGACCACCTTGCCCATGCCCATGTCCTGAAAGTAGGCGTAGTTGGTGCCGGGCGTGTTGTTGTGGAAGGGATGGTTTGCGTCCGCCATCCGGTTCCAGGTAAAGAGCACGTCGTCGGCGTTGAAGTCGCGCGAGGGCTTGAAGCGGTCGGATGCGTTGAGTTTCACGCCCCGGCGCAGCTTGAAGGTGTAGGCGAGGTTGTCGGGCGAGACTTCCCATGCGGTCGCGAGCCCCGGCACGATGTTGGTGGTGCCGACTTCGAATTCGACCAGGCGGTTGAAGAGCTGGGCCGAGGTGGCGTCATGCGTCGTGCCGGTCGTGTAGAACATGGGATTCATGCCCTCGGGGCTGCCTTCGGAGCAGTAGACGAGGGTCTTGGCCGCATGGGCCTGGGTGCCGGCGAGCCCGAGAAGCAGGGCAGCGGCGAGGGCAGTCTTGTGCAACATTGGGGGTCTCCCGAGAGTGGTGCGTCATGAGTTGCCGGAGTGACGGCTTGTGGCCGATGGCCCCTGCGGCGTGGGCGCATTTATACCGTACGCCATCGGATCTTGTCGGCATACCGCTTATAGGAAAATCCTGATTGTCTTTACTTTGTAGGCTGCTTTTTGACCTGCTTCAAAAAGTGCGGCGTCCGGCCGGCGCGGGAGCCCGGCCGGCGCAGTCTTACTGGCCGTAGAGGGCCTGCAGCAAGGCCTCGACCACCCGCTCGGCTTCGGGTGCTTTCGGATGGTTCATGATCAGCGCGAAGGCCTGCCAGTTGCCCTGGGCATCGAGCAGATAACCGGCGGCGGATTTCACCCCGTCCAGCGTGCCGGTTTTCACATAGCCACGGCCGGCGAGCGGGCTGTCGATGAGTCGCGAGCGCATCGTGCCGTCACGCCCGATGACCGGCAGGCCCTGCACGAACTCCGGCATGCGCGGGCTGGCCCAGGCGCTGCGCAGCAGGGCGCCGAACTGCGCTGGCGTACTGCGCTCGACGCGCGAGAGGCCGCTGCCGTTCTCGAGCACCCACTGCGCCGGATCCAGTCCGCGCTGCGGCATCCAGGCCTGCAGGCGGGCAATGCCTTTCTGCGGCGTGAGCGCACCACTGCTATCGTCTCCCAGCGTGAGCAGCACCTGACGCGCCATCACGTTGTTGGACCACTTGTTCATGTCGCGCAGCACTTCGGGCAGGGCGGGCGACTCCCAGGTCGAGAAGGGCGCTGCGGCCAGCGGCGCCGCACCGGCTCGCGTTTCGCCGGACCAGCTGCCGCCGAGCTCCTGCCATTGCGCGCGGACCACCAGACCGGCCCAGCGCAGGGCGTCATCCACCTTGAGATTGAGCTGCCGTTCGCCGCAGCTCGTCGGCAGGCGGCCCTCGAGCTTCAGCGCGAGACCGCGGCCCTCGGGGCGGAAGCTGCCGCGCACGGTATTGCGCCAGTCGACGCAGGGGCCGCTGCTGCTGCGGATGTCGTTGCTGATCGGCAGCGGTGCGGCAGGTGTCAGCAGGCTGATCGCGACCGGGCTGTTCGGCGCGCCGGGCACAAGCCGCAGCGAGAGCGCGCCGAAGTTGACGAGGAAAGCTTCCGGCCGGGCGTTGTAGGCGCGGTGCTGCGCTTCGTCGAAAGGCGCTTCGACCGGCGGCAGCGCGTAGAGGCTGCTGTCGATCAGGATGTTGCCGCGGATCTCGCGCAGCCCGCGCGAGCGCCAGTCGCGCAGCCACTGGCCGAGGCGATCCCAGGTCAGATCAGGGTCGCCGCTGCCGGCGATCACCAGATCGCCTTCAAGCACGCCGTCGCGCAGCGGGCCGGTAAGCCAGGCGCGGGTCTTCCAGGTCCAGGCCGGGCCGAGCTGATCCAGCGCGGCATGGGTTGCCAGCAGCTTCATGACGGAGGCCGGATTCATCATGCTGCCGGCATTGTGGCTGTAGCGAACGCTGCTGCCGCTGACCGGCCCGGCCCACAGGCCGATGGCGGATTCGGGAATGCCGGCAGCCCGTGCGGCGCTGGCCACGCCCTCGGGCAATGCCGCGCGTGCGCCGTGGAGTGCGGGAAGCGTGGCCAGGAAGGTGACGCAGGCGAGTGTTCTGATCAGCGTGTTCATGGCCGGCATTGTAAGCGCCGCAATGCTCACGACCGTCTGCCCGGTTGTATGCTCGGGGCCGGAGTGTGGCACTGTGGTGCCGGCGTTTTCATCCTGTCCTGTCTGGGAGTCGTTTCTTGAATCAGCACAAACCCCGCATCGGTCTGGCCCTTGGCAGCGGTTCCGCGCGTGGCTGGTCGCACATCGGCGTGATCCGCGTTCTGGAAGAAGCCGGTATCGTGCCGGACGTCATCTGCGGCACTTCGGTGGGCGCCATCGTGGGGGCGGCCTATGCGGCGGGCGAGCTCGACCGTTTCGAGGACTGGGTGCGCGGCGTGACCTGGAAGTCGGTGGTCAGCATGCTCGACATCAAGATGGGCGGCGGTCTGATCGAGGGCAGCAAGCTGACCGAATTCTTCCGCAGCCGTTTCAGCGATGGCGGTATCGAGCAGCTCGAAAAAACCTTTGCCTGCGTGGCCACCGATCTGGTCAGCGGGCGCGAAGTCTGGCTGCGCGAAGGCAGCGTGATCGACAGCGTGCGCGCCTCGATTGCCCTGCCGGGACTCTTCACGCCGGCGGTGCTGGGCGGGCGCATGCTGGTGGATGGCGGGCTGGTCAATCCGGTGCCGGTGTCATTGTGCCGGGCGCTGGGGGCGGACTTCGTGATCGCGGTGGATCTGAACTGGAATCTGGTCGGCCGGCGCAACCGGGTGTCGGGCGAGACGCGGCAGGAGCATCGTGCCGAGGTCGAAGCAGTGGTGGAGGCCGATCAGCCGGCCACCAAGCGCGGCATCATGGAAGCGGTGCTGGCGCGCTTCAAGCCCGGCTTCTTCGGCAATGCCGAGGCCCGTGCTGCCGGCACGCCCTCGATGCTGGACGTGCTCACCACCAGCCTCAACATCATGCAGGTGCGCATCACCGAAAGCCGCCTGGCCGGCGAGCCGGCCGACGCGATGATTCGGCCGCGCCTCTCGGATGTGGCGGCGATGGATTTCCACCGCGCGGTCGGCACCATCGAAGAGGGCCGCCGCGCGGCGGAATACGCGATGCCGATGATCCAGGACCAGCTCGGCAGCTTCCGCTGAGCCGTGCCGGATCAGTCGGCTTTGAGGGCCTGCGCGTGATGCCGCAGGTGATCCTCTATGAAGCTCGCGATGAAGTAGTAGCTGTGGTCGTAGCCCGCCTGCATGCGCAGCTCAAGCGCATGGCCGGCCGGGGCCGCCGCGCCGCGCAATGACTCCGGCATGAGCTGGGTGTCGAGAAAACTGTCGCGGTCGCCTTGGTCGATCAGCAGCGGCAGCCGCTCCGGCGCGTTCGCGATGAGCAGGCTTGCGTCCCACTCCGCCCACTTGCTGCGGTCTTCACCCAGATAGCGGCTGAAGGCCTTTTCGCCCCAGGGGCATTGCACCGGATGGCAGATCGGCGCGAAGGCGGAGACCGATCGGTAGCGCCCCGGGGTGCGCAGGGCAGCGACCAGCGCGCCGTGCCCGCCCATTGAATGCCCGGATATGCCGCGTGCATCCGAGGCGGGGAAGTTCGCCTCGATCAGCGCGGGCAGCTCCTGCACCACATAGTCGTGCATGCGGTAGTGCCTGCTCCACGGGGCTTCAGTGGCATTCAGGTAGAAGCCGGCGCCATGGCCGAAGTCCCAGGCGCCGTCCGGGTCGCCGGGCACCTCGGCGCCGCGCGGGCTGGTGTCGGGGGCGACGATGATGAGCCCCAGCTCGGCGGCGAGGCGCTGCGCGCCGGCCTTCTGCATGAAGTTTTCATCCGTGCAGGTGAGCCCCGAGAGCCAGTAGAGCACTGGCAGCTTGCGACCCGATTCGGCCTGCGGCGGCAGGTAGATCGCGAACACCATGTCGCAGCCGAGCGTGGCCGAACGATGGCGGTAGCGCTTGTGCCAGCCGCCGAAGCTCTTGTTGCAGGCGATGTTTTCGAGGCTCATGGCGTGTCGCTCAGAAGTGGATGACCGTGCGGATGCTCTTGCCTTCATGCATCAGGTGGAAGGCTTCATTGATCTCGGCCAGCGGCATGTTGTGGGTGATGAACACGTCCAGCGGAATTTCGCCGCGCTGCGCCTGCTTCACATAGCTGGGCAGCTCGGTGCGCCCCTTCACGCCACCGAAGGCCGAGCCGCGCCAGACGCGGCCGGTTACCAGCTGGAAGGGGCGGGTGGCGATTTCCTGGCCGGCACCGGCGACACCGATGATGGTGGATTCGCCCCAGCCCTTGTGGCAGCACTCGAGTGCTGCGCGCATCAGCTTCACATTGCCGACGCACTCGAAGGAGTAGTCCACGCCGCCGTCGGTCATCTCCACGATCACGTCCTGGATCGGGCGCTCGAAATCCTTCGGATTCACGAAGTCGGTCGCGCCCAGCTGCTTTGCGATCTCGAACTTCGCCGGGTTGATGTCCACCGCGATGATGCGGGCGGCTTTGGCCATCGTCGCGCCGATGATGGCCGCGAGGCCGATACCGCCGAGGCCGAAGATCGCGACCGTGGAGCCTTCGGTAACTTTTGCTGTGTTGAGCACGGCGCCGATGCCGGTGGTGACGCCGCAGCCGAGCAGGCAGACCTTGTCCAGCGGCGCGTCCTTCGGGATCTTTGCCAGCGAGATCTCGGGCAGCACGGTGTATTCCGAGAAGGTCGAGCAGCCCATGTAGTGGTAGATCGGCTGGCCCTGGTAGGAGAAGCGGGTCGTGCCGTCCGGCATCAGGCCCTTGCCCTGGGTGGCGCGCACCGCCTGACAGAGATTGGTCTTGCCTGACTTGCAGAACTTGCACTCGCGGCATTCGGCCGTGTAGAGCGGAATCACATGGTCGCCCACTTCGAGCGAGGTGACGCCTTCGCCCACCGCTTCGACGATGCCGCCGCCTTCATGGCCCAGGATGGCCGGAAAGATGCCTTCGGGATCGTCGCCCGACAGCGTGAAGGCGTCCGTATGGCAGACACCGGTCGCCACGATGCGCACCCGCACTTCGCCCTTCTGCGGCGGGGCCACATCCACTTCGACGATCTTCAGCGCTTCGCCGGGGCCGAAAGCGACGGCAGCGCGGGATTTGATGGTGGTCGCAGACATGGGGCTCTCCTGTTCGGGGGTCGGGATGCGGGCGAGTCTAATTGAAGGACGCTGCGGGATAATTTTCCAGGCGGGGAAAGACTGTTGCTGATGAGGGATAATCTGGGGAGTGGGGAGTGGGGAGTGGGGAGGCGAGTGCCTGGCCGACAGGCAGGGTCGTGGCCTGGATGCAGCGCAGCGGAATCCGGGGCGGATTTCTGGCAGGCGTCCGGTCTTCAAGAGCTTCAGGAAAGGAACGCGCATGAATCGCTGGGAGGGGCTGGACGAGTTTGTGGCCGTCGTGGAGTGCGCGAGCTTCTCGCGCGCGGCCGAGCGCCTGCGCGTGTCGTCTTCGCATGTGAGCCGCCAGGTGGCACTGCTCGAAGACCGACTGCAGGCGCGCCTGCTCTACCGCACCACGCGCAAGGTGTCGCTGACCGACGCCGGCCAGGCCTTCTACGCCCGCTGCCAGCGCCTGATCGAGGAGCGGGATGAAGCCTTCGTCGCGGTGAGCGATCTGCATCGCGCACCCAGCGGCCTGTTGCGGATGACGGCAGCGGTGGCCTATGGCGAGCGCTTCATCGTGCCGGTGGTCAATGCCTTCATGAGCGCGCATCCGCAACTGCGGGTGGAAATCGAGTTGACCAACCGGGTCATGGATCTGGTGCAGGAGGGGTTCGATCTCGCGATCCGCATGGGCCGGCTGGAGAGTTCCAGCCTCATCGCGACCCGCATCGCGCCACGCCGCATGTTCCTCTGCGCCGCGCCGGCCTATCTCGAGCGTTACGGCCGGCCGCACACGCTCTCGGAGCTCGCCGCGCACAACTGCCTGATCGGCAGCAATGACACCTGGATGTTCCGCGATCAGGGCCGCGAGTATCCCTTCAAGCCGCGCGGCAACTGGCGCTGCAACAGCGGCGACGCGGTGCTCGATGCGGCCCGGCGCGGTCTCGGCCTGTGCTGCCTGCCTGACTACTATGTGCGCGACGCCCTCGCGCACGGCGAACTGGTGTCGCTGCTCGAAGACTGCCAGCCGCCTGACACGGCGGTCTGGGCCGTCTCGCCCCAGCGCCGTCATCCGCTGCCGCGCGTGCGCCTGCTGGTCGAGGCGCTGCGCGACGCACTGGCCGGGCGGCCCGAGTACCGCAGCGAGGCCGGCTGAGCGCCCGCGCCGATCGGTGCGCGGTCGGCAGGCTCGCCGAGATGCTTTGCCGGGCTGGCCGGTGTCGTCTCGTGCCCTGCATGGCCGGATCAGGCGGAAAACGTTCGGGAAATCAGGGGGCGAGCTTGTCAGGTTTGCGCATGAGCCGGTGTCTTCCTCGCCGGGGTGCGCGCGGTATGAAAAAGGTGGATCCGATGCGTGTGATGTTGAAAGTGGTGTTGATCCTGCTCGGCATGGCGGACCTGGCCCTTGCGGCTCAGGCGATCGCCTCGGGGCTGCGCTGGGCGAACCAGGCGCATTACCGCGAAGCGCACTTCATCGTGACCGGCAGCGTGGCCGGCACGCGCCGGAGCAGCCCCTGGCTGAAGGGCGAGATCGAGGGGGCGGCCGAGCGTTTCCAGGACAGTTCCGTGTCGGCGGAGGAATGGCCCGATGTGGTGGCGCGCATGCCGGTGGGCGCTGCCATCCCGGTCCGCTACAACCCCGGGATGACTTCCATGCGCTTCGGCTCGGAAAGCCTGCGGGTGATCAGCCGCGACTGGCGTTTCGAGCGGGATCGCGCCTTTCTGGCCTTCTACTTCGGCGGCCTGTTCCTGCCGACCCTGATCGGCGCGCTGGCCTTGCGCCTGACCCGCCCGGGAAAGCCGGCGCAGCCCTGACAGGACTCGGGCTACACCGGTCGCCGTGTCAGCACGAGCCGCGGCAGGGGCTGCGCGAGGCTTGTGCGCGGGCAGTCAGGAAGGCGAGGAGGGCGGCGAGCAGCAGCACGGCCGCGCTGACGCCGAAGGTGCTCCGGTAGCCGCTCGTGTCGAAGAGCAGACCACCGGTGGCGGAGCCCGCCGCGATCGCGAGCTGGATCACGGCCACCATCAGGCCGCCTCCGGCTTCCACATCCTGCGGCATGGCCTGCGCCACCCAGGACCACCAGCCGACCGGTGCGGCGGTGGCGAGAAATCCCCAGCACGCGAGCAGCACGGTGACCGGGATGATCCATGCGCCGGCAGGAATCAGGGCCAGTGCGAGCAGGGCCATCAGCAGCGGCGTGGCCAGCAGCGCGCGGTAGAGCCCCTGGCGCAGCAGCCTGGTGCTCCAGCTGGTGCCGACGAGCCCGGCCAGGCCGATCGCCAGCAGGACCAGCGAGAGCCTGGCGGGGCTGGCATGGGTGACGGTTTCAAGGAAGGGTCGCACATAGGTGAAGAGCAGGAACTGGCCGGTGAAAAACGCTCCGCAGGCCGCCATGCCGAGTGCCACCGGGCGGCTCGACAACATGCTGAAAGCATGCCCCGCGCCCTTGCGGCGGCGCTGGGCCGGCATCGCGGGCAGACTCGCCCACTGCCAGACCAGTGTGACGAGGGCCACCGGAATCAGGCACAGAAAAGCGCCGCGCCAGCCCAGTACCGAGCCCAGATAGCTGCCCAGCGGCGCGGCGACCACCGTGGCCAGCGCATTGCCGCCGTTGAAGATCGCCAGCGCGCGCCCGACCTGTGCTGGGGGCACGAGACGCATCGCCGTGGCGGCCGAGAGCGACCAGAAACCGCCGACGACCACACCGATGAGGGCGCGGCCGGCCAGGTAGGGGCCATAAGCGGAGGCCATGCCGACCATCGCGCCCGAGACCGCCATCAGCGCTGTCAGGGCCAGCAGCAGCCACTTGCGGTCGAGCTGGCCGGCCAGCGTCGGGATGCACAGGCTGGTTGCCACCGCGAAGGCGCCGGAGATCGAGATGCCTTGCCCGACGAGGCCTTCGGTGAGCTGCAGGTCGACCGCCATCGGCGTGAGCAGGCTCACCGGCATGAACTCGGAGGCGATCAGCGTGAAGACGCACAGCGACATCGCGAAGACGCCGCTCCAGTACGCCGGTGCCGCGACTTCGGCGCCGGCGCTGCCCGGTTGTTGTTGCGTCAAACCTGTCATGCCAGATGCTGATTGAAGAAGCTCGTGATCCGGTCGAAGGGGATGATGTCGACGCGGTCATACAGGTCCACATGGTTGGCGCCCGGAATGATCATCAGCTCTTTCGGTTCTGCCGCTGCGGCGTAGGCCGTTTCGCTGAAGTAGCGCGAGTGCGCTTTCTCGCCGTGGATGAAGAGGACCGGCCGCGGCGAGATTTCCGCGATGTAGCTCAGGATCGGCATGTTCATGAAGGACAGCGGCGTGGTCTGCGTCCAGGCATTGCCGGAGTTGACGGCGCGCGGATGGTAGCCGCGCGGCGTCATGTAGTAGTCGTGATAGTCGAGCAGGAACTGCGGCTCGTCGCCCTTGAGCACGTTGTAGTCGGGCTGGTAGGCCGGGCGGCCTTTCTCCGCATCCTGCCAGCGCTGGCGGCTCAGCTGCTCGAGCGTCTGCGTGCGCTGGGCGAGCGTGACGCTGTCGTTGTAGCCGCGTGACATGACGCGCGTCATGTCATACATCGTGCTGGTAACCACCGCCTTGACGCGCTTGTCGACCGCCACCGCATTGAGCGCCATGCCGCCCCAGCCGCAGATGCCGATCATCCCGATGCGCTCGCGATCGACTTCCGGCTGCAGCCCCAGGCAATCGACGGCGGCGCTGAAGTCTTCGGTGTTGATGTCGGGCGACGCCACATTGCGCGGTTCGCCACCGCTTTCCCCGGTGAAGGAGCCATCGAAGGCGAGGCAGGCAAAACCGCGTTCGGCCATGGTCTGTGCGTAGAGACCGGAGGATTGTTCCTTCACCGCTCCGAAGGGGCCGCCCACCACGATGGCAGGCAACTTGCCGCGGGCTGCTTTCGGCAGGTACAGGTCCCCCACCAGGGTGATGCCGTAACGGTTCCTGAAGCTCAGCTTCCGGTGATTGACCTTGTTGCTGCGTGGAAAGGTCTTGTCCCACTTCGAATTGGGCTGCTTCGCTGCCGCCTGTGCCGGGCCTGCGCCGAGCATGCCGGCGCCCAGTGCCGCGATACCGGCGCCGGTCATCCGCATCATCTCGCGGCGGCCCTGATCGGGCGTGCTTGCGGGGGGGAGGGGTGTTTCGTTGTGGTCGTTCATGTCGAGTCTCCGGATGGGGTCAGTCGGACAGCGTGGCGTTGTCGATGACAAAGCGATATTTCACGTCGCTTGCCAGCATGCGTTCGTAGGCCTGGTTGATTTCGTCTGCGCGGATCAGTTCGATGTCGGCCACGATGCCGTGTTCGGCGCAGAAATCGAGCATTTCCTGGGTTTCGGGGATGCCGCCGATCATCGAGCCGGCGATGGCGCGGCGTCGGGTGATCAGGTTGAAGACATTCGGCGAGGGATGCGGCGAGGCCGGGGCGCCCACCAGGGTCAGTGTGCCGTCGCGCTTGAGCAGCGCGAGAAAGGCGTCGAGATCATGCGGCGCCGCGACCGTGTTGAGGATCAGGTCGAAGCTCTTCGCGTGCTGCGCCATTTCGTCCGCATTGCGGGACACCACCACTTCGTCGGCGCCGAGCGCCTTCGCATCCGCGCGCTTGGATGCGGATGTGGTGATGGCCACCACATGTGCACCCAGCGCATGGGCGAGCTTGATGCCCATGTGCCCCAGGCCGCCGATGCCGACCACGCCGACCTTCTTGCCAGGGCCGGCCTGCCAGTGGCGCAGCGGCGACCAGGTCGTGATGCCGGCGCACAGCAGCGGTGCGACCGCTGCCAGCTGGGTTTCCGGATGGCGGACGCGGAGCACATAGCGCTCGTGCACCACGATCTGCTGCGAGTAGCCGCCCAAAGTGTGGCCGGGCGCATCGGCAGTCGGCCCGTTGTAGGTGCCGACCATGCCATCGCAATAGTTCTCGAGGCCCGCATCGCAATCCTCGCAGTGCTGGCAGCTGTCTACGATGCAGCCGACACCGACCAGGTCACCGATGCTGAAGCCCGACACATGCGTGCCGACGGCGGCTACGCGGCCGACGATCTCGTGTCCCGGCACGCAGGGGAACAACGTACCGGCCCACTCGGCACGGACCTGGTGGATGTCGGAGTGGCAGACGCCACAGAAGGCGATATCGATCTGCACGTCGTGCGGGCCGGGTTCGCGACGCGTGATCTGCAGGGGTTCGAGCGCTTGGTCGCCGGCGTGAGCACCGTAGGCGTTTGTTTTCATGAGAACTCCTCGGGAAGGGATGCACGGCACCACAGGCACCGTCGAGGCGTTCATCTTTGCAGCGGAGCGGATTCAGGCGATAGCCGGATGCTGGCGACTTCTTGCCTGATCCTCCGCGAAGAGACCGGCGGCGCCGGCAGGCTGCCGGCGCTCAGTGCTCAGAGCGGCCTCAGCCGATCAGGGCTTCAAAGGCCAGCGCGCCCTGGCTGACCGGTCTGCGCGGCAGGCGGAGCCGGTAGAGGTCGCGCAGGATTTCGCCTTCGGCGATCTCGATGCTCTGGACGCGGCCCAGCGCGATGGCGTCCGCAGCGGCCGCTTCAGGCACCAGTCCCAGACCGAGGCCGGCCGCAGCCATCTGCACGATGATTTCGTTGCTGCCCGCTTCCAGCGTGCGTGCGGCCTGGATGCCGAGCCGGCGCATTTCCGCTTCGACCACGCTGCGACTGCCTGAGCCGGGCTCGCGCAGCAGCCAGAGCCAGCTCGAAAGCTCGGCCGCCAGCGGCTTGCGACCGGCCGGAAAGCTGCCGGCCGCCGCGACCAGCAGCATGCGCTCACGGCGCCAGGGGCGGATCTCCAGGCGCTCATCCTCGATGCTGCCTTCCACCAGCGCCACATCGACATCGCAATCGAGCAGCCATTGCGCGACCTGCTTCGTGTTGCCCGAGAGCAGGCGGATATTGATCAGCGGATGCTGGCGTGAGAACTCCGCGATGTATTTGGGCAGCCACCAGGCCGCGATGGTGGTTGAGGCGCCAATCGTGAGGCCGCCGCGTTCGAGCTCCGAATAGGCCTGCACCGCTTCAATCGCGGCGCGCTCCATTGCGAAAATGCCGCGTGCATACTTGTAGAGCATCTGCCCGGCTTCCGAGGGGCGGAAGCTGCGCCCGCCGCGCTCCAGCAGCACCACCTGGAGCTGGTCTTCGAGTTCGCGTACGGCCTTGGACACCGCCGGCTGACTCACGCCCTGCACCTCGGCAGCGCGCGAGAAGCTTTTCTGTTCGACAACGGCAGCAAAGATGCGGAGCAGGTGCAGGTTCATGATGCGGGGGCGGGTGGGCACGGCGAGCTGCCGCGTGCCTGCATTCTAGCCGGGATGCCGCCGGCTGCCGGAATACGGCGCCTGCCGGGGGACTCGCCGCTCGGGTAGAGTGAGGCTTTCGCTCCTGCGCCGGCTTCAGGCCGCCCGTCTTCATGTCTTTCACCGCTTTTTGCCGCGCCCTCTGGCTCCTGCCCATCATGATGATTTCCCAGCAAGCCCTGCCAGTCGAACCCGCCGATCCCCGTCTCTGGCTTGAGGAGGTCGACAGCCCCCGCGCGCTGGACTGGGTGCGTGAGCACAACGCCCGCACCGTGGCGCAGTTCGAGGGCACGCCGACCTTCAGCAAGCTCGAGGCCGGCATTCTTGCCGCCCTGGATGACCCGGCGCGCATCGCGCAGGTCCAGCGCATGGGCGGGCTGTACTACAACTTCTGGCGCGATGCCGCGCATCCCCGCGGGCTCTGGCGGCGCATCAAGCCGGCAGACTACGGCAAGCCGGATGCCGTCTGGGAAACCGTACTGGATCTCGACGCACTGGCAGCCAGCGAGAAGGAGAACTGGGTCTACAAAGGGGCGCACTGCGCACCGGACGGGTCCGGCCGCTGCCTGCTGATGCTCTCGCGTGGCGGGGCAGATGCGGTGGTGGTGCGTGAATTCGATCTGCGGACCCGGGCCTTTGTTGCCGACGGCTTCCGGCTGCCCGAGGCCAAGACCGAGGTGAGTTGGGTTGGTCATGACGAGATTTTCGTCGGCACGGATTTCGGCCCCGGTTCGCTGACCGATTCCGGCTACCCGCGTGTCATCAAGCGCTGGAAGCGTGGCACGCCGTTGTCGGCGGCAGTTACCGTGCTGGAGGGGCAGGCGACCGATGTGTCGGTTTCCGCCTGGGTGGAGCGTTTTTCCGGCGGGCACTACGAGGTGCTGCATCGGGCGACCAGCTTCTACACCAGCAGGACCTGGCTGAAGGAGGGCGGCGAGACCTGGGCCGTCGAATTGCCTGAGGACGCGATGCTGCGCTTCTTCGAGCGGCAGATGCTGGTGCAGCTGCGCTCCGACTGGGCCATCGAAGGCCAGCCCAGGCATCTGGCTGGCAGTCTGCTGGCGATCGACATCGACGCGTTCCGCGCCGGCCAACGCAATTTCCAGACCCTGTTCGTGCCCACCGCGACCTCGGCCATCGAAGGCATGGTGTCGACGCGTCATCACCTGATCGTGAATCTGCTCGACAAGGTGGCCGGCCGCCTGCTGGAGTATTCCTTCAGGGATGGCCAGTGGGCGTCCCATGCCGTGCCTGCACCGGCGCTTGGCAGCCTGCAGCTTGCGGACCTTGCCGGCACGCAGGCCGACCGGGCAGACGACTATCTGCTGCAGACGGTCGATTTCATTACACCCGCTGCCCTCTATCTCGTGCAGGCGGGCCGGGACGAGCGCCAGCTGCTGGCGAGGCAGCCGGCGCTGTTCGACGCCACGGGGCTTCACGTGCAGCAGCAGGAAGCCGTGTCGAAAGACGGTACGCGCGTTCCGTATTTCATTGTCATGCGTGAGGGGCTCGCCGCGGATGCTGGCCATCCCACCCTGCTGTATGGCTATGGCGGTTTCGAAGTGTCGCTCACGCCCTGGTATTCAGTGAGTGCCGGCAAGGGCTGGCTGGAGCGCGGTGGCGTCTATGTGGTGGCCAATATCCGCGGCGGTGGCGAATTCGGGCCGCGCTGGCACGAGGCCGCGCTGAAGGAGAAGCGGCAGAACGCGTATGACGATTTCATCGCGGTGGCCGAAGACCTGATCGCGCGGGGCATCACCCGGCCGCAGAAGCTCGGCATCATGGGCGGCAGCAATGGCGGCCTGCTGATGGGTGTGATGCTCACCCAGCGGCCTGATCTCTTCGGTGCCGTGGTCTGCCAGGTGCCGCTGCTCGACATGCAGCGCTACAACAAACTGCTGGCGGGCGCTTCATGGATGGCCGAGTACGGCAACCCCGATCTGCCCGAAGAATGGGCCTACATCCGCCGCTATTCGCCCTACCAGAATCTGAAGCCGGGCCAGGTCTATCCGGAAACGCTGTTCACCACGTCCACGCGTGACGACCGTGTTCACCCCGGCCATGCACGCAAGATGATGGCGAAGATGGAAGCCGATGGCGCGAGCAAGGTCTGGTACTACGAAAACCTCGAGGGCGGCCACGCCGGCGCGGCAGACAACCGGCAACTGGCACACACCAGCGCGCTGGCCTACACCTTCCTGTGGCAGACCTTGTCGCGTTGAAGGTCTGCGGCGCCCGGTCGAATGCCGGCCTTGCCGAGCGAAGCGCTTGCGGCGCGCTTCGTCTTGCTCAGGGTGCCCAACGAAGACGCAGTTCCACGCAGCTGACGCGCCTCTTGTAGGGCACCCTGAGCGCAGCGAAGCGCGCCGCATGAGGGGGCGGGCGCGAGTGAATTTGCGGGCCAGGTTGAGCTTGTGCGTCGATCAACTCCGGCATTGGCTGACGCGGCGGCGCGCCGGGGCTCTCTACGGCGCGCTTCGCTTTGCTCAGGGCTTCTTCGGCGCGCTTCGCTCCGCTCAGGGCGCCCTACGGTACGCGATGGATGCATCATGCTGCGAACCCAGCACCCCGCACCGAATTTCAGGGCCAGGCCCGTGCGCCGTAGATCATGCGCTTGGCGACGAACTGCCGCAGGGGCGGGAAGGCGTCGAGGGCGATGAGGCCGGCACCGCGAAGATGCGTCATGAGCGGCAGCTCGGTGGAGAAGCTGCGCACCAGCAGGTCGGTGAAGCCGGCCGCGCCTTCGCGGTCGAGGCGGCGCCGACGGCTGTAGCGCGCCAGCAGAGCGGCGCTGCCAGGGTCCGTCGCGGCAATCAGGGTTTCGGCCAGTTCCCAGACGTCTCGCAGCGCCAGGTTGAAGCCCTGGCCGGCCACCGGATGCAGGGTCTGCGCGGCATTGCCGAGCCACACGCAGCGATCCGAGGTGATCTCGCGGCGCATGCGCAGGCCCAGCGGATGATGGGCACGATCGCTGATCGAGGTGAGCACGGCGAGTCCGCCCAGCGCGCTGTTGAGCGCGGTCAGCCAGTCGCTGTCCGGCGCCTGCATGAGGGCTTCGGCGCGGGCGGCCGGGACGGTCCATACCACGGCATAGCGCTCGCCGAAGGGCAGCAGTGCGATCGGTCCGCGCGGGGTGAAGCGTTCGTGTGCCAGGTGGCCGTGCGGGCTGGCCGGCGTGGCCAGGCAAATCAGCGCGTGCTGGTCGTAATCGCGCTGGCGCGTTGCGTCGCCATCGGGGATGCGTCCCTCGCAGCGCAGCAGCAGTTGCGCACCTTGCGACACGAGGCCGCCGGCCGGCGATTCGAGCCCGACCTCGATGTGGCCGGCTTCGGCGCGGGCGGAGACGACCCGGTGTTCGTGCCGGACCGGAATACCCTCTGCCTCGGCGCGCGCCCGCAGTGCGGCGGCCAGATCACTGGCGCTCAGCACATAGCCCAGCGCGGGGAGTTTCTGCTCGGCTGCTTCGATGCGGGTCTGGCCGCCACCGCCCTGTTGCGTTACCAGGATGTGTTCGATCGGGGTGGCGCGGCTTGCCGGCCAGGCATGAAGCAGTTCGAGAAGCTCGCGACTGCCGTGCGAAAGGGCCAGCGTGCGGGTGTCGCGACCGGCCGTGTCGGCGCTGCGCGCATCGAAGACGGTGACCTGATGGCCGTGGCGATGCAGGGCGAGGGCTGCGGCCAGACCCAGCGGACCGGCGCCGGCGATGAGGATGCGGGAAGTGTCCTGCGTGCTCATGGCGTACCTGCTCAGTGACCCGCCATCGCGGCTTCGACATCCTTGATGCACTTGGGCGCCGCGCTGGTCAGCACGTCCGGCCGGGTCGGGGTGACATGCACGTCGTCCTCGATGCGGATGCCGATGTTCCAGAAGGCTTCGGGAATATCGTCGGCCGGGCGGATGTAGCAGCCCGGTTCGATGGTCAGCACCATGCCCGGCTGCAGTTCGCGCCAGGCGCCGCCGGTCTTGTATTCGCCGCAGTCGTGCACGTCGAGCCCCAGCCAGTGGCTGGTGCGGTGCATGTAGAAACGGCGGAAGGCACTGGTTTCGATCACTTCATCCAGGCTGCCCTTGAGCAGACCGAGATCGATGAGGCCCTGCGAGAGAATGCGCACGACAACGTCATGCGGATCGCTGAAGGCCTTGCCCGGCACGCATTCGGCAATCGCAGCCTTCTGCGACGAGAGCACCAGCGCGTAGAGGTCGCGCGCGGCACCTTCGAAACGACCATTGACCGGGAAGGTGCGCGAGATGTCGCCGGCATAGCTGCGGTATTCGCAGCCGGCATCGATCATCAGGAGGTCGCCGTCGCGCAGCAGGCCGTTGTTGGCGCTGTAGTGCAGCACGCAGGCATTCGCGCCGCCTGCGACGATGGCGCTGTAGGCCGGGGCTTCCGCGCCCTGGCGGCGGAATTCATGGAGCAGTTCGGCCTCGATCTCGTATTCGTACATGCCCGGCCGCAGCGCGCGCATCGCGCGCAGGTGGCCGGCCGCTGAAATCTCGGCGGCCCGGCGCATCAGCGCGATTTCGCTGGCGTCCTTGAAGAGGCGCATCTCGTCGAGCAGAACCCGGACGTCGCGGATGTCGGCCGGCGCGCTGACGCCGTTGCGCGCGCCCGAGCGCACGGCGTTGAGCGCTGCCATGACCTGGCTGTCATGCGAGGCGTCGTGTCCCAGCGAGTACCAGAGGGCGGGCTGGTTGCCGAGCAGCACGGAGAGCTGTTCGGCCAGCGTGTCGATGGTGAAGGCTTCGTCAAGGCCGAACTGTTCGGCTGCGCCCTCAGGCCCCCAGCGGAAGCCTTCCCAGATTTCGCGCTCTTCATTCTTCTCGCGGCAGAACAGGATGCTGCGGGTGTCTTCGTCCTCATTGGCGATCAGCACCAGGACGGCTTCGGGCTCGGTGAATCCGCTGAGGTAGTAGAAGTAGCTGTCGTGACGGTAGAGGTATTCGCTGTCGCGGTTGCGAAGGCGTTCGGGCGAGGTCGGGATGATGGCCACGCCGCCGCCGGCCTTGCGGAGCTGTTCGGCGAGCCGCTTGCGACGGCTGGCAAAGGGTCTGGGGTCGAATGTCATCGGGATTGTTCTTGTCTGATACGGGGTCGGCGCTGCGTCTGCGGGACTCAGCTCCGGGTCTTCAGTTCGTCATCCAGCGCGGCCAGGCGCTGCGGGGTGCCGACGTCTTCCCATCGGCCCTGGAAGTGCTCGCCCGAGAGGCGCCCGGCGTCGATGGCCGAGAACAGCAGCGGGGCGAGTTTCGCCTTGACGCCGGCTTCCAGGCCAGCGAAGAGCTCGGGTCGATAGACACCGACCCCGGAGAAGGTGAAGCGGGCGCCGCCATCGCGCAGGATCAGCCCGGAGGCGTCCAGCACGAAGTCTCCCTCGGGGTGATGCGGCGGATTGTCGACGAGCGCCAGGTGAGCCATGCGGCCCTGGGTGATGCGTGCGATTGCGCGGGCGCAGAATGTGGCGAAATCCATCTCGCAATACACATCGCCATTGACGACCAGAAAGGGGCTGTCGCCCAGCAGCGGCAGCGCGGTGGCGATGCCGCCGGCGGTTTCGAGGGCCTCGTCTTCAGGCGAGAAACGGATGCTGGCTCCCCACTCGCTGCCGTCACCCAGGCGCTCTTCGAGCATGTGGCCGAGGTGGGCATGGTTGATCACGATCTCGCGCAGACCCGCGCGGACCAGGCGCTCGATATGCCACACGATCAGTGGCTTGCCGCCGGCAAAGAGCATGGGCTTGGGGCAGTGATCGGTGAGCGGGCGCATGCGCTCGCCGCGACCGGCTGCAAGAATCATCGCTTTCATCGGGCTTCCTCCGGACGGGAGCTGCTGGCCGCGGCCCGCTCGTAGGCGTCGACGATGCGGGCGACAAGCGGGTGGCGGACCACGTCTTCCTTGGCGAACTGGGTGTAGGCGATGCCGCGCACGTCGGACAGCGTCTTCACCGCGTCGAGCAGGCCGCTCTTGTGACCGCGCGGCAGGTCGATCTGGGTCAGGTCGCCGGTGACCACCGCACGCGAGCCGATGCCGATGCGGGTCAGGAACATCTTCATCTGCTCGGGCGTGGTGTTCTGCGCTTCATCGAGAATGATGAAGGCATTCGACAGGGTGCGGCCGCGCATGAAGGCCAGCGGTGCGATCTCGATGCACTGGCGTTCGAACATCTTGGCGACGCGGTCGAATCCCATCAGATCATAGAGCGCGTCATAGAGCGGGCGCAGATAGGGATCGACCTTCTGGGTGAGGTCGCCGGGCAGGAATCCGAGGCGCTCGCCGGCTTCGACCGCGGGGCGTGTGAGGATGATGCGCTGCACCTGCTCGCGCTCGAAGGCATCCACCGCGCAGGCCACCGCGAGATAGGTCTTGCCGGTGCCGGCCGGGCCGAGGCCGAAGGTGATGTCATGACTCTGGATTGCGCGCAGGTATTCGTTCTGGCGCGGCGTGCGGCCATGCAGTTCGGTGCGCCGCGTCAGCAGCGTGGGCGCGGCCGGGCTGGTGGCGTCCTGCTTGGCGAGCTCGATCAGGCCCAGCTGCAGGTCTTCGACTGTGAGCGGCTGATCAGCACGGCGATAGAAAGCCTGCAAGGCGTTGCGCGCCGCATGGATCTTGGCCAGCTCACCGTGCAGCGTGAGCGTCTCGCCGCGCCGGGCGATGGCAACGTCATAGGCGGTTTCGATCTGGCGCAGATTGTCGTCCAGCGCGCCGCAGAGGTTGGCCAGCCGGCGATTGTCTGGCGGCGAGAGCTGGAGTTCGAGACGGCGGGGGCGGGCGGGGGCGACGGGGCGCGGCGCTTCGGATGAGGGAGTGCGGGGCATGGGGTCAGCTTGCCTGGGCCGGCTGGGTGCCCGGCCTGTCGTGAAACACGGCTTCGATGTTGTAACCGTCCGGATCGCGGACGAAGGCGGCGTAATAGCCGGCGTGATACTGCGGACGCGGACCGGGAGCGCCGTTGTCGCGGCCACCGGCGGCGAGCGCTGCCGCATGAAAAGCCTGCACGGCCGCGGTGCTGACGGCATGAAAGGCGATGTGGCTGCGCGGCGTGAAGGGCGTGCCGGCCGAGATCCAGAAATCTCCGCCCGGGTCGGTGCCGGCGCCGTCGCCGAAACCGGCCGCATCACCGAGATCCAGCCTGAGCGTGTAGCCCAGCGTCGCCAGCACTTTCTCGTAGAAAGCCTTGCTGACGGCGAAGTCGCTGACATTGATTCCTGTGTGGTCGATCATCGCGCGGGCCGGATCGGTAAAAGGGCTACAGCATGTTATCGAGAAATGCCCGCGCACGGGGATGCTCGGGGCTGGCGAAGAACTCGGCCGAGGGGCGTGCCTCCACGATCAGGCCCTGATCCATGAAGATCACCCGGCTCGCGACTTCGCGCGCAAAGCCCATTTCATGCGTGACGACCAGCATGGTCATGTGCTCGTCGGCCAGCTCGCGCATGGTACGCAGCACTTCGCCGGTGAGTTCCGGGTCCAGCGCCGAGGTGGGCTCGTCGAAGAGCATGATGTCCGGCTCCATCGCCAGCGCACGGGCAATCGCCACGCGCTGCTTCTGGCCGCCGGAGAGCCGGCCCGGGTAGGCGTCGCGCTTGGCAGAGAGGCCCACCTTGGCAAGCAGCGCTTCGGCGCGCGGGATGATCACGTCACGCGTCATGCCCTTCACGGTGATCGGCGCCTCGATGATGTTCTGCAGCACGGTCATGTGCGGGAAGAGGTTGAAGTGCTGGAACACCATGCCGGTCTTGCGGCAGATGCGGCGCACCTCGGCTTCGGGCGCATAGCGGCAGTGGCCGGCGGCGTCGGTGTCGGCGAGCAGCTCACCCTCGATTTCGATCCGGCCGGCATCAATCGTTTCGAGGTGATTCAGGCAGCGCAGGAAGGTGCTCTTGCCGGAGCCGGACGGGCCGATCATGGCAATCACTTCGCCCTTGGCCATCTCCAGCGACACACCCTTGAGCACTTCGTTGTGACCGAAGCGCTTGTGGATCTGGCTGGCGCGGATCATCGGAGCGGTTTCATTCATCACAGACGGCATAGCGCTTTTCGAGGTACTGGAAGCCCCAGGTGAGGATCAGCGTCATCGCGAGGTAGAAGCAGGCCGCGACGACGAAGGGCGAGGTGGTGAAGTCGCGCTGTACGATGCCGCGCGCCGCGCGCAGGAGATCGTTCATGGCGAGCACATAGATCAGCGAGGTGTCTTTTACCAGCGTGATCGTTTCGTTGGACACCGGCGGCAGGATGCGGCGGATCATCTGCGGCAGCACGATGCGGCGCATGGTCTGGGCATAACTCATGCCCAGCACCTTGGCGCCTTCGTACTGGCCGCGGTCGATCGACTGGATGCCGGCGCGGAAAATCTCGGCGAAGTAGGCCGCGTAATTCAGCACGAAGGCCAGGATCGCGGCGGGGAAATCCGGCAGGCGGATGCCGATGCCCGGCACGAAGGGCAGGGCGAAGTAGATGAAGAGCATCTGCAGCATCAGCGGCGTGCCGCGCATGAGCCAGATGTAGCCATTGACGGTGGTCGACAGCAGCGGCCAGCGCGAGATGCGCCCCAGGGCGAGGGCAAGGCCCAGCGGAATGGCGAGCACGATGGTGATCAGGAAGACCTGGATCGTGACACCGGTGCCCTCGATGAGCTGGGGAAGAATGCGGAGGAGGTAATCCATGCTTGAAGCCTTCAAGACACAGCCGGCCCGCGGGCCGGCTGGTCGGAGTCCTGCACGGCGCCGTGGAGGCGCCGCCGGGGATTACTTGACGATATTGGTGCCGAACCACTGGGTGGAGATCTTCGCGGCAGCGCCGTCAGCCTTCATGTCGGCCATCGCCTTGTCGATCTTGGCGAGCAGCTCGGTGTCATCCTTGCGCACGCCCACGCCATAGTCTTCGGTGCCGAAGTTCTCTTCCAGCACGACATAGTCACCCGGCTTCTTGGCAGCGTAGTAGCGGCCCACCACTTCGTCGACCACGATGGCATCCAGACGGCCAGCGGAGAGATCCATCAGCGCGGTCACGTTGTCGCCGAACTGCTTGAGTTCCTTCAGCGCATTGCCAGCCGGATCCTTCTTCACGGCATCCACGGCGGAGGAGCCTTCCTGCACGCCGACGATCTTGCCGGCCAGTTCGGCCTTGGTCTTGATCGGCGAGCTGGCCGCCACGATCACGATCTGATGGTTCTCGAGGTAGGGCGCGGTGAAACCGATGTTGGCGCGGCGCTCTTCGGTGATCGTGAGGCCGTTCCACAGCACGTCGATGCGGCGGCCGTTGAGCTCGGCTTCCTTGGCGCTCCAGTCGATGGGCTTGAATTCGACTTCCATGCCCAGGCGCTTGGCCGCTTCGCGGGCCATGTCGATGTCGAAGCCGACGAGTTCGTTCTTGTCGTCGCGGAAGCCCATCGGCGGGAAGTGATCGTCCAGACCGACGACGATCTTCGTGGCGGCCGCCGGTGCGGAGGCGGCTGCAGGGGCCGGCGCTTCTTCCTTCTTGCCGCAGGCGGAGAGGATCAGGCCTGCGGTGAGCGAGGCGGCGAGGAGCGTGGTGAGTTTTTTCATGGCGAGGTCTTCAGGCAGAACGGGAAGCGGCGGGCCGCCGGAGCGGCAAAGGCGGAATTGTCGCCCCCGCTGCCGAGCGGGGCAAGCGCTGCGATCAGGGCGTTTGACGCAACAGGGGGGCGTTCAGGGTTTCATTCAGGGTGTCGAGCGCGTCCTGCAGATGGGCGCGCGCCTCCGGGCTGCGGCTACCCTGACTCACGGCGCGGCGCAACGATGCCTGCAGGCTGCGCGCTTCGGCGCGGAACACCGAGCGGGCATCTGCCGGAGTGTCTTTCCCGGCCAGGATCTGGCCGCTCAGCCGGGTAAGCCAGGCGCGCTGCAGCATGCGGCGCGGCAGCGGAATGTCGCGGCCGGTATCGAGCTCCGCCCAGATGTCACGGCGCAGGCTGCGGTGCAGTTCGGTCAGGCGGTAAGCCTCGCCGCCCAGTGTTTCGGAGTCGAGCAGACGCTGGCTCAGGCGATTCGAGAAAAGCAGGTCCAGCAGATTGCTCTGCACCGCGAGGCCGTTGTTGAGGATCGAGGGCTGCGGCGCAAGCGAGGTACGGTCGAAGGGCGACGGCGCCAGTCGGCGCAGCAGCGCAGGGTCCAGCCTGAAGCTGTCCGGCTGGAAGAGGCCTTCGCTGAGCGCGGCCAGGGTGGCGCGCTGGGTGGCGGCCGGCACCGGGACGAACACGTCGCGCCGGGTCGCCGAGGTCGCCCGGTTGACACGGATGCCACCGATATTGCGGGCCGCCGCGTTCGCCGCATCACCGATGAGCCGGAAGCTTTCGGCAACGGCGATGCGCGTCTCGCTGTCTTCCTGATCGCGCTCGCTGGCCGGACGCCGTGCAAGGCCCTGCCAGAGCTCCCGCGAGAGATCCAGGGTGTGGCGCAACCAGGCGACCGGATCCTGGCCGAGATCCTGACGGGCAACCGCCGGGTCGACGCCGGAGCCCTGCCAGCCGCTGCCCGCGTCGGAGTCTTCGCCATAGGCCAGCAGCGGGTTGTCGAACGCGCGCTCGGCAATCTGCTTCAGGCTGAGCCGCTCGGACTCCGCCGGGAAGGGCGTGTAGCCGTAGGCGATGGCCCACAGGTCATAGGCTCCGAGCATCTTCTGCGTCATGGCCGGGCGCCGGGCCGGCTTGCCGGGCCAGCGGTTGAGCGGGAGGTAGTCCATCACCGAGCTGCTCAGCCCGTGCTGCTCGACGAAGGCCGGATCACGCAGCTGGGCGAGCGTGTAGGCGGTCGAGGCGCGGAAGTTGTGACGCAGCCCCAGCGTGTGGCCGACCTCGTGCATCACGACCCAGCGCATCATGTCCTGCGCCAGGGCCTCGGCTTCGGGGCCGTCCGGCGTGAGCGCGCCTTGTGCTTCGGCGCTCAGCAGCGCTTGATGCAGCTGAGCAAAGCTTCTGGCGGCGAAATCGCAATCCTCGTCTTCTTCGGCATGCTGCGCGTCCTGGAAGGCCACGCTGCGGCGCGCATTGCGCTGATGCTGATCGCTCAGCACGATGCGGGCGGCGAGGATTTCGCCGCTGCGCGGGTCGGTATAGGAGTAGCCGACCGAGGCGTTGGCGTCGGTGCCCAGCACCCAGCCGACGGTGGCCTGCGGCATCGGGCCGCTGCGCGGCTTGCCGTCTTCGGGCGCGTCCTGCACCCGGATCGCGTCCTTGAAGCCTGCGCCTTCAAAGGCCCTGTTCCAGGCCAGGATGCCCTGGCGCACGGTTTCGCGGTAACGGGCCGGGATGCTGCGGTCGAGCTCATAGACGATGGCTCTGACCGGCTCCGACACGCTGGCCGCCGGATCCTTCTTTTCCAGGCGCCAGTGGTTGATCACGAAGCTGCGCGGAGATGTGGCGGTTTCCCGGCTGAAGTCGTAATGCTCGGTGGTGAAATAGCCGACTCGGTGGTCTGCAGGCCGGCCCGGCATGGCTTCCGGCAGCTTCGCGAAACGCAGCGAGATCCCCATGAACATGCTGCGCGCATCGACCAGGGTTTCCGGCTGCGAGGGCTGGACTGGCTGGCCCGGTACACCGGACGCCAGCGCGGCTGCCGCATAGTGCTGGCGCAACTCGAAACGGGTCGCTTCCGCTGTGGCGCTCACATTCTGGATCAGGCTGTTGCCGCGGTCGAACTGGTAGGGCTGGCGGTACATGGACTGCAGCGCGCTGGCCGTGGCCGAGAAGTCGGTCAGCAGCAGCGCGTTCAGATCGACCAGGATGGCACGGCTCTGTGGTTCGGGCTGACTCAGGATGGGGGCGCTGCCGCGCAGGCTGTCGGAGAACGCGCTGGCCACGGCCGAGCTCATGGCCTCGTTGCCCGGGGCCTTGTGGCGGGTATTGCGTTCGATCCACTGGACGCGGTCCGACAGGCGCTGGAAGTAGCCGACGCCGGCGTCCAGCATCAGCCCGCTCAGGAACCATTTTTCGCCGATGCCCTGGCTGCGCTGGGCAGTGAAGAAGAAATCGCGCTTGAAGTCTTCTTCATGGAGCTCCAGCAGCCAGCGCTCGTCTTTCTGATACACGTTCAGATAGCCGGGAACGCGCTTGAAGTCCTTGATGACCTCGGCATACGGGCGGAGGTTGCTGGCCTGACTGCTGGCCGAGGCACTCGCGCCGCGCGCGGCAGTGGCGGCGGGAGCTGAGGCGGCCGCCGACGGTGCGGCGCTGAGGGCGCGAGGCGAGCTGGGTGCCTTGCCCGGCGCGTGGGCACAGGCGCTGAGCACCAGGCTCAGGACCACGCCCGTGGTCAGCAGGTGCAGACCGGAGCGTTCATTCCGCAATTTCGACCTCGCCGCGCAGGGAGTGCGGCAAGGCCGCGGTGATCTTCACATTGATGAAATGTCCGATCTGGCGCGGGTTTCCCTTGAAATTGACGACGCGGTTGTTGTCGGTGCGGCCGGCGAGTTCGCCCGGATCTTTCTTCGAGCGCCCTTCGACGAGCACGCGCTGCACGCTGCCGACCATGCTTTCGCTTACCGCCGCCGCGAGCTCCTCGATGCGCTTCTGCAGGCGCGAGAGCTGGGCGAGCTTCACGCTCTGCGGCGTGGTGTCCGCCATGTCGGCCGCGGGCGTACCGGGGCGCGGGCTGAAGATGAAGCTGAAGGACGCATCGAAACCGATCTCGTCGATCAGCTTCATGGTGGCTTCAAAGTCTGCCTCGGTCTCGCCGGGGAAGCCGACGATGAAATCGGTCGACAGCGAGAGGTCCGGTCGGGCGGCGCGCAGCTTCCTGACCACCGACTTGTATTCGAGGATCGTATAGCCGCGCTTCATGGCGGCGAGTACGCGGTCCGAGCCCGACTGCACAGGCAGGTGCAGGTGCGAGACGAGCTTGGGCAGCTTCGCGTAGGCCTCGAACACGCGTGGCGTCATCTCGCGCGGATGCGAGGTGGTGTAGCGGATGCGCTCGATGCCGGGGATCTCATGCACGCATTCGAGCAGGAAGGCGAAGTCGGCCATCTCGTCCGAGCCCGGTTCGACCGGCGCGCGCCAGGCATTCACGTTCTGCCCGAGCAGGGTGACTTCCTTCACGCCCTGTTCGGCGAGGCCTGCGATTTCAGCCAGCAGATCGCCCAGCGGACGATAGATCTCGTCGCCACGGGTATAGGGCACGATGCAGTAGGTGCAGAACTTCGAGCAGCCTTCCATGATCGACACGAAGGCGGTCGCGCCTTCCACGCGGGCGGGCGGCAGCGCATCGAACTTCTCGTTTTCGGGGAAGCTGATGTCCACCTGCGACTTGCCGCTCTCGCGCCGCGCTTCGATCAGCTCGGGCAGGCGGTGCAGGGTCTGCGGGCCGAAGACCACATCCACATAGGGCGCGCGGGCGATGATGGCTTCGCCTTCCTGCGACGCCACGCAGCCGCCGACACCGATGATCAGCTTCGGGTTGGATTGTTTCAGGTGCTTCACCCGGCCGAGGTCGTGGAACACCTTCTCCTGCGCCTTTTCGCGCACCGAGCAGGTGTTGAAGAGGATCACGTCGGCTTCTTCGGGATTGTCGGTCTTGACCAGTTCTTCACCGGCGGCGAGCACGTCGGCCATCTTGTCCGAGTCGTACTCGTTCATCTGGCACCCGAAGGTGCGGATGTACAGCTTTTTCATCTGACAGCTTTACAGGAGTGGGGCAGGGTTCAGAACGGCCAGAACCATTTCTTGGGGTTGAGAAGCGGTGCCTTGGCAGCGGCTTCGGCTTCGGTCAGCATCCAGACCTTCGTGACTTCCCTCTGCTCGCTGATCTGCACACGCACCGCATAACGCAGGCCGGAGTCGAGCGCCTGCGTGAGCACCAGCATGTTGTTGGTGTTGTAGATCTGGGCGCCGACAGACAGCGCGTAGCTGTCACCATCGAGCTTCACCACGCGGGACGACACGAGCTCCATGTCGGCCCGCAGCGCGTTCTCCGGAATGCTGCGGAGTTGCGCCTGCGCAGGCAGGACCAGGAAGAAACCGAGGCACATCACCAGCCGCAGGAGAGCTTTCATGGTGTATTGGCAGTGTAAACAGGGGCAAAAGGAGGCCTGAATGGTCGGCCATCGCCTCAGCAAAGTCAATCGAGAAACCGCCAAGTCCATGATCCTGCGAGGGTTTGAAAGAAATCGAGACATTTCCCCGGTGCAGTGGCTCAATTGATGCGTTGCCAATCCGGAAATGCCTCGCTATAATCTCGCGCTCTTCGGCGGTGATGTAGCTCAGATGGTTAGAGCGATGGATTCATAACCCATAGGTCGGCGGTTCGACTCCGCCCATCACCACCAACGGTTTCAGCGAAAAGGCCACTTCCCCGGAAGTGGCCTTTTTGTTTGTTCCGTCGCGGGTCGGCCTCAGGCGACCATGTCCCAGGCGAGTTTGACGATCAGGGCGATCAGCAGGAAGAGGAACAGCACACGCACGAAGGCTGCACCCTGGCGGATGGCCAGCCGGGAGCCCACGAGCGCGCCGGCCATGTTGAATACCGCCATCGGCAGCGCCAGGCTGTAGATCACCTTGCCGGCCGGCACGAAAAACACCAGCGCCGCCACATTGGTGGCGAGGTTCACGATCTTGGCGCTGGCCGAGGCCTGCAGGAAGTCCAGCGCATGGCAGCGGATGAAGAGAAAGATCAGGAAACTGCCGGTGCCGGGGCCGAAGAGGCCGTCATAGAAGCCGATGGCGCCACCGATGAGCAGCGCCATCAGGCGCTCGCGCCGGCCGATCACCAGCGGTTTTCGCACCGCGCCGAAATCCTTCTTGAGGAAGGTGTAGATCGCCATCGCGATGATCAGCACCAGCACCAGAGGGCGCATCAGCGAAGCTGGCACGGCAGACACCGCCATCGCACCGCAGAAGGACATCACGAAGGCGGTGCCCGCCGCCGGCAGGACCAGGCCCCAGGGAATGCTGACCCGCTTCACCCAGGAGCGTGCGGCCATGGTGGTGCCACAGGCGGAGGTGAGCTTGTTGCTGCCGAGCAGGGTCGAAGGCTCGACACCGGGCAGGAAGTTGAACATCGCGGGGACCTGGATCAGGCCGCCACCGCCGACCGCCGCATCGATGAGACCGGCGCAGAAGGCGAAGAGACAGAGGAACAGGGTGGTGGTCAGCATGAGGCGGTGTTGCGGAAGCCGGAGGGTTGCGGTTCAGGGCGTGTAGCCCAGGTAGAGGTAGGCGCCCAGATTGGCGCCGTGGTAGTTGGACCAGCCTGTGCCCAGATAGAGCGGCCCCATGAAGGTGTCCATGCCGATCCAGAGGGATGCAGCCGGAATCAGCGGGGTGTCGGTGCCGGTTGTGAGCTGGCGGTAGACGCGTCCGAGCTCGAATGATCCTCCCAGATAGGTGCCGCTGCCCAGCGAAGGCAGCAGCGGACGGATCCGGTTGTAGACCATGAGGCGACCGAAGAGGCTGCCCTCGCCGAACAGTTCGCCCGTCTGCAGACCGGAGAGTTGCAGGAAGCCGCCCAGCTGCGGTGCATCCACAACCGATGCGCCGTGCGTGCGCACCGATTGCAGCGTGCCGCGCAGCGTCGTGGCGCCGAAGGTGTCGGCGAGATCGAGGCTCAGGCTGGCGTTGTGCTGCCGGCTCGACGTGCCGGCGGTGTCGCTCTTCACGTCGCCGAAGCGGTAGCGCGTGCTCAGGTGGTAGCCCTGACGCGGGAAGCGCGGATTGTCGAGCTGGTCGATGACGAGCGCGGCGCGCAGCCCGCTGTCATGTACCTCTTCCGAGACGCCTGCGGCCAGACCGGAGGCAATGCGGCTGCCGGTACGCCGGGTGAACAGGCCGGTGCGCAGCTCGCCGTAGCGGCCGAGGGCGTAACCGAGATCGGCGCCGTTTTCGGTGCTGTAGCTGCGCAGGTCGGCCACATGCAGGCCATTGGAGGCGTAGATCGGCTTGTCGATGCGGGCGAGCGTGATGCCCGGCGCAATGAACCAGGGCGTGCCCGCCAGCGGCTGATAGAACTCGCTGGCGATCCGGCTGCCCACGCCGAGCTGGAAATCATTGCGCCACTGGGCGCCCCAGCGGTTCAGCCAGGTCATCTGGTAGCTGCCGAGCAAAGTGACTTCCGATTTGCTGTAGCTGTCGAGGCTGATCTGGGTGCCGAAGCGCAGGTGGTTGGGGCCGATGCTGCGTTCGAGCGGCACGATGGTGGCGACCCGCTGACCGTCTTCGTCATGCAGGAAGTAGTTGATGCGGTCGAAGTCGCCACTGGCGTGCAGCGTGTCGAGCCGCTCGAGCAGTTCGCGCTGCGTCTGCGGTGCTTGCGGCGTTTCGATCCGGGCGCGTACTTCGTCGGCCGGCACATAGCGGGTCTGCGCGATTTCGACCCGAGCATAGGGAGCAGGCTCGCCGGCTGCCGCCGTGAGCGCACTGCGCCAGCGCTCCCAGGCTTCGGTGTCCAGCGAGAGCGCACGCAGGCGCTCGAGTGTGGCCGGAGCGAGCTTGCGGCCGCGCGCGATGATGGCGGGCGCCTCGGCAAAGCTGGCCGGCGTGTAGCCGTCGAGGTCCGGCTGAATCAGGATGTCCTGCGCGCCGAGCAGCTTGCGCTGCTCGATCACGTTGCGTCCCATGGCGATGTGCATCGACTGCGCCAGCACATCGATCAGCGAATGGATCTGACCGGCTTCCAGCGTGGGCGAGCCGACGTCGACGGCGATCACGATGTCGGCGCAGCGGCCCTTGATCTCTTCGACCGGCAGGTTGCGCACGAACATGCCATCGATGTAGTAGTGACCCTCGAGTTCCACCAGATCGAAGACGCCCGGCACGGCCATGCTGGCGCGCAGCGCGGTGGCCAGGTCGCCCCGGTCGAAGACATGAATGTCGCCACTGATGAGGTCAGTCGCGACCGCGCGGAAGGGGATGGGGAGCCGGTCGAAGCTGCCCGGCATGCTGTCACGTGTCAGCTCGCGCAGGAAACGGTCGACATTCTGCGAGCCGAGAATCCGCCGCGGCACGTGCACGCCGCTGCCATCGAGCCCCAGCGTGATGGCGGAGAGATTGCGGTCGTCGCCGTTTTTCGCCGCGAAGGGCAGATTCCGGCGGTCCGCCGTGCCGCTGAGCAGGCGTTGCCAGTCGGCATTGGCAATCCGGTCGATCACGCCATCGAGCGGCTGCCCGGTGGCATAGATGCCGCCGACCAGGGCACCGGCGCTGGTGCCGGCGATGCAGCTGATCGGGATGTGCAGCTTCTCCAGCTCTTCCAGGACGCCCAGGTGTGCCAGCCCGCGTGCGCCGCCGCCACCGAGAACCAGCCCGATCCGCGGCGGCGGTGTGCCGGCTGAAGCGGCGCTGGCGGCAACGCCGCACAGGCAGAGGAGGGCGGGCAGGGCAATGCGGCGGAGCGCGCGCAGAGGGCGGATCGGCATGGGTTTCGGAGCCCCGGGCGAAGGGCGCGGCTTGGTCGGGAGTGGCCGGCCCGCAGCGCGTACGGTGGCATGCCGCGGCGCCGGGCCGGCGGCTATTCTGCCAGCATGCGGCGCCGGATGACGAATCCTCGCTGTCTGCCGCGCTCGCGCCGGCGGCCTCTTTTCAGCCGATCATCTTGCCCGGCAGCCAGGTGATGAGGCCGGGGAAGGCATAGAGCAGCACGACTGCCAGCGCCATCAGCATGAAGTAGGGCATCGCGTAACGCGCGATGGTGGTGATCTGGCGCCCGGTGAGCCCCTGCAGCACGAAGAGGTTGAAGCCCACCGGCGGCGTGATCTGCGCCATTTCGACCACCACCACGATGAAGATGCCGAACCACAGCGGATCGATCCCTGCGGCCTGGATGGTCGGCAGCAGCACCGCCATGGTCAGCACCACCATCGAGATGCCATCGAGGAAGCAGCCCAGCACCACATAGAAGATGCCCAGCACGACCAGCAGCATGCCGGGCGAGAGCCCCAGCGTACCGATCCAGGCGGCAAGGTGGCGCGGCAGGCCGATATAGCCCATCGCCAGCGTGAGGAAGGCCGAGCCGGCGAGAATCAGCGCGATCATGCAGTAGAGCCGGGTTGCGCCCATCAGCGCGGCAATGAAGTTGCTGCGGTTGAGCGTGCGCTGCGCGGCCGAGATGATCAGGCTGCCGACCACGCCGATGCCGGCGGCTTCGGTCGCGGTGGCCACCCCGGTGTAGATCGAGCCCAGTACGCCGGCAATCAGCAGCACGACCGGAATCAGGTGGCGCGAGGCGCGGAGCTTGCCGGCCAGATTGGTCCGGATGTCG
Organism: Uliginosibacterium paludis; assembly: GCF_039631355.1. Classification (NCBI taxonomy): domain Bacteria; kingdom Pseudomonadati; phylum Pseudomonadota; class Betaproteobacteria; order Rhodocyclales; family Zoogloeaceae; genus Uliginosibacterium; species Uliginosibacterium paludis. The sequence goes on along the minus strand of NZ_JBDIVF010000001.1, from coordinate 612,219 downwards.
GCCGGTGGAATCTTTTCCGGATTGAGCAGCGACCAGATCACCACCCAGCCCATGAACAGCGCGGCGAGCAGGATGCCCGGCAGCACGCCGCCGATGAAGAGCTTGGCGATCGAAACATCTGCCGACACGCCGTACACGATCATGATGATCGAGGGCGGAATCAGCAGGCCCAGGGTGCCGGCGCCGGCCAGCGTGCCCAGCGCCATCGATTCCGGATAGCCACGCCGGGTGAGTTCCGGCAGCGCGATCTTGCCGATGGTGGCGCAGGTCGCTGCCGAGGAGCCGGAGACCGCGGCAAACAGCGTGCAGCCGATGATGTTGGTATGCAGCAGGCGACCCGGCAGACGCTCCAGCCAGGGGGCGAGCCCCTTGAACATGTCTTCCGAGAGTTTGGTGCGGAAAAGGATTTCGCCCATCCACAGGAACAGCGGCAGCGCCGTGAGCGTCCAGGCCGAACCCGATCCCCAGATCGTGACGGCCATGCCGTCACCGGGCGAGCGCGGCGTGAAACCCAGCATGCCCATCACGCCGACCGCGATCAGGGCGAGGCCGATCCACAGGCCACCGGCCAGAAACAGCAGCATCAGGCCGATCAGGAGTGCAGCAATCGTGAGGTCCATGTCAGCGTCTCATTCCATGTGGGCGGGTTCGTCGTTCGCGTGGGCGAAGCGGTGCGGGGCGCGGCCGAGCGAGGTGGTGACGAGGTCATCCAGCAGCGCGATGAAGAAGACCAGGCAACCTGCCGCCATGCCGATCTGGGGAATCCACAGGGGCGTGGCATCAACGCCGGGCGAAACGTCGCCGAACTGGTGCGACTGCCAGACCAGCTGGATCGAATACCAGGCCAGCGCGCCACTTACCAGCGTGCCGGCGGCGAGCGACATCCATTCGGCCGCGCGCCGCATCTTCGGGCCAAGGCGCTCGATGACGAGGCTCACCCGGATGTGTTCGCCATGCTTGAAGGTGTAGGCCAGTGCGAGGAAGCCGCAGGCCGCCATGCAGTAGCCAGCGTAATCGTCGGTGCCGCGCAGGTAGATGCCCAGCGGACGGCTGACCACGCCGGTCATGACCATCACCAGCGTCGCAATCATGCCCAGGGCGGCGGCGGCACCGCTGGCGCGGTACAGCGCATTGAGCAGAGTTCTCATGTCGGAATCCTTGAACGCCAATGAAAAGCGGCGGGTCATGCCCGCCGCTTTCGTGTTGCTTACTTCTTGTAGGCCTCGAGCACCTTCTTGCCTTCGGGGCCGGCGGATTCGGCCCACTCGGCGGCCATCTTCTCGCCTACCTTGACGAGGCCGGCCTTGAGTTCGGCAGAGGCCGGGGCGATCGTCATGCCGTTCTTCTTCAGCTCATCCAGATACCAGGCCGTCTTCTCTTCCGAGATCTTCCAGCCGCGTGCTTCCGCGGCGGCGGCGGCCGTGGTCACCGCCTTCTGCGTGGCCGGGTCGAGCGCGTCGAAGGCTTTCTGCGACACGATGACAATGTTCTTCGGCAGCCAGGCCTGCACGTCGTAGAAGTACTTCAGCTGTTCCCAGCTCTTGGTGTCGTAGCCGGTGGCGCCCGAGGTCACGTTTGCCGACACCACGCCGGTGGAGAGGGCCTGGGTCAGGTCCGCCGCCTGCACGGTGACGGGCTGCGCACCCATCAGCTCGATCATGCGGGCCACGGTCGGGCTGTAGGAGCGGATCTTCAGGCGCTTGAGCGCATCCATCGAGCTGACTTCGGTTTTCGAGTAGAGGCCCTGCGGCGGCCAGGGCACCGAGTAGAGCAGCTTGATGCCGTTCTTCGCCAGCTTCGCTTCGACCGCGCTCTTCGACGCGACCCAGAGCTTCTTCGCGTCGGCATAGCTGGTGGCGAGAAAGGGTACGTTGTCGAGCGCGTAGATCGGATCTTCATTGGCCATGCCGGAAATGATGATCTCGCCGATCTGGGCCTGGCCGCCCTGCACCGCACGCTTGATCTCGTTGGCCTTGAACAGCGAGCCGTTGGCATGCACGGTGATCTTGAGCTTGCCGCCGCTGGCCTTGTCGATATCGGCCACGAACTGCTGGATGTTTTCGGTGTGGAAGTTGCTGGTCGGGTAGGGCGTGGGCATGTCCCAGGCGGTCTGGGCGTGGGCGCCGGCAACAAGGCCCAGCGCGGCAATGGCGGTACTCAGGGTGTGGCGAAGGCTGCGGGCGGTATTCATCGGAAAATCCTCCGGAAGGTCGGGATGAAGGCAACGCAATTTCGGGGCGCAAGGACAGGAGAGGCTGCCTGACGCATCTAATGTAGCGGCAAGTTGTTTTCAAAACACATATATTTCGTATGTGTTTTGTAGACGTAGAATCGTTTTCGCAAGCCGTATAAGGTGGCTCACAACCCGGAATACCGAGGAGGAAAAACATGGTCAGGAACCCGGCCGAACCCGCAAGAGAGAGCGTCCGCATCGTGTCGTCGGAGCATCTGGTCTCGCCCAAGTCGCCCGAACTCTCCGAGATGGAGTTCGGCCTCATCATCGCGTGGCATGCGTTCTCGCGCTGGATGATGCGTTGCATGAATGCCTCCGGCGTGAAGGACATGACGCCGATCGATGTGCTGGTGCTGCACCATGTGGCGCATCGCAATACCGAGAAACGCCTGGCCGACATCTGCTTCGTGCTCAATGTGGAAGACACGCACGTCGTCTCCTATTCCCTGCGCAAGCTGGCCGGGCTGGGCTTGGTGAGCAGCGCGCGCAACGGCAAGGAATCCTTCTTCTCGGTGACGCCCGAAGGCCGCGAAGTCTGCATGGTCTATCGGGACGTGCGCGAAGCCTGGCTGATGCCAGCCTTCTCCGGCAGCGCGGAAGACAACGCCCGCATCGGGGACCTCGCCAGTCTGCTGCGCACGCTCTCCGGTCGTTATGACCAGGCCGCGCGGGCAGCGTCGACTGCATCTGCCTGAAGCGAAGATGACATCCGCATCAAACGAGCCGGGCGCGCGAGGCGGCAGCACACGCTTCTACCTGCAGGGCGAGCGCTGCGCAGTGATTCATTCCGACGCACCGGCGAGTCTGGCCTGCCAGCGCCGGATCTGGTGGCTGGCCGAAAAGCTGGTGGCCGGCGGGCGATTCCTGGACGTGGTGCCGGGCATGAACAATCTCGGTGTGGTGTTCGATCCGCAGCGGGAGTCCGCCGACACCGTGCTGGCGGATCTGCGCCGGCTGTGGCGCGGTGCTTCGGCAAAAACGCCTGCGCGGCGTGAAGTGCATATTCCGGTGGAATACGGTGGCGAGGCCGGGCCCGATCTTGCGGAGGCCGCCAGGCTTGTCGGCATGAAGCCGGCGCGGCTCGTCAAGGCGCACAGCTCGGCCGAGTACACGGTGTTCTTTCTGGGCTTTCAGCCTGGCTTCGCCTACATGGGCGGCCTGCCGCCCGAGCTTGAGATGCCCCGCCGGACGGAACCCCGTCTGGCCGTGCCGGCCGGCAGTGTCGGCATCGGCGGCGAGCAGACCGGGATCTATCCGGCGCAGAGCCCGGGCGGCTGGCAGCTGATCGGCCGCACCTCACTGAGCCTGTTTGACCCGGGCCGCGAGCAACCCTCGCTGCTGCTGCCGGGCGACACGGTTCGCTTCGTCGCGGAGCGTGTTCATGCTTGAGATCCTCAACCCCGGCCGCTTCAACACCGTGCAGGATCTGGGGCGGGAAGGCCTGCGGCATCTCGGCATCACGCAGGCCGGCGCGATGGATGCGCCTTCGCTGGTGCTGGCGAACCGCCTGGTGGACAACCCGCCGGGCGCCGCCGGGCTCGAAATCGTGTGCGGGCCGGTCGAGATCCGTTTCGAGCGGGACGGCTGGCTGGCCCTGACCGGTGCGCTGTTCGATGCGAAGCTCGATGATCGCGAGCTCTGGTCCGGTTGGCGTGAGCCCTTTCGTGCGGGTCAGCGTCTGCGCCTGAATGGGCCGCGCCGCGGGATGCGGCTCTATCTTGCGGTGGATGGCGGTATTGCGGTGCCGGAAGTGCTGGGCGCGCGTGCCACCGATCTGCAGGCGGGCTTCGGTGGCATGGCCGGGCGGGCGCTGCTGGCCGGCGACCGGCTGCCCCTGGGCCCCGCGCACGCCGCACTCACGGCCCGCTGTGGCGTGCTGCAACTCGAATGGGCGCCCGGCATACGGGTTCTGCCCGGCCCCGAGTTCGAGCAGTTCGAGCCCGCGGCGCGCAAGGCCTTTTTCGATTCGGGCTGGCAGGTCAGCAGCCAGAGCAACCGGATGGGCTGTCGCCTGCAGGGGCCGGTGCTCAAGCGCCGCGGCGCGCGTGACCTGCTCTCTCATCTGGTGCTGCCGGGCGTCATCCAGGTGCCACCTGCGGGGCAGCCGATCGTGCTGCTGGCCGACGCCCAGACCACCGGAGGCTATCCGCGCATCGCCAGCGTGATCGAGGCCGACCTGTGGAAACTTGCCCAGGTACGACCGGGGCAATCCGTGCATTTCGTTCAGACCGATGCCGCCGGCGCCGCGGCGGCGCGCCAGGTCTGGCTGCAGCATCTGAGACGATTCGAGTGGAGTGCCTATGGACACTGACAAGCTTCAGATCGACCTCAACGCCGATCTGGGCGAGGGTTGCGGAGACGACGCGGCGATCCTTGAGCGCGTGAGCTCGGCCAACATCGCCTGCGGCTGGCATGCGGGGGATTCCGACAGCATGCGGCTGGCCGTGCAGGCCGCCCTGCGCTGTGGCGTCGCCATTGGCGCACATCCCGGCTATGCCGATCGGGAGCATTTCGGCCGGCGTGAGCTCAAGCTGTCACTGGATTCCGTTTATTCCGCTGTCCTGTACCAGATCGGCGCGCTGGAGGCGATCGTGCGCGTCGAGGGCGGGCGGCTGGCGCATGTGAAACCGCATGGCGCGCTCTACAACCAGGCGGCGAAAGATCCGGCCCTGGCCGACGCCATCGCGATGGCGATACGCGACTTCGACCCCACGCTGAAGCTCATGGGCCTGGCCGGCAGCGAGCTGATCGCGGCGGCCGGCCGGCACGGGCTGGAGAGCATTTCCGAAGTCTTTGCAGACCGGGCGTACCTCTCGAGCGGCGCGCTGGCACCGCGGGGCCAGCCGGGAGCGGTGATCGAGGATGAAGGGCAGGCGCTGAGCCAGACGCTCGCCCTGGCGCGCGGTGAGCGCATCACGACGCTCGATGGCGGCCAGCTCGAATTGCGCGCAGAGAGCATCTGCCTGCATGGCGACGGCGCGCACGCTTTGGCCTTCGCCACGCGCATCCGCCAGACCCTGCAGGAAAACGGTTTCCGGGTCAGGGCAAGGGAACTGCTCTGAAGAACAGGTGTCATGTGCATGACACAGGTGCCGGCGTAGAGTCCGGCGTTCCGGCCGCGCTCAGCCAAGCGGATAGTTGATAGGGTTTCGCTATCAAAACTTTTGGCGCATTGAATTAGATTAATGCTTCGGCCGTCAGTACCATGGGAACCGTTCTTCAACACCCTTTGTTTTTCAGACAGGAGAGACAGATGTCCTACATCAATTCCGAAGTGAAGCCCTTCAAGGCCACCGCCTTCCACAACGGCAAGTTCATCGACGTGTCCGACGCCGATCTGAAGGGCAAGTGGTCCGTCGTGTTCTTCTACCCGGCCGACTTCACCTTCGTGTGCCCGACCGAACTTGGCGACATGGCCGACCTGTACCCCGAATTCAAGAAGCTGGGCGTCGAAGTGTATGCCGTGTCGACCGACACCCACTTCACCCACAAGGCCTGGCACGACACGTCGGACACCATCAAGAAGATCAGCTACCCGATGATCGGTGACCCCACCGGCACCATCACCCGCAACTTCGGCGTGATGATCGAGGAAGCCGGCCTGGCTGATCGCGGCACCTTCGTGATCGATCCGGAAGGCAAGATCCAGATCGTCGAGATCAATGCCGGTGGCATCGGTCGTGACGCGGGCGAACTGCTGCGCAAGGTGAAGGCTGCCCAGTACGTGGCCTCGCACCCGGGCGAAGTGTGCCCGGCGAAGTGGAAGGAAGGCGAAGCCACGCTGGCTCCGTCGCTGGACCTGGTCGGCAAGATCTGATTGTTCCTTCTTCCTGTGGCTGGCCGGGTTCCCGGCCGGCGCAGGAAAATGCCGGCGGGCTGCAGCCCGCCAGCACAGGCAGGAGCTGCAGATTACGCCCTCCAGCCCCAGAGAGCGCCCTAGCGGCAAGGATCCGGCGCCACCCATGAGCGCCGGACCACACATCGCCTGACCGACAGGCATCCCCGATCCCAACACCCTCCAGCCTCCGGTTAGCAGTCGGAGCCGGATGACTATCGACCAAAGAAAGAGCTGATCATGTTGGACGCTAACCTCAAGACCCAGCTGCAGGGCTATCTGACCCGTCTGCAGCAACCCATCGAACTCGTCGCCGCGCTCGACGACGGGGCCAAGTCGGCTGAAGTCCGCGAGCTGCTGGACGAGATCGTCGCGCTCTCCGACAAGATCACGCTGCGGGAAGATCCCACCGGTTCTGCCCGCAAGCCCTCCTTCGTCGTGCAGCGCGTCGGTCAGCCGATGGGCATCCGCTTCGCCGGCATTCCGTTGGGCCACGAATTCACTTCCCTCGTGCTCGCACTGCTGCAGGCCGGTGGTCATCCGCCCAAGGTGGATGCTGATGTCATCGAGCAGATCAAGGCGCTGCCGGGCAAGTACGCGTTCGAGGTCTTCATCTCGCTCTCCTGCCACAACTGCCCGGACGTGGTCCAGGCGCTCAACCTGATGGCGGTGCTGAACCCGAACGTGTCGACCACGATGATCGACGGCGCGCTGTTCCAGAATGAAGTGGAAGACCGGCAGATCATGGGCGTGCCGGCGGTCTATCTGAACGGCGAGCTGTTCGGCCAAGGCCGCATGACGATCGAGGAAATCATTGCCAAGCTCGACACCGGCGCTGCCGCGCGGGATGCCGAGAAAATTTCCGCCAAGGAAGCCTTCGACGTGCTGGTGGTGGGCGGCGGACCTGCCGGTTCGGCGGCCGCGATCTATGCCGCGCGCAAGGGCATCCGCACCGGTGTGCTGGCCGAGCGCTTCGGTGGCCAGGTGATGGACACGCTGGGCATCGAGAACTTCATTTCGGTGAAGGCGACCGAGGGTCCAAAGCTCGCGATGGCACTCGAAGAGCATGTGAAGGAATACGGTGTCGACATCATGAATCTTCAGCGCGCCAGCGCCCTGGTGCCGGTTGATGGCGGCATCGAGGTGAAGCTCGAGAATGGTGCTGTCGTGAAGAGCAAGACCGTGGTGCTGGCCACTGGCGCGCGCTGGCGCAACATGAATGTGCCGGGCGAGGCGGAGTTCCGCACCAAGGGCGTGGCCTACTGCCCGCACTGCGACGGTCCGCTGTTCCGCGGCAAGCGCGTGGCGGTCATCGGTGGCGGCAACTCGGGTGTGGAAGCGGCGATCGATCTGGCCGGCATCGTCGCGCATGTGACCCTGCTGGAGTTCGACAGCCAGTTGCGTGCCGACGCCGTGCTGCAGAAGAAGCTGCGCAGCCTGCCCAACGTAGACATCATCGTCTCGGCCCAGACGACTGAAGTGACCGGCACCGACAAGGTCAACGGCCTCAAGTACAAGGACCGTGTCAGTGGTGAAGAAAAGCGCATCGAGCTGGAAGGCATCTTCGTGCAGATCGGTCTGGTGCCCAACACCGACTGGCTCAAGGGCACGGTGAATCTCTCCCCGCGCGGCGAGATCGAGGTGGATGCCAAGGGCCAGACTTCGTTGCCGGGCGTGTTTGCCGCAGGCGACTGCACGACGGTGCCCTACAAGCAGATCATCATCGCCATGGGCGAGGGCTCCAAGGCCTCGCTGTCGGCCTTCGATCATCTGATCCGGACCTCCGCTGCCTGATCCCTTCAGGTCGTGGTGGTGCAGGGGCGAAGCTGCGAAAGCGGCTTCGCCCCGACTTTTTTCAGACGCGGAAAAACCGGAAGTCCGGATTGACGAAGTCTTCTACGGACTCGGGCAGGGGCGGCGTGTCGAGTAGCGAGGACGGCAGGCGGCGCAGCCGCAGCCAGATGCTGCAGGCCGCCGCTTCGCGCTCGTCAAGCCAGCCCAGCAGGAGCTCGCTTGCCTCCGCTGCCCCGCAGCTCAGGCGCAGTGCATCGATGGGCTGCCGGCAAGCCAGCATGCGCCCGTCGCCCAGCCAGCCGGTGGCGGCGGAGAAGTGCGCAATGAGTTGTCCGGGCTGGCTTTGCAGAAATGCCATCGGCATCGGCAGGCCATCCTCCGCCGCGCTGCGGAGCGCGCCCAGCAGTGCCTGGTCCGGACCATAGCGCGTTGCCACGCTCAGGCGTGCGTGATCCGGCAGGCTGTCTTCACCAGCATCTGCCAGACACTCCAGTGCGCCGAAGAGCCCCAGCTCGCACCAGCTGCCGAGCCTGCGCGGTCGGCTGCGCAGGCGGGCGAGCAGGCGTTCGCGCCAGTCCGTCGGCGGGGGCGATGCGATGCAGCGACCGAGGATCTGCCAGTGGCTCACGCACAGTCCTCCACAATGACCGTGGCATGACCGCCACCAAAGCCGAGGATGTTGTGGAGAATGAATCGGGCTTGTGGTGCCTCGTCGCACAGGCGCGCGCCGAGCGCCGGGTCGGCCGGTGCGCGGGGCGGCGCCCAGCAGGCCTCTTCGATACTGGCCGTGAGCAGGGCCAGTTCGGCCGCGCCAGAGGCGCCGAGCGTATGGCCCAGCTCCGCTTTCAGACTGGTGAGCGCAGGCAGCTTGCCGAGTGCGGCGCGCAGGCCTTCGAGCTCGGCCAGATCGCTGGCCGGGCTGCCGGCTGCCTGCAGCTTGACGAGGTCGATGTCGCCGGCATCCAGACCGGCTGTCGCGAGGGCCTGCTGCGTCATCCGGGTTACGGCTTCAGTCGAAGCTCCGGCAGGATCCCGGCCATCCACCACGTTTGCGCCGCCGGCCAAGCGCCAGCGCGTGGGTTCGGTGCCGAGCCGGATCGCTCCGATTGCCTCGCCCAGCACCAGCCCGCTGCGGTCTGCCGCGAGCGGGCGAGGGCGTTGGGTATCGAGCAGCTGCATCGCGGCGAAGCCTCCGCAGGTGAAGCGGTTGCGCAGTTCCACGCCCAACACGAGGGCTTGCGAGGCATTGCCCGAGCGGATGCGCTCTGCGGCGGCCAGCAGGGCATTGCTGGCGGAGGTGCAGGCGGTGGAGATCCAGTAGACCGGGCCGTGCCAGCCCAGCCAGCGGGCAATCGTGTCGCTGAAGTCGAGGCAGTCGCCGTGCAGGGCCGGATTGCTTTCGATGGCGCCGATGTGAATCGAGCAGCTGGCGATGAACAGCGGTGCGTCGATGTCGGCGGTGCCGCTTTCGGCCTGGGCGCGGGTGATCAGCCGGTGCGCGCGTGCGAGCCAGTCATCGTCTTCATCGGGAATGCCGAAGTAGGGCCAGGCGGGGGAACCGTCCGGGCCGCAGAGCCGGCCGGGCGCGACGCCGCCTGCCGCGAGGCAGGCTGTCGCACTCCGGAGGTCGGGACCGAGGGCGGAGACAAGTCCGCGGCCCTGGATGAAAACCTCGCGTGTCACGGCAGCCGCGGGCCGAGGTACGCCGCCAGCGTCGCCAGCGAAGCCATCGCGCGGCGAGTGTCCTTGCTGTCTGCAATCCGCACGCCGAGCTGTTTGTGAATGGCGACCGAGATCTGCAGGGCGTCCAGCGAGTCGAGCGCGAGACGGGCTTCCGGGCCGAAGAGAATTTCGTCCGGCGAGAGTCCGCCTTCCGGCTCGTCCTTGTCGCAGGCTTCGAGGATCAGGGTCTTGAGGGTGTCGATCAGTTTCATCATTTCATCCGGCGACGGAAGAGCAGCCCCGCAACGAGGCTCATGAAGAGTGCGAAGGCCAGCAGACGGCCCGCTGCAGGCACGACGGCCGCGACGTCGCCATGGCGCAGCAGGATCTGCAGCAGCCCTTCCAGGCTCCAGTTCATCGGCGACCAGGCCGCCGCTTTCTGCATGACCGGGGGCATCACGAAGACCGGCACCATGATGCCGCCGATCCCGGCCATGAGCAGGTTGCACATGGCGCCCAGCGCCGAAGCCTGGGCGTGACTGCGCACCAGGCTCGCCACCGCGAGTGCGAAGCCGATCGCGGCTGCGCTGATGGCGCCCAGCATGAGGACCAGGGCGAACCAGTCGATGCCGGCGAGCTGCAGGCGGTCTCCGCCCAGTGCGGGCATGAGCCAGACGCCGGCCGAGAGCATGAGTGCCGCCTGGATGGCATTGATGCCGAAATAGGGCAGGGCCTTGGCGAGAATCTGGATCCGGCGAGGCACCCCGAGGCTGCGCAGGCGCGAGAGCGTGCCCTCGGCGGCTTCCTGCACGAAGAGTCCGGCAATCGCGGTGACGACGAAGAACATGCCGAATACGAGCCAGGCCGGCACGTTCTGCTGGACGGCCGTGGGCCGCACGCCGGTGTCGAGCCGCTCCGACGCGACCAGCCGGGTGATGGCGTTGGCGCCCGGCCGGCCGGGTCCGTTGAAGCGCGCCTGGACAGCATCTGCGCGCAGCTCGCCGACGCTGGCGGCAAGCTCGGATTCAAGATTGCGGAACAGTGCGTACTCGAGGCCGGGGTCGGCAATCAGGCGGATCTTCTGCTCCCGCGGCGCATTCAGCGCCTCGATGGCCGTGTCGAAGTCCGGCGCGAAGCGGATCACATAGCGCAGCGTGCCGCTCGCGAGGGCGGCCTGCCAGTCGGCGGGGGCCGGTTGGGGCTGCCCCCGGCGCTTCTGCCATGCCTTGAGCAGGGTGTCGACATGGGCGCCCTGCGGCGCATCGATCACGGCGTAGGCCAGCTCCCGCGTTGAAGGCGTGTAGTAGTCCTTCAGGGCGAGCGACATGATCACGATGAAGACCAGCGGCATCAGGAACAATGCGGCCAGACCATGCGGGTCGCGGCAGAGCGCGAGCAGTTCCTTGCGGATCAGGGCTGCGAGCATCAGTTGTCCCTCAGGCTGCGGCGGGTCAGCTGCATGAAGAGCTGCTCCAGCCCATGACTGCCGTAGCGCACCGACTGCAGCGGAAGCGCTGCAGCCTCGAGCGCGGCCAGCACGCCGGCAGGCGAGCTACCCGGAGCCAGGCGCAGGCTGTATCCACCCTCCGCTTCGGCCTCCACCTGGCCAAAGGGCGCGAGCACAGCGCGCAGCGCGGCGTCGTCGCCGTCTGCACGCAGATGCAGCTGACGGCCTTCTTCTGCCAGCAGTTCGCCCAGCGGCGCGCTGCGCAGCACCCGGCCGTGATCGATGATGACAACATCATCGGCGATGGTTTCGATCTCCTCGATGTAGTGCGAGGTGTAGAGCACCGTGGTGCCTGCCGCCGCCAGCGCGCGGACGGAATCGAGCAGGAAGGCGCGGGACTGGGGATCGACGCCGACCGTGGGCTCGTCCAGCAGCAGGAGTTCGGGCTCGGGCAGCAGGGCGATGGCCAGGTTGAGCCGCCGCTTGAGGCCGCCTGAGAGCTGGCTCGCCTGCCGGCTGGCGAAAGCCTCCAGCTGGGTGAAGGCCATGCAGGCCGCGATCCGTGCGGCTTTGCGCGTGCCTTCGAGCCGGCAGACCGAGGCAAAGCAGGCGAGGTTTTCCGCCACCGTGAGCATGGGGTAGAAGGCATACTCCTGCGGCGCCAGCGTGATCCGCACCGGGTTGCGCGCCCGTGCCCCGGCGAGTGGCTCGCCCGCGAGACGGATGTCGCCTTGCTGGAGGGGCAGCAGGCCTGCAAGGTGAGCGATCAGGGTGGTCTTGCCGGCGCCGTTCGGGCCCAGCAGACCGGTGATGCGGCCCCGCCCGAGTTGCAGCGAAACGCCATCCAGCGCTGCCTGTTGTGCAGCCGGGTAGCGGAAGGAAAGACCGGAGACCGTCAGCATGTCATTTGCATGCCGCGCCCAGCGCGCGGAAGAAGGCTTCCTCGCGGTCGGCTAGTGCCCTCAGGAGCGTGGCGATGGCGGGCGGATCGAGCGGATCGCGCCCCTTGACCATGCGTGCGGCGGCCAGCGCGAAGTCGCGCCAGGCGTCACCGATGTCCATCAGCTGATCGGAGAGTGTCGCGAGCGCAGGGCGCCGGGTGATCACGGAGGCTTCCTGCAGGAAGGCGGCATAGATGAAACGGAAGCCCGCGCCGCCGGTGCCGATTTCTTCCTGCATGCGGACGACATGGCCGATGAAGGGGCTGCTGAGCGGATGAGCCGGATCCAGCCCGGCGATACGCTTGGCCAGCGTACGGATGCCGCGGACGCCGATCAGTGGAATGGGCGCGAGCATGTTGCGCACGGTGCGGCGGATGGCGGGCAACACGGCGGCCGCGTCGACTTCGCCCTGCGGCATGCGCTCGGGAAAATAGAGCAGTCCCTTCGGCGCCAGCGCGCCGCGCGCGAAGCGGGCGCGGGTCATGTCTGCGGTGGCGCAGCGTTGCGGATCTTCGGCGACCGGGTCGCTGACCAGATAGTCGTCTCCGTCCTTGCCGTAGACCAGCAGGTTGTGCGCGTTGAAGTGAAAGCGCATGGTTTCGGGAAAGTAGGGCAGCCAGAACACGGAGGTCTGCAGCCCCACCACCCGGCCTTCGGCCAGCAGTGCATCCAGTCGGGCCTGGCCTGCATCGGCCCGGCCGAATTTCTCGAAACGGAGGCGCGTGCCGAAAGCCGCCGCCGCGCCCTTGATGATGGCTTTCGGCTGCGCACGATAGGCGATCAGGGGCAGGCCGTTGATGCGGACGAAGGGCAGGTAGGCAAAGGAGAGCCCCGACGCGATGCCGAAAGCCAGCGGCTCGGAAATCCGCGCGCCATGGTGGCGCAGCAGGTTGGCGACGGTGCCGCTTTCGCAGTGGGCGGCGTGCTGGTGCTGATAGGTCATGGCTGCTCGGGCAGGCGGGAGATCTGTGCGGGAGAGAGGCCGAGTGCTTCCGCATAGCGTTGCAGCAGGCGGGGCGAGAGGCGGGCGAAGACCGCGGGGCGCAGATGGCGGCGGATGCGCCACTGCCACAGGCCGGTCGTCTGCGAAAGAAGCTCGAGATCCATGCGGCGGGCATACATCCAGTATTCCAGCGGCGCGCTCAGTCCGGCCAGGACACGGGCATGCGCTTCGGCGGCCTGGCCGGCAATGCGGTGGATGGCCTGATCGGTCACGATCTCTTCCACTTCCCAGCCGCGCGAGCTCACCAGCACCATGCGACCCTCGGCGTCGCGCGCGTAGAGCGCCTTGCGATGGCCGCCGAGGGTGTAGTTGCCTTCCTGTGGAACCTCGTCGATCTTCATCAGACAGCTTCCAGCATGATGAAGCCGCTCGAGAAGCGACCGCTTTCCGGTACGAACATCAGGATGCGCTGGCCGCGTTTCACGCGGCCGCTGCGGACCAGTTCATCGAGCATGATGTAGGGAGAGGCGGAGCCGGTGTTGCCCTTGGTGACGAGGTTGGTGAACCAGCGCTCGCGCGGGATCGGCAGGCCGACTTCGGCCAGCGCGGCTTCGACGGGGGCGGCGAAATACAGCGACGAGAGGTGCGGCAGAAACCAGTCGACGGCGTCCGCTTTCAGGCCGCGCTTGGCGATCAGCAGCGAGAGCGGTTCGGCCAGCGTGGCGCGCACGATGTTCTCGTTGAGCAGTTTTACATCCTGCTTGAGCGAGAAGAGCGAGCGTTCGCCGCGTTCGGCATGCGTGGTTTCGCGCCAGCTCGCGAGTGAGCCGTCTGCTTCCTTCTCGGCGCCGCAATACATGCAGGCCGGCAGCTCGTGGGCCGCCGAAGAGAGTTCGATCCAGTCGATGCGCAGCGGCGTCGGGCCGTTGGGCCGGTCTTCCAGCAGCATTGCGCCAGCTCCGTCGGACAGCATCCAGCGCAGGAAATCCTTTTCGAAAGCGAGCTGCGGCTGGGTTTCGAGCATCGCGAGCTGATGTTCGGTTTCGGCTTCGAACTCGCGGGCCCGCAGGCCGATCGATGCGAGCTCCGAACCTGTAGCCACTGCGCGACGGACTTCGCCGCTGCGCACATTGAGCCAGGCATGCTTGAGCGCGGCCGCTCCGGCGAGACAGATGCCGGCGAAGGCCACCGCTTCGAGGCGCGGCCAACCGAGTTCGCCATGCACCATCACTGCGTGATTGGGCATCATCTGGTCCGGCATCGAGGTGCCCACTGCCAGGCAGCCGACCTCGTCGAGATCGTCACCCAGGCTGCGGATGGCCGCTGCGGTGAGCGCGGCATTGGTCATCGCCGCCTTGCCGGTGTCGCGATCAATGGCGTAATGGCGTTGCTGGATGCCGTTGCTGCGCAGGATCAGGCGGCGAGCCTTGGAGGGTTTGCCGCCCGCCATGCCGAGCACGGTTTCCATTTCGTCGTTGGAGACCGGGTCAAGCGGCAGGTATGCGGCGGTACGGGTAATGAAAACTTCAGTCATATTGGGCGAGGCGCTCGGATCCCGAGCCGGAAGGCTGTTCGAAGTAGGCTTTGTGCCCGGCAAGCCGCCCGGCCATCAGCGGGCGGAACAGTGCCTGGACAGTCAGGCTTATCGGCAGGACTGTCAGGATCATCAAGACCAGGAACAGCAGATAAAGGATCAGCAGCGGGGCGCGCAGCGTGCTGCCTGGCTTGCCGGCGGCACGGAGCAGGTAGCCCCAGGCCAGAAAACTGCGCGTGCCGGCGCGCTCGCCCGTCAGCAGGCGAGGGTTGGCTTCAACGGCGCGGAGCCCCTTGAGCAGCGGGGCGCTGCCGCCTTCGCGATCGTCAAGCAGGGCGTCGCGCAGCGCGCGGCCGAAACGGCTGCAGCGGCGGATCTCTTCTTCCCCGATGCCTGCTGGCGGCAAGCCCGGAATGACGTCACGCCGGCCGGTGAGCATCCACGCAGGCGTCGTGAGCAGCGTGGCAAAGGTGGGGGCCCGGTCGGTGAGGACCACGTTGTCGATCAGGCGCGCACCGCAATCGTCGAGCAGTCCCTTCATTTTCTCGAACGCCATCATCCACATGTTGCGGCAGGCAATCACGGATACCACCGGCTTGCCGGCGAGCAGTCTGCGCGCAGCGGGATGTTTCAGAAAGGCCGTCACCGGTTGGCTTGGCGCCAGGAACCAGACCTGCCAGGGAAGGATGATGAGGTCGAAGCGCTCTTCCGGCGCGAATTGCGGGGCTTCGATTGCGCCGGGCGCCAGATGGGCCGATTCGGGGAAGGCATCAAGAAAACGCAGCAGGGGCCACGGGAACGGGAAGGGGCTGCAGGGTCGCAGGATTTCGACCCTGACCGAAATGCGTGCTTCGGCGATCAGGGGGGCCAGGAGACTGTCGGTAATTGCCGCGAGCTGCCCCGTCTGCGAGTAGGCGAGCACCAGCACGCGCTTGTGCGCGGGCGCTTCATGGGCCTCCGGTGCGGTCTGCATCGCCAGTTCGTGCTCGTGGTTGTATGCTCAAGGCGCGGGATTTTAACAGCATGGATGCTGGCCACGCCGCGCCCGCCCTCACTCCGCCACAGAAAGGATGGATTTCATCCGTTCCAGCCAGTCCTTCGCCTCAGGGCTGCTGTCGGCTGGCGCCCAGTCTGCCCGTTCACTGGCGGTCTCCGCGATGAAGGGGCCCTGTTTGACTTCCAGGATGACGGTGCCTGTCTGCAGCGAGACCACGCTGTGCCACACATTGGCGCCAAGCTCTACGCCGCAGCAGGCGCCCGCCGGCTCGACGACCCGGGCGGACGTGACATGGCCGGCGTCGTCGAACAGGATCAGCCCCAGGCTGCCGCGCAGAACAAAAAGATTCTCGCTCGCCGGAAGTGCGGCGTGGCGATGTGGCGCGACGTAGCTGCCTGGCTCGATGGCATTGAAGAGGCGCTGTACCGGTTCGGCGTGGTTCGCGTGCAGGTTGAAATGCTTGCGCAGGCGGGGCGCCAGGCGGGCCTCGTCGCTCAGTGCGTCGAGGAAAGCCTTGTCAATGAAGCGGACGGTCATGGCAGCGGACATCCGCTTACTGACCGAAGGTGAAGGTCGCCCCGAAATTGACGTAGGGATTGAGTCGCAAACCGCTGCCGTAACCGTAGGGATTCAGCCCGGTGGGGGTGCTGCTGGCCGGGCAGCCCACCAGCGGATTGCAGGGCAGGCCCGAGACGAAGGCGGTGCCGACTTCTGCCGAGAGCTTCCAGCTGCTGGCCCTGCGCGAACCTGTTTCCCAGCCCAGTCCGAAGAGCGGCATGGCATCCGGACGGCCTGCCGAACCGGTGAGGCCGGCGGTATTGCTCCAGTCGAGCCCCACCGACGTATGCAGGCCCGAACTGAACATCGGCCAATCGGCGCGCAGCATGTTGCGTGAGCGGGTCAGGCTTGCTTCGGAAATGCTGCCGGATTGCTCCGTGCCGGGCGCGGGGCTGGCCTGCTCGGGCGCTGCGGGCACAAAGCGCAGTTTGAGGCCATTTTCGGCAGCCTGCAGCGTGAGCCCTTCGCTGTATTCCTTCAGGCGCAAACCCGTGCCTTCAGCCTGTGCCGTGTGCACAGTCAGACAGAGCAAAGCAGCGAGGAATGAAAGGCTTCTTGCACGCATGGGGCCGGGGGAAGGCTGGAATTGATTGTTGTGTTTTCAATTCTAGCGGCTGAGCTGTTTCCGCCTGCCTTCCTGCCCACTATTCCGTCCGGCTTTTCCCCGAGCTGTGGGGGCCTTACCACAGGTCTTACTGATAGACGATTTCTACGCTCTCGTTGCTGAGCCATTCCTTCAGGCTATCGAGAAGACTGTCGTCCAGCCGCACCCGCCACTGGTCTCCCAGCGGAAGCTCGCCCTGCGCGTGCTTGTTACGATAGCGGATCCTGATCGGGCAACATCCGTCCTCCCGCGATCCCCGATAGTCGCCGAGAAGCATCTGCAAGTGCTTCACGGCAGCCGGTCCTCCGCCCGCCCTGGCCACTTCTCCGTTGATAGAGAGTCTCAGCAGTCGCGCATAACGGCCGCGCGCTTCCCCGAGCGTGATGAGCTTCTCGGCAATGACCCGGAAGCCGCCGCTGAATTCGTCGTTGGAGACCTTGCCTTCGACGATCAGCACTTCGTCCTGATTGATCTTGCCCTTGTTCGCTTCCAGCACTTCGGCATAGACCGTGATGTCCATCGGCATGCTGCCGTCATCAATGGTCACGAAGGCCACCTTGCCGCGGTTGCCCATCTTGACCCGGATGCCGGTGACGACGCCGGCCAGCATCTGCGGTTCGCGCTTGGCGTCGATGCGCGCCAGCGGCGTCCGGATGAATCGCCGGACTTCCGGTGCCGCGGTGTTGAATGGGTGGCCGGAGAGAAAGAAACCGATGGCGGTCTTTTCTTCCATCAGCAGCTGCTTTTCGGTCCAGGGGCGCGCCTCGACGTATTCCGGCGCGATCTCGGACGCGCCGTCGCCCATGTCGAACAGTCCGCCCTGGCCTGCGCTGGCCGCAGCCTGCTCGGCCGCCTCCATTGCAGTGGTCACCGTGGCCAGCAGTTTGGCGCGATGCGGTTTGCCATCGGGCGTGAGCGGCGCGATCGAGTCCAGCGCGCCGGCCCTGACCAGGGCTTCGACCACGCGGCGGTTGGCTGCACGCCGATCGATGCGGGCACAGAAGTCGAAGATGTCGCGGAAGGGGCCGCCTGATTCGCGAGCGGCGATGATGCCGCGGACGGCCGGCTCGCCACAGCCCTTGACTGCGCCCAGACCGTAGCGGATGGTCTTCGCGTCGGTCGGCTCGAAACGGTAGGGCGAGGCGTTGACGTCCGGCGGCAGGACCTTGATGCCGTTGGCGATCGTGTCTTCGTAGAAGATCTTGACCGTGTCGGTGTTGTCGAGGTCGGACGACATGGTCGCCGCCATGAAGGCCGAGCAGTGGTAGGCCTTGAGCCAGGCCGTGTGGTAGGTCACCACGGCATAGGCGGCGGTGTGCGACTTGTTGAAGCCGTATTCCGCAAACTGCGCCATCAGGTCGAAGAGTTTTTCGGCCAGAGCAGGGTCATAGCCCTTCTTGGCAGCACCTTCCGCGATGGTCGCGCGGTGCTTGTCCATTTCCTCTTTCTTCTTCTTGCCCATCGCCCGGCGCAGCATGTCCGCGCCACCCAGCGAGTAGCCGCCGATGATCTGCGAGATCTGCATCACCTGTTCCTGATACACGATCACGCCATAGGTCGGCTCCAGACAGGCTTTGAGGTCCGGGTGGAAATAGTCGATTTCCTGCTGGCCCTTCTTGCGCAGGATGAAGTTGTCCACCATGCCGGAGCCGAGTGGCCCGGGGCGGTAGAGTGCCAGCACGGCGATGATGTCTTCGAAGCGGTCGGGGCCGAGCTTCTTGAGAAGCTTCTTCATGCCGTCCGATTCCACCTGGAAGATCGCGGTGGTGTTGGCGTCCTTCAGGATCTGGTAGGCGGCCGGGTCTTCGAAGCCCAGACTCATGAGATCGGGCCGGGAGCCGGTGAGCTTCTCGACGTATTTGAGCGCGAGCTCGATGATGGTGAGGTTTCGCAGGCCGAGGAAGTCGAACTTCACCAGACCGATCTGCTCGACGTCGTCCTTGTCGAACTGCGAGACGGTGACCGCATCGTCGCCATCGGCCAGATAGATCGGGCAGAAGTCGGTGATCTTGCCCGGCGCGATCAGCACGCCCCCGGCGTGCATGCCGACGCCGCGCGTCATGCCTTCGAGCGGCAGGGCCAGCTCCCAGAGTTCGGAGACGGATTCGCCGTCGCCGCTGTCGGCCATCATTTCATTGATGCCGGGCTCGACTTCGCGCGCTTTTTCGAGTCCGAGCGGCTTGTTCTGCTCGATCGGGATCAGTTTCGAGAGGCGGTCGCACAGGCCATAGGGCAGGTCCAGTACGCGGCCGACGTCACGCACCACGGCTTTCGAGGCCATGGTGCCGAAGGTGGCGATCTGCGAGACGGCGTCATGCCCGTAGCGGTCGCGCACATAATCAATGACCCTGTAACGGTTCTCCTGGCAGAAGTCGATGTCGAAGTCAGGCATCGAGACCCGCTCGGGGTTCAGGAAGCGCTCGAAGAGCAGGGCGTAGGCGGTGGGGTCGAGGTCGGTGATCTTCAGCGCATAGGCCACCAGCGAGCCGGCACCGGAACCCCGGCCCGGGCCGATCGGCACGCCGTTGTTCTTGCCCCACTGGATGAAGTCCGCCACGATCAGGAAGTAACCCGGAAAGCCCATCTGGATGATGGTGTCGGTCTCGAACTTGAGGCGATCGTAGTAACGCGGACGTTCGCGGTCCCGTTCTTCCACGTTCGGGTAAAGCAGGGCCAGACGCTCTTCCAGCCCCTTTTTTGCCTCGAAAACCAGGAAGTCGTCGAGGCTCATGCCATCCGGCGTGGGGAACTGTGGCAGGTAGTTCTTGCCGAGCACTACCGAGAGCGAGCAGCGCTTGGCGATTTCGACGGCGTTTTCGAGCGCTTCAGGCAGGTCGGCAAAGAGTTCGACCATTTCCGCCTGGGTCTTGAAATACTGCTCCTCGGTAAAGAGCTTGGGCCGGCGCGTATCGGACAGCACATGGCCCTGGGCGATGCAGACCCGTGCTTCGTGAGCCTTGAAGTCCGAGCGCTGCAGGAACTGGACCGGATGGGTCGCCACCACAGGCAATGCGAGTTTTTCGGCCAGCGTCAGCGCTTGCTGGATGTAGGTTTCCGTTCCGGCATGGCCGGCGCGCTGGAGCTCGATGTAGAAGTTGTCCGGAAACCGGGCAGCCCAGTCGCTTGCCAGCGCTTCGGCCGACTTCTCGTTGCCGGCGGCCAGTGCTGCGGCGATGTCGCCCTGCTGGGCGCCGGAGAGGCAGATCAATCCGTCGGCCGATTCTGCGCTCAGCCACTCGCGGCGGATCTCTGCACGGCCGCGGTGCTTGTTTTCGATGTAGGCGCGGGAGAGAAGTTCGCAGAGCTTGCGGTACCCCTCGCGATGCTTGACGAGCAGCAACACGCGGAAGGGCTTGTCCCGCTCCGTGTCATTGGTGATCCAGGTGTCGAGGCCGATGACTGGCTTGATGCCCTTGCCGCGGCAGCCCTTGTAGTGCTTGACCATGCCGAACAGGTTGGCCAGGTCGGAAATGCCCAGCGCGGGCTGACCATCAGCGGCGGCGGCAGCGATGACGTCGTCGATGCGCGTGATGCCGTCCTCGATCGAGAACTCGGTATGCAGGCGCAGGTGGATGAAGGCGGGTGTGGCGGGGGTGATCTCAGGCATCCCGCAATTTTAGCGCGTCGCCGCCTGCCTGCCCCAGGTGTTTGTCAGACGGCTCAGGAGCGGGCGTTACGCTTGAAGAGGCTCATCTGCTCGATTACGGTGGGGACGTAGCGCTGCGTTTCGGGGTAGGGCGGAATGCTGTGACCGTTGCGGATCACGGCGTTCTCTCCGGCATTGAATGCCGCCAGCGCGAGGGATACGTCATCGCGGAACAGGGTCAGGAGCAGGCGAAGGTAGCGTGCGCCGCCGTCCAGATTCTGGCGAACGTCGAACGCGTCCCGAACGCCGAAGCGCTTCGCCGTGGCGGGCATCAACTGTGTCAGGCCCATCGCGCCTTTCGGCGAGCGGGCGTTCGGATTGGCGCGACTCTCGATGGCGACGACGGCCCGGAGCAGGAAGGGGTCCAGTCCATGCGTCCGTGCCGCAGATTCGATCCTTGCGTCCAGCGCGGGCGGCAAGCTGGCCATCAGTGCGCGCGAATCAGGGATGCCGATGGCCTTCGGGCCTTTCAGGTCGCGCCAGAGAAGCCGCGCGCGCGGATCACGCGGGACGTCGGAGTAGTTGTGGACGCCATGCTCGTCGATGAATCCATAGACATCCGCTCGCGCCGGCTCGAGTGGCAGGCCGGCAAGCAGCGCCGCGGCCAGCAGGGTCGGCAGCGTGCGTGAGTTTGTGCGGGGGGCGTTTTTTTCAGGCGGCGTAAGGGCGCAGGGCATCTTCGACAGCATTCAGCTCGCGGAGCAGGGTTTCGGTGAGCTGGGGCAAATCGCTTCGCGCATCCTCTTTTGCAGCCGTTTCCAGCGCCTGGGCTGCGGCCATGGCGTGTCGCGCGCCGAAGTTGCCGACGGCGCTCTTGATGCAGTGGGCCGTCTGGTGAATGGCATTGCGCTCGCCCGACGCCAGATCGGAGGCCAGCTGCCGTTTCAGCCCCTGGCTGTCGGCCAGGAAGACGGTCGCGATATCGCCGAACAGTTCTTCGTCTCCGCCGATCTGGTTGAGCGCCCAGCTCCTGTCTATGGCGCTGTCCTGCGGTGTCCGGGTCGGATTCATGGGCGGTTTTCCGTCGATCAGTCGTTATAGAGGCTGCGGATTTGAAGGATTTCTTCCCAGCATTCCAGAAACAGGTCTACGCATCGGGGATCGAAATGACTGCTTCGCCCCTCAAGCAGGTAGTCTCGCGCGGCTTCGAGCGTCCACGCTGCCTTGTAGGGTCGCACCGAGGTCAATGCGTCAAAAACGTCAGCCACGGCGACGATTCGCCCGACAATCGGGATGCTCTCTCCTGACTTGCCGTGCGGATAGCCTGTTCCATCAAACTTTTCATGGTGGTTCAGTGCGATTTCGGCGGCCATCTGCAACACGGGCGACGCGGAGTTCTTGAGGATCTCGTAACCGATCAGCGCGTGCTGGCGCATGATCTCGAGCTCGTTCTCGTCAAGCCGCCCCGGTTTGAGCAGGATGTGGTCCGGCGTACCCAGCTTTCCCACATCATGCATCGGTGCGGCCAGGAGCAGTGTATTGATGGCTTGCTCGGACATGCCGAGCTGACGAGCGATCAGTGCGGCGTAATGCGCCATGCGGGAGATGTGGGATCCCGTCTCGGGATCCCTGAATTCGGCGGCCCGTGCGAGTCGCAGGACGGTTTCACGCTCGCGCAGGTGCACTTCGCGCAATGCTTCTTCAACGATGGATGCCAGTTCCTCGGCCCGGAGTGCGGTGGCCGCCATGCTGGCGCGCAGGCGAAGCATGTTGCGAACACGGGGATTGAACTCGTTGCGGTCAATCGGCTTGGTCAGGAAATCCGTCGCGCCGGCATCCAGCGCCGCGTAACGGACTTCCTTTTCCGCTGCGGCCGTCACCATCAGGATCGGCTGATCCTGAAGCCCGGGATCGTTCCGGCAGCGACGGATGAATTCGAGCCCGTCCAGGCCCGGCATCATGTAGTCGACGATGATGAGGTCGGGCTTGTGCTCGATCACCCAGCTCAGTCCGAGCAGCGGGTCCGAGAAGATCTGGCACACCAGCCCGCTGTCGAGCCTGCTGACCAGGCTCTGCATGAGCATCAGGTTGACCGGTGTGTCTTCAATGATCGCTATGTTCATGTCGACCCGAGAGGCTGTGTGATGGCAAGGGGATTATCGGCCTTCATCCCTGGGTCTTGATGATCTACGGTCTACGGGTCAAAGCTTTGTGCAGTGCGGCATTCGGCATGAATGCCACACTTGCGGAAGGCTTCAGGGTAAACCCGAAAGAAATTGTGTCAGAATTGATTTGGCACAAATTCGAGGCCATGGGGCAGGTCTAAGGTTCCACCCATAGCAGGTCCCGAAGCAGGCAGAAACGTACACATTGCAGTCGCTCGATACGGGTTTTGTGTTGAAAGAGCTCACGCTGCGTTGTGTTTTTTTTACCCATACGGATAAAAATGCCTGATGGTAGGATTAATTGGGGTTTGTGCTTATACTTAGTGCGCGCAGTGTTCCGGGTGCTGCACGGAGTTTATTGAACCGGTAATTTCAACTAGGAGGACGTGATGAGGTTGATTCCCTCTCGTTTCGCGGTAGCCGTTGCAGCGGCAGCCGTTGCGGCCGTACCTTCGCTGGCAGCAGCCTATCAACAGGCTCCCGCTCTGGCGAATGACAAGGGCTTGCCGCCCGTCGATCAGCGTTTGCCCGAAAAGCCTTTGGTTATCAAGCCCCTGGAGCGTGTTGGTCAGTATGGTGGCACTCTCCGTACGGCGATGCGTGCCAACAACGACCACAACGCCATCCTGCGTGTGATCGGCAACCAATCCCTGGTGCGCTGGGCGCGTGACGGTTTCAACTCCGTCGAGCCGAACCTTGCCGAGAGCTGGGATATCAGCCCGGACGCAACCACCTATACCTTCAAGCTGCGCAAGGGCACGAAGTGGTCCGACGGTACGCCGTTCACCGCTGACGACATCCTGTTCTCCATGAACGACGTGCTCGGCGACAAGACCTTCCTGAACGCACTGCCGGCCGACTTCCAGCCTGGCGGTGACGCTGTCAAGGTCACCAAGACCGACGACTACACGGTGGTCTTCAAGTTTGCCAAGCCCTATCTGCCCTTCCTCGAGAAGCTGGCAACGCCGGTGGCTCAATACCCCACCATGTACCAGAAGAAGTACTGCAGCCAGTTCACGGCCAAGTACAACCCGAAGGTGGGTGATCTGGTCAAGGCTGCGAACGTCAAGGACTGGGCGCAACTGCTGCGCAACAACTGTGGCGACATCGAAATTCCCGCGCGCTGGTCCAACCCGAACCGTCCGGTGCTCGATCCGTGGGTCATCAAGGATCCGTATTCCGGCTCCGCCACCAAGGTCGTGCTCGAGCGCAACCCCTACTTCTGGCAAGTTGACGACAAGGGCAATCAGCTGCCCTATATCGACAAGGTTCAGTTCCAACTGATCTCCGAAGTCGAAACCATCCTGCTGGCAGCCATCAACGGCCAGCTCGACTATCAGCTGCGTCACATCTCCTCGATCCAGAACCGTCCGGTGCTGGCTGAGAACCAGGCCAAGGGCAAGTACAAGCTGTTCCAGTCGTCGGGTATCAACGCCAACCAGGTTGGTCTGTGGCTGAACCACTCGACCCAGAACGAAAAGCTCAAGAAGCTGATCCGTAACCATGACTTCCGTCAGGCTCTCTCGCAAGCGATTGACCGCAAGGAAATCAACGACATCGTCTTCCTTGGTCAAGCCAAGCCCTGGCAGTCTGGTCCGCAAAAGGCTTCGAAGTTCTACAACGAGAAGCTGGCGACCCAGTACCTGAACCTGGATCTGAAGAAGTCTGAAGAACTGCTCGATAAACTGGGCCTCAAGAAGGGTGCTGACGGTTTCCGTACCTACCCCGAAGGTGGCCGTGTTTCGATGGGCATGATCGTCATGATCTCGAACTCCTCGCTGATGGAGTCCGCCGAACTGCTGCGCAAGCAGCTGGCCAAGGTTGGTATCGAGCTGGTGATCAACTCTTCCGAGCGTTCGCTGTTCTATGACCGCGCCAACACCAACCAGTACGACATCTCGCTGGACGTGTTCTCCGGTGGTCTGGACCCGACCTTCAATCCGCGCCCGTGGCTGGCAATCCACCCGCAAGAGTCGCGCATGAGCGTGCTCTGGACGAAGTACTACCTCACCGATGGCAAGCAGGGTGAGAAGCCTTCTCCCTCCATGGAAAAGCGCCTGAAGCTGTATGACCAGTGGCAGGTTGCCAAGACCACTGCCGAAGCTGACAGCCTCTTCAAGCAGATCCTTGAAGAAGCTGCCAACGAGTTCGAAGTGATCGGTGTGGTGGCTCCGGCTCCCAACGCTGGCGTGCGCAATGCCAAGCTGTACAACATCCCTGCTGTGATGCCTGACGGCTGGACCTGGCCGACCCCGGCCCCGGCTCTGGTGCAGCAGTGGTCGTTCTCAAAGTAAGTCTGTAGTCCCTTGCCTGGAGGCCCCGGCCTCCAGGCCCCCCTTCTCGTCGAGGTTACGTTAGAGAGTCAAGCCGTGCTTAACTACATATTCAAACGCATGCTCTCAGCGATTCCATTCATGTTTCTGGTTTCGCTGACGGTATTCATCCTGATCCAGTTGCCTCCGGGTGACTTCGTTGATAGCTATGCGGCGCTGGTGGCGTCTTCTGGCGAAACCCTTACACCTGACCAGATGGTCGAACTGCGCCATCGTTTTGGCCTCGACCAGCCCCTGATCGTTCAGTACTTCCACTGGATCTGGGGCGTGATGCGCGGTGACTTCGGTTACTCCTTCGAATGGCAGTCTCCCGTCAAGGATCTGGTGGGCGAGCGTATCGGCCTGACCCTGATCCTGTCCCTGTCCGCTATGCTCTTCACCTGGGCGCTGTCGCTGCCGATCGGTATCTACTCCGCCGTTCGCCGCTACTCCTTTGGTGACTATTTCTTCACTTTCGTCGGCTTCATCGGTCTGGCAGTGCCTAACTTCCTGCTGGCCCTGGTGCTGATGTTCACTGCGTCGAAGTACTTCCACCTCGACGTGACCGGCCTGTTCTCGTCCGAGTTCGAGAATGCGCCCTGGTCCCTGGATCGCGCGATTGACCTCGGCAAGCACCTGATCATCCCGATGATCATCATGGGTGCCGCTTCAGCCGCCGGTCTGATCCGTATCCTGCGCGCCAACCTGATCGACCAGCTCTACATGCCGTATGTGGTGACCGCCCGTTCCAAGGGCCTGACCGAAACCAAGCTGCTGCTGAAGTATCCGGTGCGTATCGCGCTGAACCCGTTCGTGTCCTCGATCGGCTGGATCCTGCCGAGCCTGGTGTCGGGTGCGGTGATCACCTCCATCGTGCTGAACCTGCAAACCGTCGGCCCGATGCTGTATCAGTCCCTGATGTCCCAGGATATCTACCTGTCCGGCACCATCCTTCTGGTTGTGTGTGCCCTGACCGTGGTCGGTACCCTGATCTCCGACATCCTCCTGGTTATCCTTGATCCGCGTATTAGGCTGGAACAGTAATGAGCGCAGAAAACAAACAAGCAACGACCGTGGCCGCCGCTGCAGCAGCAGAGCCGACTTCCGCCGCGGTCAATATGGCCAACCTGCGTGGCGGTATCGAATACGCTTCGCAGTGGGAACTGATGTGGGCACGCTTCAAGAAGCACAAGGTGGCTTACTGGAGCATGATGTTCGTCGCCTTCCTGTACTTCGTGGCGATCTTTGCCGAGTTCCTTTCTCCGTTCAACCCGGAAGATCCGAGCTCCAGCACGGTGTATCAGCCGCCGCAGATGGTGCATTTCGACGGCATCAAGCCCTACGTCAAGAAATATGACCTGACCCGCGATCCGGAAACCCTGGCGCCGATCTACGTCGAGGCAGAAGAGAAGACTTACATCAAGTTCTTCGTCAAGGGCTTCGAATACAAATTGCTGGGCCTGATCCCGACCGACATGCACCTGTTCGGACCGGATGATCCCAGCCACAAGATCTTCCTGCTGGGTTCGGACCGTCTGGGCCGGGACATGCTCTCCCGTGTGATCTACGGTGCGCGTTTCACGCTCTCCATGGGTCTGATCGGCGTGATCCTCTCGACTTTCCTCGGGATCATCCTGGGTGGTATCTCGGGTTACTACGGTGGCAAGACTGACTGGTTCATCCAGCGCGTCGTGGAATTCATCCTGTCGCTGCCGACGATCCCGATCTGGCTGGCCATGGCATCCGCCATGCCCCGCAACTGGCCGCCCCACCTGGTCTATATCTCGGTGACGGTGATCATCTCGCTGATCGGCTGGACCCACCTCGCACGGGTTGTGCGCGGCAAGTTCCTGGCCATGCGTGGTGAGGTGTTCGTGATCGCTGCCAAGCTGGACGGCTGCTCGGAAGGCCGCGTGATCTTCCGTCACATGCTGCCCTCCATGGCTTCACACGTGATTGCCGCGGTGACGCTGGCCATCCCGTCGATGATTCTGGCTGAAACGACGCTGTCCTTCCTGGGCCTCGGCCTGCAACCGCCCGCCATCAGCTGGGGTGTGCTGCTCAAGGATGCGCAGAAGATCTCCGTGATCTCGAACGCGCCCTGGCTGTTCCTGCCTGGTCTGGCAACCGTGCTGGCAGTGCTGGCAATGAACTTCTTCGGTGACGGCCTGCGTGATGCTGCCGACCCGTACTCGCACTAATTCAGGATGGTTGATACCGTGAATACTGCAAACCAAAACCAGTCGAGCGACATCATCCTCGACGTTCGCAACCTCCGCACCTACTTCGGTACGGGCGAAAAGGCTGTGAAGGCTGTTGATGACATCAGCTTCAAGATGATGCGCGGCAAGACGCTGTGCATCGTGGGTGAATCCGGTTCGGGCAAGTCGGTGACGGCCCGCTCGATCCTCCAGATCGTTGATCCTCCCGGCAAGATCATGGGTGGTGAGGTGATCTACTACGGCAAGGACCCGAAGGGTCAGGATCTGGCCAAGCTGCACGAACGCAGCGCCGAGATCCGCTCGATCCGGGGTCACGAGATCTCGATGATCTTCCAGGAGCCGATGACTTCGCTGTCCCCGATCCACACGATCGGCAACCAGATCTGCGAAACCATCCTGCTGCACCAGAAGGTCGACGAGGCGGAAGCCCGTGCCCGCGCCATCGAACTGCTGCGTCGCGTGGAGATCCCGAATCCGCAAGTCGCGATCGACAAGTACACCTTCGAGTACTCGGGTGGCATGCGTCAGCGCGCCATGATCGCCATGTCGCTGGCCTGCAACCCGAAGATCCTGATCGCCGATGAGCCGACCACTGCTCTGGACGTGACCACCCAGGCCGAAATCCTGGCGCTGATCAAGGAACTGCAGACCTCCTATGGCATGGGCGTGCTGTTCATCACCCACGATATGGGCGTGGTGGCCGAGATCGCCGACGAAATCGGCGTGATGCAGAACGGCCGCATGCTGGAGTTCGGCAGCGCAGAACAGATTTTCTACGAAGCCAAGCATCCCTACACGCTCGAGCTGATCGACTCCGTGCGCAAGCTCGAGAAGTCGGCCCGTGCATCGCGTGGCACCCGTGCGACCGACAAGAAGCTGATGGAAATCCGCAACGTGTCGAAGATTTACCCGGCGCGTTCGAGCTTCATGGGCAAGAAGAACCCCCCGTTCAAGGCTCTGGACAACGTTTCGCTGGATGTGTACGAAGGCGAAAACCTGGGGATCGTGGGCGAGTCCGGTTCCGGCAAGACCACGCTGGGCAACTGCGTGATCCGCGTGCTGTCCTGCTCGGGTGGTGAAGTGCTGTTCCGCATGGCTGACGGTCGCATTTCCGATCTGGCCAAGGCCGGTACGCACGAACTGCGTCAGGTTCACCGCGAAATCCGCATGGTGTTCCAGGATCCGTTCGCTTCGCTGAACCCCCGCATGACGATCGGCCAGATCGTGGGTGAGCCGCTGCTGGTGGCCGGCACCCATACGGGTGAAGCCCTGCGCAAGCGCGTGGAAGAGTTGCTGGCCATGGTTGGCATGCCGTCCGGCGCGATGGAGCGTTACCCGCATGCGTTCTCCGGCGGTCAGCGTCAGCGTATCGGTATTGCTCGCGCACTGGCCCTGAGCCCGCGCCTGATCATCGCCGACGAAGCGACTTCCGCACTGGACGTGACCCTGCGTTCGCAAGTGCTGGATCTGCTGCTGGATCTGCAAGACACGCTGAACCTCTCGTTCATCCTCGTCTCGCACGACATCGGCGTGATCCGCTACTTCTGCGACCGCGTGGCCGTGATGTACAAGGGGCAGGTGGTGGAACACGGTCCGGCAGAAAAGATCTGTTCGAACCCGGATCACCCCTATACCAAGGCGCTGATCTCGGCTGTGCCGGGTACGCACCCGCGCGACAAGCGCATCGTGAATCGTCACCGCTACGACGCCTCGGCTGCAGGCATCCAGTTGTCCGGTTCCTGATCTGCTCGGACTGTTGTCTGGAAAGCCACCTTCGGGTGGCTTTCTTTTTTTTGCTGCCCCGTCCTGGTCCGGGTTGTCACCTTTTCACGTCATGAAAGGGGAAGGCAGATGGAATCAGGGGAGAAGAGGACGCAGCGCGACTACGCGCTGGCTTTTAAGCTGTCAGTGGTGGAGCAGGTAGAAAGAGGCGAACTGACCTGTAAGCAGGCTCAGGAGCGCTACGGGATTCAGGGGCGTTCGACGGTTCTGGTCTGGTTGCGCAAGCACGGTCCCCAGGATTGGGGTGGCGCGGGGCGGGGTCTTGTGCACGGCGGCCCGCCCATGAAGAAAGCGCCCTTGCCCCTCACGCCCAAGCAGCGGATCAACGCGCTGGAGGTTCAGTTGGGGGCCGCCGAAGAGAAAGCACGACTGTTCGAAGCGGTGATCGATGTGCTCAAGCGCGACTACGGAGTCAAAGTCGTAAAAAAGCCCTCGGGCAAGTCCTCTCGCAGCGGCTCATCCAAGGGCTGAGCGTGAGCAGGGCTTGCCGGCACTGGGGGCTGAGTCGCCAGGCGTATGACAAGGGCTTGGCGCGCACGCGCGAGCGTGAATGCCGGGAGCAGCGCGTCGTCGATGGGGTCAGAGGCGTGCGGCGCAGGCAATCTCGCCTGGGCACGTGGAAGCTGCAGCATGTGCTGCGCGAGCCGCTGGCCAAGGCAGGGATTCGGGTGGGGCGTGACGCGCTCTTTGGGATTCTGCGCCAGGCGCGGCTGCTGGTTCTGCCGAGGCGGGCCTATCACAAGACCACGACCAGTCATCATCGCTTCCGCCGTCACCCCAACCTGCTCAGGGAGGGGCCACAGCGGCATTGCGCCGAGGCCAGCGAGCAGATCCGGGGGGGGGGAGGGCGGATATCACGTATCTGCCGACTCAAGCGGGGTGCGTCTGTCTGAGCCTGGTGACCGACGCCGGGTCTCGCCGCATTGTTGGTCATCACGTTCATGACTCGCTGCATCCGGTACTGTTTGTACGAGTACCAGCGGCTGCATGTCCGCCACGGCGTGCGCTGCTCAATGACCGATGGCTACGACTGTTACCAGAATGCGCTGGCTGAACGGGTCAATGGCATTCTGAAGAGCGAGTTCCCGCTCCGCCGCCCGGCAGACCTGGCGCAGGTGCGGCGAATGGTCGATGAGTCGGTGCGGATCTACAACGGGCACAGACCGCATTTGTCGCTGAAAATGAAGACGCCCGATGAGGTTCATCGGGCGTCTATTGCAGCAATCAAGCAGAGCGCAACTTCGCGCTCGCAGGTGTCAACCTGATTCAGGACGGGGCCGTGCCGATTTGCGGGAGTGCTATTCGTTTTCTGCCCGGGTGACTCGCAGGATTTCTTCCAGTGAGGTGACGCCTGCGCGCACCCGCGCGTAACCGTCCTCACGCAGACTCAGCATGCCGTGCTCTGAGGCATGCGCACGCAGCGCCTGCTCGTTGGCACGGTCATGGATGAGGGTTCGCGTGTTCTCGTCGAAGACCATCAGTTCATAAATCCCGCCGCGGCCGCGATAGCCGGATTGCGCACAGGCCGGGCATCCGCCTGCGCGGTAAAGCGCATGCTCCGGGCCGACTCCGAGCAGGGCCTGCTCCGCGCTGTCGGGCGCATAGGGAATTCTGCATTCGGGGCACAGGCGGCGAACCAGGCGCTGCGCCAGCACGCCGATCGACGACGAGGCCAGCAGGAAAGGCTCCACGCCCATGTCAATCAGCCGGGTCATCGCGCTGGGCGCGTCGTTCGTGTGCAGCGTGGCGAGCACCAGGTGGCCGGTCAGTGAGGCCTGTACCGCGATCTGGGCGGTTTCAAGATCACGGATTTCACCGATCAGGATGACGTCCGGATCCTGCCGCAGGATGGCGCGCAGGGCTCTGGCAAAGCTCATCTCGATGCGCGAGTTGATCTGGGTTTGGCCGATGCCGTCGAGCTCGTACTCGATCGGATCCTCGACTGTCATGATGTTCAGCTCGCGGGCATCCATCTGTGCCAGTGCGGCATACAGCGTGGTGGTCTTGCCGGAGCCGGTCGGGCCGGTCACGAGCATGATGCCGTGCGGTTGCGACAGCAGACCCTGCATGCGGGTCAGCGTGGCAGGCGGCATGCCGAGACTGTCCAGATCCAGCCGGTTGGCGGATTTGTCCAGCAGGCGCAGCACCACGCGCTCGCCGTGAGCCGTCGGCAGCGTGGAAACGCGGACATCCACCGGGCGGCCGGCCAGACGCAGCGTGATGCGACCATCCTGCGGCAGCCGTTTCTCGGCGATATCCAGCCCCGCCATGATCTTGATGCGGGAGACGATGGCGGCGTGCAGACCACGCTGCGGCTCGATTACATCCCGCATGGCGCCATCGATCCGGAAGCGGACCGTGGCACGTGACTCGAAGAGTTCGAAGTGGATGTCGGAGGCCTCTTCGCGCAGTGCTTCGGTGAGCAGCGCGTTGATCAGTCGAATGACGGGGGCATTTTCTTCCGCTTCGAGCAGATCCTGGGTTTCGGGGATTTCTTCCAGCAGGCTGGAAAGGTCCACCGATCCGGCAATGTCTTCCACCATCCGGGATGCGCCACCCGAGCCCTGGTTGAACGCTTCGCCCAGACGCTGCTGGAAGGTGGCGAGCGGCAGCACTTCGAGGTCGAGCCCGGTGCCGGCATGACGCTGCAGTTCGGCCAGCATGGTGAAGTCGCCGCCTTCGCGGAAGCAGACCTTCAGCTTGCCGGCGTCGGTCCGGCCCGCATCGAAAAGCCCGAACTCACGTGCATGCGCGAAGCTGATGAGACGCTCGCTCATGGTGTTTTCGTCGTATCTGTTTGCGGGGCATTCGCACTGCCGGCCGCCGCATCTTTCTGCCGCAGATCGATCGGCGCGGCGGCGGGAGGTGTGTCATCGCGGGCCGGCAACTGGGTCAGCGGGCTGTTCGGCAGAACCCAGCTTTCCGGCGGCGTGTATTCCGCCTGACGGGCGCGCAGGTAGTTGTAGCGTTCGTTGGCCAGGCGCGCGTTGTCGGCACTGTCACGCAGCACGGTCGGGCGCAGGAACACCATCAGGTTGGTCTTGCTGTGTGAGCGCGAGCGATAGCGGAACAGATGGCCGATGAGCGGGATGTCGGAGAGCAGCGGTACCCGATTGTCATTGTTGGACTGGCTGTCTTCGATCAGGCCGCCCAGGACGACGATCTGCCCGTCGTCGACCAGCACCTTGGTCTCGATGGTCCGAACCTTGGTGGCGATTCCGGTGCCGCTGGTGTTGACCGAGCTGTCGATGCTGGACACTTCCTGCGCGACATTCAGCGTGATCGCGCCACCTTCGGAGATCTGCGGCTTGATCTTGAGCTTGATGCCGATGTCCTTGCGCTCCACCGTGGTGAAGGGGTTGGAGTTGCTGCTGGAGAGCTGGGTACCGGTGATGATCGGGATGTTCTGGCCCACGACGATCCGCGCTTCTTCGTTATCCAGCGTCTGCAGATTGGGCGTGGAGAGCACATTGCCGTCGCCGGACTTCTCGATGGCCGAGGCCAGCATGCCGAGCGAGGCAGTGCCCTTGGTGGGGTCTCCGTTGAAGATGCCGATGTTGAAGCCTTCCGGCACGGTGGTCGTGCTGCTGTCAGAGGCCAGCGCCGATGCGATGGTCGCGATGCTGTTGGTCGTGCTGGTCGCCAGCGAGGAAATGACGCCTCCGCCGATCTTCGAATTGGCACCGGCAACCGCCCACTGGAAGCCGAACTCTCCGGCCTTTGAAACATTGACCTCGGCGATCATGGCTTCGACATAAACCTGCGCGCGACGCATGTCGAGCTTGTCGACGATCTCGCGGATGTCGTTGTAGATACGGTCGGGCGCGGTGACGATCAGCGAGTTCGTCATCGAGTCGGCCTGGATCATGACCTGCACGCCGTCGATCTTCACGTTGGTCGCCGTGCTGCCGGTGCTCTGGCTGGCCTGTGGCGAGGAGGACGCCGAGGTGCCGCCCGATGTGCTGCTGTTCGCCGTGTTCATGCTGTTGCCCGACGTCGAGCCGCTGCCGCTGTCCTGCCCGGTAAGGATGCCGCGCAGGGTGGCGGCAAGCCGGGTGGCTTCCGCGTTGCGCAGGTAGATCACATGCATGTTGCTCGACGAGGCTCCCGGGCTGTCGAGCATCTCGACGATCTGCTTGACCTGGGCCGCATGGGCGGCGGTCGGGCTGCGCACGATGATCTGGCTGGAGCGCGGATCCGTGACCAGCAGGACGCGCCTGACACCGTCCGGCACCGGGGTGGGGGACGCCGTGCCCTGCAGCACGACCTCCGGCATCAGCCGGGCGATGGTCTGGGCGACGTCCAGTACCGAAGCATTCTTGACCGGTACGGCGAACACGTCGGTGCTCGAAGGCTGGTCAATATGCTCGAGCATGCGGTTGATGCGAGAGAGGTTCTCGGCGTAATCGCTGATGACCAGCACATTGCCGGCCTGGTAGGCCGCGATCACGCTGTTGTTGCCCAGCATCGGGCGAAGCACCTGGGCCAGTTGCGTGGCGGACTCGAAACGCAAGGGATAGACCTGGGTGACGAAGCGGTCTCCCGAGGGGATCTTGCCCGGCGTCACGAGCGGACTCGCATGCTGCTTGGCGTCGCCTTCGGCCAGCACCTTGACGACGGTACCGGTGTCGATCAGCGTGATGCCCTGCTGGCGCAGCGCGCTCTGCACGATGGGCAGGATCAGGTTCCGGTCTACCGGCTGGTTCGACACGATGTTCACCGTGCCCTTGAGCTTCGGATCGATCACGAAACTCTTGCCGGTGATGATGGTGACGGCTTTCAGCGTGGCTTCAAGATCGGAATTGACGAAGTTCAGCGTGACGCGATCATCCGCCGCATGAGCGGAGGTCAGCGCGAAGCAGAGCAGCGTCGCAGCCGCGAGAGTCTTGATTTTCATGGCGTGATCTTGAAATTGATTTGTACGGGTTTGCCATCGCGGAGAATCTGCAGATTCACGTCCTGCGCCTGGCTGAAGTAGTGGTACACCAGCGAGACGTCTGCCAGCTGCTTGATCTCGCGGTTATTGACCTGGCGGATGATGTCGCCGTCCTTGAGGTCCAGCACCCTGGCCAGCGGTTGTTCGGCTGCCGACGTGATCTGGATGCCTCCGCTCGGGAAGTTCGAGAGGCCCTTGTCCCAGTCGCCGAGGTTGCCCGTCTGCGCGATGCTGGTCAGGCGCCCGCGCGAGACGCTGGCGTTTTCCTGGGAGACGGGCGCGGCGTCCGCCTGCCTGTTTTCCGGGGGCGCGGCGCGCGGCGCTTCGGCTGGCATCATGCCGGCAATCAGTGCGGCGGCCGATGCGTGGGCGGGGAAGGGGAGTTCGACGCGGGCGCCGCCCTGATCAAAAACCGCACGATCGCGCTGGACCTCCAGCAGTCGCAGGCCCGGCCGGGCGTCCTTGCCGACCTGAACGGCGACGGGCTGTGCTTCGATGCCGCTGATGAGCGCGACACCGCGTTCCCCTGCGATGACGGCGATCAGCTCAAGCCCCGAAAGCGGCGCAACCGCAGGCTTGCCGGCTTCGGGGGCGGCAAACCAGCGCGCGAGTACGCGCCGTGATCCGCCCGAATCCTCGGCTACCGGAGCGGTCAGTGCCAGCGCCGGTTCGCTCGCGCGCCAGCCGAGCAGGCTGCCGAGCAGATGTGCCGTGCTCCAGCCGAGCGTCACCAGGGCCGCTGCGGTCAGGCAGCGCGTCATGAAACGTGCGTCCGGACGCAGGCCGATGGCAGGGAGTTTCCGGGGGATTGAGCTTCTGAATTTCACGGTGAAAATTTAGCGTGTTCCGGGTAGCAAGTGTTCGAATTTCAGGGATTTCGGCTCAGGATGACGACAGTTTGCTGCGCCGCGCCCACACCACGCGGGGCATGTTCGAACCGTCGCGCTGGAGCAGGGCCTGGTAGCCGGTATGCATCTCGTTGAACCAGGCATCGATGTCGACCAGGAAGAAGCGGGTCTGCACATCGACCGCTTCTTTCGAGGCCGCGCCCTTCACCGATTCGGGCAGGAGTTTCGTGAAATCCTCCGGCGTCTTGAAGGGATTGCCGTTTCTTTGCGCGACGGCTTCAGCGGCCGTGCTGGCGCTGAGGCCGGCGATGGCCGCCTGCAGTACCTCTGCCGTGGCGAAATTCACATTGACGGGCGTTCGTGCCGGCAGGACGACCAGGTTGCGCTCGAGCGCCGGCAGGGTGTCGGCCTGCAGACCGGCGAGACGCACGAGCTCGCTCAGTTCCGGCGTGCTGTAGGGCTCGCGCTTGCGCAGATTCTGGTAGGCGGTCATGAGCCCGGCAAGATCGGATGTGGAGAGGCTGAACGCGCGGGCAACGCGGACGAGATTCGCGTCATCGATGCGAATGGTCGCGTTGGCCGGGGGCAACAGATTGGTGAGGTTGTACCGGCCCTGCAGTTCGGTGATGCGCCCGGCAACCTTGCCTTGCTCGACGGCGATCGGCGGGATCGGAATGGTCCAGGGCTCGAGCAGGTGGTCGTAACGGTTGCGGCGTGCATCGTCGCGCAGCGTGAGACGGGTCATGTCGATCGCCGCGATTGCCACGTCGATCGCCATCGTGAAGTTGTTGCGGTTCTCGATCTGGCGCATCCAGAGCTGCTGTCGCGCGGTAAAGAGCAGCGCGAGGGCGGTGACGATGGCGACCACCAGCAGCGAGATGATCAGTGCGACGCCACGCTGGCGAAAAAGGGATTGTGTGCGCGTGTTCACGGGATGTAATAGACCCGTTCGAAATCGCCGCGGCCATCCAGCGTCAGCCGCAGGCGCATGCCGTGAGGGCGCGTCATGTCTTCGGCTTCTTCGACCGGCCAGTGGCGATAGGGCTTGTTGCTCTCGTCGAAGAAGGTCATCTCGCAGCGACTCACGCCTTCGAGCAAGAGGTAGCTGGGCGGGGTGAGTCCGGGTTGTGACGCGCTGGCGCTGAATGCCACGGGAGGCAGTTCGAGGCTCAGGCGTCCGTCGGCCACGCGGTAGCGCGTGTGCAGCGTTTCGTTGTCATTGCCAAAGCGCAGCACATCGAGCTGGCAGCTTGCGCCATCCTCGCTGCCGGTCGCCTGGATCGGGGAGCGGACCCGGTTGTTGCTGTCGGTCCAGCTGCGCGGCGCGACCTGGGTCAGATCCATGTTGATGCGCTCGAACACGAGTTCGAGCTCGCGCCACTTGCGCATTTCCGTGTCGAGCCTTGCCTTCGCAGTGGTCATCAGATCGAGACCTTTCCAGGCGAGCAGCGTCACGACGGCAAATACGCCGAGCGCCACGAGCACTTCGAGCAGCGTGAAACCTGCGGCGCGCCGGCCCGGCATCATTTGACCTTCGCCACGTAACTGACCTGTCTGGCCACGAGTTCATCGGGCGTGTCGGCAGGATAGACCTTGATCTCCATGCGACGGAAACTCAGGTTGGGCGTCGGGCCGACTTCGCGCACCCAGTTGAACTCGAAGGCCCCCATCTTCGATTTACCCTCGACAGCGCCCATTTCCGGGAAGTCGCGCATGGCCAGCACTTCGTTGACCACATTGCTCGCTACCCAGCCTCCGAGCGTGCGCTGCTGCAGGTCGTGGGCGCGTTGCGCACCGAAGGCGCTGGCGCGCACCGCGGCACCAAGTGCGAGGCTGATCACGGCCAGCGCGATCAGCGTTTCAAGCAGCGTGAAGCCTGTGGTGTTACGGCGCATCGGCATTCACGTCCCGGATGCTGACGCGACCGAGCGCGTCACCTTCCACCGCCACCTGGCTCTTGCCGCCTTCGAGCAGCAGCATGAAGGGCTCGACCATGCCGTCGGCATTGAATACCAGGCGGTCACCGAGAGGCCGGTCCTTGCCATTGACGATCTGGCGCGCAATCCGCACCTGACCCTGCAGCGTGCGAGGCGAGAGCTCGCTGCCTGCCGGCGCCGCGATCCACTGCTTGCGGGCGGTGTCGCCCTGCCAGAACTTGTAGCCCTGCCCGTCGCTCGAAAAGGCCACCGGCTGGCCGGCATAGACCGCTTCGTCACGCGCAGCCTCAAGCCGGATGCTGAGCTCTTCGGCGAACTTGCGCGTGGCGCGCTCGCCCTTGTCATCGAGTTTCACTACGGCCAGCCCGGCCACAATCAGGAGCAGGGCCATGACCACCAGAATCTCGATCAACGTAAAGCCGTGTGCCGACCGGCATGCGGCGCCATGCGGCGTGCATGAGGCAGGATCGGCGACAAGGCGGACGCATCCGGTCACGGAGGCTTACTGCATCCAGTTGCCGAGATCGGCGTCGAAGTTCTCTCCGCCGGACTGGCCATCCGCGCCGTAGCTCATCACGTCGATTTCGCCGTGAAGCCCCGGGTTCAGATAGAGGTAATCATTGCCCCAGGGGTCCTTGGGCATGCGCTCGAGATAGCTTTTTGCGCCCTGACCGCCGACGAGAGCCTGCAGGCCCTTGTCCTGCTCCGGATAGCGGCCATTGTCGAGCTTGTAGAGCTTCAGCGCGGCGACCAGCGAATTGATGTCCTGCTTGGCGGCGACGACCTTGGCCTCGCTCGGGCGATCCATGATCTTCGGCACGATCAGCGCGCCGAGGATGGCGAGGATGGAGACCACCACCAGGATTTCGATGAGGGTGAAGCCCTTGTTGATCCGTTTCTTCATTGCTTGCTCCTACTTGATCAGCTGATTCATTTCGAATACCGGCAACAGGATCGCCAGTACGATGAACAAGACCACTGCACCCATGACCAGCACCACGGCCGGGCCCAGCAGCTGGGAAAAGGTTTCGACCTTGCGCGAGAGCCCGGCGGACTGCTCGGCCGCAGCGCGCTCGAGCATGGTGTCGAGCCGGCCGGTGGCCTCACCGCTGGCGACCAGATGAACCAGGATGGGCGGGAAGGCCTTGGCGGCCGACAGCGCGCGGGCAAGTGACATGCCCTCGCGAACCTGTCTCGCCGCCTGTTCCGCTGCGGCCTTGAGCGGCAGGTTGCTCATCACGCCGCTGGCTGCGGACATGGCGGTCAGCACCGGTACGCCGCTACCCGCCAGGATGGCCAGGGTGCTCGCGAAGCGCACGGTTTCCGCCGCGCGCTCGAGCTTGCCGAACCAGGGCACGGTGAGGCGACGCGCATGAACCCTGAAGCGGAAATCCTCCTTTTTCATTGCCCGCCAGAACAGCAGGGCGGCAACGAGCAGCAAAAGCAGGAGCCAGCCGCCCCAGTTGCCCATGAAATGGCTCACCGCCAGCAGGATGCGGGTCGGCAGCG
Source organism: Uliginosibacterium paludis (assembly GCF_039631355.1). Taxonomy (NCBI): domain Bacteria; kingdom Pseudomonadati; phylum Pseudomonadota; class Betaproteobacteria; order Rhodocyclales; family Zoogloeaceae; genus Uliginosibacterium; species Uliginosibacterium paludis. The sequence goes on along the minus strand of NZ_JBDIVF010000001.1, from coordinate 574,374 downwards.
GCAGAACCTGCTTTGCCCCCTGGAACACCTGCACCATCTGCGGCACCACCCAGGTCAGCATGCCGACGATGACCGAAATCGAGACGAAGATCACGATGCCGGGATAGATGAAGGCCATGGCCAGACCGGACTTCAGTTCCTCGCGCCGCTCCAGGTAATCCGCCAGGCGTGTGAGCACGCCGGGCAGCTTGCCTGACTCTTCACCTGCGCGCACCAGCGCGCGGTAGAAGGGCGGGAACACGCGCTCGAAATGCCCCAGTGAAACCGACAGTGACTGGCCGGAGGCAATGTCCTGCCGGATCAGCGCGAGCAGCGCCTGTTCGCGTTTGTTTTCCGACTGCTCGCCCAGCACGTTGAGTGCTTCATCGATGGCGAGCCCGGCGTCCAGCAGGCCGGCGAGCTGCCGGGTCAGCGTGGCGAGCTGCATGCCGCCCAGACGCAGGCGGCGGCCGCTGCCTTCGCGCTCTTCCGTCAGCTCCAGTACGGCCAGGCCTTGTTCGCGCAACTGGGCACGCGCCTGGCGAGAGGAGTCGGCCTCGACGCGGCCGCGCAGCACGCGCTTCTGGTCGGCGGCTAATGCCTTGTAGTTGAAGCCGGCCATGTCAGCGCGGGAACTCCAGCAGATAGGTGTCACCGTCGCGGGGCAGCGTGGCCAGCACCGGCGACAGGCCCGGCAGGTCGGCCTCTGGTTTCAGCCGCAGGCTGGCCTTGCCCTTTCTGGCTTTCGGGTCAAAAGCGCCCGTGCCTTGGATCAGCAGTGGGCCGTTGAGGGTGCTCATCTCCATCGATGCATTGCCCTGCGCGTCCGTGGATGCCACATAGCGGTAACTGCCCAGAGCGGTCAGCTCGCCAGCCATGGCAGAGCCGACGCGCTGCAGGCTGCCAGTGATCTGGATGGGCTCGTGATTCGCGAGGCGGGCGCTCTCCAGCAGGATGTCGCCGCGCAGACGGATGGCGGTGACCATCGGGTCAAACAGCGTCAGCGGCTCGATCGGCAGTGTCACGCGCAGATTTTCAAGTGCAGCGCCCTGCAGGCCCAGCACCGCCCGCAGGTGGCCTGGTTGTCCGGCATGTTCGCTGTCGAGCTGCCAGGCGATCCGACCCTTGAAAAGCGACAGCGGTTCGAATTTCCAGGCCAGTTTTTCCTGCACGACCAGACCGTTGAGCCCCAGTGCCGTGGCCTTGCCGTGCCAGATGCTGCCTTCAACGCCCGCCAGTGCGAGCGGCCCCGGAAGCACACGGGCAACGAGGGTGGCGGGGAAGTTGCAGAGCAGGAATACCAGCGCAGCCAGGGCTGCAAGGAGCGTCCAGCGGGTGGTGCGACTCATCGACGGCGCTCCAGAATGGCGGTGAACTCGGCGTTGGCGGCATCGGTGGCGCGCAACTGCAGGCTGGCGACACGCGAACCGGAGGCCAGTCGCAGTGCATTGAGCTGACGGAGCGCGGTTTCTCCGTTGCCGGGCGGCAGGCGCATTTCCACGCGATCAGGCGCCAGACCACGCAGTTCGGCCTTGATGTCCTGCTCGGCCAGCAGGCGGAACAGTTCGCTGCGCAGGTCTTCACGTGCTCGTGGCACGGGCGGGCGGTTCTCGCGGGTGCCGGCCGCGATCTCATAACTGTTGAGGGTGAGTTCGGGCAGGCGCTTGCGCAGGGCTTCGATGCGGGTGTTGATGGCCTGGAGGCTGCCGATGTAAATCGCAAGCAGCAGGACGGCTCCGCCACAGGCCAGGATCACTTGCTCGCGCGGGTTGCGGGCCTGCCAGTAACGGAGCATCTGTTCGCGGGTCTGGATCAGCCGGGCGTTCATGGGCGGCCTCCCGGTTTCTGGCGGATGGTGATCTGGGCAAGGCCGGTGTCGGTCGAGCCGGTTTCGAAGACGATGCCCTTCTGCTGCAGCACGGGTTTGAGCGCGCCGGCGTCTGCTGCAGTGAGGGTCAGCTTCAGTTGCATGTCATTGACTTCCACACGCTGCGGATGCAGCACGATGCCTGCCTGTACCGCGAAATCCGCCAAGGCATCCAGTGCGTCCATGCCGGGGCCGCCAGCAGGCTTGCCCTGGCTCTGACGCCATTGCAGGATCGGATCCACGATCGGTACGCCCGGCCTTGCGGCTGCGAAGTTCTGACGGATCGACTGGCGCAGCGCGGCTTCCTGACCGGAGAGCTGGCGCAGCGTTGCAAACTGGGCGAGCAGATAAACCAGTGCGGCGGCGATCAGGAGCAGGGCTGCAGGCTTCAGCAGTTGCGGCGAAAAACCTGCGGCGGCACGTTTGAGCCGTGGCATGCCGGTCAGCAGATTGACCCGGCGGGTGTCAGCGCTGGCGGCGAGCAGGTCCGGCTGGTCGTGCGCGGCCGTGCCGATCAGGGCAAGCGCAAGGTCGCGGGTAGGCAACAGGCCGAACGCTCCCGCCTCGCTGAGAAAGATCCAGCCTGACGGGCTCTCGGCGATCTCGCCTGCGTCGAGGAGGCATTGCTCCGGCGTCAGCCGGGTGGCGACACAGCCCGCCGCAGTAATGGCCTCAAGCAGACTGGCGACCCAGGCGCGTTCGGCGACCCAGACCGTCAGCCATTTGTCCTGACGGGTGCCGCTCACGATGATGCAGCGATCCAGATCGCCCAGCACCCGGTCTTCAAGCGCCTGGCGAACCAGCGCGGCTTCAAAGCGCGCGCCGGAAGCTGGAATTTCCAGCCGGTGTGGGGTCACGCGCCCCGCCGGAATCAGGATTTCGACGGCTTCGGCTGCCGGCAGGCTGTCGAGTGCGCTGCGGCCACGCGTCACAACAGCGCCTGCTGCATTCAGCGCGACCCATTCGGCAGGGATTTCAGCGGGCGACTCCGGCTGGACGCGGACCCGCAGCAGGGCGAAGGGTGGGCTCATCGACGCGAAGTTTTTCTGGAAAGGGTTAACTATAAGGGATCGGTCGGGTGGCAAAAGGAGATTTGCCGCATGGAACACGGCCCTGCAACACACTGTGTTGCAGGGCCGCGAGTCAGAGAGCTTTCAGGCTCCGATTAGAACTTGCCTGCGCCTGCACCGTTTGCTACAGAGGTGGCCAGGCTTGCCGTGCTGTCAGGTGTGTAGTTGTAGTAGCTGGACGGCGTGGCGGTCGGCGTGCCACTGATGAGGCCCGAGGCAAACCAGGGCGTGCTGGTCCAGGTTACTCCGCCAGCCGTGACGCCTGACAGGTCGATGGCGCTGCCGTTCAGCACATTACCGGTCCCGTACGCGTACGCAGAGCAATAGGTGCTCGCATAGGTGCCGGAAGGCGTGTAGGTGCTGGTCGTTTTGTTCATCGTGTCCCTGCAGGTGTCTGCCTTGGTCGAATCCGACGAACCGCTGTAAACGGTGCTTTCGGAGGCTGTCCCGCCACTGATCGCAAACACGTTGTTCTCCATGTACAGCTTGCCGCCCTGACCGGCGACCATGCCGGCCGTCCAGGTGTAGGTGGCACTGCTGTCCAGCTTACCCTCGTAGTAGTTGTTGTAGACATGGACCATGCCGTAACGCACGCGCGGCTGACGCTGTTCGATGTTCTTCCAGTAGTTGTGGTGGAAGGTAATCTTCAGTGCGTTCGGGTTTTCTGCCGAACTGGCGGTAGTGGTATTGACTGTGTCGGTGCCGCCGATCAGGTTGGTCTTGTCGTGATCATGGAAGTGGTTCCACGACACGGTCACATAGTTTGCATTCTTCGTGATGTCCAGCAGGCCATCATGGTGCTGCACCTTCATTGCTTTTTCGTTGTAGGGCGCAGCAAAGACGGGCGGATAGAGATCGTCGGTGTTGCTGCCGTCCGAGAAGGTGTTGTGGTCAATCCAGACGTGGGTGGCGTACATCACCGAAACATTGTCATACGCCGAGTTCCAGCGGCCGCCGGAGTCTGTCGGATCCCATTGAGGGAACATGTCGAAAGCATTTTCGAAGCTGATGTTGCGAACGACCACGTTGTCGACCGGGGCACTCGACGACGCTCCGATGACCAGCGAGCCATTGATGATCTTCGCGGAAGCGCCCTTGCCGATCAGCGACGTATTGGACGGAATCGAAATGTAGACGACCTTCTTCTGGTTGGCCGCTGCGCAGGCACGCGCTACTTCGAGTGGATCACCACTCTTGTCCACCGGGTTGGTTTTCCATGCGCCATTCGGGTCGTATTGCGTCTTGTAGGCATCGAAGCTGTAGAGCGCCGTGACTGAGGTGACCGAACTGCTGTAGGCGTAGCTGGTGCCGACAGCGCAGATGTAGTCGCTTTCTGTGAGCGAGGTGCCGGCTTTGTTCGTGTTCAGGTCGATGGTGCCCGAGATGTAGATGATCTTCGCGCTTGAGTCGAGTGTTCCGCTGGCGATCGTGCCATTGGCATTGATCGTTGCGCTGTTGCCATAGAGCGCCTGGATCAGTTCCGTACGGCTGGTGACCGTATAGGTTTTGGCTGAGGTGGCTGCATTGCCGCCGGTAGTGGCTGATGAGGTGCTCGAGTTGCTGTACCAGGCCGCGTTGACCGCGGCCCAGCCGGTCACGCCCAGCGAGTCCGGCGTTCCCGCGCTGCTGGTCGAAGACGATGCGGCGCTCGAACTGCTGCTCGATTTGCTCGAACTGCTCGCAGCCGAGGATGTGCTGCTTGCACTGCTGGCGGAGGAGCCGCTGCCTGTGCTGGTCGTACTGCTGTCTGAACTGCCGCCGCCCCCGCCGCCGCATGCGGTCAAGAGCCCTGCCGTCAGCAGAAGGCTGACCATCCCCATTTTCTTTGTTGCCACCATTGGTGCTGCTCCTTCGGTTTGATGCATGTGTGTTGTCTTCCGGCGACGGGCCGGAGCTCGAAGTCTTTCGCATGAGCCTGACAATTTAGGACCAAAGGGCAGGAGCTGTGCAACCGGTAACATGATTGCTCAGCGGCTTCTGTGCTGAACTTGTGTTTTTTTCGCACACAGGCGCCCGCCGCTGGGCGAGGCGCATGAAAACCTGATTAGGAAGCAAATTCAGCCGGCATGGCGGTACGGATGGTGAGCTTTCGGCGAGGACGCTGGGATGCGCAGGAAGTCAGCAAAGAGGGCATCAGTGCAGCCAAGTCGAAGCGACGGTTGAACCGGTACTGGAATTCGGCCATGTAGCGCATGGCGTGGCTTTGTTGCACAAATCAGCGCGAGGCCATAACTCACCTGACCTCGACGGATTTATGCCGCGCGCACGGTTTGAGGCGTGCCAAGCTGGGTGAAACGGTTGAGCAGCGCTGCGCGAATTTTCAGCTCAGCGACCTGCCGATCAAAGTCGCGAGCCATCACGCGCTCGCCGAGCAGCTTGAAACAGCGCATCTTGGTTTCGACCAGGCTGCGTCGGTGGTAACCACTCCACTTCTTCCAGATTGCCCGGCCCAAACGGTAGGTGGTCCGGAGAATTTCGTTCCGGGCTCGCGCATCCCCACTTCCTTCCACGGTTTCGCGTTCTTGCGCACGGGAATCAGCGCGCTCGCCACCCCGACTGGCAATGGCGGCGTGACACGCCTTCGTGTCATAGGCGCCGTCGGCGCCGACGCTTTCTATTGGTTCGTCCGGAGGGATTTGTTCGAGCAGGGCTGGCAGCATGGGCGCATCGCCCACGCTGTTGGCCGTCACCTCGATAGCGCGCACTTCCAAGGTCTGTGCGTCGATACCCAGATGCACCTTGCGCCATTGCCGGCGGTAGTCCGCTCCGTGCTTCTTCCGCTTCCACTCGCCTTCGCCCAGCATCTTGATGCCGGTGCTGTCGACCAGCAGATGCAGTGCCTCACCACGGCGCTGATGCGTCAGCGTCGCTTGAAGATGCTTGTGGCGCCGGCTTAAGGTACTGCAATCCGGCATGTCCCAGTCCAGACCGGCTAGCTTCAGCAGGCTCCTGACCATGCCGGTGGTCTGACGAAGCGCGAGCCCGTACAGGTTCTTGATCATCAGACAGAACTGGACGGCCGCATCAGAGAATGAAGGTGAGCACCCTCGCTTGCCACTGGGGGCGCCGGCCCATTCCATGTCCTTGTCGCTCCACAGCAGCAACGCGCCGCGCTCGCGCAAGGATTCGTTATAGGCAGACCAGTTGGTGGTGCGGTACTTCGGCTTCGGCGGCTTGCTCATCCTGCAAGTCTATCGGCTACACGCTGCATGGCCGGGGATCTGTGCAACAAAGCCCACTCTTGTCATAAAGTTGCCGAAGCTGCGGATCGGTGTCATTGCTGCGGTGCCAGCAGGTGATGTCCCAGCGCTGGGCCAGCCTCTGGGCCACGATGAACGATTCAGCTTCGGTATCGAATGACAACAGCTCGTTCAAACGGGGTGGGCCAATGAGACCTGTCCTTTTGCCGATCTCGGTCAGCTCACTTAGGCATATCTCATATGAGTTACCTTGCTCGAACGTATGCACGTAGCAAACCAGTGCCAGGCGGTTGAGCGGGAGGTAGGTCATCTGGACCGGCTTTCGGCTTTCAGGTTCCGTCCGTCGTGAACACCACAGGCGGCGTTCGAAGTCGATCCACTCATGCAATTCCCAAGGCTGGCCATCATTGCTGGCTCGCGCTTTCACATAGGTTTGCACGGCGACATGCAACAGCGATAGAAGTAGACCAGTCCACGCGAACGTCGGTGGCAATCCGATTTTGCAAAGAACACCACACACTAGCGCCACAGGCCAAAACGCCAAAAGGACATAGGCCTTGGCAATAGCCCGCGCTGACTGGCACCCCTCCTGGCAGCTCTGAGCCCGATGCCACAGAAGTAGGCGCGGCGGCAGTGGTTCGGTCAAAAACCCATCACCGTGCTGCCAAGGTTCAAGGTCAGTGGGAAGCTCGGTGTCCTTTTTCGTGAGAGTTGACAAATCGACGTCTATGGTAGGAGCCTTGTTCATACTCGTTGGGGCGCCAAGAACAAAAGGCGCCTTGCTGGTTAGCTACGACGTTTCCTCTGTGGTGTACGAGCCATTCGGCGTAGGTGTCGCGCTCCACGTCAATTTTACCCCTTGGCCCCGCTTACGCGCTCTTGACCCACGGTGCCAGTGAAGAGCGCCGGTGCTCGAAATGTATTCAGAGACGCTTGTCAATCGAAAGGGCGAGACATGAGGGCGCCTAACGAATGAAAGGGACTTCCCCGTCCCGAGGCTGCGGCGGAGGCCGCATGATGGAGTTTCCACGCTTCATCAACACAGCATCGAAAGGGGAAGTCCATGAGCATTATTGTCGTCGGGGGCGATCTCGCCAAGAACGTGTTCGCCGTGCATGGCGTCAATGAGACAGGCCGGCCGGAACTGGTCAAACCTCGTTTGTCACGCGATCAGTTGCTGCCACTGATTGCCAGTCTTCCGCCCTGCCTTATCGGCATGGAAGCCTGCTCGGGCGCGCACCACTGGGCGCATCAGTTCCAGACGCTGAACACTTTGCCTTCGTCGGACCCATCCTCACCGCGCAGCGACTTCAGGGTTGCCACGTAGGTCAGCCACGAATCCTATCTTTTCGGCATAAGCGTTGCGCACAGTCGCGTACAACTGGCTCAGTTGTTTGTAGGTGGCGATCTGGTCACGCAGAGCCGGATCTGGCGAGAGGATCTCCTTGCCGGCAAACCGGAACTTGAGACGCCAGTATTTGCCGCCGTTCGGCTGGATTTCCAGATACAAGCCGGCACTATCGGCCAGACGATAAGGCTTGTCTTTCGGCATGGATTTCTTGGCTTGCAGGTCGGTGAGCGGCACGGCATTCCTCCTTTTGGGGGCATCGACTCTGCGGAGGGGCTTGGTGCCCCCGTTTGTGCCCCCTGCTAGGTGCGCTTTGGGGGCATCTCTTGCAACGCTATGAGACAAGGGGGAAAGAAAAAAGCCCGCTGTGTGCGGGCTTTTGAGAGGTCGTGATACGTTGTGATACTTGTATTTGGTGGGCCCCCCGAGAGTCGAACTCGGCACCAACGGATTCCGGTTTGTGTGGCTTTCGCCACTCCCTGGACTATGCCTTCACCATGGCTTTCGCTACAGGTGGGCGCCGTCTAGTCTCTACACCTTCAACGATGCTCGCGCACCGAAGCTTGGCTCGGCGTTGCCGTATGCGTTGCCGCACCGTAGGTTTCGCCGAATTTGACGCCATCCCGTACGCAGTTTCCACACGTACGGCACAAATTTTATGAGTCCGCTGCTCTAACCAGGCATGAGCTAGAGGCCCGTAAGCCCGCGGTGTGCTGCGGGCTTTCGTGAAGGGGTCAGCCTTCGCCGTCGAGGAAGCTGCGCAGCTTCTCGGAACGGCTGGGGTGGCGCAGCTTGCGCAGTGCCTTGGCTTCGATCTGGCGGATCCGCTCGCGGGTGACGTCGAATTGCTTGCCGACTTCTTCCAGCGTGTGGTCCGTGTTCATTTCGATGCCGAAGCGCATGCGCAGCACCTTGGCTTCGCGCGGGGTGAGCGAGTCCAGGATTTCCTTGGTGGTGCCCTTCAGCGAGGAATACAGCGCCGCTTCGGCCGGGGCCAGGGTGGCGGTGTCCTCGATGAAGTCGCCCAGATGGGAGTCGTCGTCGTCACCGATCGGCGTTTCCATGGAGATCGGCTCTTTTGCGATCTTCATGATCTTGCGGATCTTGTCTTCCGGCATTTCCATCTTCTCGGCCAGGGTGGCGGGATCCGGTTCGGCACCGGTTTCCTGCAGGATCTGACGCGAGATGCGGTTCATCTTGTTGATCGTCTCGATCATGTGCACCGGAATGCGGATGGTGCGGGCCTGGTCGGCGATCGAGCGCGTGATGGCCTGACGGATCCACCAGGTGGCATAGGTCGAGAACTTGTAGCCGCGGCGGTATTCGAACTTGTCCACCGCCTTCATCAGGCCGATGTTGCCTTCCTGGATGAGGTCGAGGAACTGCAGGCCGCGGTTGGTGTACTTCTTGGCGATCGAGATCACCAGACGCAGGTTGGCCTCGGTCATCTCACGCTTGGCACGGCGCATCTTCGCTTCGCCGGTGCTCATCTGCTTGTTGATTTCCTTCAGGTCCTTGAGCGGGATCTGGATGTGTTCCTGCATGTCGATGAGCTTCTGCTGCTCTTCGAGAATGGCAGGCTGCATGCGCATGAGCGTGCCGGCATAGCTGGCGCCCGAGCTGATTTCGCCCTTGAGCCAGTCGAGGTCGGTTTCATTGCCCGGGAAGGACTTGATGAAATGCGGACGCGGCATGCCCGAGCGCTCGACGCAGAGGTCGAGGATCTTGCGTTCATGCTTGCGCACGTTTTCCACCATGTGGCGGACGCCGTCGCAGAGATGCTCGATCTGGCGCGCGGTGAAGCGGATGTTCATCAGCTCGGCGCTGATCTGCTCATGCAGCTTGGTCACGGCCTTGTCCTGCGGGCCTTTCTTGACCAGCACGGGCATCATCTTCTCGTAGAGGGCGCGAATGGTCGCGAAGCGCTCCAGAGCGTCGGCCTTGAGCTGGATCAGCGAAGCGCTGACGGCGCCGGAGCCGCCTTCTTCATCTTCCTCGTCCTCGCTGTCGGATTCTTCTTCGCTTTCCTCTTCTTCGGCTTCCGGCATTTCTTCGGCGGCCTCGACGGCGTTCGGGTCCACCAGGCCGTCGACGAGTTCGTCGATGCGCATCTCGTCCTTGGCGACCTTGTCGGCGAGCGCCAGAATTTCTGCCATGGTCGACGGGCAGGCCGAGATGGCGATCACCATGTGCTTGAGGCCTTCCTCAATGCGTTTGGCAATTTCGATTTCGCCCTCACGGGTCAGGAGTTCGACCGTACCCATTTCGCGCATGTACATGCGTACCGGGTCGGTGGTGCGACCGAATTCGGAGTCGACGGAAGAGAGCGCCTGCTCAGCTTCTTCTTCCGCGGCTTCATCGACCGAGGCGGGTGCTACGCCGTCGGTCAGCAGCAGGTCTTCTGCTGCGGGGGCTTCGTCAAAGACACGGATGCCCATGTCATTGAAGGTCGAGATGATCGATTCGATCTGCTCGGCGTCGACGAGGTCGTCCGGCAGGTGGTCGTTGATCTCGGCGTAGGTCAGATAGCCGCGTTCCTTACCCAGAGCAATGAGGCTCTTGAGGCGCGTGCGGCGGACTTCAGCGTCGTTGCTGTTGTCGGTCGGCACGAGGTCAATGGGAAGAATCTTGTTCTTTTCCTTGCCCCGAACCGCCTTTGCTTTAGGGGTGTCTTTGCGAGCTTCTGGTGCTTTTTCCTTGGCCATCGGGATCCTCGGTTCAAGGGCGAGTTAATTCGGGAAAACCGTAAATTCTAGTTGATCAGGCAGACTTCTGTCCAGATCTAAGCTGCTGTTTTTCCGCGGGAAGCTCCACGTAGCGCCGCTTTTCGTCGGGGCTCAGGGCTTCGCCGTGGGCGAGTCGTTGTTGCAGATTCTGGAACTCGTGGTCGAGCGCCGCGATCTGCAGATTGACGAGGTGTCCGTCGAATTCGACACGTGCCGCTTTCAATTGTTCGATCCGTGTCTCGTCGTCGGGCTTGGGGGTGTTCCTTCCGGAAGGAGCGTCCTCGTCACTTCGGTTGAGCAGTTCTTTCAGGAGTTGGCGGCGGGCGTCGTCCTGGCTTGTTTCGTAGAGGGCTGCCAGGGTGGCCGGGCCGAAGTGGTCGTGGTCGTGAGCGTCGCGAAAACTCTGCAGCAGTTGCGCTTCAATGCTCTCGCCCAGCAGATCGTCCAGCGTGCCGGGCAGGCGATCCAGCAGCTCCGGAAAGCGGGCGGTCAGTTGCAGCAGCTGCCGTTGCGGTCCGGCAGGCGCTACCCGTTGCGCGCGTGGTCGCGCCGCAGCGCCCTTCTTGCTCTTGAAGGCAGGACGCAGTCCGAGTGCCAGGCTGACTTCGTCCGTGCTCATGCCAGCGTCATCGGCCAGAAGGCGAATGGTTTGCAGCTGCAGGATCGGAGCTGAAATTTTCGGGATCAGCGCTTTGGCGTCGTGCACCAGCTTGGCCCGTTCCTCCGGAATGCTCAGGTCGAGATCGGCGCGCAGGGTCTGGAGGAGGAATTCGGACAGCGGCATCGCGTCGCTGGCGGCGCGCTTGAAGGCTTCAAGGCCTTCGGCACGGATGAAGCTGTCGGGGTCGTGTTCCGCAGGCAGGAAAAGAAAGCGGACCTCCCGATCGTCGGCGAGCTGGTCCAGTGCATTCTCGAGTGCTCGGGTTGCGGCTTTGCGGCCCGCCTTGTCGCCATCAAAGCAGAAGACGACCTTCTCGGATTGCCGGAAGAGCTTCTGGATGTGGGTTGCGGTGGTGGCGGTGCCGAGCGTGGCGACGGCCGAGCCGAACCCGTATTGGGCGAGGGCGACGACGTCCATGTAGCCTTCGGTGACGACGACCATGCCGGATTCCCGGATTGCTTGCCGTGCCTGGAACAGGCCGTAGAGTTCCCGGCCTTTCTCGAACAGCGGTGTTTCCGGCGAGTTGAGGTATTTGGGTTCGCCTTGTCCGATGACGCGTCCGCCAAAGCCGATGATGTGCCCGCGCTGGTCGATGATGGGAAACATCACCCGGTCGCGGAAGCGGTCGTAGCGGCGACCGGCGTCATTCTGGATGACCAGGCCTGACTCGAGTAGTGCCGGACTGTCATAGTCCTTGCCGAAAGCCTCGCGCAGGGCATTCCAGTCGTCGGGTGCGTAGCCGATGCCGAACTGGCGCGCGATTTCGCCGGTCAGGCCGCGCTGCTTGAGGTACTCGATGGCCTTGGGCGAGCGGCGCAGCTGTTCCTGGAAGAAGCGTGATGCGCGGGTGGTGGCGTCGAGCAGCGAGCTCAGCTGGGCGCGATCCTGTTGCGGCGCGTCGTCTTCAGGGACTTGCAGGCCGCATTGCTGGGCCAGGTCCTTGATCGCGTCGCGGAATGACATTCCGCAGTATTCCATCAGGAAACCCACGGCCGTGCCGTGAGCGCCACAGCCGAAGCAGTGGTAGAACTGCTTGGTGGGGCTGACCGAGAACGACGGGCTCTTCTCGTTGTGGAAGGGGCAGCAGGCCATGTAGTTGGCGCCGCCCTTCTTGAGAGGAACGTAGCGTTCGATCAGGCCCACGATATCGGTGCGGGTCAGTACATCCTGAATGAAAGACTCTGGGATCACTGTTCGGTCTGGTTTGAACTGCAGGGCGTGGCGGCCGGGCCGCCACGATGGGCTCCGGTTCAGCGGGCCAGTGCGGCCTTGACCTTGGCGGAGACGGCCGTCATGTCCGCGCGGCCGGCGAGCTGGGGCTTCAGGATGGCCATCAGCTTGCCCATGTCGGCCGGACTGCTTGCGCCGCTCTGGGTGATGGCGGCGGCGACGGCAGCTTCGATTTCGGCGTCGGACAGTGCAGCCGGCATATAGGCGGCAAGTACCGCGATCTCGGCCTTCTCGATGTCTGCGAGGTCCTGTCTGCCGGCGCTTTCGTACTGGCTGACGGAGTCTCGTCGCTGCTTGATCAGCTTGTCGGCAATGGCAATGACGCCGGCGTCGTCGAGCGTGATGCGCTCATCGACTTCCTTTTGCTTCATGGCAGCCATGAGCAGCCGGATGGCGCCGAGACGCGCGGTTTCCTTGGCGCGCATGGCGGCCTTCATGTCCTCGGCAATGCGTTCTTTCAGGCTCATCGTGAATCCTTGATCAAAAACACAAAAACCCGACTGCCATCCCGGCGTCGGGTCTTGCTTCATGCAGCCTTGCCCATGGTACCGACCTGCGGCACCCGAAAATCAGAAGAGCTTCGGCGGCAGGGTCTGGCTGCGCAGACGCTTGTGGAGGCGCTTGACTGCAGCGGCCTTCTTGCGCTTGCGCTCAGTCGTGGGCTTCTCGTAAAACTCGCGAGCACGCAGTTCGGTCAGCGTGCCAGCCTTTTCGATGGTGCGCTTGAAACGGCGGATAGCAACTTCAAACGGTTCGTTTTCTTTGACGCGTACACCAGGCATTCTGTGTTCCTTGCTGGACAGACTATGTGAAGAGCTCGCCACTATAAAGCTTTCAAGTCGAAAAACCAAGTCCACATTTTCAGGGCGGGGCTGCGCATGCGCTAGAATGCCGCGCATGAGTACTTCGCAACTTGTCCTGGGCATCGAGACCTCCTGCGACGAAACGGGGATTGGCCTGGCCTCTACGGCGAATGGTCTGATCGCGCACAGGGTGTTCTCGCAGATCGACATGCACGCCGCTTACGGAGGCGTGGTGCCTGAACTGGCGTCCAGGGATCATGTGCGCCGCATCGTTCCCCTGATTCGCGAGACGCTCGCTGCGGCAGGGGGCGGCCTCGATGATCTGGATGCTATCGGTTATACGACAGGCCCCGGGCTGGCCGGCGCCTTGCTGGTCGGTGCGAGCGTGGCAGAGTCGCTGGCCCTCGGCCTGGGCATTCCCGCCGTTCCGATCCATCACCTCGAAGGCCATCTGCTGTCTCCGATGCTGTCTTCCGCGCCGCCCTCGTTTCCTTTCGTGGCCTTGCTGGTCTCGGGTGGACACACCCAGCTGATGCGGGTGGGTGGGGTGGGGGATTATGTGTTGCTGGGTGAGAGTGTGGATGACGCGGCAGGGGAGGCTTTCGACAAGACGGCGAAACTGCTGGGCTTGCCTTATCCCGGCGGGCCGATACTTTCCCGGCTGGCGACGCAGGGAAAGGCTGGCAGTTTCAGATTGCCGAGGCCGATGAAAAATTCGGGGGATCTGATGTTCAGCTTCAGCGGCCTGAAAACGGCCGTGCTGACGGCGACACAGAAGCCGGATTTCACGCCGGACCGGACGGCCGATCTGGCGGCCGAATTTCAGGAGGCGGTGGTTGATGTGCTGTGCGTCAAGGCGCGGGCCGCTCTTGCGCAGACGGGCCTGGATCAGCTTGTGGTTGCCGGCGGAGTCGGTGCAAACGCCCGCTTGCGCGAGCGCCTGCAGCGGGACATTGGCCGTCGGGGCGGCAAGGTGTTTTTCCCTGAGCTCGAATATTGTTCCGACAACGGCGCAATGATCGCGTTTGCCTGCGCAATGCGCTTGCGCGAGGGGCGCGTGGCCGCTCTTGCTTCGGACGGCGCTTTTGCCGTGCGGCCGAGATGGCCGCTGGCGGAGATTGATGCTGCCGGATCCTGAGGGTTTCAGGCGCTTTTTTTCTTGCTGCCGATCTTGCTCTCCTGCCCCTTCAGCAGGCGGGAGATGTTCTCCTTGTGACGCCAGATCAGAACGATCGTCATGACCATGGCTGCGATGGTCCAGTGTTCTGCGCCGGTGATCCATTGCGTCAGCGCGGGCGCTGAAATGGCGGCGACGATCGCAGCAAGGGATGAATAGCGGGAGAGCGCCGCCGTTGCGATCCAGACCAGCAGCACGGCACCGCCGAGCCCGGGATGAATGCCAATCAACACACCGGCTGCCGTAGCCACGCCTTTTCCGCCCTTGCCACGGAGGAATACCGAGAATACATGGCCGAGGAAAACCGCGACCGCAATCCAGGCCAGATCCATCGCCTGCAGCCCCAGGTCGCCGGCGAATGCGCGTGCCGCCCAGACCACCAGACCACCCTTGGCGGCGTCGCCGATGAGGGTGAGCAGCGCGGCTTTCTTGTTGCCGGAGCGGAGGACGTTCGTTGCGCCCGGATTGCCCGAGCCGAAACTGCGCGGGTCGGAGAGGCCCATGGCCTTGCTCACGACGACTGCAAAGGGAATCGAACCGATCAGATAGGCGAGGACAAGCAGGGGTAGAATCAGTGACATTTCAGTTGCGGCCCGAGGCCGGATTGGCATTCATGGATTTCATCTTTATCGAAGGCATGCTCGTGGATGCCAATGTCGGCATTTTTCCGCGCGAGCGGTCCGCCTCGCAGCCACTCGAAATCAACATGACTTTCGGCGTTCCGGATGCGGCTGCGTTGCGCGATGATATCGCGGATACGGTTGGATATGATCAGGTTGTGGAGCGGATACGTGAGGTCCTGCTTCTGCGGCAATTCAATCTGCTCGAAACCCTGGGGGAGTTTGTTGTTGGCCTGATGTTCGAGGAATTCAATGTGCCCTGGGTGCGGGTTTCGATCGCCAAGCCGGGCGTGATGAAGAATGTTCGCAGGGTTGGCGTATTCATCGAGCGCGGGCGGAATGGTGAAGAACCGCCGAATACCGGGCTGGGGCCTTTCGGATTGCCGCGCAGTTGAGAAGACCCCAACAAAAAAGCGACCCGCGGGTCGCCTTTTTGTTTTCGGGGGCGCTGTTTCAGCCCTTGATTGCCAGGTCAGCGAGCGACTTGCCGGCTGCCAGTGCGTCAGCCACCCAGATCGGCTTGCGGCCACGGCCGGTCCAGGTCATCGAGGCGTCTGCCGGGTTGGCGTATTTTGCGGCAACCTTGCCACGCGGCTTTGCGACCGCTTTTTTGGCGCGCGGCGCCTTGCTGGCCTTGCCGGCGCCCTTGGCCGATTTGCCATCCAGCAGCGATTCGAGCGAAATGCCGTGCTTGGCTGCAACGGCCTTCAGCTCTTTCATTGCCTTTTCCTTTGAGCTGGTTTCGCGCTTGGCGATTTCGGCCTTGATGGCTTCTGCGGCCTGGTTCAGGTCTTTTTCACTAGCCTTGTTCAATTGCGATTTGGTCAGCAGCATGATTATCCTTTTCTAACGGGGCAGCCTGGCAGGAGGTCGGGCATTGACGGTTGGAGCCGCCGGTAATGCATGCGCAAGATCCGGCAGATATCTTCTGTATTTATTCTGCCATCAGGAAAGCAATAAATGCAAATGCTGAATCAGCTTATTTGGCTGAATTCACAGGATATTTCAATCTTCCTCAAAGGAGGTCATGCGCGGGGGTGGTGGCGCGAATGAAGCTGGCGCAAGCGCTCACGGGCAACATGGGTATAAATCTGGGTGGTGGAAATGTCGGCATGCCCCAGCAGCAATTGGACCACGCGAAGATCTGCGCCGTGATTGAGGAGATGAGTGGCAAAGGCGTGACGGATCGTGTGGGGGGAAATCATTTCCCGCGGGATCCCCGCCACGGCCGCATGCTGCTTGATGACCAGCCAGAACATCTGCCGTGTCATCGGACCACCGAAGCGCGTCAGGAATACATGTTCATCGGGATTTATCTGCAGCCGCGGACGGCATTCAAGCAGGTAGCGCTCGATCCATTCGAGCGCCCATTCTCCGAGCGGAACGAGTCTTTCCTTTGATCCTTTTCCGGTAATGCGGACCAGCCCCTGGGTGCGATCCAGTTCGCCTAGTTTCAGATTGACGAGCTCCGAAACCCGCAACCCGCTTGCGTAAAGCGTTTCAAGCATCGCGCGATCGCGCAAACCGAATACCGAATCGATCTCCGGCGCAGCAAGCAGTGATTCGACCTGCGCTTCGGTCAGGGTGCGTGGAAAGCGCTCAACCGGAATGGGCGTGCCGAGTTCCAGGCTCGGATCGCGCTGGATTTTTCCCTGTTGCAACAGGTGACGGAAGAAGCGTCTCAGGGTTGAAAGTACGCGACGCTGGCTCGAGGGTTTGCTATGCGCCGAGAGCTCGGAAAAATAGCGTGCAAGCGTGTCGGCAGAGACATCCTGTATTGGAGTGTTGTCCGTGTTTTCGAGCCAGCGGGATAAAAGAACCAGGTCACGCCGATACGCTTCGAGCGTGTTTCGGGACAGCCCGTCCTGCAGCCAGATGTCGTCGATGAATGCATCGATTTCCGCGTTGTGCGCGCTCGTGGGGACCTGCATGTTTCAGGCGCCTTCGTGTTGCAGGAGCCACAGTTTCGTCTGCATCAGCCATCCTGATTCGGCATGTGCGAATCCGCCATTGCCGTGTTTGCCGAGGACGCGATGGCAGGGGGTGAACAGCGGGAAGGGATTGTCGCCGCAGGCTTGACCCACTGCCCGTGCAGAAGAATCGAGCCGGGCCGCCAGTTCTCCGTAATAAGCCGTTCGACCGCGTGGAATTTCACGGATCAATTGCCAGACGTCCTGCTGGAATCTTGTGCCGCATGGTGCAAAAGGCAGTGCCGGCGCCGGCGTGCCATCCAGCCAGTGCGCGACTGCGGCACACAGCGATTGCTCGAGCGGCGTTTGCCGGTTTTTAAGCGGCGTTTCCGGATGCAGAAAAAGAATCGAGGTGATCTGGCCGAGTTCGTTTGCCTGCATGCCGAGTCTGCAACTCGGCAAGTCCATGAGCGCGGGAAGGCTGTCAGCAGGCGAGCGCATGATGGCTCCGAACGGGCTTCGAACTGCGACCTCCTGTGTGTGGCTCGCAATTCGGAAGGGCATGGGCCAGCAGCGATCCTGCGCTGGATTTTTCCAAGGGCCTGCCGGTCCGGACTTCATTGTGTGAATTAGCGAGCCCGTTTGGCCGGCAGCAAACTTCACTTGAGTTCCACAGGTTTCGTAATGTTTGCGAGGATATGCAATATGAATGAATGGCCAGCGCGTTTTTCAGCCTGTAAAAAGCGCTGGCCAACCTGGAGAAAATGTACGGCCATGCCATCGGCATCAAGTCGCGCGCGGGCAACTGTCTGCCGGTAGCACGGGCATTCATGCGCGGACTTCGCCGTTGCCGAATACGACCCATTTCTGCGAGGTCAGGCCTTCGAGCCCGACCGGGCCGCGGGCGTGGATCTTGTCGGTAGAGATTCCGATTTCGGCCCCCAGTCCATATTCGAATCCGTCTGCAAAACGGGTGGACGCATTGATCATGACCGAGGCGGAGTCGACCTCGCGCAGGAAGCGCATGGCCTTGCTGTAGTTTTCGCTGACGATCGCATCGGTGTGCTGCGAGCTGTAGCGGTTGATGTGATCGATGGCCGCGTCGAGCCCGTCCACGACCTTGATGGCGATCACCGGTGCCAGATATTCCTCGGACCAGTCCGATTCCTGTGCCGGCACGAGCCGGGCGCCGGCGATGCCCGCGGCGCCGAGAATGGCGAGCGACTCGGCGCAGCCACGCATTTCAACCCCACGCCCGGCAAGCATGGCGCCGACGCGCGGGAGGAGTTCGGCGGCACGCGAGCGTGCGACGAGGAGGGACTCCGCCGTATTGCAGGTGCCGTAGCGCTGGGTCTTGCTGTTTTCCACGATCGGGATCGCCTTGGCGGCATCCGCTTCGTCATCGAGATAAACGTGGCAGTTGCCGTCCAGGTGCTTGATGACCGGCACACGCGCATCGCGACTGATGCGTTCGATGAGGCCCTTGCCACCACGCGGCACGATCACGTCAACGAATTCCGGCATGGTGATCAGCTCGCCGACCGCCGCGCGATCGGTCGTCTCGATGATCTGCACGCCGGCAGCGGGCAGGCCGGCTGTTTCGAGCCCTTCGCGCACGCAGGCTGCAATCGCCTGATTGCAGTGCAATGCTTCCTTGCCGCCGCGCAGGATGGCCGCGTTGCCGCTCTTGATGCAGAGACCGGCTGCGTCCGCCGTCACGTTCGGGCGGGCTTCGTAGATGATGCCGATCACACCCAGCGGAACGCGCATGTGGCCGACCTGGATGCCTGAGGGGCGCCGCTTGACGTTGCTGATCTCGCCGATCGGGTCGGGCAGGGCGGCGATCTGTTCGAGGCCGGAGGCCATCGACTCGATGCCTTTGGCTGACAGCGTCAGGCGGTCGATCATGGCGGGCTCGAGCCCGTCGGCACGAGCCTGCTCCAGGTCGCGTGCGTTGGCCGCGAGCAGCTCGGGCGCGCGCGCGCGGAGGCTGGCTGCGATCACGCACAGTGCCTGATTCTTGGCGGCGGTGGAGGCTGCGGCCATCTGGCGCGACGCAGCGCGGGCCTTGCGGCCGGTGTCTTGCATGTATTGCTGGATATCCATGGTTTCTGGCGGGTCAGGCGTTGCGGAACTCCCTCCATTAGAGCATTCCCGGGGCTATCCGGGAAACCGCTTGGGCGCCGTCGGCTTGACCACGCAGGCGCTGCGCGCGACACTCGCGCCCCCATGCTGCGTCAGTGCCTGCTTATCCTGCTCTCCCGCGTTCCGGCGGCTTCGCTCTGGCGTGACGCCGGCTTTCTGCGCCTGTTTGCCGCCAACGCGCTCTCCGCGCTGGGCACGGCCGTCTCACTCATGGCCTTGCCGCTGACTGCGGTCGGCCTGCTCAACGCCAGTGCGACCGAGATGGGCATTCTTGCGGCCTGCGAGCTGCTGCCTTTCATTACCATCGGCCTGCCGGCCGGTGTCTGGATTGATCGCGCCAGCAAGAAGCGCCTCGCGGTGATCTTCAATCTTGTCGCTGCCGCGGGGCTGGCGCTGGTTCCGCTCGGTCATGAGGCTGGTTTTCTGTCGATGGGCGTGCTGTATGCAGTGGGCTTCATCGTGTCGATGACGGAAGCCATCGGTGGTTCGGCCACGCAGGTGCTGGTCACGCTGCTGGTGGGGCGCGAGCGTCTGGTGCTGGCCAACAGCAAGCTCTCCGCATCGACTTCGGTTGCCCAGGTCTGCGGGCCCGCACTGGCGGCCCTGCTCATTGCCGGGGTCGGCGCGCCGCTGGCGGTGAGCATTGATGCGCTGAGTTTCGTGGTGGCTGCCGTGCTGATCGGCAGCATCCGGCTGCACGAAGAAATCACGCCGCACGCCGGCGTTTCCGTGGTGGCGCAGATCCGCGAGGGGCTGATGCTGGTCTGGCAGACGCCGATGCTGCGCGGTCTCGTTGCCGTGGTGGCTGCCTGGATCATCATGTCGGATGCGTTCAAGGCGCTCTACGTGCTGCATGCCGCGCGCAATCTCGGGCTGGGCGAGGGGGCGATCGGTTTGATCAACAGTCTGGGCGCGCTGGGCGGGCTGGCCGGCGCGCCGCTCGCGCACGGAGTGGAGCGGCGCTGGGGCATCCGCACGGCCCTGATTGCCGGCGTGGCACTGGCCGGTTTGGGCTATCTGCTTTATGCCGTGCCACACGGCGGCTGGCCTCTGGCCGCGCCGCTGGCGGGGCTGGCGCTGTTCGTCTTCAATGCCGGCAGCACGCTGTACGTGATCAATTACCTGAGCCTCCGTCTGGCCGTCACGCCGGACGGGCTGCTCGGGCGGATGGTGACGTCGATGCGTTTCGTGACCATCCTGCCCGGCCCTCTCGGCACCATTGCGCTGGGCCATGCGGCAGACCGCGTGGGCCTGCCGCCGGTGTTTGCCGGGCTGGGCCTGTGCTGCTTCGTCATGGCGGTGTGCGCCTGGTTCTGGCTGCCGCGTCAGACGCGATTGACGGACTGAGTGCCGCGGCGCTCAGCCTGCCTCCACATGACCGGGGGCGCTGTTGAGCAGACCGGTTTCCGAAAGGCGCCCGAGCTGCAGGTAGCGTTCGTACTGACGCAGCACATCGGCGATGATTTCGTCGTGGCTCATGTATTGCACGTCGTACCCCGCGCGGCCGTCTTCGAAGAAAGTCACCGGTTCGGTCACCGAGCGTTCTTCCTTGCGCAGCGGGTTCAGACGGCTGAGCGTGCGTGTCTGGGGGCGCACGCCGTAGACGAAGTCACGCGCATGGCGCCGCGGGACGGTCAGCGAGATCGATCCGTCTTCCGCGCTGTCGATACGGGCTGGCTTGCCGCGTGCCTGCAGGTCACCCGCGAGCTCCCGCAGGGCGGGTTCGGCCACTTCCTGGATGAAGGCACGGGCTTCGTCAGGCGTCGAGAGCCGCAGCAGATGATCGAGCCGGTCGCGCCACTTCGAGCCGTTCCAGAAACTCGTGGCCGGAGAAAGCTCGCGTGAGGAATGCAGGTGATCGCCGATCAGTGCCCGCCACAGACCGAGGCAGGACGCGAGAATGATCAGCGAGAAGGGCAGGGCCGCGATCAGCGTCATGGACTGCAGTGCTTTCAGCCCCCCGACGCTCATCAGCAGTGCGGCGCTCAAGCCCAGGATCACCGCCCACATCAGGCGCTGCCACACAGGTGAATCGTCCCGCCCCTTGCTGGCGATGCCGTCGAGCACCAGCGCGCCCGAGTCGGCCGAGGTGACGAAGAAAACGATGATCAGCAGTACCGCCACGCCGGAACTGATGCCCGAGCCCGGCAGCAGGTCGAGAAAGTTGAACAGCAGGGCGTCGGCATTGCTCGCCACCGAAGACAGCGCCTGGGCAGCGCCATGCGTGTCGAACCAGATCGCGCCATTGCCGAAGACGCTCATCCACAGGAAGTTGAAGGCACTGGGAACCAGCAGCACGCCCAGCACGAACTCGCGGATCGTGCGGCCGCGCGAGATGCGGGCAATGAAGAGGCCGACAAAGGGTGACCAGGAGATCCACCACGCCCAATACACGATGGTCCAGCCCGAAAGCCAGCCTTTCTTTGCCTCGTCGGCATAGGCGAAGGTGCGGAAGCTGAGCCCCACGATGTCGCTGAAGTAGGCGCCGAGATTTTCGGTGAAGCTCTGCATGATCACGCTGGTGGGGCCGGCAAAGAGCACGAAGAGCATCAGCCCGATGGCCAGCAGCAGATTGAATTCCGACAGACGCTTGACGCCACGCCCCACGCCGGTTGCGGCCGAAATGCCGGCCAGGCTGATGACGGCGGCAATGGTCACGTAGCGGAAGGCCGGGCTGGAGGTTTCCATGCCCGTCAGGCGATGCAGGCCGGCCGAGAGTTGCAGCACGCCATAACCCAGGGTGGTCGCGATGCCGAACACCGTGCAGACGAGTGCGAACACGTCGACCGCATGGCCGACCGGCCCGTTGATGCGATGACGCAGGAGCGGGTAGAGCGCAGAGCGGATGGTCAGTGGAAGGTTGTAACGGAAGCCGAAATACGCGAGCGCCAGGCCGACCGTGGCATAGATCGCCCAAGCATGCAGGCCCCAGTGGAAGAAGGTGGTGACGAGCGCTTCGCGCGCAGCCGCGGGCGTACCGCCCACCGCCGTGGCTGGCGAGCTGAAGTGCATCACCGGTTCGGCTACCCCGAAGTAGAGCAAGCCGATGCCCATGCCGGCCGCAAAGAGCATGGCCAGCCAGGAGGGATAGCTGTATTCGGGCGTGGCGTCGTCGGGGCCGAGACGGATATCGCCATACGGGCTGCTGGCCAGAATGACCAGAAACAGCAGGAAGGCCGCCACGACAAGTACGTAGTACCAGGACAGGCGGGCACCGATCCAGGCCTGGCCTGCGCTGAAGAAGCCCTCCGCCAGCGTCGGGTCGAATGCGCAGAGGCCCAGCAGCAGAAGGATCAGCGCGAGGCCGGGGATGATGACGGGAGCGCTGAGCGTGCAGCGCCAGAACTTGGGGGTGGGGTCAGACATGTTTCCTCCCGGGCAGATGCTCCGGGCTGCCAGACGACAGGCAGCCGGAGCAGACGTGGCGCCGTGTCTGCGGCGCCGCTTCCTGGCGACCTGGGCCGCGAGGGGCCATGGTCGCTCATTTTCTGACAGCGGACTGTGTCAGTCGGTTGCGCGATCGAGCGCCTTCAGGGCTTCGGGATCGTCCGCGTCCTGCATTCGGGCGGCCAGGTCATCGAGCGGCACGACCCGTGGCGAAAGGGACGCCAGCCAGCGGGTAGCGCTGCGTTCGCCGGCATCCAGCGAGTGTCGCAGTCCGGTCAGCAAGGTTCGCGGCAGGCGGCAGAACACGGGCTGCCAGTAAGCGCCCCAGCTGGCGACCGCAGGCGAGCTGCCGGACATGCGCGCGGCATACTCGGGCGGCAGCAGCGGCGCGTCGGTCGGACAGCACAGGATTTCGTCGCCGGAGAGGGCGGTGAGCGCGGCTTCGATGCCCGCCAGCGGACCGGGAAAGTCCGGCCGCAAATCGGACACCACCAGGTGGCCGAAGGCGCGATAGGACTCGAGATTGCGGTTGGCGACGATCAGCAGCTCATCAACCTGGGGTGCCAGGGCTTCCACGACCCACGCCACCATCGGGCGGCCCCGGAACAGGATCAGCCCCTTGTCCTGCCCACCCATGCGGCGGCTGGCTCCACCTGCGAGGATCACCCCGGTTGTGCGCATCGGGCTCAACCGCCGATGTATGACATTTCGATTTTCCGGGAAGGCGCCGTCGCACTGCTGCGCAGCTCCGAATAGCGGTCAGTGCGTGCATGCCAGACGCTGCCGATCCAGGCCGCCAGCTCGGCGTCCGTGCGGCCTTCGCGGAGCAGGGCGCGCAGATCGTGACCGGTGCTGGCAAACAGACAGGTGAAGAGCTTGCCCTCGGGTGACATGCGCAGCCGGCTGCATTCGTGGCAGAAGGCGCGGGTGACCGACGCTATGACACCGATTTCTCCGCCACCATCCACATAGCGCCAGCGTTCGGCAACCGCGTCGGGTGTGGGGCGGTCAAGCGCCTCGAGCGGGAACTCGCTGCCGATGCAGGCGAGGATTTCCTGCGCGCTGAATACTTCATCCATGCGCCAGCCATTGCTGCTGCCAACGTCCATGTACTCGATGAAACGCAGCACATGACCGGAGCCGCGGAAGTGCCGGGCGAGCGGCAGGATCTGGTCTTCATTGAGACCGCGCCGCACCACCATGTTCACCTTCAGCGGCAGCCCTGCTGCCTGGGCCGCATCGATGCCGGCGAGCACTTCATTCACGCCGCAGCCCGCATCGCTCATGCGGCGGAAGCTCGCGTCGTCGAGCGCATCCAGGCTGACGGTGATCCGGTGCAACCCGGCCGCCTTGAGGTCTGCGGCATGGCGTGCCAGCAGCGCGCCGTTGGTGGTCAGCGTGAGCTCCAGCCCTGGAATTTCCGCCAGCATTGCAACCAGTCTGGGCAGGTGTTTGCGCATCAGCGGCTCACCACCGGTCAGGCGGATCTTGCGTACGCCCAGTTGCGCGAACACGGCGGCGAGCCGCGCGATTTCCTCGTAGCGAAGGATCTCGTCATGGGCGAGGAAGGCGTGATCGCGGCCGAACTTGTCGCGCGGCATGCAGTAGGTGCAGCGGAAGTTGCAGCGGTCGGTGACCGAGATGCGCAAGTCATGCAGCGGACGGCCCAGACCGTCGAGCACTTCGCCGGCGGGCGCAGCCGATGCGACGGGACGACGCAGTGAGGAGAGCGGCAGCAGGATTTCTCCGGATTTCATGCGCCTCATTATGACCGCGCCGGCCGCCTGAAGGAATTGCGGCGAGACCTGACCCGGCGCAGCGCTGTTTTTGATTGACCCTCTCGCCCGAAAGGTCACGCCCGAAAGCACTGTCGGATCGCTGCTTACGTCTTTCGACATAGGTGATGAGCGCCCGCTGCTGCCATGCCTGATGCGAGAGCTTGCAGGGCTTGCGCTGAGACCGGTCGACAAATTTCGCGTCGCTTCCGGCGCCCTTTCTTGCCATGGTTTCCCGCGTTGCGGGTTACGGCGTCCGATCAGGCGTACGGGTTGTAGGAAAACGCGGACGCAAGACCCTCAAGCCTCCTGCTGACTAGGGTTTTGAAGCATCAAGCCCCCGCGCCAGAGTCCGTATCAGACCCCATGTCCAGCCGGTTTTACGGCCAGGACTGGCGCCGCAGCCTCTGCGGTCATACAGGGCGGCGCGCAAGACGCCGCCATCGGACAGTGCAAGTGGTGATCAACATGAACAAGAAATACAGACTTCTCCCTGCCGCAATGCTTCTGCTTTCCTGCGCAGCCGCCCAGGCTGCCGAGGACGGTGTGCTTTCCTTCCTGTCGGATCTGAACCGCAGCAAGGAGTCTCTGGGTTATGCCGTGGCGAGTGGTTTTCGCTCGAAGCACATGTCGACGCGTGTCGATTACAACGAAAACAACCGCGGTGTCGGCATCCGGATCCCCGGCGGCTGGACGACCGGCGGTTATTACAACAGCATTCGCCGCTATTCGGTCTATGCCGGACGCGAGTACCAGTGGCGGCTGACCGGTCCGGACTGGCTTCAGCTTCGCGCCGGGGGCGTGGTCGGCGTGGTCTCCGGTTATGAGGATGGCATCCGTCCTGGCGGCACGAAGCATGGCATCCACCTGATGGCCTTGCCCGAACTCGTGCTGGCGGGGCCGCATGTGGAGCTGGCGATGCTCTACATTCCGTCCGCAACCAAAACCCCGGCAACCCTGGCCGCACAGTTGCGGATCACCTTCTGACGCGTGGCCGGAGATGTGGTGCCGGCCATGATGCTGACGGCATGGGTTTGAATGATGCTGATGCTTGAGCCCACGCCCTGACTCGACGAGCCGTTTTTGCCGGCGGCGGACCTTGTCGGCACGGGCGCCCGGCCGCACGGCGAGGCGCGCAAGCCAGCTTTTACGGGCAGACCTGCAGGGTCAGCGGAGCGTCGCCGGCAGGCAGCGTCTTGCAGCGCTTGCCTTCGCAGATCCGGTATTGGCCGCCATGGATCGAGTTGGCCAGCGTGAGGCGTGACTGCGGCGCCAGCGGGGGCCGGTAGTGCCAGCTTCCCTGGCGCAGGACGGCGTCCGGCGGAATTTCCATGCCGGCGCCGGTGCCCTGGATACGTGCCTCGACCAGGCGCAGTTGCTGGCCTGCCACCTGCCAGTCTTCCTCCCAGCGCAGGCGCTGCACCGAGTGCTGCCAGCTCAGCGTGAAGGCATCCTGCGCGATGAGTTGCAGACTGCCCGCGATGAGCGCGCAGACCGTCGCGCTCATTGCAGGACTCGTTGCAGGCGCTGCCGGCGCACGATCTGCCAGGCAAAAAAGGCCGCTGCGAGCGAAAAGCCGGCTTCGTCCGTCATGGGCGCCGCCGCGACCAGCAGCACGGCCGCCATCAGCGCGCCGACGCGCTCCAGCGCCCGCAGCGGCAGCAGTGCATGGCCAGTGACCGTCGCGGCCCAGAGCAGGATCGCAATCACGCATTTGAATACGATGTAGATCACCGCCAGCAGGCCGGGATTGCCCTGCAGCATGAGTGCCGGGTCATAAACCGCGATGAAGGGAATCGTGAAACCGGCGATGGCGATCTGTGTCGCTTTCAGGCCGATCTGCATCGGCGGCGCCTTGGCGATCGACGAGGCGGCAAACGCGGCGAGCGCCACCGGAGGGGTCAGGTCGGCCATGATGCCGAAGTAGAACACGAACATGTGTGACACGATCAGCGGCACGCCCAGCTGGAGCAGGGCCGGCGCCGCGATGGAGCTCGTGATGATGTAGTTCGGAATGGTCGGAATGCCCATGCCCAGCACCAGGCAGACCAGCATGGTCAGCACCAGCGAGAGGATCAGGCTCTTCTCGCCGACATGCACCACATAGCCGGCAAAGCTGGTTGCCGCGCCAGTGAGTGTCAGCACGCCGATGATCACGCCGACAATCGCGCAGGCCAGCCCGACCGGCACGGCCTGGCGGGCGCCGTCGACCAGGGCCGTGTGCAGTTTGTGCAGCGTGGCCTGACCGCCGTGGATCCGGCTGCAGGCGAGCACCAGCACGGCGACCAGCGCAACGATCGCGCTCACGCCGATCTGCCGTCCGTTGTATTCGAGGCGGAAGGCTGCCGCTGACAGGCCGATGGCAATCCAGAGCAGGATGCGGAAGTGCAGCGGGCCGATGCGGGCCGCCAGTGCTACACCCAGGATCAGCACGGCAGTGAGGGCGAGTCCGGTCAGCCCTGCGTACATCGGGGTGAAACCGTGGAACAGCATGGCGACGAGCACGGCCAGCGGCGCGACGAGGTACCAGTCCTGCCGCAGCGCCTGCCATGGGTTCGGACACTGGTCTTTCGGCAGTCCCTTGAGCCCACGGCGCAGCGCCTCGAGATGCACCATCGCGAAGGCTGCGAAGTAGTAGAGCAGCGCGGGCAGGACGGCGGCCTTGACGATGGCGGAGTAGGGCAGGTTCAGCGTCTCGGCCATGATGAAGGCGACGGCCCCCATCACCGGCGGCATGATCTGCCCGCCCATCGAGGCGGTAGCCTCCACTGCGCCGGCAAAGGCCGGGCTGTAGCCGTAGCGCTTCATCAGCGGAATGGTGAATTGCCCCACGGTCAGTACATTGGCGACGCCCGAGCCGGAAATTGTTCCCATGAAGCCGCTCGACACCACGGCCACCTTGGCCGGGCCGCCCCGAGCGGAGCCCACCAACCCCAGCGCGAAGTTGTTGAAGAGATTGATCATGCCGGCCTGCTCGAGAAAGGCGCCGAACAGGATGAACAGGAAGATGTAGGTGGCAGAGACCAGGGTCGGTGTGCCGTAGATGCCGTCCCCACCGAGGAAAAGCTGGTTCACGATCTGCCCGAAGTCGTAGCCGCGGTGGGCGAGGTCCCCGGGCAGATACTGACCGAAGAGGCCGTAGGCCAGGAAGATCGCGCATACGAGCGGCAGCGCCCAGCCCATGATGCGGCGGGTGGCTTCGAACAGCAGCGCGACCTCGATCACGCCGATCGCCAGTTCGAATTGCGTCGGATCGCCGGCATGCTGGATCACGGCGGATTCGTAAATCCAGTGGTAGAGCCCGATCGCGAACGCGACTGCGCCCAGCAGCAGATCATGCCAGGGCAGTCGGTCCAGCCGGCTGCGCGTGCTGAACGGGTGCAGCACGAATGCCAGCGCCAGCAGGAAGCCGACATGGATGGCCCGCGTCGGCAGGCTGGAGAGTGGATGAAAGGCTGCTACCGTCAGCTGGTAGAACGAGAAGCACAGCGCGAGCAGGACGAAGAAGCCGTGAGCCAGTCCGCTCAGGCTGCGGCGCGTGCCGTGCTCCTCGAAGTCGGCAGCAGGCGCATGACCGTGGGACAGGGCTTGGGACGAGTCGTGCATGGTCGCGTTCTCCTGCCGGCGTGCAGTGCCGCCGGCGGACTGGGCTTTGCGGGATTTACTTCAGTGCGCCGGCTTCGCGGTAATAGCGCTCGGCGCCGGGATGCAAGGGGATGGGCAGCCCCTTGGCGGCGGTGGCCAGTTCGATGGATTTCGCTGCGCTGTGCGAGGCGGCCAGTTGCGGCAGGTTCTCGAACATGGATTTCGTCATGCGATAGACGACCTCCTCCGGCACGGCCTCGCTCGTCACGAGCATGTTGCGGATGGCGACCGTAGGAACGTCTGCGGTTTGATTCGGATAGGTGCCCTTCGGGATGCTGGCGCTCTGATAGGCCGCGTCGTCAATCTTCCGGGCCACCTCGACCGGAATGGCGACGAGGGTGATGTCGACCGCGGTGGCGAGATCTTTCACGAAAGCGGCATTGAGCCCTGAGGACTGGATGGTGGCGTCCAGCTGGCGGTTCTTGAGCAGTTCGACGGACTCCGCGTAGCCCAGGTATTCGACCTTGCCCAGATCCGGATAAGCCATGCCGGCGGCCTTCAGGATCTCGCGCGTGTTGAGTTCGGTTCCCGATTTGGCTGCACCGACCGACACGCGCTTGCCCTTGAGGTCTGCCAGCGTCCTGATGCCCGAATCCGTGCGCGCAATGATCTGGATGTAGTTGGAGTAGATGCCGCCGATGGCGCGGAGCTTCTTCAGGGGCGCCTTGAATCCGGCCTCGGTATTGCCGCGCCAGGCATCAGACACCGAGTCGCCCAGCGCGAAGGCGACTTCGCCCTTGCCGTCCTGCAACAGGTTGAGATTTTCGACCGAGGCCTTGGTGGCCTGCACCGAGGTTTTCGCTTCGGGCAGCACCTTGCCGTAAATCTGCGACAGACCGACTCCCAGGGGGTAATACACGCCGCTGGTGCCGCCGGTGAGGATGTTGATGAACTGGGGCGCGGCCCAGGTGCCTGTCGAGAGGATGAGGCTGCCAAGGGCGAGGACGAGTCTGCGCATGTCGGTCTCCTGTTGCCGGCCCGGTTGCCGTGCCGGCGAAACGGTTGGGTGGTGAGGGCGATCGGCAGGCTCTGCGGCCCGTCCGCCGATCAGGCTAAACCTGCTCATTCACCGCAGACATTGCGGATATCCCGCGGGCATGCGCCGGAAAACAAAAAGGACGCCCGAGGGCGTCCTTCCGATGCGGCGGGCAGGTCGCTTATTTCGGCACGCTGCCTTCCACGCCTTCCACGTAAACAGTCATCTTTCTCAGGTCGGCGTCTGCCATGGTCTTGCCGGCGGGGACCAGTTCCTTGCCGGTGTTGTCCTTGAGCGGGCCGGTGAAGGGGTGAAGCGTGCCGGCCTTGATCGCGTCACGACGCTCTTCGGCCAGCTTCTTCGCATCAGCCGGAGTCGAAGGACCGAAGCCGTCGATGTTCACGGCACCTTCCTTCACGCCATACCAGATGTCGGTGGTCTTCCAGCTGCCTTTCTGGACCTTTTCGATCTGCTCGTTGTAGATCACCCCCCAGTTGAGCACCGATGCGGCCAGCTGGGCCTTGGCGCCGAACTTGGACATGTCCGAGTCCCAGCCGAAGGCGTACACACCCTTTTCCTGCGCGGTCTGCACCACGGCGGGCGAGTCGGTGTTCTGCATCAGCACGTCAGCCCCTTGCGAGATCAGCGCCAGCGCGGCTTCGCGCTCCTTGCCCGGATCGAACCAGCCATTCACCCAGATCACGCGGGTCGTGGCCTTCGGATTCACGCTGCGGGCGCCGATGGTGAAGGCGTTGATGTTGCGCACCACCTCGGGAATCGCGATCGAGCCGACCACGCCGAGCTTGCCGGTCTTGCTCATCTTGCCGGCCACCACGCCCAGCATGTAGGCGCCTTCATAGGTTCGCACGTCATAGATGCCGAGGTTCTTGCTCGTCTTGTAGCCGGTCGCGTGCATGAACACGGTCTTCGGGAACTGACGCGACACCTTGTCCATCGCGTTCATGTAGCCGAAGGAGGTGGCGAAAATGATCTTGTGGCCCTTGGTGGCGAGGTCACGGATCACGCGCTCGGCGTCGGCGGTTTCCGGCACGTTTTCAACGAAGGTGGTCTGGACGGCGTTGCCGAACTTCGCTTCGACAGCCTTGCGGCCGACATCGTGGGAGTAGGTCCAGCCATGGTCACCGGTCGGGCCGATATAGAGGAAGCCGGCCTTGAGCGGCTCGGCGGCGTGGGCCGTGCCGAGGGCGGCCAGGGTCAGCGAAACGGCCGCGACGCGGCCAAGATGTTTCAGCAGTTTCATCAGGAGTCTCCTGGATAGCGATGGGAAGAGCGCTGGATGGCACCGGGCGGCCACCCATAAACGCGGGATTATGACCCTAATCAGCGCTGGAAGGCTCATTGATGCTCATCAAAGGGGGCGGGGCTGATAGACTCCGCCCATCGTTGTCCTGTGTTCCTGAGCCCCTCGATGAGTGTCCGGTCGTCCCGCAATTCCACTCCCAGACTCGAGCTGTGTCACATCACCAAACGCTACCCCGGAGTGGTTGCGAACGATGATGTGAGCCTGGTCGTGCAACCTGGCGAGATCCATGCCGTGCTCGGCGAGAACGGTGCGGGCAAGAGCACCCTGATGAAGATCATCTACGGCGCCGTGCATGCGGACGCCGGCCAGATCATGTGGAACGGACGCGAGGTCAGCATTGCCAACCCGGCGGCCGCACGCCATCTCGGTATCGGGATGGTGTTCCAGCACTTCCAGCTCTTCGAAACGCTGACGGTGGTGGAGAACATCGCCCTGGCACTCGAAGGCGAGTTCGATCTCAAGACCCTCGCCAGCCGCGTCACCAGCGTGTCGGAGAAATACGGCTTGACGCTGGATCCGCAGCGCATGGTGCACAGCCTGTCGGTGGGGGAGCGCCAGCGCGTCGAGATCGTGCGCTGCCTGCTGCAGAACCCCCAGTTGCTGATTCTGGATGAACCCACCTCCGTGCTGACGCCGCAAGCCGTGCGCCGCCTCTTCGAGACGCTTCGCCAGCTCGCCAGCGAAGGGGTGAGCATTCTCTACATCAGCCACAAGCTCAATGAAATCCAGGACCTCTGCCATCACGCCACCGTGATGCAGGGCGGCCGTGTCACCGGTGAGACCGATCCGCGCAACGAAACGTCCGCTTCGCTGGCCCGCATGATGATCGGCCGCGAGCTGCCGGTCTGCTCGGTGGAGCCCTATACCGGCGAAGTCCGGCCGGTGCTGGAGCTCAAGGGCCTGAACTATCGCAATGACGACCCTTTCGGCACCTCGCTCGAAGCCATCAACCTGACCGTCAACAGGGGGGAAGTGCTGGGCATTGCCGGTATTTCAGGCAACGGTCAGGCCGAGTTGCTGGCGGCGCTTTCCGGCGAGCTCTTGGTCGACAGTGCCAGCGTACTGATCGAAGGCGCACAGGTCGGCCATCTGCATGCCGGGCAGCGGCGCGACCTGGGTCTGGCCTTCGTGCCGGAAGAGCGTCTGGGGCGCGGTGCAGTGCCCGCCATGAGTCTGGCCGAGAACTTCATGCTGACCGCTCATCGCGATCCGCAGTTGCGCCGTCACGGTCTCCTCAGTTTTGCCCGGGCGCGCGAATTGGCCGCGCGTTGCATCGAGCGTTTCGACGTGCGCTGCAATGGCGT
The DNA here is from genome assembly GCF_039631355.1 of Uliginosibacterium paludis. Lineage (NCBI taxonomy): Bacteria > Pseudomonadati > Pseudomonadota > Betaproteobacteria > Rhodocyclales > Zoogloeaceae > Uliginosibacterium > Uliginosibacterium paludis. The sequence continues at coordinate 543,227 of NZ_JBDIVF010000001.1, read as the reverse complement.
CAAGGCCGCGGCGCGCAGTCTTTCCGGTGGCAACCTGCAGAAGTTCATCGTGGGGCGCGAAATCATGCAGGCGCCGCGGCTGATGATCGTTGCCCAGCCGACCTGGGGTGTCGACGTGGGGGCTGCAGCCTTCCTGCGCCAGACCCTGCTGGACCTCTCCCGCAGCGGCGTGGCCGTGCTGGTGATTTCCGAAGAGCTGGAAGAACTTTTTGAAATTTCCGACCGTATTGCCGTGCTGGCGGGTGGAAAGCTTTCGCAACCCGTTCCGATCGAAGAGACGGACGCCGAACGGATCGGCCTGCTGATGTCGGGCGTTCAAGCACAGGCAGCCTGAAACCATGCAACTTCTCGAAACACGCCCGAATCCTTCCCGCGTCATGCGCTGGGCCGCACCGGCGCTTGCCATCCTGCTGACCCTGCTGGCGGCGGCGCTGATCTTTGCGATGCTGGGCAAGCCGCCGCTCAATGCCTTTCATGTGTTCTTCATCGAGCCGCTCGAAACGGCCAATGGCTGGAGCGAGCTTGCGCTCAAGGCGGCACCGCTGATCCTGATCGCCCAAGGGCTGGCGCTGGGGTTCCGGGCGCGCGTCTACAACATCGGCGCCGAGGGGCAGCTGCTGATGGGCGCCGTCTTTGCCAGTGGTGTTGCGATCTGGACGGATGGCATCGAATCGGCCTGGATCCTGCCCGCCATGGTGATTGCCGGCGCGGTGGGCGGGGGCCTGTGGGGCGCCTTGCCTGCCCTGCTGCGCACGCGCTTCCGCGCCCAGGAAACGCTCACCACCCTGATGCTGACCTATGTGGCGACCTACTTCCTGTCCTGGCTGGTCAGTGGCCCGTGGCGGGACCCGGGTGGCTCGAACTTTCCGCAGTCCATCCTGTTTTCCGATTCGGCGATGTTCGCGCCGATTTTCGAGGGGCTGCGCATCAACAGTTCGATCTGGATTACGGTCGTGGCCGTGCCCTTGTTCTGGCTCTTCGTGAGCCGCAGCTTTGCGGCCTACCAGATCGCTGTGGGGGGCGAAGCCGCTGCCGCGGCGCGCTACGCCGGTTTCTCTGCCGAGCGCACGGTGTGGCTGAGCCTGGTGGTGTCGGGCGCGGCGGCCGGCATCGCGGGGGCGGCCGAGGCCGCCGGTCCCGTCGGACAGCTCACGCTGTCGCTCTCGCCCGGCTACGGTTATGCCGCCATCATCGTGGCATGGGTTGGCCGGCTCCATCCGGTCGGCATCGTGCTGGCAGGCCTGCTGATGGCGCTGATCTATCTCGGGGGCGAATCCGCGCAGGTTTCGATGCAGTTGCCGGCGGCGATCAGCTGGCTGTTCCAGGGCATGCTGCTGTTCTTCCTGCTCGGCGCCGATACTTTTGTGGATTACCGGCTCAAGCGCCGGCGAGTTGAAACCGCTGCCGCGCGCGGCGCGAACGGAGCCTGAACCGTGATTGAACATCTGATTCCGATTCTGGCCGTGACGCTCGCGGCGGCGACGCCGCTCGTTTTTGCCGGGCTGGGCGAACTGGTGACCGAAAAGAGCGGTGTCATCAATCTGGGCGTTGAAGGCATGATGCTGATCGGTGCGGTGGCCGGCTTTGCCGGTGCCCTGCAGTGGGGCGTGTTCGGCGGCCTCATCTGTGGCGCGCTGGGCGGCATGCTGGCCTCGCTGCCCTTTGCGTTCCTGACGCTTTCGCTGGGCACCAACCAGTCGGCGACCGGTCTGGCGCTGACCATCTTCGGGATTGGCCTGTCTGCCTTCATCGGGCAGTTCTTTGTCAGTCAGGGCCTGCCGGGCCTGCAGCCGCTGCGGATTCCGCTGCTTGCTTCCATCCCGTTTCTCGGGCCGATCCTGTTCACCCAGACTTTTGTGGTCTACCTCTCCTGGCTGGCGTTTGCGATCGTGGCCTGGGTGCTGGCCCGGACACGCTGGGGCCTGATTCTGCGTGCCGTGGGCGAGAGCCCGGATGCCGCTCATGCGATCGGCTATCCGGTGATCCGCATCCGCTACTTGGCCACGCTTTTCGGTGGTGCGATGTCCGGCATCGGCGGTGCTTACCTGTCTACGGTCTACACGCCGCTCTGGGTGCAGAACATGACCGCAGGACGCGGCTGGATCGCGGTGGCGCTGGTGGTGTTCGCCACCTGGAAGCCGGGTCGCCTGATGTTCGGCGCCTATCTTTTCGGCGGCATGACCATCCTTCAGCTGCATGCGCAAGGCCTCGGAATTGCCTTGCCCTCGCAATTGCTGGCGGCCGTGCCCTATGTCGCCACCATTCTGGTGCTCGTGCTGATCTCGCGCGACCGCAAACTGCTGCAGCAGAACCTGCCCGCATCGCTGGGCAAGCCCTTCATCAGCAACTGATTCTGGCTATCTTTCCATGCACGCCTGAGGTCCGGGCGTGCGTGCTCACGCCCGCAAGCAGGAGTTTTCCGTGAATCCGACCCCCGACGCCATTCTTGTTCGCGCCTCGATCCTTCACTTTCTCGCTGACCCGGGTGAGCAGGGCGATGCCTCTGCCTGGGCCCACTTTCCGGATGGCGCGCTTTTCATTCAGTCCGGGCGGGTGCAGAAGTGCGGCGACTGGCGCACGGTGCTGGAAGCCTTGCCGACCCTGACCAGGGATTCGGCGCGCTATTTCGATTACCGCGGCAAGCTGCTGATGCCCGGCTTTGTCGACACCCATGTGCATTACCCGCAACTGCGCGTGATGGGTTCCTGGGGGCGACAGCTGCTGGACTGGCTCAACGATTACACCTTTCCTGCCGAGAAGTCCCTCGCGGACATCGAGGTCGCCCGGAAAACCGCGAGCTTCTTCCTGGATCGCCTGCTGGCTCATGGCACGACGACGGCGTCCGTGTTCGCTACGGTTCATCCGCATTCGGTCGACGTGTTCTTCGAAGAAGCGCAGAAGCGCAATCTGCGCATGCTCTGCGGCAAGGTCATGATGGACCGCAACTGTCCGCCGGACCTGCGCGATACGGCCGAAGACTCCCTGCGTGACGGCCATGCCCTCATTGAGCGCTGGCACGGCAAGGGGCGCTTGGGCTACAGCGTCACGCCGCGCTTTGCGCCGACCTCCACCTCCGGCCAGCTCCAGGCTGCGGCCGAACTGTTTCGCTCACGCCCGGGCATGCACCTGCAGTCCCACTTGTCCGAGAATCATGGCGAAATGGCCTGGGTCAGGGAGCTTTTTCCTGATTGCCGCGATTATCTGGATGTTTATGAATCTCACGGCCTCGTCGGGCGCGGTGCCATTTATGGTCATGGCATTCACCTGAGTCCTGCCGAGATGGCTCGTCTCGCCGAAAGTGAAACCGCCATCGCGTTCTGTCCGACTTCGAACCTCTTTCTTGGCAGCGGTTTCTGCGCGCATGCCGATCTCATGCGGGCGGGCGTGTCGCTGGGGCTTGCGACGGATGTGGGGGGCGGCAGCAGCCTGTCGATGCTGCGCACGATGGCGGCGGCTTATGAGGTAGGGCAGGCGGGCGGGCAGACGCTGTCTGCCTGGCGCGCCTGGTATATGGCGACGCTCGGCGCGGCCAGAGCGCTTGCACTCGATGAGCATATCGGCAGCTTCCTGCCGGGGCGGGAAGCGGATTTCGTGGTGCTCGATCCGCAGGCGATCCCCGAGCTGGCTTACCGGACAGGCTTCGCTGAATCACTGGAAGAACAGCTCTTTGCGCTGATGATGCTGGGTGACGACCGTTGCATTGCGGCGACCCATATCATGGGTGAGCGGGTCTGGCAGAGCGGCACTCACCGTTCGGATCCGCTGGCGGCACCGGCAGTCCGTTGAAGGTTCCCCTTCATGGCAGGGCTCTCTATGATCCTTGCCATGACAAACCGCACACACCGTTTCACGCGAAATCGCGTACAAAACACACAAAGCAAAAAGCCAGCATTTCTGCTGGCTTTCTGGAATTTGGCTCCCCGACCTGGGCTCGAACCAGGGACCTACGGATTAACAGTCCGGCGCTCTACCGACTGAGCTATCGGGGAATCGAGAGGACGAATAATAGACACACCCGAAGGGAGTGTCAAGCAATTCCGCGAAAAATTTGTGATGAATGATGGAGGCAGATAAGCTTGCTGCACTGCCGACCGTCTCTGGAGAACCCTGTGACTGCCCGACAAATCCTGCTGCGAACCCTTGCTCTTACCTTCAAGACCATCGTCTGCCTCAAGCTGGCGCTGGCCCTGCCTTTTGCACTGGCTCAGGAAAAGAACACCTGGCTGGGGCTGCCTGTCGAGTTCGGGAAGCAGTCTTATGCTTTCAAGAGTGGTCCGGCCATCGAACTCGAGAAGCCCCGGATCATGACTACCACGCCAGTCGAGTTCAATCGCGCCTGGCTGGTACCTGACTGGGCGGACTGGATCACCCATTTCACGACCCGCAAGGTTCGCGTGATCGCGGGTGACATCGTGGCGCGGCCGAGTTCGCTGGCCCGCCTGGGCTTTGTGGATGGCCCTTCTACCAAAATCGTGACTCGGCTGGAGTTTTCCTCGCTCAAGCTGTTGTTTGGTGACACGCCGCTGACGCTGCCTGAAGGCGAAATGCAGTTTGCGCCCGATGGCGCGCTGGCACGGGTTCGCGTGAATTTCGAGGGCGGAGCCACGCTCGAACTGACGCCGCGTGAAGGCGGGCGCCTGGGGATTCTGGTCCAGACCGGAACCTTCAAGACGCCGGTGCTCGATGCCTTCCGGTTTGACAGCGTGGTGGCCCAGGGCGAGATGGCGGATGACCAACTGGTGCTGGACCGTATCGGAACCAGCGGAGATGGCGGCTCTCTGAGCGGGGTGATCAAGCTGGTGTCTGCCGGCAAGTTCCTGCTCGAAGGGGACCTCAGGATGGAGGGCATTCGTGTGAAGAGCGTGCTCGAGCGGCTCTATCCGCGTGCGGTGGTCGACGGCGTGCTCAGTGGCAACTTCAAGATCAATACCTCGGCGGACAGCTTTGCCGATCTTGGCAAGACGGTCGCTGTGGAAGGCTCTTACGTGCTCAAGTCCGGCAGCCTGGATCGCTTCGGTCTGCTTGAGGGCATGCGTCGCAGCGGTTCCGGCGTGGCTGGCGGCGGTCTGGTGCGTTTCGACCAGATCTCGGGCAAATTCAGTGGCCGGACTGGCGCACCGGCGCAGGCCAGCTTTGTGGATCTGGTGTCCGGTGCCCTGCGCGGCGGCGCCAGCTTCACGGTTGATAACGGTGGTGCCCTGCGCGGTTCGGTTCGCGGTACGCTTAGCCTCCCGGGCGGGGAAATGATCAACCGCAGCTTCACGCTGTCGGGCAAGGCTGACGCGCCGACGCTGATCGCTCCCTGAGCCTGTCTGACTTGATCGCGGACAGCCTGCTTCGGCAGGCTGTTTGCATTTTGCGAAGCGGAAAAAGACGTGCCAGTACCTGCCAAAGAAGCCGAATTCCTTGTGGCCTGCCTGTGTGCGGCCTGGTGCGGAACCTGTCGTGAATACGCGCCCGGTTTCGAGGCACTGAAAGATCGCTTTCCTGATGCCGGTTTTGTCTGGGTCGACGTCGAGGATGAGTCGGACATCGCAGGTGATGTGGATGTGGAGAATTTCCCGACCGTCGTCATCCAGCGAGGCCACGATGTGTTGTTCTGCGGCCCGATGCTGCCGCAGGCCAGGCTGCTGGAGCGCCTGCTCGAAACCCTTCTGACGCAGACGGCGGACGAGTCCGCTGCCTACGCTCGGGGGACGGCCGAGCGGCTCGCTTGGCAGGGGCTCGCGGACATCCGGAGCCGTCTCGGCTGAGCCGGATCCGCGACGCACAAAAAAAGAAAGGGCCCATGGGGCCCTTTCTGTCGAGATGCGTCCGGCGAGTCTTCAGAACACCGGATGCGAGTTGATGACCGATGGCAACCAGGTCGAGAACGACGGGACGTATGTCACGAGCTGGATCGCTGTCCAGATCGCGAGGTAGTACGGCCAGACGGTCTTCATGACCTTGCCGATCGGTACTTCGCCGATGGCGCAGCCGACGAACTGCACGGTGCCGACGGGAGGGTGCACCAGGCCGAGAGCGCAGTTGAGCAGCAGCATCACGCCGAACTGAACCGGGCCGACGCCCATCTTGATCGCCAGCGGCAGGAACAGCGGTGCCGTGATCAGGATGTGGGCAGCCATGTCGAGGAAGATGCCGAGGAAGACCTGGATGATGTTGATGTACAGCAGCATCAGCCACGGGGTGGTGGTGGTGGCCAGCAGTGCGTCCGACATGGCTTCTGGGATTTCCAGCCAGGTCATCTGGAAGCGCAGCATGTTCGACACGCCGATCAGCAGCAGGATCACGCCAGTGGTTTTCGCGGCGCGGGCCAGGGCCTTGAGCAGCTTTTCCCTGGTGAGCGTGCGGTAGATCACGCCGGTCAGCAGCAGCGAGTAGGTCACGGCAATTGCGGCGGATTCGGTGGCGGTAGCAATCCCCTTCATCACCGAGACGAGGATGATGGCGACCACCATCAGGCCCGGAATCGCTTGCAGGAAGGACTTGCCGACCACGCCCCAGCCCGGGAAGGGCTTCACCATCGACACGCCATCGGCGCTCTTCGGGAAGCCGAACTTCACGGCCTGGTAGTAGGCGGCTGCGAGACAGCAGGTCATGATCCAGAAGCAGGGAATCAGGCCGGAGAACATCAGGTCGCCGATCGACACGCCCTTGATCACGTTGTCGCCGATCATGCCGGAAGCGGTGGCTGCGGCGAAGGCGTAGATGATCATGTTGTGCGAGGTCGGCATCAGTGCGCCGGAGAGCGAGGCGTGCGTGGTCACGTTGACCGCGTAATCCGCGCTGTAGCCTTCCTTCTTCATGATCGGGATCAGCACGCCGCCCATCGCGGAGGTGTCCGCCACCGGGGAGCCGGAGACGCCGCCGAACATGGTGCAGGCAAAGACGTTTGCCAGGCCCAGACCGCCACGCCAGTGGCCGACGAGGTTGCGCGCGAAGTTGACGATCTTGTCGGCAATACCGCCGTGCAGCATCAGCTCACCGGAGAAGATGAAGAAGGGGATCGCCAGGAAGGAGAAGATGTTCATCCCCGAGATCATCGTCTGGAAGGCGCCGGCAGCCGTCGTCATGACGGCGTCACCAAAGGTCTGGTGCAGCATGAACGCCTTTTCGGCGCCTTCGACGCCGTAGGCCAGCAGACAGCTCATGCCGATGGCAAAGGCCACCGGCACGCCCAGCAGGATGAAGACAACAAAACTGAGGCAGAGAAGGGTCAGTGCCATGATGCAACCACCTTTTCATTCTTGAACATGGCGATCAGATGTTCGATCGAGAACAGCAGGATGAGGACGCCCGCGATGATGGGAGGGATGTAACGCCATGCCTCGGAGATGCCCAGCGTCGGGATCGAGTGTTCGTAGGTTTCGGTGACCATGACCGAGCAGCCGATCAGCAGGCACAGTGCGAACAGCCCGGTCAGGGAGCCGGCGCAGACGCCGACCCAGAAGCGGGGCTTTTCAGGCAGCAGGCCGACGAGCGAATCCACGCCGATGTGGCCGGCATCGCGTACGCCGGCGGATGCGCCGAACATGGCGACGGAAATGCTCAGAAGAAGGGCGACTTCCTCCATGAACGGAGGGGCTTCATGGAAGCCGTAGCGCATGATGACGCCATAGTCGACGTTGATGACCAGGCCGATGATGCAGGCGCTGGCGATCCACATCGCCCAGCGCGACAGCCTGGAATTAACAGCGGTAAGCCATTGCATTGAGATACTCCTGAAAAAACCCGTGGCGCGGTGCTCCCGCCACGGGTTTTGTGCGGGGTGAAACGATTACTTGGTGTTGACGATTTCCTGGACCAGCGCCTTCAGTTCGGGCGTGGCAGCGAACTTGTCCCACACCGGCTTCTCGGCTTCGACGAAGGCTGCCTTGTTGATCTCGGCTGCCGGAACGATCTTCGCGCCACCCTTGATCACGGTTGCCTTGGATTCCTTCTCCTTGGCTTCCCACAGCTTCACGTAGTAGGGGATCGAATCCTTGGCGGCCTTGCGCAGCGCCGTCTGTTCTTCCTTGGTCAGGGTGTCCCAGACCTTCTTGGAGAACACCACCACTTCCGGCGACATCACATGCATCGTTTCGCTGTAGACCGGCGCGGATTCGTAGTGCTTGGCTTCGTCGTAGGACGGATAGTTGTTTTCGGCGGCATCCACCAGGCCGGTCTTCAGGCCGGTATAGACCTCGGCCATCGGCATCGGCGTCGGGCTGGCACCCAGCGCGCTCACCAGGCTCACCCACAGGTCAGACTGCTGCACGCGGATCTTCATGCCCTTCATGTCAGCGGGCGACTTCACCGGCTTCTTGGCATACACCGAACGTGCGCCGCTTTCGTACATGCACAGGGCGACGAAGCCGGCCTTTTCGAAGGCAGCCAGGATCTTGTCGCCGGCCGGGCCGTACATCGTCTTGCGGAAGTGTTCGATGTCACGGAACAGGAAGGGCAGCGAGGGGATCATCGACTCGGGCACGATGCCGTGGAAGGCGGCGGTGCTCACGCGGACCATGTCCAGCGCACCGATCTTCACCTGTTCGACGGTGTCCTTTTCCGAGCCCAGCATGCTGTCGCCGAACACCTTGATGCGATCCTTGCCGCCGGAAGCGGTCTTGAGCTGGTCGCCCATGAAGGCAACGGCCATGTTGGTGGGGTAATCCTTGGCGTGGACGTCTGCAGAGCGGAATTCGCGTGCATGGGCCGACAGCGCGGAGAACGAGAGCGCCGCAATGGCGACTGCGCTGGCCAGGGTCTTGATAGTTGCTTTCATGGCAGGATCCTCAAGGGTAAGAGTGAAACAGAACTTCGATGAAAGTCCGGTCCGGTTACGGCTGGGTTCCGCGGGCCGGGCCAGTGAATGGGCTTTTGCGCTATCCGGTCCCGCAGAGTTTCCGGCGTGCGTAACCCAAGTGCTGATTCATGGCTTCGATGGCAAACATCGAAGAGCGCTGGCGGATGGCTGAAAAGATTTCCAGGTGCTCCCGGAGCACCTGCGGGTGCCAGCTGCCGTGATCGGCGACGCGTTTTTCGGCGCAGGCGCGGATCATCGATTCGAGCGGTTGCCGGATCGCATGCATGGCGTCGGAGAGGTAGCCGTTGCCTGACATGCGCGAGATCGTCAGGTGGAACGCCAGGTCGGCCTCGATGAAGGCGTCGAGATCCCGGTTGCTCCACGCGGTTTCGAGGCGGTTGATCGTGCCGGCCAGTTCCGCGATGTTTTCGTCCGTGTGGTGTTCTGCCGCGAGGGCCACGCAGGCGGGTTCCACTGCCATGCGGAAGCACAGGCAGCTGCCTGCGTCGTCCTGCTGCGTCGCGCCCTCTGCGCGCTGGACGGCCTTGCGCGTGGCGTAGCTGCCGGAGCCGCGCCGTGACACGATCCGGCGTTCTTCGCGCAGTTGCTCGAGGACCTTGCGAATGGTGGGGCGCGATACCTGATATTGCCGGGCGAGTTCGGATTCGGCAGGCAGGCGGCCTTCGGGAGAGAACTGCCCGCTTTCAAGACATGCGAGCAAGCTGGCATAAACCTGCCGGCTCAGCTTGCCTCCCTTGCCCGTTGCGGGAGCTGCGCCCGTACGTGCCATGCCTTTAGTCTCCTCGTTGTTGTCTGACAATGAGCAAAATTCAAAAGTCAGACAATTGGTGTTTCTGTTTCGCCGGTATTGCGATTACCGGTCAATCCGGCGCGACTTTATGAGCCTCGGAAGGCTTGTGGTATAGGAGTAAACCCAAGCAAAACTTGAGGTTTCTACTCGGATGCTCCCAAAGTTCGCGGCCAGAAACGCCTGGAGGAGTTGTTTTTAGTTGTCAGATAAGCTGTTTTGCTTCGCCCTGAAGTCGGTTTTTACTTGTCAGGCATGAAGGCTCACAGCCGCTCAGGCGGTCAGGTGAGCTGACAAAACTTTGCGGAATCAGGCGTTTGGGGCGAGGACCGGAATGCGTCCGGCATGACGGGGGCCATCAGGCATGCCGGCGGAGGGGCGGCAGGCATCGGGCGGTACGGTGATGCCGTGGCAGAATTCTGTTCCACGGAAGGTCCGGAAAACCGCGTGATGCTTTCTTGATCTGCATCAGGTTTCCGGGAAGCGGCTGCCCGGGAGGCTGCAAAAAGAAACGCCCTGCCGGGGCAGGGCGTTTGTGGTCAGCAATGATTCATGGCCTGAGCCGGCCGAATCGACTGTCCGCGATTACTTCAGAACGGCTGCAATGGCATCGGCCACATAGTCGATGTTTTTGCTGTTAAGTGCCGCGATGCAGATGCGGCCGGTGGAGACGGCATAGACGCCAAATTCCGTCTTCATGCGCTCTACCTGCTCTGCTGACAGACCGGTGTAGGAGAACATGCCGCGCTGCTTCATGACGAAGCCGAAGTCCTGGGCCACCTTGCGCTCGGCCAGCTTTTCGACCAGCGCCTTGCGCATCTCGCGGATGCGGACGCGCATCCCGGCCAGCTCGTCTTCCCATTGCTGGCGCAACTCGGCCGAGGCGAGTACCGCAGCCACCACCGCGCCACCGTGGGTCGGCGGGTTGGAATAGTTGGTACGCACGACACGCTTGACCTGGCTCATGACCCGGCCGGCTTCTTCCTTGGAAGCCGTCACGATCGTCAGCGCGCCGACGCGTTCGCCATACAGCGAGAAGGACTTCGAGAAGGAGCTGGAGATGAAGAACTGCAGGCCGGACTTCGAGAAGGCGCGCACGGCCACGGCATCGGCATCGATGCCCTCGGCAAAGCCCTGGTAGGCCATGTCGAGGAAGGGGACCAGACCACGGGCCTGGCAGACCGCGACGATCTCCTCCCACTGAGCGTCGGTCATGTCGGCGCCGGTCGGGTTGTGGCAGCAGGCGTGCAGCACGATGATCGAACCGGCGGGCAGGGATGCCAGGCAGGCCTTCATGCCGGCAAAGTTCACGCCGCGGGTGGCTGCGTCGTAGTAGGGGTAGTTCTCGACCGTGAAGCCGGCAGATTCGAACAGGGCGCGATGGTTCTCCCAGGACGGGTCGGAGATATAGACCTTCGCCGCCGGGTTCAGGCGCTTAAGGTAGTCGGCGCCCACTTTCAGTGCACCAGTGCCGCCGAGGGCCTCGATGGTGATCGTCTTGCCTTCGCTGATCAGGGCGGAGTCCTTGCCGAAGAGCAGTTCGGCCACGGCCTTGTTGTAGGCGGCCAGACCTTCGATCGGCTGGTAGCCGCGGGCCGGCGCAGCTTCGAGACGGGCTTTCTCAGCCGCCTTGACGGCGCCCAGCAGCGGAATCTTGCCTTCGTCGGTGAAGTACACGCCCACGCCGAGATTGACCTTGGTGCTGCGGCTGTCCGCGTTGAAGGCTTCGTTCAGGCCCAGGATGGGGTCGCGGGGTGCCATTTCAACGGCGGCAAAGATCGAGGAACTCATGGAATCTCCAGCTTCAAAAGAAAGTGGCCGGCAGGTTCGCGCCGGCGGGCGAATTGCGGAATAATCAACGGCTTGCCCTGCGCTGCAGTTGACCGCAGCGGCCTACTGAGCACGAAATTTTATCATGTCAGACATCCCCGCTCCCGTTCCGGTCGTGACCTTTGAAGGCAGTCCTTTCCGCCTTCATCAGCCTTTTCCGCCCGCTGGCGACCAGCCCGCCGCGATCACCGCGCTTACCGAGGGGATCGCCGACGGGTTGATGTTCCAGACCCTGCTGGGTGTGACCGGTTCGGGCAAGACCTACACGATGGCCAACGTGATTGCGCGCTCGGGGCGGCCTGCGCTGGTGCTTGCGCCCAACAAGACCCTGGCCGCACAGCTCTACTCCGAGTTCCGCGAGTTCTTTCCCGAGAATGCGGTCGAGTACTTCGTTTCCTATTACGACTACTACCAGCCGGAGGCCTACGTGCCTTCGCGCGACCTTTTCATCGAAAAGGATTCGGCGATCAACGAGCACATCGAGCAGATGCGGCTCTCCGCCACCAAGAGCCTGCTCGAGCGGCGTGATGTGGTGATCGTGGCCACCGTGTCCTGCATCTACGGTATCGGCGACCCGGTGGATTACCACAGCATGATCCTGCACCTGCGCGAGGGCGAGCGCATGCCTCAGCGCGATGTGCTGGCGCGTCTGGTGGGCATGCAGTACGACCGCAATGACGTGGATTTCCAGCGCGGCTGCTTCCGCGTGCGTGGCGATGTGATCGACGTGTTTCCGGCTGAGAGCGCCGAGCTGGCCTTGCGCATCGAGCTCTTCGATGACGAGATCGAGCACCTCACCCTGTTTGATCCGCTGACCGGTCATCTCAAGCAGAAGCTCACCCGCTTCACCGTGTTCCCTTCGAGCCACTATGTGACGCCGCGCAGCACCGTCATGAAAGCCATCGAAGCGATCAAGGAGGAGTTGCGGGAGCGGATCGAGTTCTATCACAAGGGCGGCAAGCTCGTGGAAGCCCAGCGCATCGAGCAGCGCACGCGCTTTGATCTCGAAATGCTCACCGAGCTGGGCTTCTGCAAGGGCATCGAAAACTACTCGCGTCATCTCTCCGGGCGCCTGCCGGGCGATCCGCCGCCCACCCTGATCGACTACATGCCGCGGGATTCGCTGATGTTCATCGACGAGTCGCATGTGGCGATTCCGCAGGTCGGCGGCATGTTCAAGGGCGACCAGGCGCGCAAACTCAATCTCGTCGAATACGGCTTCCGTTTGCCGTCTGCGGCCGATAACCGCCCCCTGAAGTTCGACGAGTTCGAAAAACTCATGCCGCAAACCGTGTTCGTTTCAGCGACGCCGGCTGATTACGAGGCGGCCAATCAGGGGCAGGTGGTGGAGCAGGTGGTGCGGCCGACCGGACTGGTGGATCCCGTCATCGAAATCCGGCCTGCCATCAGCCAGGTCGACGATCTTCTGGGGGAAATCCGCAAGCGCGTGGCGATCGAGGAGCGCGTGCTGGTCACCGTGCTGACCAAGCGCATGGCCGAAGACCTGACGGACTACCTTGGCGAAAACGGGGTCCGGGTGCGCTATCTGCACAGCGACATCGACACGGTAGAGCGGGTGGAGATCATCCGTGACCTGCGTCTGGGTGAGTTCGACGTGCTCATCGGCATCAACCTTTTGCGCGAAGGACTCGATATTCCCGAGGTGTCGCTGGTTGCGATTCTGGATGCGGACAAGGAAGGCTTCCTGCGTTCGGTCCGCTCGCTGATCCAGACCATCGGCCGCGCTGCACGCCATCTGAACGGGACCGCCATCCTTTATGCCGATCGCATGACCGATTCGATGCGCGCCGCGATCGGCGAGACCGAGCGCCGGCGAGCGAAGCAGATCGCGTTCAATGAGGCGAACGGCATTGTTCCCAAGTCAGTGAACAAGCGCATCAAGGACATCATTGACGGCGTCTACCAGGACGATCAGGCCAATCCGCGAACCGGCAGGGCGGCAGCTGAGCCGGCGGCCGATTACTCGCAGATGGACGAGAAGGCGCTCGCCAAGGCGATCAAGCAACTCGAAAAAGAGATGCAGGAACATGCCCGCAATCTCGAGTTCGAAAAGGCCGCCGCCGCGCGCGACGAGCTTTTCCGGCTCCGGCAGCGCGCGTTCGGAGCCGATCACCACTGAGCAGGCAGATCTTCGCGCCTGTTTCGGAGATCGCCTGATTCATCGGATCCTGGCTTTCGCTGGTCAGGAACTGCGCGCTTTGTGCGGGGCGAGGGTGTTTACTCGTCGGGTCAGTACCCCGTTTGTGAATGGTTGAATGAAACGCATCCTTTTTGTCTGCACGGGCAATATCTGCAGGTCGCCGACCGCAGACGGCGTTGCCCGTCACATGGCCGCGCAGCGCGGCCTTGCCAACCGTTTTGAATTTGATTCCGCCGGCACTCATGCCTACCACAGCGGCGAAGCGCCCGATCCGCGGGCGCAGAAAGCCGCTTACAACCGCGGCTACGATCTCTCCTACCTCCGTGCGCGGCCGGTGCTGCCCGAGGATTTCGAACTCTTCGACCTGATCCTTGCGATGGACAAGGGGCATATGACCTGGCTGCGCCGGGAGTGCCCACGCCACCTTCACCCGCGCCTGGAAATGTTTCTCGACTACTCCGCCAGTCATCTGGGCAGGGATGTTCCCGACCCCTATTACGGAACTCCTGCGGAATTCGAGTTCGTTCTCAACCTGTGCGAAGAGGCCATCCGGGAAATTCTGCTGCAGCACGCCTGACCTTCCCTGAGAGAGGGTCTTCGCGGGTTACAGGGAAAATGAAAAAGCCGCCCGAGGGCGGCTTTTTCATTGATGCGGGAAGCGGTCAGTTACGGGTCTCGACCTGTTGCAGCGGTTCTTCGGCTGCAACCGGACGAGGCCGGCGCTGACGTGCGGCACGCGGTGCAGGTGCTTCTTCGGCGACCGGCGCTGCGCGGACCGCGCTGCTGTCGGTTTCCACCATCTGCAGTTCGCTTTCCTGTGCGGCGAGAATCGCCTTCAGATCAAAGCCCGCAGTGCTGCTGGCTGCCGGCGTTGCTTCTGCAGCAGAAGGGGCTTCCACTGTTGCAGGCGCTGCGGTTTCCGTGACAGGCGCTGGCGCTTCGACTTCTGCAGCGGAGGCTATCTCCGGAGCGGAGGGCTCGAGCGCAGCAGGCGCCGGGCTGATGACCGGGGCGGGCACTGCTTCCACTGGCTCAACGGCTGCGGCGGGCGCAGCGGCTTCGCTGCTGACTTCCACCGCCGGCGCCGGCTCCAGCATTGCTTCGACCGCTGCTACCGCTACGACAGGGATCTGCGCCGGCGCTGCGTCGACCGCAGGGCTTGCTGTTTCAGCCTGCGTGCTCGCAGTGTCGGTGACGACATCGACTTCGGCAGCTTCGCTGCGGCCTTCGGGGTTCTCGCCCTCTGTGCGGCGTTCGCCACGGCCACGACCACGACGGTTGCGGCGGTTGCGACCCTCACGCGGCGGCTCGCCCGGTGCAGCCATGTCGGCCACGACTTCTGCTGCTTCGGCGATCAGGGCTTCGCTGCTGGCGGCTTCTGCCAGTTGCGCGGCCTGAGCGGTGTCGCGCTGTTGCTGCTGGCGCTCGCGGCGCTCCTGATTGCGGTCGCGGCGCGGCTCGCGAGGCTCGGTGCGTTCAGCATTGCGCTCGGCATTCTCGCGGGCCGGCTTGGCGGCTTCGGCAGGCTTCTCCTGGCGCTCGGCCCGCTCTGCGCGATTGCGCTCACGTTCCTGGCGTTCCGGACGCTCACCGCGTTCGCCGCGCTTGCGTTCCGGCTGCTCGGTG
Source organism: Uliginosibacterium paludis (assembly GCF_039631355.1). Taxonomy (NCBI): domain Bacteria; kingdom Pseudomonadati; phylum Pseudomonadota; class Betaproteobacteria; order Rhodocyclales; family Zoogloeaceae; genus Uliginosibacterium; species Uliginosibacterium paludis. Next base: position 528,017 of record NZ_JBDIVF010000001.1, on the reverse strand, counting down.
CGGGATTCCTTGCGCGGCTCGCTGACTGCCTGCTCGTCGCGGTTGCGGGCGGGCTTGCTGCTGCGTTCCTGGCTTTCGTTGCGGCTGCGGCGTTCCCCGTTGCGGCCTTCGCCACGGCGACCTTCACGGCGCTCGTTGTTGCGCGTCTTGGCAGGAGCAGGTGCAGCAGGCGTTTCGTCATCGCCGGCCAGCCAGTCCAGAATCCGGCGGAAGAAGCCCTTGCTGTCTGCCTTGGCTTCTGCCTTTGCGGTGGCGGGACGCGGTTCGGCGGCAACCGGCGCGGGCTGATCCGGGGTGATGCCCTTGATTGCAGCTTCCTGACGTTGCGGCTTGCCTTCCGTCTGGGCTGAAGGCGGCGCGTAGGCGGGTTCTGCCGGAGCGGAGGCCATGCGGTAGCTGGGCAGGTGATGATCTTCCTGGTTCAGCTGGTCGTGACGCAGGCGGACGATTTCGTGCTGCGGCGTTTCCAGGTGACGGTTCGGGATGATCAGCAGATTGACCTTGTGGCGCAGCTCGATCTTGGCGATGTCGTCACGCTTCTCGTTGAGCAGGAAGGTGGCAACGTCGACTGGAACCTGCGTATGCAGTGCGCCGGTGTTTTCCTTCATCGACTCTTCTTCGAGGATGCGCAGGATGTGCAGCGCTGCTGATTCGGTCGAGCGGATGTGGCCCGTACCGGTGCAGCGCGGGCAGGGGATGTAGCTGGTTTCGGCCAGAGCGGGGCGCAGACGCTGACGCGAGAGCTCAAGCAGGCCGAAGCGACTGATCTTGCCGGTCTGCACGCGGGCGCGGTCGTAGCGCAGGGCATCGCGCAGGCGATTCTCGACTTCGCGCTGGTTGCGCGGATTTTCCATGTCGATGAAGTCGATGACGATCAGGCCACCCAGGTCGCGCAGGCGCAGCTGGCGGGCCACTTCGTCAGCGGCTTCGAGGTTGGTGCGAAGTGCCGTGTCTTCGATGTCCGAGCCGCGGGTGGCGCGACCCGAGTTTACATCCACCGAGACCAGTGCTTCGGTGTGGTCGATAACGATCGCTCCACCGGAGGGGAGATTGACTTGGCGTGAGTAGGCCGACTCGATCTGGTGTTCGATCTGGAAGCGCGAAAACAGCGGCACGTCGTCGCTGTAGCGCTTGACGCGGCTCACGTTTGCCGGCATCACGGTGCCCATGAAGGCACGCGCCTGTTCGTAGATCTCGTCGGTGTCGATCAGGATCTCGCCGATGTCAGGCTGGAAGTAGTCACGCACTGCGCGAATGACCAGGCTGCCTTCCTGATAGATCAGGAAGGCGCCGTTCTGGCTCTTTGCGGCGCCGTCGATGGCGGTCCAGAGCTGGGTCAGGTAGTTCAGGTCCCACTGCAGTTCTTCGGCGCTGCGACCGATGGCGGCAGTGCGGGCGATCAGGCTCATGCCACCCGGAACTTCCAGGGCGTCCATGATTTCGCGCAGCTCGGCGCGCTCGTCGCCTTCAACGCGACGGGAAACGCCACCGCCGCGCGGGTTGTTGGGCATCAGGACCAGGTAGCGACCGGCGAGCGAGACATAGGTGGTCAGGGCTGCGCCCTTGTTGCCACGTTCTTCCTTCTCGACCTGGACGATGATTTCCTGGCCTTCGCGCAGCGCTTCCTTGATGGACGCGCGGCTGTCAGCGCCTTCCCGGAAATAGGAGCGGGAGACTTCCTTGAACGGCAGGAAGCCGTGGCGTTCTTCGCCGTAATCGACAAAAGCGGCTTCGAGACTGGGCTCGATGCGGGTGATGACACCCTTGTAGATGTTGCTCTTGCGTTGTTCCTTGGCGGCCGACTCGATGTCGAGGTCAATGAGTTTCTGACCATCAACAATCGCAACGCGGAGTTCCTCGGCCTGCGTTGCATTGAAAAGCATGCGCTTCATTTAGTTCTTCTCCCGCGCGCGATTGCGGGCAGGGCGAACCGCTGCCATCCCGGATCTTCGGGATGGCATGTGACTCAACTTGTGGGGAACAGGCGTGTCATGTGTTCTTGTGCAAGGAGTGAATCGGGGCTCGCCTTACGATGCCCTGAGCCGTATCCACGGAACTCAGGGCATTCCAGTCTGTTTCGCGTTCGCGCGCAAAATGGGTCGATCAATCAAATGGTTTCGGATACCATCGACCGCTTTGTCTCCGGTCGATCATGTCCTCGCGGTTCTTGTCGCGCAGATGGGCGGGTGGCTGGACTCGCCGGACCTGAAGTTTCTGCGCGCCGGATAACTCTACGGCGCCAACCGCTGCCGACTGGAGCGCGCGAGGCCATCATTGTGCCTGGGGCGCTGCAAACATGCCGGAGGGGGCGAAACAGATCGGTCGGGAGAGCCGTACAACACGGTCGACCCACGGGGCAAACCCGCGAAAACGCTTGCAGTATATTTGAAACAGATGACTTTAGGCAAAGACGCTCAGAAGGATTCCGGCTCCATCTCCGTGCGCCGGGTCCGGGTGCTGGAGGAGGATGCAGGGCAGCGCATCGACAATTATCTGATGCGCGAATGCAAGGGCGTGCCGAAGAGCCACGTCTATCGCATCCTGCGCAGCGGCGAGGTCCGGGTCAACGGCGGCCGGGTCACCCAGACCTATCGTCTCAAGGCGGGGGATGAGGTTCGGATTCCGCCGGTCAGGGTGGCCGAGCCGGTTGCTGCACCCGTCTCGTCCTCGCAGGCGGCAAAGCATGATTTCCGGGTGGTGTTCGAGGATGACGCGCTGCTGGTGATCGACAAGCCGGCAGGGCTCGCGGTGCACGGCGGCAGCGGCCTGAGTTATGGCGTGATCGAGGCGCTGAGGGCGCAAAGGCCGCAGGCGAAGTTCCTTGAGCTGGCTCATCGGCTTGACCGGGAGACCTCCGGGCTGCTGATCATCGGCAAGAAGCGGGCGGCGCTCAATGCCATCCAGGATGGCATGCGCCAGGGCGGCCTCGAGAAGCGCTACCTCACGATGGTGTGCGGGCGCTGGCTCAATCCGATCCAGCATATTCGCGCGCCGCTATATAAATACCTCACGCCTGAAGGCGAGCGACGGGTGATGGTGCGCGAAGATGGCAAGCCTTCACACAGCATCGTTCGCCTGCTCGGCAGGTGGGAGCAGTACAGCTTGCTGGAAGTGGAACTCAAGACGGGGCGAACCCATCAGATCCGGGTGCATCTGAAGTCCCAGGGCTTTCCGCTTCTGGGGGACGACAAGTACGGTGACTTCCCCTTGAACAAGGCGCTGGCGCGAGAGGGGCTGGAACGCATGTTCCTGCATGCGGCGAAGCTGGCTTTCAATCATCCGGTCAGTGGCGAGCGGCTGGAGCTCGAGGCTCCCTTGCCCGCCGAACTCGCTGCATTCGTGCGGCAACTCGATCTCACGCAGAAGAAGGAATATGGCGCAGCGCAACTTTGATCTGATCGTTTTTGACTGGGACGGCACCCTGATGGACTCGACCGCAGCCATTGCGGAGTCCCTGCAGGCGGCCTGTGCGGATCTGGGGCTTGCCGTGCCGCCGCGGGAGCTGGCTTCTCATGTCATTGGCCTCTCGCTGATGGGTGCCGTGCAGACGGTCGCGCCGGGGCTGGATGAGGCGGGCTGCCAGAAGCTGGTCGAGCGCTATCGCTACCACTTTCTGGCGCGGGATCACGAGCTGGTGTTGTTCGAGGGCGTGCGCGATCTCCTTGACGAATTGCGGGAGCAGGGACGGTTGCTGGCGGTGGCGACCGGAAAGGCCCGGCGCGGGCTGGATCGCGTGCTGGAACAGAGCGGGCTCGCGGCCTGTTTTGATGCGACCCGTTGTGCTGACGAGAGTTTTTCCAAACCTCACCCTGCCATGTTGCTGGAGCTCATGGATGAGCTGCTTGTTCCGCCGGAGCGCACGGTGATGATTGGCGACACGACGCATGATCTTCTGATGGCAAGGAATGCTGGTACGCCAGCAGTGGCTGTCAGTCATGGCGCCCATCCGGTCGACGCGCTGGCAGCAGAAGCTCCGCTTGCGGTGCTCGGAAGCATCGCGGACTTGAGGGCGTGGCTCGCGTGTCACGGCTGATCTGTCTGTCCGGAGATCTCATGGACGGCGGTGATGCGCTCCGCTTCGTGCTCGACGACGGCCGGCCGGCTTTCGTTCAGCGCTGGCATGGGCAGGTTCATGCCTATGTGAATAGTTGTGCGCATGTGCCCGTCGAGCTCGACTGGAATCCGGGCAAGCTGCTCGACGACTCGGGCGAGTGGCTGATTTGCGCGACGCATGGTGCGCTCTATGCTCCGGATTCCGGTGAGTGCGTGGCGGGGCCGTGTGCGGGGCGGCGCTTGCAGGCGCTTCGGCTCACGGAAGAGAATGGTGAAGTTCATTTCCACGACAATGAAGGCATGGCTGATGAGTGAAGAAACCAATCGTCCCGGCTGGGAGCGCAGCGTGATCGAAAAACTGGCCTTCGAGAGTTTGCGCGAGGCCCGCAGGAAGCGTCGCTGGAGCATCTTCTTCCGGGGGCTCGGCTTTGCCTATGTGGCGTTCATCCTGTTCATGCTCTGGGGGCGTTCGGAGCCGGAGCGTGCCTTGGGCGGAGCGGAGCATGTGGCGCTGGTCAGGCTGGATGGAACGATTGCTGCCGGTGAGCGCGCCAGTGCAGAAAACATCATTCCGGCGTTGCGTGACGCGTTTGGGGCGGCCTCTGCCAAGGGTGTTATCCTGGAAATCAACAGCCCGGGAGGCAGTCCGGTGCAGGCCGGCATGATCAACGATGAAATCCGCCGGCTGCGCAAGGTGCATCCGGACAAGCCGCTGCATGTCGTGGTCGAGGATGTCTGCGCTTCCGGGGGGTACTACATTGCGGTAGCGGCTGACCGGATCTTCGTCGACAAGGCCAGCATCGTCGGTTCCATTGGTGTGCGCATGGATGGCTTCGGTTTTACCGGCACCATGGACAAGCTGGGCGTTGAGCGACGCAGCATTACCGCTGGCGAGAACAAGGCCTTTCTGGACCCCTTCCTGCCCCAGAATCCCAAGCAAGTCGAGTTTGCGAAGGACATGCTTGCCGAGGTTCATCGGCAGTTCATTGATGTGGTCCGCCAGGGGCGCGGTACGCGCCTCAAGGAGACGCCGGAAATGTTCTCCGGCCTGGTCTGGAGCGGTGCGCGAAGCATCGAGCTGGGGCTCGCGGACCAATTGGGGTCGGTCGACTCGGTGGCCCGCGAGGTCTTCAAGCTTGAAAACGTGAAGGATTACAGCCGCAGCGAAAACGTGGCTGAGCGCCTGGCCAAGCGCTTCGGCGCAGGGGTGACGGGCGGGGCCGTCCAGGCGCTTCAGCGCTTCGGCGTGAACTGACCGGCTCAGCGCGCGAGCAGCAGGAAGACGACGGGCTGCCGGTCAAGATCCGGCGCGGGCGTCTTCTTCCATTCGCGTATGGTGCGAGTCGTGACAAGTTCGCCGGCGGTCGTGAGGCTTCTGGCGATGCACAGGCGGGTGTCGTCCCGGCAGTTCTGGATCAGGCTGGCAAACATCGCTTCGTTGCGATACGGCGTCTCGATGAAGAGCTGTGTGCGTTCGAGCTTGAACGACTCTTTTTCAAGTGCCTGAATGCTGCGGACGCGGTCTTCCGTTTTCTGGGGCAGATATCCGTGGAAAGCGAAACCCTGTCCGTTGAGTCCGGAGGCCATCAGCGCCAGCAGCAGCGATGAGGGGCCGATGTGGGGAATGACGCGGATGCCGAGCTCATGGGCACGCCTGACGATCAGGGCGCCTGGGTCTGCCACGGCGGGGCAGCCGGCCTCTGACATCAGTCCGCCGTCGTGGCCGGACTTGAGCGGCGCTAGCAGCAGGTCAATGGTGCGGGCGTCGAGCTGTGGCGGAAGCTCTTCGATCCGGGCTTCCTGAATCGCGCGGGAATAGCCCAGTCGCTTGAGTTCGGAGCGTGCCGTCTTGGCTCGTTCCGCGATGAAGTAATCCAGCGCATCCAGCGTGCGAAGAACGTGGCCGGGGTGCGTGACGGACGGATCGGCGGGGCCGAGGCCGACCGGGATGAGGTGAAGGAGGCCGGTGCTCATGGAAGTGGTATGCCCTCTGCGCGCAGCATGTTTGCCAGAGCGATCAATGGCAGACCGATGAGCGCGGTGGGGTCGTCTCCACGCATGTATTCGAGCAGCGCAATGCCGAGGCCTTCCGCCTTCGCGCTGCCGGCACAATCAAGGGGGCGTTCGCGCTCGATGTAGCGAGTGATTTCGCGCTCGTCGAGTGTGCGGAAGCGTGCTTCGGTAGGGACTTGAGCGAGCTGGTGCCGGCCGGTGCTCGTGTTGAGCAGGCAGACCGCGGTATGGAAATGAATGGCGTTTCCGCTCATCTCGCGCAGCTGGGCGATTGCGCGTTCGATCGTGCCGGGCTTGTCAAAGCGTGTTTCGCCGCGATGAGCGACCTGGTCACTGCCAATGATGAGGGCGTCCGGGAAGCTGGCCGCGACGGCGCGGGCCTTTTCCAGGGCGAGGCGTGCGGCGGTTGCGACCGGAGGCTCGCCAGGGAGCGGGCTTTCGTCGATGTCCGGACGTGCGGTTTCGAACGGCAATCCGAATCGCTCCAGCAAGGTCTTGCGGTAGGCTGACGTGGAAGCCAGGACGATGCGGGGAAGGGGGGCTTCAGGGGCGGGCGGCACTGGCGCGTCTCCGTCTCGTATAAGCCTTTGACAGGCGAAGCCAAAAATAATAGCATCGCCGGTTTATGTCGCACCAGCCAAAACTCATTCCGGATCCTTACGAGTTCGCACGGCGGGGAGATTCCCTTGCCGGCCAAGCGGACCTCGCCCTGTTTTCAAGGGTGTCGAGTGAGGTTCGGGACGCACAGGGCCGTCAGGTGGCATATGAGCTGCATGGTTTCAGGCAGGGCGACAAGTCCTATCTGGATATTCATGCGACGGCTGTTCTGCCCATGACTTGCCAGCGTTGCCTGGGAGAGGTTGCCTGTACGGTCGAGGGAAGTGCTCGTCTGCTGCTGGTTCCTCCGGGTGAGGCGCTGCCGGATGATGGGCTGGAAGAAGATGATTTCGATCCGGTGCACGTCTGGCGCGACTTCAATGTGCTGGATGCTGTAGAGGAAGAGTTGCTGTTGGCCCTGCCGCTGGCGCCAACGCATGATGATTGCAGGATGCCGGTGGCAAGGGAAAATGGCGACGACAGTTCGCCGTTTGCGGTGCTCAAGGGTCTCAGGACTCCGGGCGCACGTAATACGTAACGATTGATCAAAGAAGTTTCAAGGAGCAAGAAATGGCCGTTCAACAGAACAAGAAGTCGCCTTCCAAGCGCGGCATGCATCGTGCACACGATTTCCTGACCGCCCCGGCGCTCGCCGTCGAACCGACCACCGGCGAGGCTCATCTGCGTCACCACATCTCGCCTTCCGGCTACTACCGTGGCAAGAAGGTTCTGAAGACCAAGGGCGAATAAGCTCTTTCATCAGGGCGTTGCGTATCCGGTGTCGCGGCGCGCGCCCTGTAGCACCATCGTGCATCCATCCGCGTGGCGCCGGGCATGCTCCGGCGTAATCCAGATCCCAGGCAGCTCTCACGTATCGCGCAAGCGGTCGCGTGGCTGCTTGAGCTCGTCTACTGAATCCGTTTCTTGATGCCTATCACCCTAGCAATCGACTGCATGGGCGGAGATCACGGCCCGTCGGTCACGATCCCTGCCGCGTTCCAGTTTCTGGAGGAAGACACGCGTGCGCGCGTGATCCTCGTTGGTCTGCCGGAGATTTTCGATGCCGGTTTCCAGCAAGCCGCTGCGGTGTTCGGTGATCGGGTCATTGTCAGGACTGCATCCGAGGTTGTCGGCATGGACGAAGCACCTGCTTCTGCCATGCGCGGCAAGAAGGACTCGTCCATGCGCGTGTCCATCGATCTGGTCAAGGCGGGAGAGGCCAATGCCGCCGTTTCCGCCGGTAATACCGGGGCGCTGATGGCCATTTCGCGCTTTGTGCTCAAGACGCTGCCCGGAATCGACAGGCCGGCGATCGCGACCATCATTCCATCCATGAAGGGTCAGACCTACATGCTGGATCTGGGCGCGAACGTGGATTGCAGCGCAGAGCACCTGCTGCAGTTCGCGATCATGGGCTCCCTCCTGCTCGAGGCGGTGGAGCACAGTGCTTCTCCGAGCGTGGGGCTGCTCAACATCGGGGAAGAGGACATCAAGGGTAATGAGGTGGTCAAGAAGGCTGCCGAACTGCTCCGATCCTCCGGCCTCAACTTCTACGGCAACGTGGAAGGCAATGACATTTTCAAGGGCACGACAGATGTCGTGGTCTGCGACGGATTTGTCGGAAACGTGGCGCTGAAGTCGGCCGAGGGGCTGGCGCACATGATCACCACCTTCCTGTCTGAAGAGTTCAAGCGCAGCTGGCTGACGAAGCTGGTGGCGCTGATTGCCATGCCTGTCCTCAAGCGCTTCAAGCGCCGGTTTGATCCGGGCAGGTACAACGGCGCGGCACTGCTTGGTCTGCGTGGCGTTGTCGTGAAGAGTCACGGTTCAGCCAGCCAGCTGGCCTATCTCTGGGCCTTGCGCCGTGCGGCGGAGGCTGCCCGTAATGATCTGGTCGAGCGTATCTCGGCGCGCATGAGCGGTTACACTGCCGCTTCTTCTGAATCATCCCCGGAGGGGACGGCAGCATGATTTTTGCGCGTATCGCAGGCACGGGTGGTTACGTACCGGGGCTTCCGGTCTCCAATGATGATCTGGTCGCTCGCGGTATCGACACCTCGGACGCTTGGGTGCGGGAGCGTACGGGGATCGGTTTTCGCCATCTGGCCGCGCCGGGGGAAACCACGCATGGCATGGCTGCGAACGCTGCCCGCCGTGCGCTTGAAGCGGCAGGTCTTGAGCCTGCTGATATCGACCTCATCATCGTGGCCACCACGACGCCGGAAATGATTTTTCCGAGCACGGCCTGTCTGCTTCAGCATGAACTCGGCGTACCGGCCGGGGGGGCAGCGTTCGACGTGCAGGCCGTTTGCAGCGGCTTTGTCTATGCGCTGACCATCGCCGACAAATTCATCCGCTCCGGCTCGCACAAGCGTGTGCTGGTGGTCGGTGCCGAGAAGCTCTCGCGCATTCTCGACTGGTCTGACCGCACGACTTGTGTACTGTTCGGGGATGGTGCCGGCGCAGTGGTGCTTGTGGCGGATGAGGAGACCGGGATTCTTTCGACGGCGATGCATGCCGACGGCTCCCAGACTTCCATCCTTTCGGCTGATGCACAGATGGCAGGTGGCTCGGTGGTGGGCTGCCCCTTCATCCGGATGGATGGTCAGGCTGTTTTCAAGTTTGCCGTCAAGGCGCTTGCCGAAGTCGGGGCCGAGGTACTGGAGCAAGCCGGGCTCGGGCTGGATGGGCTGGACTGGCTGGTCCCCCATCAGGCCAATATCCGGATCATGCAGGCGACTGCCAAGAAGCTGCATGTTCCGAATGAGCGGGTGGTCGCAACCGTGGAAAAGCACGGCAACACCTCTGCGGCATCGGTGCCGATGGCGCTTGATGTGGCGGTGAGAGACGGGCGCATCCAGCGCGGCCAGACCGTGCTGCTGGAAGGCGTGGGTGGCGGATTTACCTGGGGTGCAGTTCTGCTGCGCTTCTGAACCTAGTTTGATGAGGCAGGATATGAAGTCTCTGGATAACCTGGCGGTGGTTTTCCCCGGTCAGGGCTCGCAGTCGGTCGGCATGATGGCCTCCTTTGCGGACAATGCCGTCGTGCGCGCCACCTTTGCAGAAGCATCCGATGCGCTGGGGCAGGATCTCTGGCAACTGGTGGCTGAGGGGCCGGCCGAGGCGCTGGCGCAGACCGTCAATACGCAGCCCGTCATGCTGACGGCCGGCATCGCCGTCTGGCGCGCCTGGCTTGAGCAGGGCGGAGCACGCCCGGTCCTGGTGGCAGGGCACAGTCTGGGCGAGTACGCCGCGCTGGTCGCTGCAGAAGTGCTCGACTTTGCCGAGGCGGTTCGTCTTGTCCGCTTCCGCGCTCAGGCCATGCAGGAAGCTGTTCCGGCCGGAGTAGGCGGCATGGCCGCGATTCTCAATCTTTCGCCGGAGCTTGTTGCGGAGGCCTGCGCTGAAGCGGCGCAAGGCGAGTCCGTTGCTGCGGCAAACCTGAATTCACCCGTACAGATCGTGATTGCCGGACATGCTGCTGCGGTGGAGCGCGCGATGGAGGCTTGCAAGGCTCGCGGTGCAAAGCGTGCCGTGCCGCTGCCGGTCAGCGCGCCTTTCCATAGCGTGCTCATGAAGCCGGCGGCAGATCGCCTTGCCGAAGCACTCGCAAAGGTCAAGTTTTCCGACCCCGCCATTGCGGTTCTCAACAACGTGGATGTGCGCATCGAACACTCTGCGGATGCCATTCGGGACGCGCTGGTCCGTCAGGCATACAGTCCGGTCCGCTGGATCGAGACGGTCGAAGCCATGGCTCCCCGCGGCATTACTGCTGTGCTGGAGTCCGGTCCGGGCAAGGTTCTGGCAGGGCTGTGCAAGCGGATCAATGGTGAGCTGGCCGTCGAGGCGCTCACTGACGCAGAAGCGATCAGCCGCGTGTTGCCGCAGTACCAATGAAGACAACTCACAGGAAACAGTAATGAAGACTCTTGCAGACCAGGTGGTGCTGGTGACCGGCGCTACGCGGGGCATCGGTCGCGCGATTGCGCTCGATATCGGCGCAATGGGGGCGACGGTGATTGGTACGGCAACCTCTCTGGATGGTGCCGCCGCCATCGACGCAGCACTGGCCGAGGCCGGTGTCAAAGGCCGCGGCATGGCTCTGGACGTGACCGACAGCGCGGCTTGCGAGGCGGCTCTCTCGTCGATCGAGAAGGAGTTCGGCGCGGTTTCCGTGCTGGTCAACAATGCCGGCATCACGCGTGACAACATTGCCATGCGCATGAAAGACGAAGAGTGGGATGCGGTGATGGAGACCAACCTCAAGGCGGTTTTCCGCATGTCGCGCCTCGTCATGCGCGGCATGATGAAGGCCCGCAGTGGTCGCATCATCAATATCACGTCGGTGGTCGGCAGCTCCGGTAATGCGGGGCAGGCGAACTATGCCGCCGCCAAAGCCGGTGTCGCGGGCATGACGCGTGCCTTGGCTCGTGAGCTGGGCAGTCGTGGCATCACCGTCAATTGCGTGGCGCCGGGTTTCATCGATACCGACATGACGCGCGATCTGCCGGATGCGCAACGCGATATCCTGCAGTCCCAGATTGCGCTTGGACGTCTTGGTCGTCCTGAAGAAATTTCTGCCGTAGTGAGCTTTCTGGCCTCGCCGGCCGCGAGCTACGTGACGGGGGCCACAATCCACGTCAATGGCGGGATGTACATGGCGTGACAGGCCATACTATGGCGAACGGCGAAGTTGGCTGAAGTTGCGGCCGGTTTCTGCTAGAATATTCGGGTTTTTTCTACCTTTCCGCTTGTAAAAGAAGGAGCGATTCATGGATAACATCGAGCAGCGCGTGCGCAAGATCGTTGCAGAGCAACTGGGCGCTAACGAAGCCGACATCAAGAACGAGTCTTCGTTCGTTGACGATCTGGGTGCTGACTCTCTCGACACCGTCGAGCTGGTCATGGCGCTCGAAGAGGAATTCGAATGCGAGATTCCTGACGAAGAAGCCGAAAAGATCACCAGCGTCCAGCAGGCGATCGACTACGTCAGCGCCCACCTGAAGGCCTGATCGGTTCCTGCGTTCATTTGTACCAAGGAGTGACCTTTGACGCGTCGCAGAGTTGTCGTAACCGGTCTGGGAATCATCTCGCCGGTAGGTAATACCGTTGCTTCCGCCTGGGACAACATTGTCAACGGTCGCTCCGGCATCGACCGGGTAACCCGTTTCGATGCCAGCACCTTGCCTACCCGGATTGCGGGAGAGGTCAAGGATTTCGACGTCGCGTCCTATCTTTCCCCGAAAGAGGCGCGGCGCTTCGATACTTTCATCCATTACGGGCTTGCTGCCGCGATGGACGCAATCAAGGACGCGGGCATCACCGAGAAGCCGGAAAACTCCGAGCGGATCGGCGTGTGCATCGGGTCGGGCATCGGTGGCCTGCCGCTGATCGAAGACACCATGAACGCCATTGCTGCCGGCGGTGCCCGCAAGATCTCGCCCTTCTTCGTGCCCGGCTCGATCATCAATATGGTGTCCGGGCTGCTGTCCATCAATTACGGTTTCCATGGCCCGAACTTCGCGACGGTGAGCGCCTGCGCAACGGGCAATCACTCCATCGGCGAAGCTTCACGCCTGATCGAGTACGGAGATGCGGACATCATGGTGGCTGGCGGTGCGGAGTCGACCGTTTCGCTGCTGGGCATGGGCGGATTCTGCTCTGCCAAGGCCCTGTCCACCCGCAATGATGATCCGAAAACGGCCAGCCGCCCCTGGGATGCCGGCCGCGATGGTTTCGTGCTGGGGGAAGGGGCCGGCGTGCTGGTTCTTGAAGAGTACGAGCATGCGAAAGCCCGTGGCGCGAAAATCTATGCCGAGATCGTTGGCTACGGCATGAGCTCGGATGCGTACCACATCACGGCTCCGGCTGAAGGCGGTGAAGGTGCTGCGCGCAGCATGGGCAATGCGTTGCGCAATGCCGGCATTGCTGCGGACCAGGTGCAGTATGTGAATGCGCATGGAACTTCGACGCCCCTGGGCGACATCGGCGAGACGCTGGCGGCCAAGCGCTGTTTCGGTGCTCATGCAGCCAAGCTGGCGATGAGCTCGACGAAGTCGATGACGGGCCATCTGCTGGGAGCTGCTGCCGGCATCGAGGCAGTGTTTACGATTCTTGCCCTGCGCGATCAGATTGCTCCGCCGACCATCAATCTGCACGACCCTGATCCGGCCTGTGATCTGGATTACGTGCCGAATACTGCACGCAACATGTCGATCGAGTACGCCCTGTCGAACTCCTTCGGCTTTGGCGGTACCAACAGCACTCTGGTCTTCCGCAAGATCTGAGATGCTGTCGCGAAAGCGGAGCGATAAAGGCGCCGGACTTTGATGTCGGCGCCTTTTTCTTTTTCCCTGAAGCGTTCGCCATTGCTCCGAAGCCTGACTGCTCTGGCGCATCTCATGCCGGTGTCGTGCGCGTTTTTTGCGGACACCCGTCCCCTTGTGCTGGCCGTGGTCGGTGCCCTGACGCTGGTGTCCGCAGCAGTGACTTCGCGTCAGGGGCGTGAGCTGGGGCGACTGCGGCTGACGGTGGTGCCGCAGGGTGTGTCAGTCCTGGAGAAGGATGGGCGTGAGCTTGAGGTTGACATTCTTCCCGAGTCGGTTGACCTGGGCTGGCTGATTGTTCTGGCGCTCGTGGAGCGCAACTCGCGCATCAGGCGGAGAGCGGCCCTGACCCGGGGCGCACTGGATTCTGAATCGTGGCGCTCCCTGCGCCGCTTTCTGCGCTGGGAGCTGCCAGACGAAGCTCAGGCGCTTTGATTCCAGCGTTTCAAGTCGCGCGGCCAATGGGGATTTGACAGCACGGTAGGCTTGGCCTTGCTCGCTGTTTGGGGGTAATCCTTCGAAAAGTGAAGCCCGCGAGATTCCTTGCGTCGCATGGCGCTCTGCACGATCAGGTCCGCCGTGGTCACCAGGTTGCGCAGTTCGATCAGATCGTTGCTGACCCGGAAGTTCGCGTAGTACTCGTCGATTTCCCGCTTGAGCAGGCGGATGCGATGCTGGGCGCGCTCAAGTCGTTTGCTCGTCCGCACGATGCCGACGTAGTCCCACATGAAGCGGCGCAGCTCTTCCCAGTTGTGGGAGATGACGACTTCTTCGTCCGCATCGGAAACCCGGCTTTCATCCCAGGGCGGGAGGGTGCTCAGGGGTTTGCGGGGGGTGCCGAGAATGTCCCGGGCGGCTGCCTCACTGAACACGACGCACTCCAGCAGGGAGTTGCTCGCAAGACGATTGGCGCCGTGAAGACCTGAGCAGGAGGTCTCGCCAATGGCATAAAGGCCTGGCAGATCGGTGCGTGCGCGCAGATCGATCTGTACGCCGCCGCAGGTGTAGTGTGCGGCGGGCACGACCGGAATGGGCTGTTTGCTGATGTCGATGCCGAGCTCGAGGCAGCGTGCCGAAATGGTGGGAAAGTGTTCGCGGAGGAACTCCGGGCTCTTGTGCGAGATGTCGAGAAAGACACTGTCGATCCCGCGCTTTTTCATCTCGAAGTCGATGGCCCGGGCCACGACGTCGCGCGGTGCCAGTTCCGCACGCGGGTCGTGCTTGGGCATGAAGCGCGTGCCATCCGGCAGTCGTAGCAGTCCTCCCTCACCTCTGACAGCTTCGGAAATCAGGAAGGATTTGGCTTGCGGATGGTAGAGACAGGTGGGGTGGAACTGGATGAACTCCATGTTCGAGACGCGGCAGCCGGCCCGCCACGCCATGGCGATGCCATCTCCCGTCGAAGTGTCAGGGTTGGTGGTGTAGAGATACACCTTGCCTGCGCCACCGGTCGCCAGCACGGTGTGGCCGGCGGAGAACGCCTCGACCCGGCCGCTGTCCAGATCAAGGATGTAGGCGCCCAGGCAGCCAGAGTCGCGCTTGTCGAGCTTGTGGCCGACGATGAGATCGACGGCCAGGTGGTTTTCGAAGACCTGGATGTCCGGGTGATGTCTGACGCGGTCAATGAGCGTTTCCTGCACTGCGGCGCCGGTTGCGTCGGCCACGTGCACGATGCGCCGGTGGCTGTGGCCGCCTTCGCGTGTGAGGTGCATGCCCCAGCTGGTGTCATCCGGCGTGAAAGGAACGCCCTGGTCGCGCAACCACTGAATGGCGTCCGCGCCGTGTTCGACCACAAACCGCGTGGCGGCCGGGTCACACAGTTGCGCTCCCGCGATCTGCGTATCCTCGTAGTGGGAGGCGGTGGAGTCTGCCGGATCTATGACGGCCGCAATCCCCCCCTGAGCCCAGGCGCTTGCGCCGTCATCCATCTGGCGTTTGGAAATCAGCGCTACCTTGAGGCGACCCGCGAGTCTCAGAGCCAGGGACTGGCCGGCGAGTCCGCTGCCAAGGATCAGAACATCGAATTGCTTCAAGAACGCTTCCTTCCGCCATCAGGTGGTCAAGAGGGCAATGCTAGCCCCAGCCCGACTCAAGGCCAAGAGGCGAGTGCGATGCAGGAATTGTTGCAGGCTGTGTTCGGGCTGAACTTTGTGCCCGGGAGCGGGTCAGAGCGGCATGGGGTCGCGGTGGCTTCGGCTATACTCGCGCGCTGACAGAATCGCACGGGCGACGCAAGCGCGAGGGTAGATGAGCGACAGAGAGATTGATCAGCAGTTGGTCGAGCGGGTACAGCGCGGCGACAAGCAGGCCTTTGGTCTGCTTGTGTCCAAGTATCAGCGCAAGCTGGTGCGCCTGCTGTCTCGCATGATCAGGGATCCGGCGGAGGTCGAGGATGTTGCCCAGGAAGCCTTTATCAAGGCCTATCGTGCGCTGCCCAATTTCCGGGGGGAGAGTGCGTTCTACACGTGGCTCTACCGGATCGGGGTGAATACCGCGAAGAATTATCTGGTGTCGCAGGGGCGTCGTGCACCCACGAGTACCGAGGTCGAGGCAGAGGATGCCGAGCAGTATGAGTCCGGCGAGCTTTTGCGGGACAACGATACGCCGGAGCGTCTGATGCAGACCCGCCAGATCGGCGAGACGGTGAATGCAGCGATGCAGGCCCTGCCGGAGGAATTGCGCACGGCAATCGTGCTGCGGGAAATAGAAGGTTTGAGTTACGACGAAATCGCCTCGATGATGGATTGTCCCATCGGTACGGTGCGATCAAGGATTTTCAGGGCCCGCGAGGCTATTGCCGAGCGCTTGCGGCCGATGCTGGATGTTGCTCCTGACAAGAGGTGGTGAGCATGAAGAACGAACGATTGTCAGCCTGGGTGGACGGCGAGGCGGATGAACAGGATGGCGCCAGTGTCATGCGCGAACTGGCGGGTGAGGCTTCGGTCCGTCAGGATTGCGAGCTGTTCTGGCTGATCGGGGACGCCTTGCGCAGTCCGCAGCAGACCGGCCTGGGGGTCGATTTGACTGCCCGCATCATGGATGCGCTCGAATCCGAGCCGACGGTTCTGGCACCGCGCAGGCAGGTGCTGCGTACAGCTCCGGCAGGGAAAGACCGGTGGTTGCCGGCTGCGGCGGCTGTAGCGGGCGTAGCGGTTGCTGCTTGGATGAGTTTCTCCCTGCTTGCGCCGGCCCGGCAGGAAGTTGCTCGGCCGATGGCTGTCGCAGCGCCTGTGGCAAACGATCCCAAACCTGTGCAACTGGTCGTGGGGGGAGAGCAGGCCTACTACATGGCGCATCAGGCCTCTACCATCGGCGCACCGATCGGCGGGGTGGCCCAATATATCCGGACGGTGGGTGACGAGCAGACGGGAATGCGCTGATGAAGCGGTTGTGCTGGGTAATTGCGGGCTGGTTGTTGATTTCGGCGCTGGCTCAGGCCGAGGATGCGTTTTCCTGGTTGCAGAAGATGAATCAGGCGTCGAGAAGCCTCAGCTTCTCCGGAATCTTTGTCTATCAGAGCCAGGGCAGAACGGAGAGCTCCCGGATCGCCAGGCTGATTGACGGCGCTGGCGAGCATGAGCGTCTTGAAACGCTCGAGGGGACGCCGCGTGAAGTCATCCGGTTCAACGAGGACGTGCGCTGCTATCTGCCAGCGGAAAAGCTCATCGTGCTTGATCGGGCCATTCTGGCTCGGCAGCCGGGAAGGCTGGTTTCGAAGGCCGCCGCCCTCGGTGAAATCTACGATGCAAAGCTGACCGGGAGTGGTCGCATCGCGGGGCGTGACGCACGGATCGTGAATCTGACACCGCGGGACGAGTGGCGCTATGGACATGAGCTTTGGATCGATGCGGCGACCGGTCTGTTGCTCAAGGCCCGTTTGCTGACGGGAGACGCCGGTCTCGTGGAGCAGTTCTCCTTCATGGAGATGGCGCCCGGCGCTGACTTCGATCATGAGCAGTTGCGTGCAAGGTCCAGTCCGACTGATGCATGGCGAGTCATCAATGCCGCTGGTGAAAGTGTTTCGCCGGAAGAGATTCCGTGGGTCTTCCGCAAGCTGCCGGCCGGCTTCAAGCAGGTTTCCCTGGTCCGGAGAAAGCTGCATGCTGACGGCGCCGCGGCCATTCATGCCGCATTTTCCGATGGACTGGCGAACGTGTCCGTGTTCATCGAGCCCACGAGCGGCCGGAGCAGTCAAAACATGCCACACTCCACGGGTGCTGTCGGCATCTATCGACGCTTGGCCGGGAGCTATCAGGTGACCGCCATGGGGGAAGTCCCGGTTGCGGCCCTCAAGCGCGTAGCCGAGGGTGTCGAGCAGCGCAGAAAGTAATGCTTCGTGCCGGCGGGGTACGAGCGGGAAAGGTGCACAGATGCAGGCGGACGGGGTGGTTGTGGGGAGCGCTGCCGGTGTGGCGCGGGTCAGAGTCCAGCGCAGCGGCGGATGCGGGCGTTGCAATGAACCGGGCGGCTGTGGCAATGCCGCTGACTCGCGTTGTGACGAGTTTGTCGTCCTCAACGAATTGAATGTCAGGCCTGGCGATCGCGTATTGATCGACATTCCCGAAGGCGCGGCGCTGCGTGCGGCCATGCTGGCCTATGGCCTGCCTCTGTGCGGGACGGTACTGGGGGCCATTGCCGGGTTTGCGGCCGGTGGCTCCGATATGGCGAGCCTTGCAGGTGCTGCAGCGGGCCTTCTGCTTGCCTTCGCGGGCGTCCGTCTGGGGCGGAGCAGGGGCGTCTCCCGCCCACGCATTGCGGAAATCCTGTGAGCGGGCGCTTCGGTAGCAGCGCGCTGCGGGCCGCAGCGCTGAGCGTGCTGGTGTGTTGCGCACCCCTGAGTGCGAGGGAATTGCCGATCGGGCGTGAGCTGCCACGGTTTGCCGATCTGGTTGATCAGCAGGCTGCGGTAGTCGTCAATATCAGTGCGACCCGTGCGCAGTCTGCACCGCTGGCTCCGGCCTTGAGGGAGTCTCCTCCGGGGCGGATGCCGGAGTGGCTGCGTCGTTGGCTGCCGCAGTCCCAGGACGATCAGGAAGAGGCGCCGGAAGACGATGATCGTGCGGTCGGGTCGGGCTTCATCATTGACAGTCAGTCCGGACATATTTTGACCAATGCGCATGTGGTGGAAGGCGCCAGCGAAATCATGGTCAGACTCAATGATCGGCGGGAGTTTCCGGCAACGGTGCTCGGGATCGATCGACGCACGGACATCGCATTGCTCAAGGTTGACGCCACCCGCCTGCCTCAGGCGCGTCTGGGTCGCGCCTCGGCCTTGAGGGTTGGTGACTGGGTGCTGGCTATCGGCTCTCCTTTTGGTTTCGACAGTTCGGTGACGGCCGGAATCGTCAGCGCGAAAGGCCGAAGCCTGCCGGATGACAGCATCGTGCCCTTCATCCAGACCGACGTGGCCATCAATCCCGGCAACTCGGGCGGGCCGCTTTTCAACATGAAGGGCGAGGTTGTCGGCATCAATTCCCAGATCTACAGCCGCACAGGTGGTTTCATGGGGGTGTCCTTCGCCATTCCCATCGAAGTTGCCATGGATGTGCAGGCTCAGTTGCGCGAGCGCGGGTATGTGCTGCGCGGACGGATCGGGGTACTGGTTCAGGAAATGACTCAGGACATCGCCCGGAGCTTCGGCTTGCAGGATGTCCGTGGCGCGTTGATCAGCCAGGTCGAGGGCGATTCGCCAGCTGCCCGGGCAGGCTTGCGCAGCGGGGACGTGATCCTGAATTTTGATGGCGTCGCGGTCGAGAACTCGCTCGAGCTTCCCCGGGTTGTCGGTGCCACTCGCCCCAATCGGGATGTGAAACTCAGTTACTGGCGCGACCGGCGTCTGCAGCAGGCCGTCATCCGCGTCAGCGTCTTTCCTGAAGAAAAGGTCGTCATGCCGGCAGTCAGCGAGCCGGCGCGCAAGGGTGGAAGTCCGCTCGGACTGCTGGTTCGGGATCTGACACGTGATCAGAAGCGCGAGCTCGCACTGGATGGCGGAGCGGCGATTGAGGAGTCCAGCGGCGTTGCAGCCCGTGCCGAGTTGCGGCCAGGCGATGTCATCGTTTCCGTGACGGTGGATGGCAGGATGCTCCCGGTGCGCTCCGCAGCGCTCTTCAATCGCCTGATCCTGGGGCTGCCCAAGGGCGAGCCGCTGACCTTGCAGGTTAGGCGCGGCGACAGTCAGAGCTTTGTCGGCCTCAAGCTGCCGCGACGCTAGGGTGGCAAAGGGGCTTCGGCTATAATCGCCTGCTTTTTCAGTATTTTGCTGAGGGTGCCGCAAAGGCGCCCTTTTTGTCGTTACTTACGGTTTTCTGATATCTGGCATGCAGCACATCCGCAATTTTTCGATCATCGCCCACATTGACCACGGCAAGTCGACGCTGGCCGATCGGCTTATCCATACCTGCGGAGGGCTTTCCGACCGTGAAATGGAGGCTCAGGTGCTCGACTCGATGGATATCGAGCGCGAGCGCGGCATCACGATCAAGGCCCAGACCGCGGCGCTTCAGTATCGTGCGAAGGACGGCAAGGTCTACAACCTGAATCTGATCGACACGCCTGGGCACGTCGACTTTTCATATGAAGTCAGTCGGTCCCTGTCGGCTTGCGAAGGCGCGTTGCTGGTGGTGGATGCGTCGCAGGGGGTTGAGGCGCAGACCGTCGCCAATTGCTATACGGCGATCGAGCTGGGCGTGGAAGTGCTGCCGGTGCTGAACAAGATGGATCTGCCCTCCGCGGATCCGGAAGCGGCACGCCAGGAAGTTGAGGACGTGATCGGCATCGATGCCACCGAGGCCATTCCGTGTTCGGCGAAAACGGGCATGGGGGTCGATGACATCCTCGAGATGATCGTCGCCAAGGTGCCGGCACCGCGCGGCAATCCTGACGGCGAGCTGAAGGCGCTGATCATCGATTCGTGGTTCGACAACTATGTCGGCGTCGTCATGCTGGTGCGGGTTGTTGACGGCGTCATGCGCCCCAAGGACAAGCTCCTTTTCATGAGCACCGGGGCGCAACACCTGTGTGAGCAGGTCGGCGTATTCAGCCCCAAATCGGTCTCCCGTGACGCTTTGCATGCGGGCGAGGTGGGCTTCGTGATTGCCGGAATCAAGGAGCTGAAGTCGGCCAAGGTCGGCGATACGATCACGGTCGCGACCCGGCCTGCTGCCCAGGCGCTGGAAGGCTTCAAGGAAATCAAGCCGCAGGTGTTCGCGGGCCTCTACCCGGTCGAATCCTCCGAGTACGACCAGTTGCGCGATTCGCTGGAGAAACTCAAGCTCAATGATGCTTCGCTGCAGTATGAACCCGAGGTGTCCCAGGCGCTGGGCTTCGGTTTTCGCTGCGGTTTTCTCGGGCTGCTGCACATGGAAATCGTGCAGGAACGTCTCGAGCGGGAGTTCGACATGGATCTCATCACGACCGCACCGACGGTGGTGTATGAGGTCGTGATGAATGACGGCGCTGTGGTGAAGGTCGAGAACCCGGCCAAGCTGCCCGAAGTGACCAAGATGCAGGAGATCCGTGAGCCGATCATCACCGCCACGATTTTCCTGCCACAGGACTACCTCGGCCCGGTCATGACGCTTTGCAACCAGAAGCGTGGCAGTCAGGTCGACATGCACTACCACGGTCGTCAGGTGAAGCTTGTTTATGACATGCCGATGGCCGAGGTGGTGATGGACTTCTTCGATCGCCTGAAGTCCGTGTCGCGTGGTTACGCTTCGCTCGACTACGACTTCAAGGAGTATCGTCCCGCAGATGTGGTGAAGCTCGATGTGCTGGTGGCCAGCGAGAAGGTCGATGCCCTGTCGGTGATCGTGCACCGGGCGAGCGCGCAGTATCGCGGGCGGGAGCTGGCCGAAAAGCTTCGTGGTCTGATCCCGCGGCAGATGTTTGATGTACCGGTCCAGGCCGCGATCGGATCCCACATCGTTGCGCGCGAAACGATCAAGGCGCTGCGCAAGAACGTGCTGGCCAAGTGTTATGGCGGTGACATTACCCGCAAGAAGAAGCTGCTTGAAAAGCAGAAAGAAGGCAAGAAGCGCATGAAGATGGTCGGTAACGTCGAGATTCCGCAGGAGGCTTTCCTCGCGGTGCTGCGGACGGACGAAGGCAAGTAACCCCTAAGAAAAGAGCAGATCTTGGATTTCGCACTCATCCTGTTTGTCCTGAGCATTGTCTCGGGTGTTTTGTGGTGCTACGACGTTTTCAAGGCACGCAAGTCCCGTCCGAAGGGAACGCCTGACCCGTGGTGGGTCGAGTACGGTGCCAGTTTCTTTCCGGTCATCCTGCCTATCTTCCTGCTGCGCTCTTTCTGGCTGGAGCCTTTCCGCATCCCCTCCGGCTCGATGATTCCGACGCTTCAGGTCGGTGACTTCATTCTCGTGAACAAATATGCCTACGGCGTGCGTCTGCCGGTCATCAACAGGAAAGTCATTGAAGTCGGCCAGCCGCAGCGAGGTGACGTGATGGTGTTCCGTTACCCGCATGACATCCGCCAGGACTACATCAAGCGGGTCATCGGCCTGCCAGGTGACCGGGTTGAGTACATCAACAAGCGTCTCAGCATCAACGGCAAGTCACTTGAAACGACTGCTGCCGGGGATTATCTGATTCCGGGATCCTTCGATGTGTTCCAGCGTTTCGAGGAAAACATCGACGGCCGCAAGCACGCCATCCTCAATAACCGCGACGCCCAGGCCTTCATCCCCGAGCAGCTGATCGTGCCGCACGAGTTCTCTGGCAACTGTCAGCATTCACGCGAAGGGGTGCGCTGTACCGTACCCGCAGGGCATTATTTCGTGATGGGTGACAACCGGGACCAGAGTGCCGACTCGCGTGTGTGGGGATTTGTGCCCGACGAGAACATTGTCGGACGGGCGTTCTTCATCTGGTTCCATGCTGACCGTATCCTTCCTCCGTCCGGCGTTGATTTCAGCCGGATCGGCAGTTTCCATTGATCCGACCGGAGAATCCGACATGAAACGTCAAAGCGGGATGTCACTGATTTCAACCTTGATCCTGGGCGTGGTCGCTATGGCCGTCCTGGTTCTCGGCTTGAGGCTGGTTCCTGTCTATACCGAGTACTTTGCAGTCAAGGGCGCGTTTACCAAAGTCTTGTCCAGCACTGACCCCGGTGCCCCCTTGTCGCAGTTCCGCACGGCTTTCCAGCGCTTTGCCGATATCGACGACATCAAGAGCGTGGATGCTCAGACGATCGTGGTTGAGAAGGATGCCGGCAAGGCCTCCATGCATGTGTCCTATCGCCGCGAAGTCCCCCTGTTCGGCAATGCTGGGCTCTATTTCGATTTTGAAGTGTCCTCGAATTGAGCCTGTCGAAAACCGCAGGGCTGGAATCAGCCCTGGCTTACCGTTTTGCCCGTCCGGAGCTTCTGCGCCAGGCCCTGACGCATTCCAGCTATGCGGCGGATCACAACGAACGGCTTGAATTTCTGGGTGACAGCATCGTGGACATGGTGGTCTCGATGCTCTTGTTCGTGCAGTTTCCGGATTCGCGGGAGGGGGATCTCTCGCGTTTGCGGGCTCAGTTCGTCAAGCAGGATGCCCTGCATGCGATCGCCCTCAGCCTCGATCTGGGAAGCTTCCTCCTGTTGGGCGAGGGGGAGCACCGCAGTGGCGGTCGTCAGCGGCCTTCCATTCTCGCCGATGCGCTCGAGGCGGTATTTGGCGCGATCTATCTGGATGGCGGCTTCGAGGCGATTCGCGATGTCATTGCCAGGCTCTACCGTGACAAGCTGGCCGCCGTTGACCCCGCAGGATCCTTCAAGGACCCGAAAACCGCGCTCCAGGAAGTGATGCAGGCGCGGCGCTTGCCTTTGCCGCGCTATGAAATGGTGGCCGAGCGGGGCGAAGCTCATGCACGCGAATTCGAGGTTCGCTGTGTGCTGGAAGGCTTGTCCCTGAATACCCTTGGTGTCGGCACCAGCCGACGCATTGCAGAGCAGATGGCTGCCCGCACGGCCTTGCAGGAACTGGAAAAATCATGAGCGAAACCATCACGCATACCGGCCTGGTGGCCATCGTCGGTCGTCCCAATGTAGGCAAATCCACGCTGCTCAATCGCCTGGTCGGTCAGAAGATCAGCATCGTTTCGCGCAAGGCGCAGACGACTCGGCACCGCATCACCGGTGTTCTGACCGAGGGCTCACAGCAGTTTGTGTTCGTCGATACGCCCGGTTTCCAGACGCATCACCGCAACGCGCTCAATGCGAGCATGAACCGCACGGTGGGGCAGGTCCTCAACGAGGTTGATGTGGTCATGTTCCTGATCGAAGCCGGGCGTTTCGGTCCGGACGACCGCAAGGTCATGGCCATGCTGCCGCAGGATGCGCGAGTGGTGCTGGTCCTCAACAAGGTTGATCTCGAAGAGGACAAGGGCAAGCTTCTGCCCTTCATGCAGCAGATGGCGACCGAGTTTCCGTTTGCGGAAATCGTGCCGGTCAGTGCCGAGCGCGGCCAGAACGTGGATCAGTTGCTGCGCGCGGTCGGCAAGTATCTGCCCGAGGGTGAGGCGCTCTTCGGCGAGGATGACATTACCGATCGCAGCGAGCGTTTTCTGGCGGCCGAGTTCCTGCGGGAAAAGCTTTTTCGCCTGCTGGGCGAGGAATTGCCCTATGGCATGACCGTCGAGATCGAGAAGTTCGAGGTGGAAGGTCATCTGCGCCGCATCTTTGCCGCGATCATTGTCGACAAGGCCGGGCACAAGGGCATCGTGATAGGCAAGGGCGGCGAGCGTCTGAAGCGGATCTCCAGCGAGGCGCGCGTCGAGCTCGAGAAGCTCTTCGACGGCAAGGTCTATCTCGAAACCTGGGTCAAGGTGAAGAGCGGCTGGGCAGATGACGAGCGTGCGCTCAAGTCCCTGGGATACGACTGAGGCGGATTCCTTGCTCGCATTGAGATGAGCGGTCGCGCACGTATCGATAACGAAACCGGCTTTCTCCTGCACAGCTACCCCTGGCGGGAGACGAGCCTCATCGTCGAGATCTTCTCGCGCGATTTCGGTCGGGTGCCGATGGTGGCCAAGGGCGCGCGCAGGCAGGGGTCCGTCTTGCGTGGCGCACTGATGGCCTTTCAGCCGCTCGAGCTGACATGGTCGGGCAAGGCCGAGGTGAAGAATCTGCACAGTGCCGCCTGGCAAGGCGGGCAGCCCCTTCTGGGCGGAGTCGGTCTGCTCTGCGGCTACTATCTCAACGAACTGCTGCTGCGCCTCCTGCCGCGCGAGGACGCCCATCCTGCCTTGTTCGATGCCTATGCCGGCACGCTCGCGCGTTTGGCCGCCGGTCTGGCTCATGAACCCTTGTTGCGCGCTTTCGAACTCGATCTTTTGCGCGAACTCGGCTACGCGCCAACCCTGACTCATGATGCCGACTCGGGCGAGGCGATCCACGCAGGGAGCGACTATCTCTTCGTGCTTGAACGCGGCCTGATCGAGGCCCCGCCCATGGCTTCAGTCCCTGCAGACCTCGTCGTGCTGCCCGGGCATGTACTGCTGGCCATGGCGGCAGGCGATTTTTCTTCAGCCGAAATCCTGAGTCATGCAAAGGGGCTCATGCGGCGGTTGATCCATTACCATCTGGGAGGGCAGGCGCTGGAGTCGCGCCGCATCCTGATGGAGCTTCAGGCTCTCTGAAACAAGGAAACAGGCATGATCGAACTGGGCGTCAATATCGACCACGTGGCCACCATTCGCCAGGCGCGCCGCACCTATGAACCTGATCCCGTCTGGGCGGCGGTCGAGGCGCATCTCGGCGGTGCCGACGGGATTACCGTGCATCTCCGCGAGGATCGCCGGCACATCCAGGATCATGACGTGAGACGTCTGCGCGAGCTCACGCACATCAAGCTGAATCTCGAAATGGCAGCGACAGAAGAGATGGTCGGCATTGCCTGCCAGATCCGTCCCGAGATGGCCATGCTGGTGCCTGAGGGCCGCCAGGAAGTGACGACGGAGGGCGGGCTGAACATTCTGGCGCAGGAGGCTGAACTCAAGCGCTCGATCCAGCGCCTGGCCGATGCCGGCATCATGACCAGCGTTTTCATCGACCCGGACATTGCCCAGGTCGAAGCGGCCGCGCGCATCGGTGCCAGCGTCTGCGAAATCCACACGGGACCTTATGCCGCGGCTTTCCACACCAAGGGGCGGGATGCGCGCAGTCCGGCGGTGCTGGAGGAGCTCGACAAGATTGCCGCAGCAGGTCGTGCGATCGTCGGGCTCGGCATGCGCTTCAACGCAGGCCATGCGCTCAACTATTTCAACGTTCAGCCCGTTGCCGCCCTGCCTGATGTCCGCGAACTGCATATCGGCCATGCGATCGTCAGCCGCGCCGTGTTCGTCGGCCTGCGCGAGGCGGTTGCGGAAATGAAGCGTCTGATGCGGGAAGCGGATCAGCGCCGCTGAGCAGCATGATGATCTACGGCATCGGAACCGACATCGTCACCGTCGCGCGCATGCGTGATTCGCTCGCACGGCACGGCGTCCGTTTTGCCGAACGCATCCTGCATCCTGATGAACTCGCCGGTTTTGGGGGAGTGCGGGAGCCGGAGCGCTTTCTCGCCAAACGCTTCGCCGCCAAGGAGGCCTTCTCCAAGGCTCTTGGCACCGGATTGCGGCCGCCTGCCACGCTGGCGGCCATCGGCGTCAGCCACGATGCGCTGGGCAAACCTTTCTATGTTTTCGGCGAGGCGCTGGCCGCTCATCTGGAGGGGCTCGGCTTGCGGGCCCACCTTTCGCTCAGTGACGAGCGGGAGCACGTCATCGCCTTTGCTCTCCTGGAGTCCGTTCGATGAATGACAGTGTGATTTCCTTGCCGCTTGGCCCGGTCATGTGCGATGTGGCCGGCTTTGTCCTGACGGATGCCGAGCGCGAGGTCCTGCGTCATCCGCTGGTGGGCGGAGTCATCCTTTTTTCGCGGAATTTCGAGAGTCCGGATCAGCTCGTTGCACTGTGCCGCGAGATCCATGCCTTGCGCTCTCCGGCCCTGATCGTCGCGGTTGATCATGAAGGGGGGCGCGTGCAACGCTTCCGGCAGGGCTTCACGCGCTTGCCTGCCATGCGCAAGCTGGGCGAGCTGCATGCGGCTTCGCCGCGTGACGCGATCCTGTCGGCGCAGGATGTCGGCCATGTGCTTGCGGCCGAGTTGCTGGCCCACGGGGTTGATCTGTCTTTCGCGCCGGTTCTGGATCTCGATTTCGGACAGAGCCGCGTGGTCGGGGATCGCGCTTTTCACCGCGATGCGAATGTGACGGGCATGCTGGCCCATGCCGTGGCCAGTGGCATGCGCGAAGCCGGTATGGGCAGCGTGGGCAAGCATTTTCCCGGGCACGGATATGCCGAGGCCGACTCCCATGTCGAGATGCCGGTTGATGATCGCGACTTCGACACGATCTGGGCCGAGGATATCGCGCCGTACCGCGGTGCGCTCTGCAGCACGCTCTCCGGCGTGATGCCGGCACATGTGGTGTATTCGAGGATTGATCCGGCGCCGGCTGGTTTTTCCGCGTTCTGGCTGCAGGATGTGTTGCGCCAGCGCGTGGGCTTCAAGGGCGTGATCTTCAGTGATGATCTCACCATGGAAGGCGCAACGCTTGCCGGCGACATCGTTTCGCGTGCGGACGCCGCGCATGCTGCCGGCTGTGACATGGTCCTTGTCTGCAACCGGCCGGAGCTGACCCGCGATTTGCTGGCGCGATGGACACCTGCGCTGCGCCCCGAGTCTGCCGCTCGAATTGCCGCCCTGAAGCCTTCGGCTTACCCCTCGCTCGAGGCACTGTCGATTGACAAGCGCTTCACCGAAGCCTGGGCATCGGTACAGGCGCTCGTCTGAGTTTCAAGCCGGGGGGCTGCCCGCTGCGCCCCGCAGGTCCGCTCATTGCAGCTGGAAGCCGTAGCTGTAGTTCCGGCTGGCGCCGTTGACGGTGACGCCGTTGATGGTCACCGTGTAGCTGCCACCGCTGGCCAGTCCGGCCACTTTCCATTGCAGCGAGTTGGCGAGGCCATAGCCTTCGTAGTTCTCGATGCGGTCACTCACCGTGAGCGATTGGCCCGATGCGTTCGTGACGGTGATGGTGGCGCCGGAGAAGCTGACCTGACTGTTGCCATTGGCATATGCGCTGGTCTTGCTCGCGATCGCCGAGAACGAGAGATACCAGCTTGTCGAGAAGTCGCTGGACGGATAGCTGCCGTAGGGATAGGCCACGAAATCGTTTGTCATGCTCACGCTGCTGGCCGCGCCACCGATCGTACGCAGTGCTGAAGCCATGCTCTTGCCGTCATCGGAATCGACCCGGCCGAAGCTGGTCGAGGCGAGGAAGGGGTACAGCACCCAGCGGCGATGCCCCAGCGTGCTCACATTCGAGTCGACCAGATACGCGGTCACCGAGTCTGCGCTGGCCATGTTGCGGGTATTGCTGCCGCCGGCCATGTAGAGATTGCTCTTGCCGGCAAGGCGTGCTGCCTCGCTGGTGTAGCAGCTTCCGCTGCTGTCCGGTGTGTGGGTCAGCTCGCCATTGGCCACCATGTAGAGCGCGGCGGCGGCGGCCGCTGCATCGTCCGAGCTGTCGTAAGTGACCGCAGGCAGGCCGTGACGACTGCGGATTTCATTGATCCGTGCGAGTACGGCATTCTTGTCTGCGGTGCTGACCTGGCCCGCCACGCAATTGCTGACCTGCGGAGAGACGGTGTAGGAGACGCCGCTCACGCTGCCGGCCGAACTGCTGGTCGTGCTGCCGGTGCTGGACTTGCTGCTGGAAGCCGAGCTGTTGCTGCCGGTACGGCTGCTCGATGAGGCTGCATTGCTCGTGGCGACCGAGCTGGCGCTCTGGTTTGTCGTGCTGGTGCCTTCGCTGCCACCACTACCGCCGCCTCCGCACGCGGCGAGCGCGAGTGCAAGCAACTGAACGATGATGAACGATGGGAGGCTGTGACGAGTCGACTGCATGGGAGAGGTCCGGCTGATTCTTCAGATCCGCCAAGCCTAGCGTCTGAGCCGAGCAGCCTGCTTCCACAGGTCGGCGGGAGGGCGCCGGTCATGGTCGGCGGAAGCCGTGGCCCGACATGCGGCGCCCCGTCCGGCAGACTGCGGTAGTATCCCGGGCTCCGGCAGCCTGAGTCCGGATGAAAGCATGGAGTATCCGACGTGAGTTTCGATTACAAGCCTTTCCTGCGATCGCTGACCGAAGCACCGGGCGTCTATCGCATGATCGGCGCGGACGACGAGGTGCTCTATGTCGGCAAGGCCAAGAACCTCAAGCGGCGCGTTTCGAGCTACTTCCAGAAAAATCATCCGAGCCCGCGCATCGCGCTCATGGTGCAGCAGATCGTGCGGGTCGATACGACCGCGGTGCGCTCTGAAGCCGAAGCGCTGATCCTCGAAAACAATCTCATCAAGACGCTCAAGCCGCGCTACAACATCCTGTTCCGCGACGACAAGAGCTATCCCTACATTGCCATTACGGGTGACGCGTCGCCGCGTCTGGCCTATTACCGCGGCGCATTTGAAAAAGGCGTGCGCTACTTCGGCCCGTTTCCGTCCAGCTGGGCGGCGCGTGAGAGCATCCAGTTGCTGCAGCGGCTTTTCCTGTTGCGGACCTGCGAGAACAGCGTCTTCAACAATCGCTCCCGTCCCTGCCTGCTCTACCAGATCAAGCGCTGTTCCGGGCCTTGTGTCGACATGATCGATGCAGAAGGCTACGGCCGGGACGTGAAGCTCGCGACACTGTTTCTCGAGGGCCGTCATTCCGATGTCATCGACAGCCTGACGGCACGCATGCAGGAGGCGTCCGACGCCTTTGCCTTCGAGCAGGCGGCAATCTTCCGCGACCAGATCCGCGCGCTGCAGACCGTGCTGCACAAGCAGTTCGTGGATTCCGGCAAGGACGAGGACGTCGACATCCTGGTGGCGGACTCCGGAGGCGGCCAGGTCTGTGTGAATCTGGCCATGGTCAGGGGCGGGCGCCATCTGGGCGACCGGGCCCAGTTTCCGAGCGCGGGGGAAGGGCTTGGCACCGCCGACGCGCTGCTGGCCTATGTTGATCAGCACTATCGCCTGCATCCCGCGCCTGCGAAGCTGATCATCGAAGGGGCAGATGTCGACGCAGTCAAACTGATTCTGGAGGATGTGCTGGAGCGTCCGCCCATTGTGGCCAATGCGCGTTTCCAGGCCGAGAAGGCATGGGTGGAAATGGCTCAGGTCAATGCCCGGCTTGCGATCGAAACGCGCTTGCGTGAAACCGGGCGGGCCGAGAGTCAGCTCGAGGCCTTGCAGGCTGCACTCGAGCTGCCCGAGCGGCCGAACCGCATCGAGTGCTTCGACATTTCGCATACCCAGGGTGAGGCGACGCAGGCCTCCTGCGTCGTGTGGGAAGGTGCCGGCATGAAGAAGTCCGAATACCGTCGCTTCAACATCAATGGCATTACCCCGGGCGATGATTACGCCGCCATGCGTCAGGCACTGACACGGCGCTACGAAAAGGTTGCGGCCGGCGAGGGCGTGCGGCCGGATCTGATCCTCATCGACGGCGGCAAAGGGCAGGTTGGTGTGGCCTGGGAAGTGCTCACCGAACTGGGGCTCACCAGCATCGCGATGGTGGGGGTCGCCAAGGGAGAGGAACGCAAGGCCGGGCTGGAGCAGCTGATCTGGCCGGATGGCCGGGAGGGCCTGGCGCTGGGGGGCGAGCATCCGGCTCTGCATCTCATCCAGATCGTGCGCGACGAGGCGCACCGTTTCGCCATCACCGGGATGCGCGCCAAGCGCAGCAAGACGCGGCTGAGCTCCCGCCTTGAGGATATTCCCGGCATTGGCCCGACGCGGCGCAAGAAGCTGATCGAAACCTTCGGCGGTCTGGCGGGTGTGCGTGAGGCGACTGTCGAAGATTTGTGCCGCGTCGAGGGGATCAATCGTAAAATCGCCGAGCAAATCCACAACGCCCTGCATTAGGAAGCCCGCGTGAAGCGGTGCCCTGATGAGTGTCCGGACAATCAATGAATTTCAATCTTCCCAACGCCCTGACCTGGGCGCGCATCCTGATGATCCCGCTGGTGCTGGCGGTCTTCTATATCCCGCAGGATGTGTTGTCCCTGCCGAACCAGAATCTGGTGGCCTGCGTGCTCTTCATCGTGGCCGCGATCACCGACTGGTTCGATGGCTGGCTGGCCCGCCGGCTCGGGCTGACCTCCGCGTTCGGCGCCTTCCTCGATCCGGTTGCCGACAAGCTCATGGTCTGCGCCGCGCTGGTCCTGCTGGTCAATCTGGATCGTTGCAATGCCGTGCTCGCCTTCATCATCATCGGTCGTGAGCTGACCATCTCCGCATTGCGTGAGTGGATGGCTCAGCTCGGCAAGACCAAGAGTGTGGCCGTGTCCTTCATCGGCAAGCTCAAGACGACTGCGCAGATGGTGGCCATTCCCATGCTGCTGTACTACGACGACCTGCTTGGGCTGCCCATCTACCGGATCGGTAGCCTGCTGATGCTGGTGGCCGTCGTGCTGACGCTCTGGTCCATGGTCTACTACATGCGGCGGGCGCTGGCAGTCCTCGACGAAGCCTAGAAAATCTTCTTGACAGCGGGCCATAAAGCATTAAAATGCACGGCTCCTGATGCGGGAGTAGCTCAGTTGGTAGAGCGCAACCTTGCCAAGGTTGAGGTCGCGAGTTCGAGACTCGTCTCCCGCTCCA